>CAZAVK010000005.1:0-60303 GCA_964488645.1 uncultured Rikenella sp. | reverse complement strand
AGGTATTGCCCTCACCCACTATCACCTACAGTGGCGGAGACAAGACTCCTCCTGTTCTTACCGGTACGTTCCCTGCGGGTCAGAGTGATATGGATCTTTGTTTTGGGGACATTCCGGCGGGTCCGGGTGAGTCTGATATAGCCCTGCTTTACACGGACAACTGCGGAGGCGCTATTACTGTCACCAAGTCTGGCTCTGCCACCGGGGATGACTGCAGCTGGAGTGTTACGTACACCTACCGTGTTTTTGACAAGTGTGGCAATGAGGTATTGCCTTCACCCACTATCACCTACAGTGGCGGTGACAAGACGCCTCCGGAATTTACGGCTCCTGAGGAAATCACTATCTGCCGTGACATAAGCGGTGACTTTGACAGGGATCCTGTCAATACCGGCGAAGTGATAGACGCCTCTGACAATTGCACTGTCTTGCTTATTCCATCATATAGTGATAATGAGGATAGTATGGGTACTGTGGATGAAGTAGGGTTTATCACCAGGACCTGGATTGTTACTGATAACTGCGGCAATGTCACCACCCATGATCAGATTATATGGGTGCAGCCGGTACCGAGGATCTCGGTAGACGTTGTGGATACTCTCCTTTGCAATGGTGAGACCGTCAAGTTCGCAATAGATTCCCTGGTCATTTCACGTGGTGAGGTGATGTATAACCTCGAGGTAACTTATCCTGCCGGTGTAAGCGGTATGCTTACCGACGGTCAGAGGCACGTTGAGGAGCTTTCTGACCAGCTTATAAACGGCACCAACAGCTATCATACTGTAACATACCATTTCAGGCCTTATATCCAGGGCAAACCGGGTGATCCGACCTGTATGGATGGAGTGGAGGTGACGGTCAATATACACGTCGATCCTACGCCTGTGGTCTCACTTGACCTTGCTGATGACAACCTCTGCAATGGAGAAAGTGTAAGCATAGGTATTTCTACAATCACCAATGCCTACCGGGGTGTTGAGTTCAATGTGACAGCTACAGGCGGACATCCTGATATATCCGGCCATAACGGGAGAACCGGCCTGACCGTTGCGGATCTGATTGATGATGCCCTTACCAATTCAGGTGATACAGTCAGGACGGTGACCTATGAGGTAAGACCTGTAACCCTTGATGTCAATGGCAACCAGAAATGCGAAGGCCCCCGCCAGAGTGTCACCGTATGGGTCAATCCGACGCCGCGAGCCACACCATTGAATATCAAGCCTCATATCTGCTATGGTGATGATATCGCTATCGAACTGCTCAGCCCGACCGTGATGCGCTACGGAGTGAATGAGTTCGATTACACCATAAGCTCTACGGCCTCAACTGCTATTGTCAGCGGCGATCGGGATCCGCAATCCGGGGTGGCTCCCGCTACGAGGCTGCAGTTCCCCTACACCAACGAGAGCGATACGGTGCAGTCGGTCTTCTTCCATATAACCCCCAGGGTAGCTGGTTCAGGCTGTTCTGACGGACCGGCAGAAACGGTTGAAGTAAAGGTCCATGCTCATCCACTGCAGTCGCTTGAGATCCGTGACTCGATCACCTGTGACGGCGGGCAGAACGGCACACTTGAGATAATCCACGCAAAGGGATTTGATCAGTTGTGGGTTGAGTGGACCGGACCTGACCACTGGGCTGATGCCGGGAACAACCTGTTCATTGTTGATGACAGGATGCAGGGCTTATATACTGCGAAGGTTACCGACAGCCTGGGATGTAACAGCTCGGCATGGCTCAATCTCATGGCACCTTATACAGACATTGCCCTCTATTTTGATGCGTTCATCTCCTGTCCGGGAGCTGAAAACGCCAGGCTCATAATGGCTCTGACTGAAGGCAAGGCACCACCCTATACCTACTACCTGGTAAGAGATGAGGTGGATACTGTCAGCCAGGGCCTGATGCCGCCACTAGGTGATCCCATTACCATTGGGAATCTCAAGCCTGGCAATTATCGTGTCACTGTGGTAGATGCCAACAAGTGCAGGAAAGACTTCCTGAGAACACTCTATGACGCGCCGGCAACCGTGGCAAGCCTGGAGAAGTCGGTTTACGGTGACTATAATGTTGAATGTATCGGATACAGCACCGGGCGCATTGCCGTAAAAGATATCTACAGCTACTACATGAATGGCAGTGATACCGTTATTGCCACGACTTCCCGTAAGCCATTCACCTATCAGTGGACCGACTCTGACGGCAACATACTCTCAACCGGGGAGGTGCTCGAGGACGTTCCGGCAGGAACCTATACCCTCACTGTGACTGACAGGCTGGGTTGCCAGTTCCATTTCACAGAGACGATTACTGAGCCTGAAGGTATTGATCTGATCAGTTCAGAGATCTCCCTGAGTGCTGACGGAAATTACCAGGTATCATGCCATGGTGGTAGCGATGGGTTCATTAATCTGCGGTTCAACAATATAAACGGGCCCTATACCTACAACTGGACCGGCCCCGGCCTCTTTGCTGCCGACACGCCTTCAGTCACCGGTCTCTCTGCCGGAATCTATTTCCTTTCGGTGGTTGATGCAAATGGCTGTCACAGGCCATACCAGTTCACCCTGACTGAGCCTGACTCGCTGAGCATCGCCGTCGATCTCTCCCTGACGGTTGATGGCGCATATAACATTGCCTGCAACGGTGATGACGGCACCATTGATATCACTGTTGCCGGCGGAAGCGGCGACGGTACCTATACATTCAAATGGACCCGGGCTAACGACCCGGGATGGACCGGCAGTGACGAGGATCTCACGGTCGGCGCTGGCACCTACCATCTGCAGGTGACCGACCTCAATGGATGCACCAACAGCCGTACCATCACTCTCACTGAACCCGATCCTCTCAGGGCTGAGCTGTCCGTTTCAGACATAACCTGCCTGAATGCACCGGCAAACGATGACGGCGCCATAGAGCTTACCGCAACGGGCGGCCGTGCTCCCTACACTTACTCATGGACAGGTCCTTCAGGCTTCACATCAGCTCAGAAAGATATCTCCTCGCTTACCCCCGGAACCTATAATGTGACCGTTACCGATGCATATGGGTGTACTACCGGAGCAGAGGCAATCCTCAATCTGCCTGAGCCGCTCTCGCTCAACTTCCTGGCATCAGACTACAACGGCTTTAATATCAGCTGCCTGGGCAGGAGTGACGGCTGGCTGAAGGTAATCCCGCAGACGGGTACCGCACCCTATACATATTCATGGACAAGGCCTGGCGGACTGCTGGTTACGGGAACAGATTCAATAGGTGATCTTGTGGAAGGTACTTACAGAGTAACCGTAACCGATCGGCACCTCTGTACCGTTACACAGGATATACAGATGCTTTCACCGGGCCCGTTGAGTATGATCCTGAATATCGGGCTGAGTGACGGCGGCGGATACAACATCAACTGTAATGCTGCATCATCAGGTCGCGTAGCCGTTACGGCGGTTAATGCTGCCGGAACTCCGGCATATCTGTGGTCTGACGGACAGACGGGCGCAGTGCGGGATAACCTGCCTGCAGGATGGCACGGTGTGATCCTAACCGATGCCAACAGATGTGTTACAGATACCTCCTTCACCCTTACCGAACCTGCACCGCTTAAGATCGACTTCAGCCTGGTTTCACCTTACTGTCCTGAGAGTGAAGAGGGCAGAATTTTTGCCGGGGTGTCAGGCGGCGAAGGAGTCTATACATTCCGGTGGAGTGACGGACAGACCACCCAGGAGGCTACCGGCCTCGTACAGGGCATCTACCGGGTGGAGGTCAGCGACTTTAACGGCTGTAAGATCATAGATACGCTTAACCTCAAGGCATTGAATCCGATCTGTGTCGGCATACCCAACGCGTTCTCACCGAACGGTGATGGTATCAATGATTACTGGAACATTGACCGGATCGGGCTGTACCACAATGCAGAGGTGATCATACTGAACAGGTGGGGAGAGATGGTCTGGAAGTCGGAGAGGGGCTATCCGCAGCCGTGGGACGGCCGGGCCTCCGATGGCAGGAAGCTGCCGATGGATTCCTACCACTATGCCATTGACCTCCACAACGGCAGCAAACCCATTGTCGGACATGTAACCATAATAAGATAATCAGGTAGGACTGTATAGAAATGGAAACGAGATGAAAAAAGTACTGTTGATAGTGGCGGCAATAATGATGACAGCAGGGCTCAGGGCTCAGCAGCTGCCAATATACAGCCAGTACATCTTCAATAAGTATATCATCAATCCGGCAGTGGCCGGCAGTGACGGATATACCAGCATCAACCTTACCACCAGGCAGCAGTGGGCCGGATACCAGGGGGCGCCCCAGACCTATTCACTGAGTATGAACGGACGTATTCTGAAGAAGAAATACTCGATCGGCAAGAACCTCTTTGATCAGAAGACATTTACCCCACGAAAGGAAGGACGGGTCGGACTGGGCGGAACACTCTTTTCAGATATCAACGGACTGGTCCGAAGGACAGGCTTTTCAACCTCATACGCGTACCATGTTTGGCTGCACGGTGAGACCCAGCTCTCATTCGGACTGGCATTCACCGGTTATCACTACAAGATTGATCAGAGACAGATTCAGTTTGAAGATCCTGATGAGCCCTGGCTCAACACCGATTTCCGGAAGGGTATTTTTGTACCTGACTTCAATTTCGGGGTTTTCCTGCTTAACAGGCAGTACGCCATTGGCTTCTCTGCACAGGAGCTGATGGAGGGATTTGTCAGGCCTGGCAGCCAGGCATACCGCGATCTGAAACTCCATCGTACTTATTATCTCTTTGGTAATTACGATTTCGAGCCTGGCGATAAATCGGTGATACAGCCTTCAGTCATGATCAGGATGTCTGAGCAGCTCAGGCCACAGGCTGATGTGGGGGTATCCTGGGCTTATGACAACCGGGTATGGGTCGGAGCCACCTTCAGAACGGGAAGTGCAATAATTGCCAACGTAGGTATGCGCCGTGACAGAATGTTCTTCGGATACTCATTCGACTTCACCCTGAACTCGATACAGAGGGCAACCTACGGCTCACATGAGTTCCTGGTGGCAGCAAGATTCGGCGATGCCCCCAGGAAATACCGCTGGCTTGACCGCTATTGAATTACGGATTTCCTGTTGTAATGCAGCTTACGGAACAGAGCCAGGCAGCTGTTGGCAGTTCTGCTCTTTTCAGAGGTATCTTGTGTCACCAGGGCGGCCTTTGTGCTGTCAACATTCTCCTTCGATTGCAGGCCTTTAGTACCTCCTGGTTTCCGGTCGGCTACTCCGCCAGGGGTTTAATAGAGACTCTTCTCAATGGTGATGCGGAAGGTTGTATGAGCCTCAGTACCTTTTACCGGTTATGAAGCTTTAGACATCAGATAGACCAGTGAACTGCTTTTCCCCCGGCGGAGGCAGCTTCGCAGCATGAGGAAGGCGCCTGTCAGCATGCCTCTGAGCAGCGGGAGGGGAGTCCCGCTGTTGCGGTAGCTGAGTATCGAGATATAGAAGAGATCGAGCGGGAGGGCTCTTATCGCCTCTATCCTGAAGCCGTTGTTCCCGGCAAGAAGCTTCACTGCCTCCGGTGTGAAGTGCCACAGGTGTCTCGGCACATCGAGGGCGGCCCACCGCCTGCCGAACCATCTGGCATCGGCAGACGAGAAGTTGGGCAGTGCAATGATGCACCTGCCGCCGGCAGAGAGAATCCTGCTCACCTCTGACAGCCATGAGGCCGGGTCATACAGATGCTCCAGCACATGCCAGAAGGTGACACAATCAGTGGCGTCCGGAGGTATCTGTGATATGCAAGCGGGTGGGCAGGCTTTTATTCCGAATCGCTCTTCAGAAAATAACCGTGCAGCATCACTTATCTCAATGGCTGTTACCTGCCACCCCCTCGTCTGCATATGGGCTGCAAAATAGCCGGTGCCACTGCCTATGTCGGTGAGGGTACCGGTGGTCATCCCCAGAGCTGATACCACCATTCTCCGCTTTCGCCTGAGCATAACACTCCTTGCAAGATGGTATAGCCGGTCTGTCAGACTCTTCGTGATATCAGTGTGAGAGATGTACTCCTCTGAGAGGTAGTATTTACCGGCTTCCTCCTCAGGCGGGGGAGCAACTGTCCAGCCCATGCCGCAGGCACGGCATTTTCTGATGAGAAACTCCTCTCCGCTCACCAGGTGATCAGTGGCAGTGAAGAGATCGGAAATCTCAGAAGAGTTGCAGACAGGACATACTACACCATTCTCCCGGTCATTTCTCATCTTGCCGCGACTTTAACAGGGGGTATGCAGCTGCAGCCAGCAGTACCAGCAGCAGAATGGAGCCGGCCAGGGAGACCCGGTTGCCGGTGCGGTAGGAGTCGGGCTCAAACCTGAAGGTAACGGTATGCTCGCCAGCAGGCAGGGTCATGGCCCGCAGGACATAATCAGCCCGGAAGTGGTCAGCGGGAGTATCATCAATGAAGGCCTTCCAACCATACTTGTAATAGATCTCGGAAAAGAGTGCAACTCTTTCTGATGAGAGCGCAGATCGGTATGTCAGATGGTTGGGTTCATACGATGTAAGGTAGATGGTATCTCCGGGAGCGGCTGTACCGGCAGCAGGAGTGATGAGGTCTGCATAGCGCCGGTCGGCCACAGCCTCTTCCTTCGGGTTGATGGTCTTTATCGCCTCCAGCTCGGCATCGGCATTCTCCACCAGGGTGACCCTGTCTACCAGCCATGCATTGCCGGCGGCATACGGGTTAAACAGCGGGGGAGAGGAGGGTTCGATAATTACATACCTGGTATTAAGCATGTTGAGTATACCCAGGTTTTTGAATACGGCTTCCGTCTCTTCCAGTGAGATAAGGCTCCTGAGGCCGGTTACCAGGGCGTTGATATCATCGGTAAGGCCGGTTTCGATCAGCTCCTGGTATCTCTTCATCTTCGCGCCGCTGTAGCCGCCGACTGAGTGGTGATGGTATGATGTCGACGCATCATTGAAGACAGATACTGTCAGGTTGAGTACCCGGTATTCATCCTTGTCGGCTAGTATCTCCCTGTCAGCCAGTGTAGGAGCCCAGGCTCCGGAGGCATCTTTCTTTGTTTCGAAATTGGATTTTCCCAGATACCTGGTATCAACCGGTATCTGGTCGACCAGGAAGAGCAGGGTTAGTCCGGCCAGGGCCACCTGGGGCTTCAGTTTATTTTTCAGGGCGAACCATATCAGTGCTGCGCCTGCGGCTATCAGCAGTGCAGACCGGATGGCATCGGCCCGCAGCATCATCTTCCTGTCGGCAGCCATCGCCTCCCTGATCCAGTTGAGCGAGTCGGGCAGGGCCTGCTCATCGGGTCGCAGGAATGAGCCGGCCAGTGACGGGATGAGGAAAAAGATGAGCGCCAGACCTCCGGTTACCAGTGCGGCGATGAGTACAGACTTCATGGCTTTCTGGTTGCTTACTGCCCCTGACCAGATATCGCGCAGTGCCAGTATACCCAGCAACGGCACCAGTACGCCGGCCATCACCAGGGTCATGGAGACAGCCCTGAACTTGTCATATCCCGGAAAAAAGTCGATGAAGAGCGATGTGAGGGGCATCAGGTTCTTGCCCCACGACAGCAGCAGCGAGAGCAGTGCGGCAGTAAGGATCCACCACTTCTCACGCCCCTCAACGACCAGCAGCCCCAGCACAAACAGGAAGAGCACCACCGCCCCGAAATAGACCGGTCCGCTGGTTGCCGGCTGCCTGCCCCAGTACATGAAGAGCTGTCCCTGTGCCTGCGCCAGGTTATTCTTCCTGAGGGCCTTGACGGTCTCAGAGCTGCCCGCGAACGGGGTGGTTGCGCCTCCCCTGAAGTTCGGTATCAGGAAGGTAAGGGATTCATCAATGCCATAGCTCCACTGGGTGATATACTCCTTGTCGAGACCCTTCACGTTGATGCCCTCCGCCTGTGTCAGCTCACTGCGGCCACGGGTCGACTCGGTACTGTACTCCCATGTGGAATAGAGTGGTGCAAAGTTGACCAGAAGCGCAACAACAACCCCTGCAATCAGCACGCCCACCTTGCCGGCAAAGGATGGAAGAGTCTTCTCCCTGACCGAATGTATCAGTTCGAAGATGCCGAATACCAGCACAATGAGCCCAGTATAATAGGTTATCTGGATATGGTTGGCCATTATCTGCAGTGCAAGGAAGAGCGAGAAGAGGGCTGTACCGGCCAGGAGGTTTTTCCTGAATGAGTAGACGACCGATCCGATAACGGGCGCCATCCACGCCATGGCATAGGCTTTCGTGTTGTGTCCGGCCGAGAGGCTGACGAAGAGATATGAAGAGAATCCGTATGCTATCGCCCCCGCCATCGCCAGCCAGGGATTGACCCTGAAGAGCAGCAGCATGATATAGAATCCGAGCATCGAGAGGAAGAGGGCAGCCACCGGGGTTTTGAAGAGCTTCAGGAAATCATCGAGGTGCTTGAAAAGGTTGCCTGGATATTTCACAGAGATCATGTATGCCGGCATTCCGGAGAACATCGAATTGGTCCAGAGCGGCTCACTGCCGTACCTGGCACGGTAATCCATGATCTCCTTTGATGAGCCCTCAAACACTTTCGTGTCATGGGCGTTGATCTTTTTGCCCTCAAGGACCGGGAAAAAGTAGGCAAAGGAGACCACGGTGAAGAGCAGCACGGCAAGAAGGTGCGGGAAGACTGTTTTGATTGTGCTCGGTTTCATTGGCGGGTATTGTTCCGGCGCGGGCCGGGATTGAATTCATCCGGTAAAAATACACCAACTGATCCGTAAATCAAATGAGTATATTATTATACATTTGCCGCAACAGCAAAGCGAGATGGGCATAGTACAGAGGCAGACAATACGCGGGACCGCATGGTCTTACCTGGGTGCCCTACTTGGCTTCGTCAATATCATCCTGCTCTCACCGCGTATCTTCACCACCGGTGAGATTGGCGTGGTTCAGCTGCTCCTCTCATTCGCCACAATGCTGGCACAGTTCGCCAGCCTAGGTTTTACAAATGTCATCAACAGGCTCTTTCCCTATTTCAGGGATGGCAATACGAAGCATCACGGATTCCTCGGACTCTCGCTGGTCATCACGCTTGCGGGGTTCATTGGGGCGCTGATCTTCTTCAGGTTTTATGCATCACACTTTGAGGCGGTTAACCTCGAACGATCACCTCTTATCTCGGAATACTCTTTCTACCTGCCTGCGCTGCTGCTTATCACACTCCTCTTCAATCTGCTCGACAACTACAACAAGGTTTTATATGATGCGGTGCTGGGAACCTTTCTGAAAGAGTTTCTCTTCAGGGTGCTCAACCTGGTGCTGATCTGCCTCTTCTGGATGGGTGTGATCGACTTCGGAGGCTATGTGTTCGGATATGTGGTCTCGCAGGGGGTACCCCTCATAGTTATTACAATCAGCCTGCTCATCAGGGGAGAGATCTCTTTCCGGCTAGAGCCCCGCTTCATCACCTCAGCCCTGAAGCGGGAGATCATCTTCCTGTCGCTTTTCGGCATACTTACAGGCGTCAGCTCGATGACCCTCACCACGCTTGACAAGCTCTTCATCAACACCTATCTCGGTGAGGCGGAGGTGGGGATCTACACCATTGCCTCCTATTTTGCAGTGATGATCACCCTGCCGGGCCGTTCGGTATCGAAGATCTCCACGCCATTCCTGGCGGAGTCATGGAAAAGCAATGACCTGGAGACTATCAGGAGCCTCTATGTGAAGAGCAGCATCAGTCAGTATGCGGTGGGACTACTAATCTTTGTCGGCTTGCTGGTCAACCTTGACAATATCTTCAGGCTGCTGCCTGACGCCTATTCGAAGAGCGCCGCCGTAATAATCCTTATAGGCATCGGCAACCTGGTAAACGGCTCAATCGGGGTCAACAACGTGCTTCTCAGCACCTCTGCACTTTACAGGTATCAGACCTGGCTGATGCTGGTTTTCATCGCGCTCTTTGTGATCACCAATATGATACTGATACCGCTGCTTGGTATAGCCGGGGCAGCGCTGGCAGCCATGATCTCTAACATTATCTACAGCCTGCTCGGAGTGCTACTGGCCGGCAGGCGGTTCGGGTTGTGGCCCTGGTCAGGCGTACACCTGAAGATGACATTTACCGGAGTGGCTGCCCTGGCGGCGGGTTACCTCCTGCCGAAGCTCCCCCTTCTGCCTGATATTGTCGTAAGGAGCCTGCTGGTTACCATAATATTTGGTGCCATTATATGGCGGTGGCGGCTGCTGGATGAGTTTGACTTGCCGGGTTTGCAGTTTCTGGAGAGGTTCAGGAGGAAGAGATAAGGGGGACTGCCAATGCCGGCAGCGATTCCCGGATGAGTTTGACCTGCCGGGTTTGCAGTTTCTGGAGAGGTTCAAGAGGAAGAGATAAGAGGCTGCTGCCAAGGACGTTGGCGGCTGCTGGATGAGTTTGACCCGGCGGGTGTGCGGTGTTCGCAGAGGTTCAGAAGGAAAAAGATAAGCGCTGCTGCCTATGGCGCTCGCGGCAGCTGATCATTAAAGGGTATACAGCAGTCCAGCCAGCTTCTCTGTGAGCTTCTCCCGTGAGTATCCCAGATGATGGTCATTGGGTTTTGGCGCCTTCCCCCCGACCACCTGCATTATGAAATTCCTGATACCCTCAACGTCATTGTAGTCAAAGATGCCATCATGCCCGCATCGCAAAAGGAGCTGTGCGGCGTCACCATCAGCGGGACCGAGCATCAGTACCGGCCTGCCGGTTGCCAGGTACTCGAAGAGCTTGCCTGTCAGTATTGATCTGGCCGAGGAGTGATCAGGGATGATGAGCAGCAGCAGGCTGGAACTCATCATAAAGCTTATGGCTTCCGGATGCTCGCAATAGGTAATGAATTCAGGCGCCTCTTCACTCCCGTCGGCCGGGAATAGTGACCGTATCTCTTCCGGCACCGTTCCCACGAACCTGAGTAAAACCGGCCTCTCCCTGACGGTTATCCCCTTCACCGCCTCAATGAAGCCGCCTATGGGATAGGCTCCCGACAGGGTGCCGACATAGGTTATTGTGAACCGCTCCGGCAGGGAGGGCTTTACCCACTGGAAATCCTCCTCATCATATCCGTTCGGCAGCAGATGCACCTTGCTGCTGTCGCCTACCCTGGCTGCCAGCGCCTCTACCAGACTGCGGCCCACCGTCGTTATCATGTCAGCTCCGCGGAGCACCCTTCCCTCCAGGTTCCTGTCGAGTGCCCTGGCCGGTAGTGACGGCCTGAAAATATCATAGTAGTAGATCTCCGTCCAGGGATCCCTCAGGTCAGCGACCCATTTAAGGTGCGGCAGCCGGCGCTTCAGCCTGAGGCCGATGAGCTGCGTTGAGTGGGGAGGACTGGTAGTGACTATGTGCCTGATATTCTCAGATCTGATCAGCCCGAGCGCCTTGCGGAAGGCTGACCGGTTCCAGCCCCTGCGGGGGTCGGGGATAAAGAAGTTGCCGCGTATGAAGCGGCTTATGGCGCTCTTCAACCCCCTCTCCGTTCCCGAGGCAAATCCTGAGTGGGGTATCTTCGACTGGTCGCGGTTGTAGAGTGCGAACCAGTTCACCGCACCGGTACGGTGAACCGTCACATCAACAGGCACCTCATCGCTGAGGGAGTTGTCAGTGTATGGATAGGCGGCGCTGTCGGGCCTCACGGTGAGCACCACCGGTGTCCACCCGTATGCCGGGAGATACTTTGTGAACTTGAGCCAGCGCTGTACGCCGGCTCCTCCGCTGGGAGGCCAGTAGTAGGTGATTATCAGAACCTTTTCCGGCCCTTTGTCCATATCACAGTTTCTTCAGCAGTTCCTGCATGCTGACCTTGTCAGCAATGATAGACCTCAGCCGGGCTATCGGAACCCGCTCCTGCAGCATGGAGTCGCGGTACCTGATGGTTACAGTCTCATCCTGCGCCGTCTGATAGTCAATGGTTATGCAATAGGGTGTGCCGATCGCATCCTGCCGGCGGTAGCGCTTCCCTATCGAGTCCTTCTCATCATACTGGCAGTTGAAGTCGAATCGGAGGTCGTCGATTATCCTGCGCGATATCTCCGGCAGGCCATCTTTCCGCACCAGCGGCATCACCGCCAGCTTCACCGGGGCAAGCACTGACGGCAGACGCAGCACCACCCTGCTGTCGGGGATGCCATCCTCTTTGGTCAGATCCTCTTCATAGTATGAGGCGGCGATCACCTGGAGGAACATGCGATCAACCCCGATAGAGGTTTCGACAACGTAGGGAATATATGATTCATTGATTTCAGGATCAAAGTATTGCATTCTTTTACCGCTATACTCCTGGTGCTGCCGGAGGTCGAAATCGGTGCGCGAATGAATTCCCTCCACCTCGCGGTATCCGAACGGGAAGCGATACTCGATATCGGCGGCGGCATTGGCATAGTGTGCCAGCTTATCATGCTCATGGAAACGGTAATTCTCATCGCCGAAACCGAGGGCGCGGTGCCACCTCATGCGAACCTCCTTCCAGTGGTTGTACCATTCGAGCTCGGTACCCGGCCTGACGAAGAACTGCATCTCCATCTGCTCAAACTCGCGCATGCGGAAGATAAACTGTCGTGCTACGATCTCGTTCCTGAAGGCCTTTCCTGTCTGTGCTATACCGAACGGTATCTTCATGCGGCCGCTCTTCTGCACGTTGAGGAAGTTGACAAAGATACCCTGTGCCGTTTCGGGGCGCAAGTAGACCTTCATGGCTCCGTCGGCGGTTGAGCCTATCTCGGTGGAGAACATCAGGTTGAACTGCCTCACCTCTGTCCAGTTGGCTGTACCGGAAACGGGGCAGACTATGCCGTTGTCGATTATTATCTGTCTGAGGGCTGCCAGATCGGGACCGGCCATGGCGGCTACATACCTCTCATTAAGCGCATCATACTTCCCGCGTGTCTCCAGTATGCGCGGGTTGGTCGAACGGTAGAGCGCCTCGTCAAATTTTTCTCCGAAACGTCCCCTGGCTTTCTCAACCTCCTTCTCTATCTTCTCACTGAGCTTTTCAAGGTGCTCCTCAATCAGCATGTCGGCACGGTAACGCTTCTTGCTGTCGCGGTTGTCGATAAGCGGATCGTTGAAAGCGTCAACATGCCCCGAGGCTTTCCAGATATCGGGGTGCATGAAGATAGCCGAATCGAGACCTACAATATTCTCATTCAACAGCACCATGCTGTCCCACCAGTACTTCTTGATATTGTTTTTCAGCTCAACCCCGTACTGACCGTAGTCATAGACAGCGCCAAGTCCGTCATAAATCTCGCTTGAGGGAAAAACATAGCCGTACTCCTTGCAGTGAGCGACCAGCTTCTTGAAAAGGTCTTCGTTAGCCATACTAAAACTGAGGATCTGCGTAATGATAACCGGGCAAAAGTATATTAAAATCTGCGGTTTTACAATCTGGCCCCAGTCTGAGATCATTTTGTATTTTTGCTTGTGAATCCGGAAATACTGTTGAGAAATATGGAAGACAAAGATGTTTCAAGCCACTCCGATTTTTCTGGAGAGAAGACTGACCGGCAGGAGCCGGCAATGACTCCCCCGTCTGACCCCTCCGGCGAAGAGCTGAGCGGTTCAGCGTCCGTAGATAATCTTTTGTCAGATCGCTCCACCGGTGAGCACACTGGTTCAGTTTCAGGTAGGACCGCATTATCTGACAGTTACGGCGAGGTGCTTCCCGGCACAGCGTCCTCAGAATCCGATTCATCTGATCCTGCCGCACGCATGTCCGGGAGTCCGGTCTTTGCAGAGCCCGCCTCTGATGGCTATCCTGCCTCTGACGCCAGAGATTCAGTTACACGGGAGACTCCTTTTATGGCAGCAGCCTTCAGTGGGAAGAACTCTTTCTGGAGATACTTTCTCGGGCTGGTGCTTCCGTTCATTGTCGCCAACATTATCGGGGCGATACCTCTGGTCATAATCACACTCAGCAGTATAGCCGCAGGGGGTGATGAAGCCCTGGGGTCAGGCGGCATGCCTGACTTTGAGAAGATGGGTGTCGACCCCAATCTGGGTTTCCTGGTGATGGTCTTCCCGTTTGTACTGGCACTGCTTACCATCATCCTGCTGGTCAAGCCTCTGCATGGACGAAAATTCATGTCGGTAGTCAATGGCGGCAGGAGACTGCGCTGGGACAGGATCCTTATTGCTGCGCTCGTCTGGATTGCAGTCTCAGTGCTCTGGCTCTTCTTCTCACTGAAGGGCGATCCGGACAATTTCAGGCTGAACAACACCTCCGGTTCCCTGCTGTTGCTGGCGGTGCTTGCACTGTTGCTGATCCCCCTGCAGGCGGCCTTCGAGGAGGTGATTTTCCGGGGTTACCTGATGCAGGGATTCGCCGTGCTGACCAGAAACCGGTGGCTTCCCATCCTGCTCACATCGGTGCTCTTCGGCTTCGTACACGGGCTCAATCCCGAGGTCAAGGAGTACGGGTTCCTTGTCATGATGCCCCAATATATCTTTTTCGGACTGGTCTTTGCGATTGTGACAATGATGGATGACGGTATTGAGCTGGCTATCGGAGCCCATGCCGCCAACAATGTCTTTCTCTCGGTAATGGTTACCCATAAGGATTCTGCTCTGCAGACGGCAGCTCTCTATGAGCAGCTTGAGATAAGCCCGTGGCATGAGTTTGCAGGGTTGGTAATCATGTCGCTGCTTTTCCTCCTGATAATGGCCTGGAAATACCGCTGGAGAAGTGCCGAGAGACTTTTTGCAATGGTCACTCCGCCGGCATAACCGGTTTGGGCAGAGACCGCTTAAGGAGTTATTCAGATTATCAGCTCAGTTTATTGATATTCAGGTCAGATGCCGTAGACACCGGTTTCAACGTCGCTCTGCATATCGCCCCACCTTTCGGCTATCTCGGTGAGGATTGACCGTATCTCATCAGGTTCGGTGGTTGTCACCAGCCTGAGTCGTGTCTCCTTGAATCCGTGCAAGCCCTTGAAGTAGTTGGAGAGGTGGCGCCTCATCTCAAAGATTGCCTTTTTCCCCTCCTTATGCTCGAGCGACTTGTCGAGGTGCAGGGCGGCCAGACCGGCCTTCTCCCTGACGGTAGGCCCGGGCAGCTTCTCTCCCGTATCGAGATAGTGGCGAATCTCCCTGAAGATCCATGGCCTGCCAAAAGTGGCGCGACCTATCATTATTGCGTCGACCCCATGCCTGTCGAACATTTCAGCGGCTATCTCCGGACTGTTTATGTCGCCGTTGCCGATTATCGGGATATGCATCCTGGGATTCTTCTTCACCTCGCCGATCAGTGTCCAGTCAGCCTCCCCACGGTACATCTGCATCCTGGTGCGGCCATGGATGGTGAGTCCGGCAATTCCCATATCCTGCAGCCGTTCGGCCACCTCGGTGATATTTTTGCTATCCTCATCCCATCCCAGCCTGGTTTTCACCGTGACCGGAGTTTTTACTGCCCTGACGATTGCTCCGGTCATTTCGAGCATGAGCGGGATATTCCTGAGCATGCCTGCACCGGCGCCTCGATTGGCGATTTTCTTCACAGGGCAGCCAAAGTTGAGATCGATTATGTCAGGCCCGGCCTCCTCGGCACGCAGGGCAGCCTCCACCATCGACTCCACGATATGGCCGTAAAGCTGTATACCCATAGGCCTTTCATAATCAAAAAGATCCAGCTTTCTGACACTGCTGATCCCATCCCTGATAAGTCCGTCAGAGGAGATGAATTCGGTATACATCAGATCGGCGCCGAACATCTTGCAGATATACCTGAAAGAGGGGTCGGTGATATCTTCCATAGGGGCCAGGAAGAGAGGCTTCTCCCTTAATATTGTGTTTCCGAGTATCACGGTACCCCTATCTGTTTACCTGGTCGACGCTGAAAAGGGTGGGCGTATCAGCCTGCGGTATCATTTCGCTCTTTCTGAACACATAGACGATACCGTACTTTTCGGCACTGGTCCTTCTCTCATCTTCGGGCTGTGAAGAGAACTTTGCCTCTATTTCATTCCAGAGCGTGGCAATAAGGTCGTCAGCTTCACGCCTCATTCCGGCAGTACGACTCACACATTCGGCTGCACGACGGTTGATGGTCTTGAGATGTGTTCGTGATTCCAGGAACTTTTCATACCGCACTTTGACAACCGCTATCGTAGGGTTGGTTACCGGGGTACTTCCTTTTCTGATGCGGTACTCTTCCCCCTCGATTATCCTTTTGCCCCAAGCCACAAGCTCATTCTCGGTGGCCAGGGAGGGCAGAGTACTATCTTCAGCAGCAATACCGTAGAATGTGCGGCTCTCGGCCGGCAGCTCCCCCCTCATCACAGCCATATTCATAACCCTGAGGAAGTGGGTCAGGTAGAGCCTCGCCTTCCGTGCAGTCTCCTGGTTAGCCTTGGCCTTACCTGCCTGGTTGGCAAGTGTCTGACGCTGATGGCTGATGGCATTCTCAAACATCGGCAGAAATGACTGAATCCTGACAAGAGTCTTCATAGAGAAGGCAAGCCTGAAAGGCGGAATCTCCTTGCTCTTTTCCAGCGCCTTTTTCAAAGCTCTCAGACGCGCAGAATCGGTATTGGGAAGACGACGATAGGGCATATGCTGATGGTTGAAATGCTCTGAAATGCGAATATATAGTCTAATGTATATATAACAATACTCTTCGCACTTAAATTGTGTTTTTTAGTAGAAAAATCCGGTTGCTCTTGCTACCTTAGCATTTCTGGACCAAAAAGAGATTCTGATATGTTTGAAAAAGAGGTTTACATTAGGCGCCGTAAGAGGCTGAAGGAGCTGGTTAACAATGGTATCGGTCTGTTTGTCGGAAATGTCGAAGCACCGATGAACTACCCGGAGAATACTTATCACTGGAGGCAGGACAGTGATTTTCTCTATTTCTTTGGAATTGATCTTCCCAATCTTGCCGGGGTGATCGATTTCGACTCCGGTGATGAGATACTTTTCGGAGATGATTTCACTGTTGATGATATCATATGGATGGGCCCTCAGCCATCTATTGCCGAGCTGGCCTCCCGTGCAGGCATTACCAGGAGTCATCCTCTTGCAAGGCTCTATGTCATGATACAGGAGGCCCTGGCCCGCGGCAGGAAGGTGCATTTTCTGCCTCCCTACCGCGCTGAGACGAAGATCACCCTGGGCGCATTGCTGGACGAGAACCCCGTCCAGATGACCAGTCAGCCCTCGGTTGAGCTGATCAAGTCTGTGGTCGGGCTGAGGTCGATCAAGGAAGATGTTGAGGTGGCTGAGATAGAGAAGGCTGCCGATATCACCACCGAGATGCAGGTTACCGCCATGCGTATGTGCAAGCCTGGTGTGACTGAGCAGGAGATCTACGGAGTGCTGCAGGGTATTGCCTTTTCAAGGGGAGCAGGCCCTTCATTTCCGATCATTCTCAGCATTAACGGCCAGACGCTCCACAACCATGTGCATGTCAATGTGCTGAGGGAGGGCAGGATGATGGTTACCGACTGTGGCGCCGAGTCAAACCTGCATTATGCTGCTGACCTTACCCGTACCACCCCGGTAGGAGGGAAGTTCAGCCAGCGCCAGAAGGAGATCTATGAGATTGTGCTGAAGGCCAATGTGGAGGCCATTAAGAATGCCGGTCCGGGTATCTCGAACCGCGACCTCCACCTGGGTGCATGCCGCACGGTAGCTTCCGGACTGAAGGAGCTCGGTTTCATGAAGGGTGATGTTGATGAGGCGGTGGCCGCCGGTGCACATGCCCTCTTCATGCCGCACGGCCTGGGGCATATGATGGGACTCGATGTCCATGACATGGAGGGGCTGGGTGAGAATTATGTGGGGTACAATGACGAGGTGAAGCGCAGTACCCAGTTCGGCCTCAAGTCGCTCCGCTTTGCACTGCCGTACAAGCCGGGCCATGTCTTTACCGTAGAGCCGGGTATCTACTTCATACCCGAGCTGGTGGCCAAATGGAAGGCTGAGGGAATCAACAAGGCTTTCATCAACTTCGGGAAGGTGGAGAGCTACCTTGATTTCGGCGGCATCCGTATTGAAGATGACCTGCTTATCACCCCCACCGGGTCGCGCCTGCTGGGCAAGCCGGCGCCCAAAACGGTTGACGAGGTAGAAGCAGCCTGCAGGAGTTAGTCAGGCGCAGGGTATCAGAATGCCTTGTAGTACTCGCGGTTCAGCCGTGCTATGTTGAACAGTTTGATCTGCTTGGGGCACTGCGCCTCGCATGCGCCGGTATTGGAGCAGTTGCCGAATCCCTGGCGGTCCATCTCTGCCACCATGGCCCTGACCCTGTCCTTCGCTTCGGGGTGACCCTGTGGCAGCAGTGCGTACTGCGACACCTTCGCCGAGACAAACAGCATTGCGGAGGCGTTCTTGCAGGCTGCCACACAGGCTCCGCAACCGATACATACCGCCGCATCAAAGGCCAGGTCACTCTTTTTGTGGTTGACCAGTATAGAGTTTGCCTCGGGGGCTGCGCCGGTGGTGACGCTGATATAGCCCCCGGCTTCCTGGATCTTGTCAAGCGCGCTACGGTCAACCATAAGGTCCTTGATCACCGGAAAGGGCTTTGCCCTCCACGGCTCGATGGTTATGGTATCTCCATCCTTGAAGTATCTCATTGAGAGCAGGCAGGTGGTAAGACCCCTGACGGGACCGTGCGGGCGGCCGTTGATATACATGCCGCAGCTGCCGCAGATACCCTCATGGCAGTCATGTTCGAAGGTAACCGGCTCTTCACCCTTCAGTACCAGGCTTTCATTGAGAAAGTTGAGCATCTCGATAAAAGACATCTCGGGAGAAACACCATCGAGGTCATAGGTGGCAAAGCGACCCTTTGACGAAGCATCTCTCTGTTTCCATATTTTAAGCTTGATCTTCATATCTGGTTAACTGATCGGTTCTTATTATTTGTAGCTTCTTTGCTTCAGTTCAACGAATTCAAATTTCAGCGGCTCCTTGTGAAGCAAGGGGTCAGCGTCTGGCTTGTACTCCCATGCCGCCACGTAGGCATATTCATCATCCCTGCGCAGTGTCTCGCCATCGGGCGTCTGGCTCTCCTCGCGGAAGTGTGCCCCGCACGACTCCTTCCTGTTGAGCGCATCGATGATCATCAGCTCTGCCAGCTCGAGGAAGTCGGCGATCCTTATCGCTTTCTCCAGCTCCTGGTTCACCTCATCGACCTTACCCGGTACCTTTACCCGCTTCCAGAACTCTTCCCTGAGCTCCCTGATCTTCTTGCGTGCCTCTGTCAGTCCCTCTTCAGTGCGGGTCATGCCGCAGTAGTCCCACATCACCTTCCCAAGTCTCTTGTGGAATGATGTGACGGTTTCGTCACCACCGACGGCCAGTAGCCGGTTGATCTGATCCACGGCCCGCTTTTCCGCCTCATCAAACTCAGGCAGGTCGGTTTTTATACGTGGTGTGCGGATCTCCGGTGCCAGGTAGCTGGATATGGTGTATGGCAGGATGAAATAGCCGTCGGCTGCCCCCTGCATCAGCGAGCTGGCTCCCAGCCTGTTGGCACCATGGTCTGAGAAGTTGGCCTCGCCGATGGCGAATAGCCCCGGTATGGTGGTCATCAGCTCATAGTCAACCCACAGCCCGCCCATGGTGTAGTGTCCGGCTGGGTAGATGCGCATCGGCTCCTCATAGGGGTCGATGCCGGTTATATCCTTGTACATTTCAAAGAGGTTGCCATACTTGGCCTCGATTGCCGGCTTCCCCTGTTTTTTTATCGCATCGCGGAAGTCAAGGTTGACTGCCAGCCCGGTAGGTCCCACACCATACCCTGCATCGCATCTCTCCTTGGCTGCCCGTGATGCGACGTCACGCGGCACCAGGTTGCCGAAAGCCGGGTATCGCCGTTCGAGGTAGTAGTCCCTCTCCTCTTCGGGGATCTCATTTGCATGTCGCTTGTCGCCCTTCTCCTTTGGCACCCATACACGGCCGTCATTCCTGAGCGACTCTGACATGAGGGTCAGCTTGCTCTGGAACTCGTTCATCTGAGGTATGCTGGAGGGGTGTATCTGCACGAAGCTGGGGTTGGCGAAGAGTGCTCCCTGCTTGTGCGCCTTCCACGCTGCGGAGGCGTTCGAGTTGACTGCCAGGGTGGAGAGGTAGTAGATGGTGCCGTATCCACCCGTAGCCAGCACGACAGCATGCGCCGAGTGTCTCTCTATAGCGCCGGTAAGCAGGTTCCGGGTGATGATTCCCCTCGCCTTGCCGTCAACCACCACCAGCTCCAGCATGTCACGCCTCGGGTACATGGTCACGGTACCCTCCCTGATCTGCCGGTTGAGTGACGAGTAGGCTCCCAGCAGCACCTGCTGGCCGGTCTGTCCCCGTGCATAGAAGGTACGTGACACCTGTACACCGCCGAATGAGCGGGTGGTGAGGGTACCTCCATACTCACGCGCAAAGGGGACACCTATTGCCGTGAAGTGGTCAATCACCAGGTTTGATACCTCGGCCAGGCGGTAGACATTGGCCTCACGGGCACGGAAGTCGCCTCCCTTGATGATATCATAGAAGAGCTGGTAAACACTGTCGCCGTCATTCTTGTAGTTCTTGGCAGCGTTGATGCCTCCCTGGGCAGCCACCGAGTGGGCACGCCGCGGGGTATCCTGGTAGCAGAAGACCTTGACGTTGTACCCCATCTCACCGAGGGCCGAGGCTGCCGGAGCGCCGGCAATGCCGGTACCCACAACTATGATGTCGAGCTTGCGCTTGTTGGCCGGATTGACATGCCCGGCATTGGCCTTGTATCTCGTCCACTTCTCTTCAAGCGGACCATCAGGAATTTTTGAATCGAGAGTTATCATGGTTTCAGGGTATACTGATTATTTGATGAGCCAGATTACAAGCGGAATAAGCGCAAATCCGACCGGTATAACGATGGCATAGATAAGCGCAATGCCCCTCACAACAGGCTTCCAGAACTCATTGGTCCACCCTAGAGTGTGAAAGGCTGAGTGGAGTGCATGATAGAGATGAAAGCTGAGCAGCAGGAAGCAGACCCAGTAGAGTATCACATAACCGGGGGTGGCAAAAAGCTGGTAAGCTACCGAGTAGAAGTCTTCCGGGTCCCCGGGAACAATCCCCAGCTTGATGAAATAGAAGTTGAAGAAGTGGATTACCAGGAAGATCAGGATCGTGCCGCCTGTATAGATCATAAACTTTGAGAAGGGGGTGGTGTATGACCTGTTCCACACCCTGTAACCGACAGGTCTGGACATCCAGTTCTGTATCTGCAGCATGATGCCGTAGGTAATGTGTACCAGGATGGTCAGGAAGAGAACTATCTCCACCACCTTAACCAGCGGGAAGGTAGCCATGAAATGAGCTGCAGTATTGAACGGTTCCGGATCACTCTTCAGGAGCATCAGGTTGATGCCGAGGTGGACAGGCAGGAAGAGCAACAGGAACAAACCGGCGAGCGCCATCACAAATTTCTTCGAGACGGCCGAGAATAGGATTTTGTTCATCGGCTTTTTGGTTTAGTTAGCTGGGTTATTTGAATGATCAGAGAAAAAATAAATAGTTCCTCGTAAATTTAAAAAGTTTTTGTTCCAATACAAATGACCAATGAAGAGAAGCCTGGAATATGAAGGCACAGCGCTATCCTATACCGTATGGGGTGATGGGAGGCCTGTGGTGTTGCTGCACGGCTATCTTGAGGCCGGCGAGGTGTGGGAGCCGCTTGCTGAGAGGCTGGCATACCGCTTCCGTGTCATCATGCCTGATCTGCCGGGGCACGGCTCATCGGGAATCAGCGGTGATACCCATACCATGGAGTTCCTGGCGGGAGCAACCAGGGCTGTGATCAGTGATGCAGTCATGGTGCCTGCCGGTGAGGCCGGCGCAATAGGAGAAGAGAGGTCCCCCTTGAGCGAGGGTGTGGAAAATAGTGTGGAGACCAATGCAGGCAGCGTTGACTCAACGGGAAGGCCCTCAGCCGCAGCAGCCGGAGGGCAGAAGCGCCCCGGCACGGGAAGGGTGTTGATGGTGGGTCACTCGCTGGGCGGATATGTCACCCTCGCATTTGCAGAGCTCTACCCTGAGCTGCTGGCAGGCTATGTGCTGTTTCACTCGCACCCGCATGCCGACACGCCTGAGGCTATCGCTAAACGTAACCGCGAGATTGCCGTTGTGAGTGCCGGAAAGAAGAATATCATGTATCCGGGCAATGTGAGCATGATGTTTGCCAGGCACAACCTCGGCTCAATGACGGCTGAACTGGAGCGGTCAAAACGGATCGCATCGCGCAACCCCGGCGAGGGGATCATTGCGATGCTCAACGGAATGATTGTCAGGCCTTCACGCAGAGACATCGTCGAAAGCGGGAAGATACCCCTGCTCTGGATACTGGGCCGACATGATCTTTACTTCACCCCTGAGAGGGCATTGCGTGACATCATGCTGCCGGCAAATGCAAGGGTAGAGATCCTTGAAGAGTCAGGACATCTCGGCTTCATAGAGGAAACGGAGAGGTCTGCCCAGCTGCTGGAAGAGTTTGCAGCAGGGATAGAATGGTAATTGCAGGGCATGGTGCAAAATTCGCAGAGAAAAGTGTTAAGGGCTGCAGGAGAGGTCGACCGGGAGATTGACCAGCTTGCCGAAGTGGTGGATTTTTCCAATAAACTTCAATCGAAGAACGAACTTTCAATTTACCGAAAACTTTCTATCGAAGCCGTTTACCCGCCATTGCGGCAAACTGGCTGTTACCTGCCGGTGTTTATTCTTTTAATAATCCAAGGACTTTTTCTTCTAATTCTTTTCCTCTCAAGTCTTTTGCTATTATAAATCCTTCCTTATTTAATAGAAAGGATGTGGGAAATCCCTGTACACCGTAATCTTCCCTAATTGTGTTGGAGTCTGTTGACAGAATTTGCGGCCAATTAATAGAATCTTTAATAATTATTTTATTCAATGATTCAGGTGAGCTTTCTCCTACAATTCCAACAATCTCAAAATCTTCTCTATCTGTCATTTTATACAACCTTTTCAGATTAGGTATTTCCTCCAGACATGGACTACACCAAACTGCCCAAAAATCAATTAAAACATATTTTCCCTTTAATTCATCCAGCGATATACTATAGCCGCCTGCAAAATCCCTACCTTCAAAAGAGGGAGGTTTAAATCCAATTTGGGTAGAATATAAGTCATTTTTCGACAAATTAATTCTTTCCAGAATTAAGATGTTTTTGTTCAGGTTAACACCTAGATTCCTATAAAGAACACCTTTGATTTCAATAAATTCATTTTTAGAAATTAAATTTTCAGGACTAATTTTATCTCCATCCTTTAAACTGTCACTAATTGAAACAATGCTTGGGTTTTTATAGGAAAGATTTGTAAATCTATCTGGGCAAACTGCAATTTTTTCTCCTTTGAAATTTGCTATGGAATATTGAGGGAAATTACTCATAAACATGTTGAATTGACTCATGTATGCTATAAATAGCGGTGTAGTTACCTCTACTATTTTATTATCCATAAATCTCTCGTAGGATACGGTTATGGCTTTGTTTAATGCTATCGAATCTATATTTATATTTTCGTTTGGAGATATTTGAAAGGGAATAAAACTATCATCATCATTAAAGTCAAGATTATTATTTGCATCAACTATCATTTTCAACTGTCCCGTTGAATCTTTACCATATGCGAATGCAATTTTAGTTTTTAAAGGCTCTTTTGATAATTCCATGGTGTCAGGCTTCCAGTCCCATGACTTTTGTAATTCTTCATATCTTTTTTGAGTGATATTACCAAGTATATAATTCTGATAAACCGATTGATAAATATTTGTCTCAATATCACCATATTTAATTTCTGTCCAATTTTCAGGTACCCCCGACACCTTCAGATATGTTTCTTTCCAGGGATTATTTTCATCTTCTGAATAAGGCGAAACTCCACTCAGAGCTGAAGGAAAATAGCCAAATCCGTTCTTTTGAATTAATGGAATCTCAATAATATTTTGCTCCGAACAGCTTACTAAGCCAACTATGCAAATGCCAATTAAGGTTAAAAGGTTAAGCCTCATTTTGTTTTATGTTTTTATTAGATTAATATTCACTTTCTTGGGTTGTAACTTTGCGGTACCGTTCTATACACTTGCAGGTAATAACGGCACTGCCGGAAGAGATTTATTAAATAGCTTGAATGATAACAACTATTTATATTGCAGATCGGAGCAGATCAGAGCGACTCGATATAGCTGAGTGCCTCCATCAGGGTTTTGTCAATCTGCTGCCATATGGGATAGAAGCCCTTGTTGTCAAGCATATTACGTGCTATATATGCCTTCAGCTGAATGGTCATGATGTTGCCTGATACGGCTATCTGATCTCTCTTCGGAGGTATGCCGTTCTGGGCGGCATAGGTTACGAACTTTGACAGGAGATCCTGTTTTGAGAGCCATTCATCGAGGGCGCCCAGATCCTTGAAACGGCTGAGTGCAGGGCGGTTCTCTTCGGTATACTTCAGGACGTACCTGTAGAGCAGTCCGGAGTTCCTTACTGCCAGGAAATAATCAGTAATGCCGGATGTGTCGATCGGGGTAAATATATCTGGCATGATTCCCCCGCCGCCGTAAACAGTCCGGCCGCCTGGTGTGGTGAACTTTAGTGAGTCATTGAGCCTGATCGAGTCCGCCTCGTTCAGTTCGCCGTGCATCATTCTGTTGGCAAGGTCCTGGTAGTATTTCTCGATACCCTGGTCATACGGTTTCTGTATAGACCGCCCGGTGGGTGTATAGTACCGCGCTACCGTAAGCCTCATCCCCGAGCCATCACGGAACATTACCGGCTCCTGCACCAGCCCTTTTCCGAATGAGCGCCGGCCGATGATTGTTCCCCGGTCATTGTCCTGTATGGCTCCGGCAAGTATCTCACTGGCAGAGGCACTCCATTCATCTATAAGTATAACCAGTTCACCTGTCTCGAACTCTCCCTTTGAGGTTGCCCTGATCTCCTGCCTGGGGGTTGACTTGCCCATGGTGAATACGATCAGTTTCCCCTGGGGAAGGAACTCATCGGCGATCATTGTGGCAGCATCCATCACCCCTCCCGAGTTGCCTCTGAGGTCGAGGATCAGCTTCTTCATCCCCTCGCCTTTCAGTTCGATCAGTCCTTTTTTGAACTCTTCATGGGTTGTCAGGGCGAAGTTGGATATCTTGATATAACCTACCTCGTCAGTCATCATATAGGCCACATCAACGCTGTAGAGCGGTATCTTGTCACGTACTACGGTGAATGGCAGCAGGCCGGGTGCTCCCTTGCGCTCTATCTTCAGCTCCACCTTTGTTCCCCTCGGGCCTTTCAGCATTTTGACAATATCCTCATCGGGAATACCCTTGCCGGCTATCAGAGAGTCACCCACATAGATAATCTTGTCACCTGCAACTATTCCTGCCTTTTCAGATGGCCCGCCGCTGATGGTACTGATGATGAGTACGGTATCGGTGAGCATGTTGAATGAGACCCCTATTCCCTCAAAGTTGCCCTGCAGCGGCTCATTGGCCTGGGCCAGGTCGGTGGCCGGTATGTAGACCGAGTGGGGGTCAAGCTTGCGGAGCATGACCGGAATTGCCTCTTCAACGAGGGCGTTGCGGCTGACTGTATCAACATAGTCAGACTCGATGATGTCAAGTATGCGGCTGAGCTTGTCTCTGGAGGGGGGGAAGCTGGTATAGAGGCTGGCCTGGGGATGGGGCATATAGAACCCTATCAGGATACCTGCAGCTATCGCCACCCCGATGATCAGCGGGAGGTAGGCTTTGTTATATTTCATTCTTTCTCTCTCCAAGATCAATGTAAACAAGCTCAATACCGGCCCTCTCCAGCAAACTCAGCCCCTCAAGGTTACGGTACCTGTTGCTGTAAACGACACGCCTTATGCCTGACTGGATTATTAGTTTGGAACACTCCATGCAGGGCGAGTCGGTGATGTAGAGCGTGGCATTCTCGCTTGAATTGTTTGACCTGGCCACCTTGGTGATGGCATTTGCTTCTGCATGTAGAACGTATGGCTTGGTGACATTATTCTCATCTTCGCAGATATTTTCAAATCCGGCCGGTGTACCGTTGTATCCGTCAGAGATGATCATCTTGTCTTTTACTATCAGTGCTCCCACCTTCCGCCTCCTGCAGTATGAGTTCTCTGCCCATACTGCAGCCATGCGCAGGTAGCGCCTGTCGAACTGGTCCTGCTTCTCCCCGTAGGGATGGATCGTATCCTTTTTTGTCATTTTTCTCTTTTACGCCGGCAAACTTAACAGTTTTTGCCCTAAGTCATACCCTGATCTCTCCATTAAGATAAAGCCGTGCTGAGCCTGCTATGCCTACGCGGTCACCATTGAGGGCACAGTGGAGCACTCCTCTCCGTGCCGAGAGCTGCCTGGCCCTCATGACCTTCTTGCCGAGGCGTTCTGCCCAGAATGGGGTCAGGGTGGTATGTGCCGATCCGGTGACCGGATCCTCATCTATTCCTGCTCCCGGCCCGAAGAAGCGTGACACGAAATCGGCGTCACTGCCGGGTGCAGTGACTATTATGCCCCTGGCTTCACACTGTGCCATCTTCCGGAAGTCGGGCTGCATCTGCATGATGGTCTCTTCATCATCATAGAGCAGCAGGTAGTCGGTTCGCCCCTTCCAGCACCCTGAAGGCATCACCCCGAGGCTTTCGCCTATCAGCTCAGGCAGCTCACAGGGCGTGACGCTGTCAGCCGGGAAGTCGAGCTCGAGCAGGCCATCGCGTTTCCTGACGGTCAGGTGGCCCATCACCCGCGACAGGAAGCGCACCTCCTCACTCCCGGGCTCGAGAATATTGAGCACCACAAAACCCGATGCCAGGGTGGCATGCCCGCACAGGTCAACCTCAGTGACCGGGGTGAACCACCTGATCAGCCACTCATCCTTTCCGTGGGTGATGAAAGCGGTCTCGGAGAGATTGTTCTCCATGGCAATCTTCTGCATCGTATCCTCGGTGACCGGAACGGTGAGAACGCATACCGCTGCGGGATTGCCGGTGAAGGGGCCATATTCAAATGCATCGACCTGGTAGATGGGAATTGTCATATCCGTACCTTTTCTGATATCTGATTCAAAGATACCACTGTTTGCAGCAAAAGTGTCCTGAAAAGCGGGAACTGTTTTATCTTAGTGATATGATTGAGATCGATGATACCGGCAGGGGCACCTCGGTGATTCGGCTGACACCGGCCCGGTGCAACATATTCGCAGTGACAAGGAACAACCGCACTATATTGGTTGATACGGGCATCTCGTTTGACCGCGGCAGGATTGAAAAGGCGCTTGAGCGGCGGGGTATCGTGCCTGAGGCGGTAGTGCTTACCCATACCCACTTTGACCATGCCGGCAATGCTGCCTGGCTGGCCTCCGGGTATGGTGCCGAGGTGGTTGTCAATGAGGCAGAGGCTGGCATGTTGGCTGTCGGCGATACGCCGATACCCCGTGGCACCTATGCGGTGACCAGGGGACTGGTGAGCGTGGGCAGGAAGATGGGGCAGGTCTTCAGGTATGATCCTGTCACGGCTGACCATACCTTCAGTGACCGTTTCGACCTGAACCGCTTCGGCATAAACGGCTGCGTGATTCATACCCCGGGCCACTCACCCGGCAGTTCCACCCTGGTGATAGATGAACTGGTGGCCATAGCGGGCGACTCGATCATCGGTACCATTCCCGGCTCACCCTTCCCTCCCTTTGCCGATGATGTGGATGAGCTGCTGCGCAGCTGGAAGAAGCTGATCGATACCGGATGTGAGACATTTCTCCCGGGACACGGCAAGCCGGTATCAAGGGAGGCGATGATCGCCGAATACGAAAGACGGGTAGGAGAGAGGTCTGGCCACAGCAGCTCCTCCTGACGAGACCTGCTGCAAAGCAAGAATTCCCGTAAGGCCGGGAGCGAGACCTGACACAACTTTCCATCCTGACAAGGCCTGCTGCAAAGAGAGCGTCCCTGGACAACAGGGTGAGGCGGCAGTCTATGATAAGGTCACTCTGACAACAACAGGCAACCGGAGTATCCTTTCTCACCGGTCAGCTACAGCTTCAGCTTTATACCGAATCTTGCCAGCAGGGCGGTCAGTCCGGCCATCAGCAGTGCCCAGGCTATTGATCCGAGCACTGCCACCACCGGTGACGATGAATTTTTATAGATCAGCACCTGTACTCCCGAGAGCCAGAATGCAAAATAGAGGACATCGGGTGCCAGGTAGGTGGTGAGGGAGTACTTCCCGGCCGGTCTCACCACCGTGGCCCATCTCCTGTGCCCCCTGACATCGGAGAGCCAGTAGATCAGGATAAAGACCAGGAAGCTGATGCCGCTGCAGATCATGCCCCAGCTGGGAGTACCGAAAATCTTTGAGATGATGAACCATTTCCTCAGGATAAACCCGAGCGCCAGTGACACCACCCCGAGTGCAGCGAAGAGGATAATCATCCGCTCGTGGCTTCCTCCCTTCATCCTTTTTATCAGTACCCCGGCCAGCAGTCCGGTCACCACTATGAGCGGCACATTCCCGCCAATGATCACTCCCAGTACCGGTCGCACCGGATTGAGGAAACCGAGCAGCCATTTCTGGTCAAGGATGTTCAGGGTCAGGAAGAAGAGCAATGAGATCGCTGCTGCCGGCACCGAGTCGCGGAAGGCGAGGTAGATCAGTGCTGCAGCCAGGTAACCCCAGCCGATCAGGCCCAGTATGCCCCACCACTCAGTGACCAGCCATCCCGGGCTTTCTGTAGGACCTGCCCTGAAGATGATCAGCAGTACGATCAGCAGTGCTGCACCGGCCAGCCTGAGCAGAGTGTAGAGACCTTTCCGCTTCTCCTTCGGATAGTCATTCCAGATCAGGAATACCGAGAGGTACATCAGCAGCGCCCATAGGTTGAGGTTCATGCCGGTAGTCTCGGGGTTCACCCTGCCGGTGTTGAGCATCAGCACACCTATCAGCAGCAGGCTGAGTGTCCTGATAATGATGTGTAGCAGTACCTTCAGCTTAGACTCGCCCCTGTTGAAGCGGCTGGTTATGGCAAACGGTATCGACATGCCCACCATGAAGAGGAAACCGGGGAAGACCCAGTCGGCAAGACCCATGCCGTCGAAGTCGGCTTTCATATGACCCATCCAGGCGGGGGCCACGTTCATGTTGAGGTCATTGACGAAGAGCATGAGCAGGAGCGTCAGTCCGCGCATGATGTCAATCGATTCAATCCGGGTACTTTTAGTCATAGGGCTGGTTGTTAGCAGACCCAAACTTAAACAAAATCATGAGAGGAGAGTCGGGGGCGATTAAAATAACAACTCCCCGTCAGAGGGCGGGGAGTTGCCGTGGTGCCCGGAGCCGGGCTCGAACCGGCACAGCATCGCTGCCACTGGTGTTTGAGACCAGCGCGTCTACCCATTCCGCCATCCGGGCATGGTGAAGCGGGGGCTCACGCAGTCTGCGAAATTAGAAAATTCCGTGCTCTTTTGAGACGTTATCTCCCTCTTTTGTTTTTTCTTCCAAGGTCAAGCAGCTCAACCTTCCTGAATTCAACCGGGTGTGATTCGCTCTGAAGGGCTCATGATAGAAGATATGCCCGAACTCGAGCCTGAAGCTGTCATACTCAGAGTAGTCAACCTTCATTACCCCCTCTTCAACCCTGAATGTGTTCCGGTAGTTTTCACCGAGGGGTGAGCCCTTGATCTTAATCACCCAGCCATCAAGGTCATGCCCGTTGAAGAGCGGTATCCACTCCTCCTGCGGTGTCGTGGAACATGATATGATCAAGAGTGAGAGGAGTGCCGGAAGGATAAGTCTGTATTTCATCGGCCCGGTATGGTTTGGAAACTATTGCTGTCTGTCTGTCGCCCTGAGGATGGCCTTCCTGATCCCTTCGGTATCGAAGCCGCATTCATGCCACAGCTCTTCCTGGGTACCGTGTTCCACGAAATAGTCGGGAATCCCCAGGCGGATTATCTCAACGTTGTACCTGTTGTCAGCCGCAAACTCGAGTATTGCGCTACCGAAGCCTCCCTTGATCATGCCATCCTCAACGGTGATGATCTTCTTATGCCGTTTCATCACGCTGTGCAGCACCTCCTCGTCAAGCGGATTGGCAAAGCGCATGTCCCAGTGCAGTACGGTTATCTTCTTTTCACGAAGCTGTTCAGCCGCCTCAGCAACAAAGTTTCCCGGGTGTCCCAGGCTCAGCACGGCAATATCGTCTCCGCTGCCTATCAGCCTGGCCTTTCCCACAGCGATCTCTTCGAACGGCTGCTGCCAGTCGCTTATCACCCCGGTACCCCTCGGGTAGCGTATGCTGAATGGTCCGGGAGTGTTGTCAAGCTGTGCCGTGTACATCATGTTGCGAAGTTCGACCTCATCCATCGGTGCCGCGGTGATCATGCCGGGAATGTTGCGCATGAAGGCTATATCGAAGAAGCCGTGGTGAGTAGCTCCGTCAGCTCCCACCAGCCCGCCGCGGTCCATACAGAATATCACCTTCAGCTTCTGTATCGCCACATCATGTATCACCTGGTCATAGGCCCGCTGCATGAATGACGAGTAGATGTTGCAGAATGGTACCATCCCGTTGGCCGCCAGTCCGGCCGAGAAGGTGACGGCATGCTGTTCACAGATGCCCACATCGAATGCCCGGTCAGGCATCTCCCTCATCATGATGTTGAGTGAGCAGCCGGTGGGCATGGCGGGTGTTATACCCACAATCTTCTCATTCTGCCTGGCCAGTTCAAGTATAGTTTTTCCGAAGACCTCCTGGTATTGCGTGAATCTGGGTTTTCCGGCCGGTCTTATCAGCTCTCCGGTGCATCTGTCGAACCGGCCAGGGGCATGGAACACTGTCTGCTGCTCTTCAGCCTTCGGGAAGCCTTTTCCCTTTACCGTTACACAGTGCAGCAGCTTGGGGCCCGGTATTGATTTCAGGTCTTCGAGCACCCTTGTAAGGTGCATGACATCGTGCCCGTCTATAGGGCCGAAGTACCGGAATTTAAGTGCCTCGAAGAGGTTGCTCTGTTCGAGCACCGTGCCTTTTATACCTCCCTCTATCTGTGAAGCCAGTATCCTGGCTTTTGCGCCTACCCTCCTGTAGCGTCCCAGCAGCCTCCACACCTTGTCCTTGAACCTGTTGTAGGTACGACTGGTGGTGATATCGAGCAGGTACTCCCTGAGGGCGCCTACGCTGGCATCAATGGAGATATTGTTGTCATTGAGTATTACCAGCAGGTCGGCTTTCTGGTTGCCGGCATTGTTAAGTCCCTCGAATGCCAGCCCGGCCTGCAGTGCCCCGTCGCCGATCACAGCCACCACCTTTCGCTTCTCGCCCTTTGCCTGTGCCGCGACGGCCATCCCCAGCGCAGCCGAGATGGAGGTTGAGGAGTGCCCCACGCCAAACGCATCATACTCGCTCTCTGACATACGGGGGAAGCCGCTTATACCCTTGTATTTCCGGTTGGTGTGAAACTGCTCTTTCCGGCCGGTGAGTATCTTGTGGCCGTAGGCCTGGTGCCCTACGTCCCATACTATCTTGTCATAGGGGGTATTATAGGCATAATGGAGTGCAACGGTAAGCTCCACCACTCCCAGGCTGGCACCGAAATGGCCGGGATTGGAGCTCACCTCATCAATTATATGCTGCCTGAGTTCATCACTGAGCCTGACCAGCTGGAGCTTGTCAAGTTTCCTGAGATCCTCCGGTGAATTAATTCTGTCTAACAGCCGTTGTGATGATACCATCTGTTCAGCTTGTCTTTTGCAGGCGCAAAGATACTTATAATTTGTTTTTATCTGCAGCTTTCCGTGGCAGGCGGAAGCGATCGCAGCACCGCAGCGGCAGAGTTCCGCTGGATATTAGCGGCAGGATCTCGCTGAATTTTATTAGCTATTCTGTTAATTAAACCTGCCGTGACCTGGAGGACAATTGGCCATTTATTCTTTAATTCGCATAAGATCGAACACTAAAACCGGTATGGCTATGAGAGCAGCGAAAATTGTTTTGCCGGCCTTGCTGATTGTATTCCTGGCAGCGTCCTGTGTTACGGGAAAGCGATACAATACCCTGACAGACAAGTATCTGATAATGCTGTCTGATCGCGATTCGCTTAAAGCCGAGAACCTGTGGCTGACCATGTCAAATCGTGAGCTGACCACCAGGGCCAGGCAGCTCACCGATGATACCGGCCGGCTTGCCGGCGAGCTTGAGAAGAGCCGTGCCGAGCTCACCCGCACGCGCGATGACATTACCCGTCTCTCGGGCAGGTATGACGAGTTGCAGCGTGCCCAGGCGGAGCTGGTGGCAGGGCGTGCGCAGGAGACACAGAGGCTGCTGGCAGAGCTGCGACAGGCGCAGACAGAGCTGAAGCAGAGGGAGGACCTGATGCGTGACCTTGAGCTGAATCTCGACACCAAGAAGGCTGCCCTTGAGGAGCTGACCTTTGAGCTGGAGAAGCGGAATACGCGGCTGGCTGAGCTGGAGAGAATGCTCGATGCACAGCAGAAGGCGGTGAAGGCACTGAAGGAGAAGGTGTCTGAGGCACTGTTCGGGTTTGAGAATAACGGGCTGATAGTCACCACCAGGAACGGACAGGTCTATGTCTCGATGGAGGATAAGTTGCTCTTCAAGACAGGAAGCTACGAGATCGATGCCAACGGACGTACGGCACTGCGCAAGCTGGGAGCACTGCTGGAAAGAAACCCGGACATCACCATTACCATCGAGGGGCATACCGATGATGTACCTTACCGGGCCGCAGCCGGACAGCAGATAACCGACGACTGGGATCTGAGCGTCAAACGGGCCACAACGGTGGTGAGGGTGCTGACACAGGATACACATATCAATCCCAAAAGGCTGGTGGCTGCCGGACGAAGCGAGTATATGCCCGTTGATCCGGCAAAGACGGTGGATGCCCGTCAGAAGAACCGGCGGACAGAGATTATCCTCACTCCTGATCTCTCGGCACTCTACCGGATACTGGAGAGTTACTGACAGGCTCCTCATTGAACTCGGCCAGTCTCACCTTCAGCCTCTCCAGGGCTGCCACAAGGTCATCCTCGGGTTTCAGGAAGTCAAATCCCTGCCAGAACCCGGCATCATATCCTTTAATGGTCCGTGAGAAGACAGCATGAACCGGTGCCAGCTCCTCGTGGTCAAATCTCACTGCATTGTCAGTGCTGTAGTCGGTGACCGCAAGTTCGAAGAAGAGATTGAAACGGCTTGAAAAGAGCTTCCTCTGACCTCTTGCCAGGAATCCCAGATCTCCCCTGACATGTGAAAGGACGGTCAGGCCGTCGAGTCTTCGGTAGCGGGTACGGTACCGGAGATATTCGGGTTTCATTGTAAACCCTTTCGGCAGCCTGCTGATATATGCTTCTGCCGCCTGCCCCACATGGTGCGGGCTGACCTCGAACTCAGCCAGGATAAGACTGTAATTGTCAGTGCTGATGTAGAGGTCACCCTGCATCAGCGGTTCGTCAACCCACTCCCTCTGCCGGAATGAGATCACCCATGCTGACTGTTCATCAATGGTTACAATGTCACGAAGGTGGTATTCATATGCGGAGAATGAGTGCGGATCAAGGAAATCGAACAGGTGTCTGATACCGTCAAGCGAGAGTGTGGCATTGAGACCGGCCTTCAGCCTGACGGCAAGGGTATCCCTGGCCTCCAGGTTCTCGATCTTCCTGCTGCGGACAACCTTGATCTGGTCATTCAGCAGTGACCGTGCATAGGGGCTCTTCCAGACCCTGACCACCGCCTCTGAATAGATCTGCGGCTCCTTTCGGCGGTATGTCCCTTCGCGGTAGAAGCCGGTCAGCATGGCCGGTACAGTGCCGTAATTGGCCGGGATGGCCGAGACGGTCCTGGTGAGTATCTGCAACGGATCCTGCACCCTGATGATCACCTCGGGTATGGGTATGAAGTCGCGCTCCATGGTTATTGTCATGATGTTGCCCGGAAGGCTTCTTACCGGCAGTCGCCTGGTTATATATCCCAGGTAAGAAACGGCAAGGGTATCGTCAATCTGTTCGGGCCCTACACTGAGGATGAAGTCGCCGTTAAGGTTCGTAACGGTACCCCTTCCCCGGTGGATGATACCGATGGTTGCATAGGGAAGGGGCTCAGATGTCTCTTCGTCAACAATCTTTCCGCTGATCTGCCGGAATGGGTGATCCGGATCGGCAGGCCATAGTGTTTCTCCGCCGGGGTTAGCCTCACGGTAGAGAATGATGTGTCTGCCCTGGATAAGATAGGTCGTTCCGGTGTCACCGGCGACCGAGTCAAGCAACTGTTTCAGGGGTATCTCATGGTCAGGAAGCGTGAATGACCGGCTGGTGTTTATGATTCGGGTGTCATAGGTAAAGAGGTACCCCGTGAGCCGTGTGATCTCACTCATTGCCCTGGATACCCTGATACTGTTACCCGTCAGCCTGATATGCCTGTCAAGAGTACTCTCCTGTGAGAGCAGATGAATCGGGAACAGCAGCAGGCCGGCAGCCAGGGCCACCGCATAACTCACTGCTCTCCTGGTCTCCATGTCTTTCCTGCCGGTATGTCAGCGATAGAGGGTGTAGACCCCATCCTTCACGACGTAACGGAGGTTAAAGGTAGTGCAAATCAGTTTAACAATGGTATCATTGGGTTGTTGCTCAAAGGGCGAGGTAAGCTGATAGTCATTTATCTCCGGATCGCCTGCCCTTATTTCGAGGTCAAAGGCGCGTTTGAGATCTTTGAAGACGATCCCGAGCCGCTCGCCGTCATATGTGAGCATCCCGGTATGCCATGCCAGGTAATTCTGGTTGGTATTGGGCTCTGTAGATGAGCCTGCGGCAGAGATCTTCCCGATATGTTCCGGGCTGACCGTAATTGTATGTGCCCCGTTTTCTCCGGTCACCATAACACTGCCTGACGCAACATAAACCTCAACCTCATTGTGCCCGTTCTCGGTGATCACGTTGAATGTTGTTCCCAGCACCTCGATGCTTGCCTTGCCGGCATCGATGATAAAGGGGTGCTGGCGGTCTGCTGTGATCTCGAAGTAGGCTTCGCCCCTGAGTGAGACCATCCTGGCTCCCTCGCCGAACCTTTTCGGGTAGGTGAGGCTGCTGTGGCTGTTGAGAAAGACCCTGCTTCCGTCAGCCAGTACTATTTCTATATTTCTCTCGTCACCTGCATCTGCCACAGTGAGCTTCCGGCTGCCGGTCACATCGAATATCAGCCAGCCGAGGGCAGTGACAAGCACTACCATGGCAGCGATCCGTGCCAGGCTTCCTGTCAGGCTCCTGCGGTGCAGGAGCAGGGAGACCGGCGGCTGCTCAGCCGCCTCAATCATGGCATTGACCCTCTCCCAGGCCCGCTCAACGTCAACCGGCCGCTGCGGCTGCTTCAGTGAGTTCCATTTATTTCCCAGTTCAGGATCTTCTCCGGAAAGGAGGGCTGCCGCCTCTGCATCGCCGTTCTCCTCTCCTGAGAACCATGCGGCAGCGCCTGCCCATTCGCGTTCATCCCATCTGGCGGTATCTCTTGTATTCTTCATTATTCTGAAAGTGCTTTTCTGAATTCTTTCAATGCTTTTCCCATATCTGCCTCCACCGTCTTCAGCGAGACAGAGAGCCGTTCTGCAATCTCATTGTACCTGAGGCCTTCATACCTGCTCATCCGGAATATCATGCTGCATCTCAGGGGCAGTCTCTCCAGCACCTTCTCCACCTTTTCCCTCAGTTCATTGTAGTAGATGGTGTCGGTGACCGGATCGGCGACCTCTTCAGCGCCGGCAATGACCTCTCCGGCATATCGCATGGCAACCTTTTGATGTTCAAGATGGTGCAGTGCCCTGTTGTGTACCGACCGGTAGAGGTAACCATTCAGGGAGCTGTCAATATCAAGCTTCTCCCTGCCCAGCCACAGCCGGTAGAAGAGCTCCTGCACTATCTCTTCTGAGAGATCATGGTCTCCGGTAAGGGTAGTGGCATAGCGAACCAGTGCAGCATAGGAGGATCTGAACAGTCTCCCGAACTCCTGTTTGTCGCCCTGTCTGATCCTCCTGATTATTTCGCCTTCGCCTGCCATGGGTCAGCATCGCTGGTTCCTACTCAACCCTGTCACTGAATCTCAGCTTCCTGCTGAGCCTGCGTATGGCTGCCTCAATGCTCTGGTCGGGTTCAATAACGTTATAGTCGCCCCAGAATTCGGGATCGGTAAATGCCGACACCTCTTCGGTAAAGACATGTGTGGGCTTCATCCGCTCCTTCCCGGTGATCTTTACCACATCCTCCTCGGTACGGTCAGTTATTGCCAGCTCAGACATGGTGGTATAGTTGGTATTGAAGAGCTTCTTCTTCCAGTTCACCTTGAACCTGACCTCTGCTCTTGAGTGGGAGAAGTACCATTTGCCATCAACCTCACGGAATCTTACCAGGTACGAGGTCAGTTCAGGGGTTACCTGCATGGTGACCGGTTTCTTCCTTATGAACATCGATGCGGCCACCTCCTTGTCTTCAAGGTTGAAGGCGAACTCTGCCTGAGCTATGGCATAGGTTTCTATATCGATATAGAAACGTCCCTGGTAGAGCGGTGTGGTGACCGACGGCTTCTGGTAGAAGTTTATCACGTAGTTTGACCGGTCATCAATCATGGCGATATTGGTCAGTTCGAGATCATACTGTGAGAGTGCTTCACGGGTCAGGAACGTCTCAGGGTTCTTTACCACATCAAGATAGAGGGTGGTGGTGGGCCCTCCCTGCAGTTTGAACAGGACGGTATCCATCTTCTCCACGTCATTGCTCTTCCTTCCCTTGTAGATCTTCACGGCATCATACCTGAGATCATTCTGGTAGGGAGCCTTGAAGACTTCCACCACCGCCTCGCCTATAGAGACATAATTCCGGTTCTTCCGGATGGTTTCGCGGTAAAAGCCTGTCATGTCATTGGCCACTGTCGGATAGTTCTTTTCAATACGCCTGAGCACCATCTCCATGATCTCCTGGGGTACCAGTGGCTTGACCACGATTGCCTGCAGCGATATGAGTGCCGTCTCAAGCCTGATAACATTGCGGTGCCCGTTGGTCTTCAGGTCATCAATGTTCATGACCTTGTTCTTGTAGCCTACATATGAGATCTCAATATTGCCCGTCACCTCCGGGGGCACCTTCAGGGTAAACTCACCCTCGACATTGGTTACGGTGGCAATATTGGTCTCCTGCACGGTTATGCCTGCAAATACCAGCGGCTGACCGGTTTCTGCATCAATCACCCGGCCGCGGATTGTTGTTACCTGTTGCTGAGGCCTCTCCTTCGGTGAAGGAGTGGCGGCGGCTGACAGACTGCCTTCAGCTGAATGAGGGAGGCTGAACAGCAGTGCAGCAGCGACTGATAAAAAGAGTCTGGTTCTCATTTTACTTTTTTTTTAATTGCTCTCCGGTTAATTACTCTGTATATATGACCGGAAGAGACGCTTTTCCCCTAAGGATTGACAAAAAAATTGTTCATTTGTCTCTGGTATGGCACTCTCTTACCTGAATGCAAGTTACTCTGTTTTCTCTTATGCCCTCCGGCGTCTGACCGGTATTTCATTGCATCCGCCGCTTCCGCCGGCAGTAAGCGTTGAAGTGAGCAGTGTATGCAATCTTGCATGTCCTGAGTGTGTTACAGGCAGGGGCCTGATCCGCCGCCATAGCCGTTTCATCAGTTATGACCTGGCTGCGGCTGTTGCCTCTCAGCTCAGGGGCAGGGCTCTTTCGGCATGGCTCAGTTTCCAGGGTGAGCCTATGATGCATCCTGAGTTTTTCAGGATTGCCGGACTCTTCAGGGGGATGCGGCCGGTGATCTCCACCAATGGTCACTGGCTTGACCGGGAGGGTTGCATCCGGCTCGCTGATTCTCCGCTGAAGGAGATCATCATATCATATGACGGCGTCACACCTGAGACCTATGGACTCTACAGGAAGGGAGGAGACCACGGGCAGGTCACCCGGTCTGTCAGGCTGCTGGCAGAGACGGTGCGTCACAGGAGATCACGGCTTAGGATCACCCTGCAGTTTATTGTACATAAGGGGAATGAGCATGAGGTGGCTGCGGCAGCCGCATTTGCGGCAGTTCTCGGAGCGCGCTTTGTGGTCAAGAGCATGCAGGTGCTCGATCAGGTGCGGGCAGGGGAGTGGATGCCCACTGACCCGCACCGGGCAAGGTATGTCAGGGCAAGGGGGGAAGCAGCGGAATCAACGGGAGAAAGCGGAACAGATGCGGAGACCTGGAGATCACGCCGGGGAGCTGACAGGGGATGTCTGCGCATGTGGCGCTCGGCAGTGATAACATGCGACGGCGATGTGGTACCTTGCTGCTATGACAAGAACGGTGATCATGCGATGGGAAATCTGAATGATCAGACTCTCCGGGAGATCTGGCACGGAGAACAATACAGGGCATTCAGGAGACAGGTCATGACCGACCGGAAGCAGATCGGGATATGCCGTGACTGCCCTGAAGGGAGCAGGCTTTTCTTCAGGAGATGAATCAGGTGGCAGATATCAGTTCTGTTTCTGCGGAATGGCACTTTGCCCCGGCCTGCCTGCCATTTTCACGGCCGGTATCATTTGAATTCCCTGTGGCAGATAGCGGCTACGATGATTTTATGTAAGTTTATGCAAAACTAACCGGAACGATTATGAAAGTCCTTAAAATCCTACTGATGATCATAGCCGCACTTCTCGTGGCGGTATTGCTGGCAGGAGTTGTCATTGTGCCAGCGCTGCGCAAGTCAGGCCTGCCCGGGCTCAGTGGTGAAAAGAGCCTCGCCGGTCTGAAGGCAGATGTCAGGGTTATCCGTGATGAGCGCGGTGTGCCACATATCTATGCTGAGAATGAGCATGACCTTTATTTCGCTACCGGCTACATAACCGCACAGGAGCGGCTGTGGCAGATGGATATGGTAAGACATGCCACCTATGGCCGCCTCTCGGAGCTGTTCAACCGTGACATGTTTGAGACCGACCATTTCCTGCGTGCCCTGGGCATGCCCGACAAGTCGAAGATGGTGCTTGAACGGGAAGATCCGGAAATTCTTGCCACACTGCAGGCATATGCCGACGGGGTTAATGCCTGGATAGCCGAATGCGGCAAGAAACTGCCGCCGGAGTTCAGGATCCTGGGTTACCAGCCAGAGCCATGGACTATGACCGATATTACCAATATCATCGGGTTCATCGGATGGGATCTTGCCTCATCAAACCTGTCAAACGAGATCAATAATTACAGGCTGCTGATGAAGCTCGGTGAAGAGAAGGCCTCACAGCTTGTTGCCGACTGGAATCTTGTTGATGAGGTGGTCTTTCCTGATTACCGGATTGACGAGAAGCTGATGGTGCAGTCGCTCTCGGCCATAGGCTCGATGAAGGAGCTTGAGAAGCTCGGTATAGTCACCCTCTCGGGGAGCAACAACTGGGCGGTGTCGGGCAGCAGGAGCGAGACCGGCAAGCCCATTCTCTCCAATGACATGCACCTGGGGTTCAATGTGCCGGGGTTCTGGATGCAGGTCCACCAGGTCATTCCCGGGAAGCTCAATGTGACCGGGGTGATCTTCCCTGGTGAGCCATACATTGTTGCCGGGCACAATAAACACATCGCATGGGGTCTGACCAACCTCGGGGTAGACGATATTGATCTCTTCGTGGAGAGTGTCGATTCAACCGGCAACTTCTATAATTACAACGGTGAGTGGCTTCCTTTCAAGGATGTGGAACACACACTGAAGATGAATGATGACTCGGCACAGAAACGTATCATCCGGTACACCCATCACGGCCCGGTCATATCCGGGATGCAGAACGTTGAAGGTGTGGTACTCACCATGAAGTGGAGCGGCTATGACTACAGTGATGAGATCAGGGCGGTTTACCAGCTTAACAGGGCAGAGAACTGGGATCAGTTCCGTGCTGCCCTGAGCCACTTCAGGTCAATAAGTCAGAACTTTGCATATGCTGATGTGAACGGGAATATCGGCATCAATACGGGAGGCGGCATCCCGATGCGGAAGGGAACAGGGTTGCTTCCCAGGCGTGGTGACACCGATGAATATGAGTGGAAGGGCTATGTGCCGTTTGAACTGCTCCCTTCATCATACAACCCTGAGAACGGATTTGTCTCGTCGGCAAACCAGCGTACGGTTGACAGAACTTATCCCTTCTTCATCTCCGGAGAATTTTCAATGCCCTACCGTATCATGCGGATACGTGAGATGGCTGCCGCGAAGGAGATCCTGGGCATTGAAGACTTCAGGAGGATGATTACCGACAATCACTCTGCCTATGCGGCCATGCTTACCCCTCTTCTTCTCAGCGGCGCAGAGACCATCGGTCAGCGGAGTGAGGGCGTGGCGGCCGCCATTGATGAGCTTAAGGGCTGGGATTATTCAATGGATGCCGCTCTTATTGCCCCTACGCTGTTTGAGTTTATCAGGATCGAGCTGGCCCGCCACCTGCTGCATGATGAGCTCGGCGAGCTTTATGGTGCACCCCTGGGGAAGCAGCACGACTTCTATATCTATAAGATGATCGTGTCAGGGCCTGATGAGTGGGTAGACGATATCACCACCCCGGAGGTGGAGACGATGGAGATGATAATTGCACGCAGTATAATCTCTGCAGTGGATACCCTAACCGCCCGCTACGGCCCGATGGGGCGCCGCTGGCAGTGGGGGCAGATACATACCCTGACCCTTGAGCACCCGATGGGAGGGGTGAAGATACTCGACAGGCTGCTGAAACTCAACTCTAAAAGCTATGCGGTAGGCGGCAGTTACCACACCGTTGAACCATATTCATGGAAAGAGGGCTTCAGGGCCAATCATGGCGCCTCTGAGAGACATATTTTCAATACGGCTGACTGGGACCGGTCGCTTACCGTTATCCCGACCGGCACATCAGGCATTCCCGGGAGCCCCTTCTATCTCTCACAGACAGACACTTATGTCAATAACGGCTTCTATCCGGAGCCCTTCTCTGATACAGCCGTGGAGGCGGCAAAGAAGTATGAGCTGATACTGAGGGCAAGGTGAACCGTTAGTTTGCGGGCAGGGCAGCCACAGGCAGCTCGCAGTCATTGATAATAAAAAAGGGGAGCCGGCTCCCCTTTTTGTCATACGGTCATTATCTCCTTCTCCTTTGCCTCGGCGATCTTGTCAACCCGGGCTATATACTTATCGGTGATCTCCTGTATAATCTTCTCACAATTCTTTTCCTCATCTTCAGGCAGGCCCTGCTTTGCCAGTGTCTTCACCTCATCGAGAAACCATTTGCGTCCTGAGCGTATGCTTATCTTGGCGGTTTCACCCTCCTGCCTGACCTGTTTGACCAGTTGCTGGCGCCTCTCTTCCGTCAGCGGAGGCACATTGATCCTGATCACTTCACCGTTATTCATTGGGGTAACCCCGATGTTGGCGGCCAGGATAGCCTTCTCGATACCCCCCAGGAGACTTTTTTCCCAGGGTTGAATCAGTATGGTCCTTGCGTCAGGCGTGTGTATGTTTGAGACCTGGGCCAGCGGGGTCAGGTTACCGTAATATTCAACAGAGATACCATCAAGCAGCAGTGGATTGGCTCTTCCGGCCCTGAGATGTGAAAGCTGGTACTCAAGATGTTTAATAGCCTTTTCCATGCGATCGCCGGCCTCTTCCCTGATAAGTTCCAGTTCTTCCGTCATAATAGTGATTCTTGTTTTGGCGATGACAAAATTAAAAAAATATTCAGAGAGTGATAATCGTTCCCCGGTTGCTGCCTTCGATGACTGCTTTCAGGTTCCCCTCTCCGTTCATGTCAAAAACGATCAGCCTCATGCCATTTTCACTGCACATGGCGAATGCCGTCTGGTCCATTACCCTGAGCTTTTTGTCGAGTGCTTCGGCGAAAGTGAGTGACTCAAATCTCTGTGCTGACGGGTCTTTTTCGGGGTCGGCGGTATAGACACCATCTACCCGTGTTCCCTTCAGCAGCACATCACATTTGAGCTCCACGGCACGCAGTGCGGCAGCGGTATCTGTGGTGAAGAACGGGTTGCCCGTACCGCCGGCTATTATTGCCACGGTACCGCACTCCAGTGCCGCTGAGGCCTTGTCACTGCTGTAGAGCTCTCCTACCGGCTCCATGCGTATTGATGTGAATACCTTTGCACTGCATCCGGTCCTTGTCAGGAAGCTTTCCAGTGCCAGGCTGTTGATCACGGTGGCCAGCATACCCATCTGGTCGCCCCTGACACGGTCATATCCCTCTCCCATACTGCCCTGTCCCCGGAAGATATTGCCGCCGCCGATCACCACTGCCACCTGGCACCCGCCATCCACAACCTCCTTTATCTGTTTCGCATAGCGTGACAGCACCGCGGCATCAAGGCCGCTGCCCTCAGGCCCGCCGGCCGACTCGCCGCTGAGCTTGAGCAATACCCTTTTATACTTCATTACGGTCAAGATTTCAATGGTAACGAAGTTAACAAATTTTGTGCCCTGCCGGCAGGATGATGAAAAAAAGAGCCCCGGTCAGGGGCCCTTCCCGGGAAGAAGGCCCTGCCCGGGAAAAAGACCTTGTCCGGGGAAAAGACTTTATCCAGGAAGAAGACCCCGCCCGGGAAAAGGCCCTGCCCGGGAAAAAGACCTTGTCCGGGCAGATGACTACTCTTTTTTCTCCAGCGTATTGGTCTTGATGGCACAATAGAGCGGACAGGTCCTGAAGAAGGCGGTAAGTGCCAGTATGGCAGCAACGATTATAAGTATGAGCCCGGCAACCTTGCCTGTAAAGAAATAGAGGACCACCAGCAGGGCAGCCAGTACCAGCCTGATGATCATGTCTGTTTTACCGATATTCTTTTTCATGATTTACTGATAATTGGTTAATTACTGTTGCACTATTAATTAACAGAACAACGCAATCAGGGCCGGTAGGTTCACCGCGGCAACAAAAAAAGGAGCGGAGTCATTGTGACACCGCTCCTGGTATGGGTCTGTGATCTCTTTTTCCCGTTACAGATCAGACGTTCAGGGTGAACCTTACAAATCCGGTAGCCTTCAGGTCCTTGTCGAAGCCTGCCAGGTATTGCCTGATGGTCAGTTTGTTGTCCTTGACAAACTCCTGGTTCATCAGGGTGCTCTCCTTGAAGAACTTGTTGAGTTTGCCCTCGGCTATCTTCTCAAGCATATTCTCTGGCTTGCCCTCGCGCCTGGCCTGTTCCCTGGCTATGTCACGCTCCTGTTCCAGTATCTTCTCAGGAACATCATCCCTGTCAACCGATACGGGATTCATTGCAGCCACCTGCATTGTGACGTCCTTGTAAACCTGCGGGTCGAAGCCTGCCTTGCTGAAGCCGGTCAGTGCGGCGAGCTTGTTGCCCGGGTGGATGTATGCCTGAACGAACGGTGCAGAGATACTACCAAAGAATGAGAGTTCAAATTTCTCTCCGGTGATTCCGCTCTTTTCAATTATCAGGTCAGTAACACTGCTCCCGTCAATCTTGCTGTTTTTCAGTGCTTCAAGATCTGCGGGGGCAGACTTGAGCGCCTCATCCAGTATTTTGTATCCCAGTGCAATGAAGTCGGCATTCTTCGCAACGAAATCGGTCTCACAGTTGAGTGATATCATCATGCCTGTTTTCCCGTCAGGGGTGGTTTTTGCCAGCACCACTCCTTCCGATGCTTCACGGTCGGCACGCTTGTTGGCGATAGCCTGCCCTCTCTTGCGTATCAGTTCCTGTGCTTTCTCAAAATTACCTGCAGCCTCTTCAAGGGCCTTTTTGCAGTCCATCATGCCGGCGCCGGTCACTCGTCTCAGTTTGGCAACATCGGCAGCACTAATATTTGACATAATTCCTTCTCTTGTTTAATTGTGATATTATTCGTTTTCTTCCTCATCGGGCTCCTCTACTGCGGGCTCCTCATCCTCTTCCTCCTCCTCCTCATCCTGGGCTGTGTCGTCTTCGCTCAGTTCAGGCTGCTCCTCTTCGTAATCGATGGCGGTGATCCTCTTCCTGCGGCCGCTTGCGGGAGCCTCCTCACGGTCAGTCTGGGTGCTCTCCTTCTCCTTCTCAGCCTTACGCTCGGCCAACCCTTCGGCGATTGCCCGGCACATGATGTCAACGATCAGTGAGATTGATTTGGCTGCATCATCATTGGCAGGTATGACGAAGTCTATATCATGCGGATCAGAGTTGGTATCGACCATTGCGAAAACCGGTATCCCCAGCCGTTTGGCCTCATGCACAGCGATTTGCTCCTTGCATACATCAACCACGAAGAGTGCCGAGGGGAGGCGGGTCATATCGGCAATCGAGCCGAGGTTCTTCTCAAGCTTCTGCCTCTGGCGGGTGATCTGAAGTTTTTCCCTCTTTGAGAGGTTGTCAAAAGTTCCGTCGGTGGTCATCTTGTCGATGGTGCCCATCTTCTTGACCGCCTTACGGATGGTGGGGAAGTTGGTGAGCATTCCGCCCGGCCACCTCTCCGTTACATATGGCATGTTTACTGCGCCCACCTTCTCGGCAACGATCTCTTTCGCCTGCTTCTTGGTGGCAACAAAAAGGACCTTGCGGCCTGACCTGGCCACCTGCCTCAGTGCGGCAGCAGCCTCATCTATCTTTACAACGGTCTTCTCAAGGTCAATGATGTGAATGCCGTTGCGCTCCATGAAAATATACGGTGCCATGGCCGGATTCCATTTTCTCTTGAGGTGTCCGAAATGAACGCCGGCATCCAGTAACTCTTTGAAATTGGTTCTTGACATTTTGATTGATTGTTAAGTTTACGTTCTGTGAAGTCAATTGCAGAGTAGTTCCCGCGGGAAGTCAATGCAATTTAGATACTAAACCTGCATCTATATTATTGCTGTTGAACTCCTAACGCTTGCTGAACTGGAATCTCTTGCGTGCCTTGGGCTGCCCGGGCTTCTTCCTCTCCACCTCGCGCGGGTCGCGTGTGGTGAAGCCTGCCGACTTCAGAGCCGGCTTGTTCTCCGGATCGGCTTTGATCAGTGCCCTGGTGATGGCAAGACGTACCGCTTCTGCCTGACCAGTGAACCCGCCGCCGTCAAGGGTTACCTTGATGTCATACTTGTCGGCAACATTGAGGAGGTTCAGAGGCTGAAGAACGACATACTGCAGGAGCTCACTCGGGAAGTAGTTCTTAAACTCCCGGTTGTTGATCGTTATCTGCCCCTTGCCCTCGTTGAGATAAACCCTGGCAACAGCTGCTTTCCTTCTCCCGATAGCGTTGATAGCTTCCATTTGTTTTACTTGATGGTTGATAAATCGATTGGTTTTGGTTTCTGGGCCTCATGCTTGTGATCAGGGCCGGTGTAGACATAAAGGTTCCTGTAGATGGCCCTGCCGAGCCTGTTCTTCGGAAGCATCCCCCTTACGGCGTACTCGATAAGCCTTTCAGGCTGCTTCTTCATCATGGCATCAGCTGTGACAACCCTCTGGCCTCCGGGATAACCTGTATGCCTGATATACTTCTTGTCAGCCATCTTGGCTCCCGTCAGCGCCACCTTATCGGCATTGACAACGATCACATTGTCACCGCAGTCGACATGAGGCGTGAAGCTTGGCTTATGCTTCCCCCTCAGCATCAGGGCAACAACCGATGCCAGCCGACCCAGGGTCTGACCTTCTGCATCTACAAGGACCCACTCTTTCTCAACAGTCGCCTTGTTGGCCGAAACTGTCTTGTAGCTTAAAGTGTTCACTTTGTACTAAGGTTTTGTTTATTAATTAATTTTGAAAGAAATACCCCGTTTTTGGGGTCTGCAAAAATACAATATATTTTTATTCTGAGCAATAAGGCCTCTTTTTAATTTCTTTGTTATCCGGCTATTCAGAAACCGGAGGGTCACCTCTTTTCTCCCGGGCAACATTCTTTTCTTATTTTTACACCCGGTTTAAAATCTATATGATGGGAAAAACGATTAGCAGGGATGATCTCCGGTTTCTCTCTCTTGCCATAGAGAAGGCGGATAGGAACCTGGGAGAGGGCGGGGGGCCCTTCGGGGCGGTTATTGTCAGGGACGGGGATGCCATTGCCGTAGCGGGAAACAGGGTGGTACCCTCACATGACCCGACTGCCCATGCAGAGGTAAATGCCATCCGGATGGCAGCTGAGAGACTGGGGACACATGACCTTGGTGACTGCACCATTTATGCATCATGTGAACCCTGCCCCATGTGCCTGGGAGCCATCTACTGGGCCGGGATCAGGCGGGTGGTCTATGCCTCTGACCGTTATCGTGCCGCTGCCGCCGGCTTCAATGACAATCATATCTATGAAGAGCTCTCACTCGACAATGAGAGCAGGAGCCTGATCATGGTCCGCGGCATGACCGAGGAGGGCGACCGTGTGTTCAGTCGCTGGGAAGCGCTCCCTGACAAGATTCCATACTGAGATTTGATGATGGAGAGAAAAGATCGTATCTTTTACCTTGAAGATGCAGTGACCGTAGCCAGGTCTCTTCCGGGTATGAACCTGGTAATCGATCATGGGGATGGATGCAGGAGATACATGATCACCGAGACGGAGGCCTATCTTGGATCGGGTGATCTGGCCTGTCACGCCAGCAGGGGGCTGACACCGCGTACCGCACCGCTGTGGCTTGAGGGCGGGCATCTCTATATCTACCTTATTTACGGTATGTACTGGATGCTGAATGTGGTGACAGGGCGGGCCGGTGAGCCGCAGGCCGTCCTGATACGGGGAGCAGAACCCTATTCAGGCCCCGGGCGGGTGACCCGCGGGATGGGCATCGACAGCTCATTCAACCGCGAAGACCTGATCACCTCACCCAGGATATGGATCGAGGAGAGTGGGTACCGGCCTGAGCTCACTGCCGGCCCCAGGGTGGGGATTGACTATGCCGGAGAGCCATGGGTCAGCATGCCGTGGCGTTTCATGATATCGAATGAAAGAAAAAAGAGATGAAAGAAGTATTCAGATTCTGGAACAACATCACCGGGTGGGCAGTATTTGCCATATCGCTGGTGGTCTACCTGCTGACGCTTGAGCCCACCGTCAGCTTCTGGGACTGTGGTGAGTTTATCCTCTGCTCATACCGGCTCGAGGTGGGTCATCCGCCCGGTGCACCCTTTTTCCTGCTGCTGGCACGGTTCTTTACGCTCTTTGCCGGAGGTGACACTGCCAGGGTGGCGGTGACGGTGAATATCCTCTCGGCCCTTGCCAGTGCACTGACAATACTCTTCCTCTTCTGGAGCATCACCCGCCTGGTCCGCATGGCTACAGGCGACGATGAAGATCTCACCGGCGGAAAGGGAGTGGCAATACTCCTCTCAGGCGCTGCAGGGAGTCTCGCCTACGCCTTCTCGGATACCTTCTGGTTCTCGGCTGTGGAGGCTGAGGTATACGGTACCAGCTCTCTCTTCACTGCTGTGGTGGTCTGGGCGGCCCTGCGCTGGTACGAGGAGGCTGACGATCCCCGTTCGGGCAGATGGATCATCCTGATAGCCTACCTTATGGGGCTCTCAATAGGAGTACACCTGCTTAATCTTCTGGCCATACCGGTCATCGTGCTGCTGTGGTACTTCCGCAAGGAGAGACCCACGACCCGCGGAGTCATCCGGGCCCTGCTGGCCGGATTCCTCATACTGGGGATCCTCAACTTCATCTTTGTACCCGGGGTGGCAAAGGTGGCCGGATGGTTTGAGCTCTTCTTCGTGAATACCCTGCACCTTCCCTACAACACCGGCCTCTATATCTATGTTATCCTGCTGGTAGCGCTGATCACGGGCGGTATATGGTACTCGCTGAAAAGAGGCAGGAAGCTGCTCAATCACATTATGACCGTGATTGCGGTGCTTATGCTGGGCTACTCCTCCTTTGCGCTCATAATCATCAGGGCCAACGCCCACCCCCCGATGAACCAGAATGATCCGTCAGATGTCTTCTCGTTTATCTACTATATCAACCGGTCGCAGTATCCGCATCCTCCTTTCCTCTACGGACAATACTACTCTGCTCCGGTGACCGGCTACAAGAAGAAGATCAACGGCTACAACAAGAAGGATGGCAGGTATGTACCATACTATCAGACGAGCTATGAGTACGACAAGCGTTTCATGACACTCTTCCCCCGTATGTACAGCAGTGATCCCGAGCATATCCGTCAGTATGAGTACTGGGGCAAGATCAGGGGTAAGAAGATAACCGTGAGGTCGGGGGGAGAGGCTGAGCAGCTGACCATACCCACCTTTGTTGAGAATCTCCGTTTTTTTGTGAGGTACCAGGTGGGAGTAATGTACTGGCGCTATTTCATGTGGAATTTCGCCGGGCGGCAGAATGATATCCAGGGCAACGGCAATGTGATGGATGGCAACTGGATCTCCGGCATACCCTTCATTGACAATGCCCGGCTGGGTGACCAGGCTGATCTGCCTGATGAGTATCTCAGGAACCCGGCCCGCAACACCTACTACTTTCTGCCGCTGCTGGCCGGTCTGGCCGGACTCTGGTGGCATTACAGGCGTGACCGCAGGGGGTTCTCGCTGGTGATGCTGCTCTTTCTGATGACGGGGCTGGCCATAGTTACCTACCTGAATCAGAACCCCAGCCAGCCGCGCGAGCGTGACTACGCCTATGCCGGGTCATTCTATGCCTGGGCCGTCTGGATAGGGATGAGCGTCATGATGCTGTACGACCTGCTGAAGCGCTACCTGAACGGTCACCTGGCAGCTGTTCTTCCCGGGATAGCATTGACCGGCCTGGTACCGCTTCTGCTGATAGTGAACAACTATGATGATCATGACCGGTCTGACAGGTACACCGCACGTGATATCGCCTCCAACTATCTCTCATCGGTTGACAGGAATGCCGTGCTGCTCACCTATGGCGACAATGACTCATTCCCCCTGTGGTATCTGCAGGATGTGGAGGGGTACCGCACCGATGTCAGGGTGGCCAACCTGAGCTACCTCCAGAGCGGCTTCTATATCGAGACCATGAGCCGCAAGGCCTTTGAATCCGATCCTTTGCCATTCACCCTGCCTTATGAAAAGTATATTGAGGGTGAGCGTGTTCAGCTGCCGGTTCAGGAGCGTATCAAGCAGCCTACCCCCATCCGCCTGGTCATGGAGTTTGCCGGATCTGATGATCCCAATGCCAGGCTCGATTTCTCAGGCCATGGTGATTATTTCAATTACCTGCCGGTCAGGGAGTTTATCATTGACGTCGATTCAGCCCACGTGATCGCCACAGGAGCTGTCCGGCCCTGGCATGCCGGCCGCATGCTGCATCCGATGATCTGGCGGTTCAGCAGGAATGTTGCCATCAAGGATGATCTCGCCGTTATTGATTTTATGGCAGGCAACAACTGGGAAAGGCCGCTCTACTACTCGGTAACCGTCCCCGCCTCAACCTATATCGGTCTCCAGGACTACTTCATTCTCGAGGGTATGGCTTACCGTGTGAGCCCGGTGGAGATTGACAGGCCGGGTCCGGGTGAGCAGGGGATGGTTGATACTAGGGTGATGTATGATCATATGATGAACGATTTCCGGTTTGGCAATGCAGAAAAGCCGGGGGTCTACCTCGATGAGAACAACCGGCGTATGTTTGATGTCTTCAGGCGGCAGTTCGCCAGGCTGGCAAAATCACTGGCCATCGAGGGTGACACCGTCAGGGCTGTAGCTGCCGCACAACGCGGGCTGGCCATGGTGCCACCGGAGAAGATGCCGTACAACTATTTTGCCATTGACCTGGGAGAGGCGCTGGCCATGGCCGGCGAGAGGGAGGCTGCTGCCGCACACTTCAGCAACATTGCAGACAATGCTGTTGCCGTCCTCAGGTTTATCGCCGCCCTGCCTGAAAAGAAACTCTATGGCATTGAATACAATGCCTCAATTTCGCTGCAGTCACTGCTCGACATCTACCGGCATGCAAACCGGTTTGGCATGACAGAGCTGGCAGACCGTGCTTCAGAGGAGCTGAACAGGTATTACAGTGAGGTGCCGTTGCGATGATCAGAAACTATCGCAGGCCGTTCCCGGCAGCAATCATCTACCCTGATGCCATTTACCGGGCAGATGAGAGGGGCAGGACAATCTGCCTGACCTTTGATGACGGTCCGCACCCGCACTCTACCCCACTGATACTGGATATACTTCACAGCCATGGCGTCATGGCCACCTTCTTCTGCACCGGCAGCCGTGTGATTGCTGAGCCCGGCCTCTTTGCAGAGATAGTCTCGCAGGGACATGCCATAGGCAATCATGGATTCAGTCACCTGAACGGACTGACAACCTCTATACGCACCTATTGTGCTGATGTCTTCCACGGCCGCGACATCACCTGCAGCAATCTCTTCAGGCCGCCATACGGCCGGCTTCGGGTCAGACAGTACCGGATACTGGAAAGGAGCATGCAGATAGTATTCTGGGAGATCATGCCCTACGATTTTGATCAGCGCCTGCCGGCACAGGCATCATACTCGATACTGACCAGGAGGGTTCGCCCGGGGTCGGTCATTGTACTGCATGACAAGCCTGAGAGCAGCGCACTTCACTACCTTGACCGGTTTATCGGAAAGATGCTCTCTGAAGGATACCGGTTCGGGCCGGTCGTTGACCAAATCATGGCAGCGGCTGATGATTAATCTTTATGAGGGCTGATTATTCAAAGCCGATACACTATTTTTGAACGGGAAAGAGAACAGCACAATGAACATTCTTATCCTTGGCAGCGGGGGCCGTGAACATGCAATCACCTGGAAGCTGGCGCAGAGCAGCAGGCCGCTGACTCTCTTTGTTGCCCCCGGCAATCCGGGTACCGCTGAGCTGGCCCGTAATCTGCCGGCAGACCCCCTCGATTTTGATGCTGTGCGTAGAGCTATCATTCAGTACGAGATCGATATGGTCGTGGTTGGACCTGAGGCGCCCCTGGCTGCCGGAATAGCTGATTTCATTGAGGCTGATCCGCTGCTTGCAGAGGTGACTGTGATAGGGCCGCGGCGTGCCGGAGCCATGCTTGAGAGCAGCAAGGACTTTGCAAAGGGGTTCATGAAACGGCATAATATCCCTACAGCAGCATATCAGACCTTTACCCCGGAGACCTCCGGAGAGGCGATAGACTATCTTCGCGCACAGAAACCCCCGTACGTGCTTAAGGCTGACGGACTGGCAGCGGGGAAAGGGGTTGTGATCATCAGTGAGCCCGATGAGGCGGTCAGCAGACTTCAGTCGATGTTTGCTGGTGAGTTCGGCGAGGCGGGAAAGAGGGTGGTCATTGAAGAGTACCTTGATGGTACGGAGATGTCGGCATTTGTAATTACTGACGGGCTGTCATGGAAGATGCTGCCTGAGGCGAAAGATTACAAGCGCATCGGCGAAGGTGATACCGGCAGCAATACCGGCGGGATGGGAGCAGTCTCACCGGTACCCTTTGCCACACCGGAGTTTATGGCAAAGGTTGAGCAGGAGATCATACAACCAACCCTTGCGGGCCTCAGGGAGGAGGGCATTGACTACCGTGGGTTCATCTTCTTCGGATTGATGAATGTCAAGGGCAGCCCGAAGGTGGTGGAGTACAATGTACGCCTCGGTGACCCCGAGTGTGAGGTTATCTTGCCCCGTATAGCCAGTGACCTTTATGACCTGCTTGAGGGGGTCGCCCGGCGTGATCTCGGATCGCGTAACATCACCATCTCTCCCGATGCCGCTGCAACAGTCATCCTGGTGTCAGGCGGCTATCCCGGTGCCTACAGGAAGGGCTTCCCCATACACTTTGCCGGGAGGGCGGAGGGCAGTACACTGTTCCATGCCGGTACCGGGCAGGTTGATGGTACGCTCGTCACGGCAGGAGGGAGGGTGCTGGCGGTTACATCAGTGGCAGATACCATTGAAGGCGCCCTGTCAGTGAGCTACCGGAATGCAGCTGCAATCTCATTCAGCAATATGAGTTACAGGAAGGATATAGGTTTTGACCTGAAAAAGCGCAGCAGATGATCAGGTTGTTCAGGAGGTCGGGAGCCGGATCGGTACTGGTAATCCTGCTGGCTGCACTGGGCGTCTGGGGTCAGCACCTCATTGCTCCGCCCCCTCTTTCCGGCCAGCTTTTATCCGAGCCCATGCCACTGTGGGGATTCATTGGCGGACTTCTCTCAGAGAGACCATTCCTGGCAGTCTTGTTTTCGATGCTGATGGCGCTGGCAGTGGCGCTGGTGATGACACGCTTCAATGTCTCAATTTTTTTTATCCCGGCCCGCACCTTCCTGCCGGCCTTTCTGTACATCATCCTCAGTTCGCTCTTTTTCGGAAGCATGGTGCTCAATCCGGCCCTTCCCGCATCGCTGCTTATTCTGGCTGCCCTATGGAGGATGGTATCATCATACCGTGTCAACGGCATGTCATTCCACTTCTTTGATGCGGCGCTGATGATATCGTCAGCCGGCCTTATCTATGCCGGTTCAGTATGGTTCCTGCCGATTGTCATCATTGGTGCCCTGATGCTGCGCACTCCTGATACCCGTGAACTTATCCTGGGGCTGGCCGGGGCACTGCTACCCTGGGTGGTGATGTATGCTGTATGGTATGTTTCTGATGGTCAGCTCTCCGACCTGACCGCCATTATCAGCGGTAACCTGCTGGCAGAGTCTCCCGGTTTCGGGTGGAGCCGGCCGCTGGTGATCCTGCTGATTGTGACGGGTATCAACCTCATACCTGCAGTGGGTTATCTTATCCGTATCATGCCTACGTGTAAGATCAGGTCAAGGAAGACATGGGAGATCTTCCTCTGGATAACGGTTATCGCAGTCGGGGTGTTTGCACTGGTGCCTGCAGTATCAGTTGAGATGACCGCAATAGCGGCCATTCCTCTCTCATACTTTCTTGCAAACTATATGATCTTCACCAGGCGGGTGACTGTGGCTGAGATACTGTTCTGGATTATGATCGTGGCGCTGGTTGTCTCGAGAATCTGGCACTGATCTGATTCCCCTGATCCATGCCGGCCTTGCCTGCTGACTCCCGTCACCCCTACTCCGTGGTTAACTGATCTGCTCATCACTCTCCCGCCACCGGGCTGTCTGGGCATGTCCGCCAGCCTGACAGCACTGTGACTCTCTGATCATGCCTGCCAGCCTGGCAGCGCCGTGATTACCTGATCATGCTTACCACCCCGACGCCGGAGCCCTGTCTGCCGTTGATGAACCCGTACCAGAGGGTATAGAGGCCGGTCTTGTTGCATATGAAATCGACCGAGCTGTATTTTTTGCCTGTTGTGCTGTTGTAGGATGAGATCAGCTCCCTGCCCTGGTCATGGAGGGTAATGTAGAGCTCACCGGCCGAACCGGGAGCATTGCATACGGTGAACCTGTACCTGGTGTTTTTCATCAGATACATATTGGCCTTGTAAACCGGCGGGTCAGCCTCGGGGGCTGCACCGGGAAGCTGTATCCTGAAGTCTTTCAGGTAGGTCGTATTCTCTCCGGCAGCCAGCACGCAGTTGCTCACAAACTCATCAGTGACAGCCTGACTGTTGACAATCACCGGGTTGATCAACAACGACAACACTATTATGAGATAACTCTTTTTCATCTTATCTGCCGGTGATTAGTTTGTTTCTGATCTCTTTTGACAGTCTCGCGATTTCGTTCAGTTCAGCATCACTCATCTCAACGATGCTCTCCTCATGCTGCACCATTATCAGCCTGTCACCCTCGGTGACCGTTTCCGGTTCGGCAAGGCGGTAAGAGACCTTCACTGCCGCATAACTCTCCCTGATCTTTTCCATCATCGAATAGAGCGACCTGTATTCAGAATTGCTGTCACGGTATGGTCTCAGCAGCATCAGCAGGTCTCCAAGTATGATCTTCTGTTCGCCTATCCTGTCTCTCAGTGCCTCTCCCGGATGTTCCAGCGCAACCTGGGTGGCCAGATACTGCCCCTCAATCCATACACCGGTAATCATCAGTGCAGATATTGAACCGCGGTTGTTGTCACGCAGGTAACGGTCTATATGGTTGTATGAACTGACTGAGAGGTACAGCAGCGAGTCGAGGTCAGACTTGCTGGTGGATAGGCGTTTCAGTGTCTCAAAGTCGAAATACTGCCCTACACGCAACCCGTCGGCCAGCCGTTTGATGGTTGAGAGCAGATCAACCGAGTTGCCTGTCTTATGGTAGATATTCAGGTATCCCAGGTCAGCGCCGTATATTCCCAGCATTATTGCCTTCTGGAAGTTGGTGGTGAGTCTCTCGGCTCCCTGTGTGGGTGCCAGGAAGGCTGCCGAAAAGGGTACCTCCATTGCCTGAAGCATGGCGGCAATCTCAACGGGTGATGCAATATTCTGCACAATATCGGCAACGGCCTCCTCACTGAGCTTCTCAGCCTCGGCAGCAGCCGGTACAGCATCTTCATCAGGGAAACCGACTCCCGCATGGCGGGTGGAGCTGTTTCTGCATGAGCCGACAGCTATCAGCAGGATCACCGCAACTGTTTGTATGATTCTTCCTCTCATCAGAGCTTCATGTTATGGTCAGGCTAATTGAGTGACTCTCTTTTCCGGTTTTTGTACCGGTTCCCGGTTATCCACCTTTTGTCAAGGAATGTAATTGCCTTTTTCAGTGACTCTGCATAGAGCAGAATGTATAACAGGATTGTAGCAACGAGTACCAGTCCGATATTGAACCTGTAGGTATCAATCTTCAGGCCCATGAACCTCTTCACCGGAGCCAAGAAATGGGTACGGAAACCCAGTAATCCTGACGGTACCGGTTCGAGGTAGATCAGGTCAGCATTCTGGACAATCCTGTCTCTGAACTCAAGCATCTTGTTCTTCTCATATACCTTCCTGACAATGTCTTCCAGCTTGTCATTATGGTAGCTATTATATAACTGAGTGAGTGCCTTTTTATTGCTGTTGATGTAATTATCGAGGGTTAAATCTGCCTCTCCTGCTATCGAACTGTACCTGTTACCGGCTTCATTGAGCCATGATGCAAGCCTGTGCGCCATATCCCTGCTGAAAAGGGAAGGGGTTATTGAGTCGGCTCCGCAGAAAGGAGAAATGATTCCGGCGGAGCCCAGAGTGATGACTTCATTCCTGAGCAGTCTCATCTCCCGCTGCTGTTCTTCGGTAAAGATGCCGTCACCCGTTCCGGGAATGATCTTTTCAAGTGCACTGTTCATCCGTGGCAGGCGATAGATGGTATTGAAATCAGAAATGCTTATCTGCTGGTTCAGTGAGTAGACGCGGCGGCCATACTCGTTGCCGGTGAACTGTCTCACCATCAGTGCCTCATAGGTCCAGCGGGTGGGCATCAGGTCGGCTACCAGCGGTACCCTGTCAGGTCTGGCTATCTTGCGGTTGAGCTTGTCAAAGGGGAACATGGCGCCGCTGAGTACCATCATGGGTATCATCAGCAGCGGTATGACGATATAGATCGCTATGGCAGAATTCAGTGCAGATGATATGTTGAGTCCCAGCAGGCTGGCGAAGAGGGCTGTGACAAAGAGTGCCAGCCACCATGAGAAGAAGAGGCCCTTTACCCCCAGTATGGGGTTGGCCACTATCAGGAATAGGAATGATTGCATTGCAGAGATGAATGCAAGCAATACCACCTTGCTTACCAGGTAGCTGCTGCGGCTCAGGTGAAGGAAGTGCTCCCTCATCAGCAGCCTGCGGTCCCGGAAGATCTCTTCGGCGCTGATGGTGAGGCCCAGGAAGAGAACCACGATAATGCTCATGAAGACATAGATCGGTATGTTCTCATTCTCCCGGAATATGTATATGTCAGAGGTGGGATCAGCAATATACCTGATGATGAAGGCAAGTATCAGCCCCAGTACAGGCCCCTCCAGCAGGGTCAGAGTCATGTATTGCCTGTTGGCCAGCTTGCTTCGCAGATCGCGGCTCAGATAGGTCATTGCCTGTCTGAACCACCCGGGTCTCTTCAGTCCTGACTGCAGCTCACAGGCGGTCTCGGTGAATGGCTCCCTGTGATGGCTCCTGGCAAAAGCCTCAGCCCATTCGGCAGGCGGCACCTTCCGCTTACCGGTATACTTGCCGAACTCATCTACAACTTTTGTTTCCAGGATATTAAAAAGCGTCTCCGGGTTGACGTTCCCACATGTGGGGCACTCGGGAACATCGCTGTTGACATAGACCTCCAGCTTCCTGAAGTGAACAAGCGCATCGAGCGGGTTGCCATAAAAGACCATATACCCTCCCTGGTCGAGGATAAGCACCCTGTCAAAGCTCTTGAAGATGCCGGATGAGGGCTGGTGGAGGACTGTCACCACCAGCTTTCCCTTTACCGTCAGCTCGTTAAGCAGTGACATCACGTTTTCGGAATCGGCCGATGAGAGCCCGGAGGTGGGCTCATCGACGAAGAGCACCGAGGGCTCACGTATCAGCTCCAGGGCAATGTTGAGCCTCTTCCGCTGACCGCCGCTGATCACCTTGTTTAGCGGCGAGCCCACCCTGTAATCCCGTTTCTCATAGAGGCCCAGGCTGCGCAGCAGGGCATCAACCTCTCCGGTTATCTCTGCCCGGCTCTTGCTGCCACAACAGAGTAATGCGGCATAGAAGAGGTTCTGAAACACCGTCAGCTCTTCCACCAGCAGATCGTCCTGGGGAACATAGCCGATTGCACCCTGCAGATGCCCTGTATCATCATGCACCTGGATACCGTTTATCCTCACCTCGCCGCTGTCGGGCCTTATCAGCCCTGTCAGCAGGTTCAGAAGAGTCGTCTTTCCCGATCCGCTCGACCCCATGATGCCGACGAGCATACCCTCACTCGCAGAGAGACTCACATTGGTGACTGCAGGTGTGCCGTCCCTGAAACTGTAACAGACCTTTTCGGCCACCAGGGTGATCGGATGGAGGCCTTTCCCCGTTATGAAGTGGGATACTATGTCACTGTAATAGATGGCCGGTGCGGGTGCAGCAACAACATAGCTGCCGGGAGCAAAGGGGTAAACCCTGGCACATGTCAGTGGTATGCCATTCAGCAGAGCCTCTGCTGTACCCAGGCATTTCAGGAAGTAGATATTGACGCTGGAAACCTTCAGGAAGGCTATGAAATTATCTGAAACCGGCTCATCTTCCCTGTTCCCCGAGGTAACCACAATTGTCATGGAAGGATCAGCAAACCCCTCCATGGTCTCTTCACCGACGAATCTCATCATTGCGTTGAACTCATCGTGGTGTACCCTGAATACCTCGGCAATGGTGTTGATGATATCCATCCGGGTGGGTGTGAACTGCCTCGACGAACCAATCAGTTCAATACAGTGTATAAGTGTTACAACCCTCTGCTCCTGCGACAGCTTCCTGTTGATCGTCTTACAGCTGTTGAAAGCCTTCAGGGAATCCCTTGGTGAAAGCATCGCCGGGGGAGTATCATCCTCTCCCGATCTCAGCGGCCCGGCATTCTCAAGAAAAAGCTGCATGAATTCCCCGGCATTCTGTTGTGGCAGCTGGCTGATCAGAAAGTCCCATACGAAGTCAAGCTCCTCCTGGCGCATGCCGCCATCCTGTTTGACTATAAGGCCAAACAGCTCCATCATGGCCCTGAGTATCACTTCACTCATGCTTCTGTGTCAGGTTTTCAGGTATAACCGGCAAGTTAATAAAAATTAGGAGGAATATATGTAGGCCGTCAGCGCACGCTATTCAGGTAAATCTGGATAAATTGCAGCAGGGCCGGCCAGACCGTTTTTATCTGCCGGCGAATAGCAATATCTGTCAGAATATGAGAAAAGTGGTTCTTTTAGCACTGGTTCTGGCCCTCTGCCGATCGGTTTCTCCCCAGCCTCTCCCCGGCTTCAGGGTCTCTGCCGGCTACGATGAGCAACAGATGGTTACGGAAGCGATATTCCCCGGCACCAGGATTCTGATCAATGCTCCCCTCTCCGGTTTCGGGCCCGCTGACCGGGTCATGCTGATCCTCTACGCCCTGCCCAACGGCAATACCATTGAGGAGACTTTCGGAAAAAAGAACGCGGGGGAGGATGAGTGGCGGTATGATATACAGCATATCGGTGCCCAGACACGGTTTCTCAGGCATGTTATCCGGGACAGGACGGTTGTGGTTGCCTGCCTGGAGAACAACCGGCTGAGCTGGCCTGCCTGGAGTGCTGCCTCTTCATCGCCGGCAGAGGATACGCGGCTTATCGTGGAGCGGATTACCTCCCTCTTCTCACGGTGGCAGACCGAGCTGGTCCTCAACGGCCACAGCGGCGGCGGACGGTTCATCTTCAACTATATCGGCAGCCGGCCGCAGATACCGGCCGATGTGGTGCGTATCGCATTCCTCGACAGCAGCTACGGCTATGATGACAACCTCTACGGACAGAAGATCGTCACCTGGCTGAAGGGAGACCGGGAACGCTCTCTCTGCTGCCTGGCATACAATGACAGTGTGGTTATCTATAATGGCAGACCGCTGGTATCACCCGAGGGGGGCACCTGGCACCGCAGCCGCCTGATGAAGGATTATGCAGCCCGGTCATTCAGGCTGAAGAGGTCTGAAACCGACTCCCTGATATGGTACCTGTCACGTGACCGCCGGATTCAGTTCATCTTCAAACCCAATCCGGAAGGAAAGATATACCATACAACCCAGGTCGAGTATAACGGATTCATTCACAGCATTCTTTGTGGCACTGCCCTTGAACAGAAAGGGTATAGCTATTATGGTGACCGTGCCTACGACGATCTGATTTCAGAGACCCTTGCCCTGCCGCTGCCGGGATTAACCATCCCTGAGCGCGATCCGGTATCTGAGAGCGGGTCGCAGTTCATGATGCGTATTGCCGGCCTTTCTCGGGAAGAGAGGGAGGAGGAGATCTTCCGTGCCGCCGCAGCAGGCAATGTCCCCGGTTTCCTGAGAGAGAGCGTTTCTCTGCGCGGGATCTTCGCTGACAGTGACGGTGTTGAACACACCGTTGAGTATGAGGTGATGCCTGACTACCTGGCTATTGGCAGTGATGACGACTTCTGCCGGATACCGGCGAATCCCTGCACCGCACAGCGGCTGGCCGACCTCTTTGGTGGCTCACTGATCACTGCCAGGCTGAGTGACCATATCTGGAAAAATGCGGTGGTGAAGCTTGCGCCTTTCAATTATGTACCGGTTGGTGACGCCAATGAGAAGGTAGAGAAGTTCGTTGCACACAACCGCCAGATAGAACTTCAGCTGGCTGAGGCCGGAGGCCGGCACGGCCAGCTGGTGGCCGGCATAAAAAAGGATGTGGTCTTGTCGCCCCGCCTGGCAGACCGGCCTGACCGGGTGGTCATATACGGCTGGCACCGGCCTGACGGCACTCCCATACAGCCGGTTTACAGCGGACATATTTGGTGGTATGTTGACTACAGCCATGGTATCCGGTTAATGAAGGATAAGGTGCTGGTTGACGGAAGGCCGGTACGGGTCTCTGAGCTGCTGGCTGACCCGCTGCTCTATCCCCTGCTCTCAGGCGAGGGAGTGCCGCTCAGGATGGTCTCATACCCCTGCCCGCAATAGTCCCCGGAAGATTTTCTCCGGGCAGCAGTCAATGCAGCAGTTGTGTCTGCTCCTGCGCGCCTGGTCTCGGATTCAACCTGCAGACGCTGGTTATCTGGTCCCCTGCCATCCCGGTCCCCGCACCACCCTGCCGGGAGTGGCGCCGGTGTGAACTCCGTTGCGGAGCACCTGCACGCCGTTTACAAAGACATGCGTCATCCCGGTGGAGAGCTGGTGCGGATCTTCAAAGGTTGAATGATCCTTTATCGCATCGGGGTCAAAGATCACCAGATCGGCAAAGTATCCCTGCCTGAGCGCACCGCGCCTCTCTATCCTCATGTTGGCGGCAGGCAGGGAGGTGAGCCTGTATATTGCCTCCTCCAGCGAAATGACTTTTTCATCCCTGACATACCTGCCCAGCAGCCTGGCGAAGTTTCCGTATGCCCTGGGATGGGTGGCCGAGAGCAGGAATACCCCTTCCGGAGCCATAGACTGTCCGTCAGAGCCGAAGCTCATCCAGGGCAGGGTAATCTGTTTTCGGATGTTATCCTCTGACATTGAAAAAAAGACAGCCGACACGTTGCTGCCGTCATCAATGATCAGGTCCATTATGGTCTCTTCAGCCGGCTTGCCCCGCATGGCTGCAATCTCAGCCATGTTCTTGCCCTGCAGGTATTTGAGTGAATCTGTATGAAAGCCTATTACAATAATCTTTTCCGGTGTCCCCTGCTTGCGCTCTATCGTCTTTCTTATCTCAGGCGCGATCATCGCCCTTATTTTCGGGTCACGCAGCCTGCCGACCCACTTGTCAAA
>CAZAVK010000004.1:0-144602 GCA_964488645.1 uncultured Rikenella sp. | reverse complement strand
CATTTTATCTACTCAGGGGTCAAAATGCCGGAATGTCAGCTGTGATCTCCAAGTACAAGGGGGTCAATTGTCCGGAATGAGGGGTCAATTAATTTCGGAATATACAACAGTTATTCTGCAACAACTTAAACTGGTACAAACAGATACAAATTTGTATAAACCTGTGGAAACCCTTATTTAACGCTCATAATCAGGGGGTCGCTGGTTCGATCCCGGCCGGGGTCACTCAAAATCCAGAAGTTACGCAGTGCCTGGGGGCGGCTGTAACGAAGAAGCCGTTGTCTCCGGTATTGGGTACGACCATTTAAGTGAAAACTGTTTTTTTCATTTGAGAAACTATTCAGCCGGCATAATAGCCCTGATTTTTGATAAAATTCAACACCGTATCAAATCATTATATTACTTTACATTAATTCGTACCCAGATCAGAATCCCCGTATAATCTGCATAAGATTACTCCGTTTTTTAAAATTTGCACGTATCTCATCAGCTATTCGTTGTGATCGTACGGGATTAATCCGTTTCATCAGATCGAGCGATTCAGCGATCCTCTCATAATGTTTCTTTCCTGTGTACGCAAGATCTTCTTCAATCCTTCTCTTCAGGAAAGTTTCAGCTTCTTCAGGGAATCGTTTATGGTTCTTCCTGTAAAACCCGAAAATTACATCATCATGAAAGAGTTTCGGTTCCCTGATAAGTTCCAGGGCATCGTGCATACGGTTTTCCTCTTCATAAAAAGTCAACAGATCCTCAGGATTCTTGTGTCTGGCGATTGCTTCACAGCTTGAACCGACAGTGCCTTTCAGGGCTTTTATCTTTCGGAGGATTACAACCTTCGGGCAATGCTTCACAACCTCTTCGGAAATCTCTTCCATATTCATTTTGAGCTTACGTGCTGCTTCCAGGTAAATTTCTGCTACTCTGACGTCGTGCAGGGGTTTAAATCCGTCTGAGCCGTCTCTGATCAGGTTTATTACTTCAGGGTGGCGGTTCTGCTCCGATAACAGCACGCACAAGGTCAGGAAATGATCTGTCTCTGACCGGCTGATTACCCTGAGAATGGCTTCCTTCTCATCAGAGGCAAGCTCAGGCTCCAGGGCTTTGTATAACCGCGAGACCAGTGAGAGGGGTATTTCTCTTTCCCGGGTTACGAAAGATTTCAGATCCTTACCTTCATCTTTTGAAAAGAAACGGTGGTAAGATTCCTGAATATTGGAAAATGTATCGTATGACATCTCATTCAGAGCCTGATCCAGTTCCTTCAGGTAGTTTGTCCTTACTCCAAATGGAAGTTGTTTTACATAAGCAATCACATATTCGCAAAAGTCATCTGACTCAAAATATTCATCCCCGGAATAATCGTCGATATACAGGTATCCTTCATTGAATGCAGTTTCAATGCTCCGGATAATGAAGAGAAGCAACTCTCCCAACTTTTCATTTAGCTGGTTCTCAAGACCTTTCAGGTTGTTCAGCTGTGAAAGCAGCGCGCTTTCCATACCGCCCGGGTCATACAGCAGATCAGGATCTTCAAAAAACATCCTTATCTTCTTTTCAGTTTTTTTGAATATCGCCCAGGCATCCTTTTCTGGTATTTCCCGGTTCCGGACTTCCATTATGAAATTTTCAGGTGCAAACTTCATTGCAAGAAGCACCAGGTCTTTTTTAGTCAGTTTTTCCAGATATTTCTTCAGGAAATCAAGAGATTCGGATGTTGAGGGGCAATTGAGACTGTATGTGCCAATATGATCAGTCCCTTCTTGAATTAAACAAAGAAGCACTGCAACCGTATGTTTACACACTCCATCAAACGGGCAGGTGCAGGTGCTGTAAATACCTCCGGCTTCAAGGCTGAATTCAATCTGGTATTCTCTTGTACCTTTTACAGTGGCTATAACTGTGTTGCTGGCCTGATTGTGCATGAGTTCTTCCACCTTGCCTTCCTCATAATATTCCCTGCCTCTACGGTATACTTTATTATCACAGCTGTCCCGCACGTCTTCATCAGTAATTCCTGCAAGGCTTTCCGTAATTGAACCCGAAACTGCATCGAACAGGTATTCTCCATATGTTTCCCTCATATTCTGTATTTTTGAACTCTATTTCAACTTAAAACTACTACTTTTCCTCATGAACAGGAAAACGCAAAACATCTTAAAGAACTTACTCCGTAATTTCCTGAATGGAACCGTAATTTCAGCGAGTTTCTCGGCCAGCGCTGGCAGGATACCGAAATTTCTGAAACAGACGAATTAATAATCTGGAAATCAACCGAAAAGATTAATACCGCTATTTTTAAGTCAATGATCAGTATGAGCGACGTTGTTTACAAGCGGAAAGGATCGGTGCCGCCAGAGACACAGGATGGTATGACCGGGTACTGTTATTCCAGGGTCTGTCAGCCGAGTTCAGCTGATAGGGCTACTTGATGCGAAACGGTTTCATTAATTAATAAACCATGTTCCGGAGATTTCTTCCGCTGAAAATTATCTCTTTTATCACAATTCTATTGTAATTTTATTGCTCTGATGCACTGTATATCATTCTAATTAATCCGGGCCATGAATAACATTGCTACTGCACTTGTTGCATTATTCATTCTGACAGGAATCTGCCTGTTCAGAACAGGCGGAAATAATAAAGCATCTGATGGAAATCAGAACGGCCGCAGCGGTGTTGCCGTAATAATGACCGGAGCCGCCGCCAGAATCCCGCAGGAGGCTGCATTGCTCGAGGAGCTTTACAACAGGGGCCTGTTCAAAGATGTCGTATTCATCTCAGGTGTGAGCTCCGGGGCGCTTAATTCAGTGATGCTAAACGCTGTTCTAAGCGGTAAATTATCGTGGGAGGAGTACCGGAACATACTTTTCGGCCTGAAGAACAGTGACATTTTCACCCAGGGACAGAAGAAAATCCCGGTTAACTCCGCACCCGAAAGAGAACTGTTCAGAAGGATAGTGGAAGACGGTCTCGGATATGAAACGATAGGCGATCTGCCGTTCACAACCGCGATATCATTCACTCATCTTCAGGAACTGGGTGTAAAGAAAAACGTTTACAGGATGTGCAGCCGCAAGATCAATCCCGAGTCTGACACAACCCTGAGCCTCGTCGATATAATGATGGCATCATCCGCATTCCCGGTGGCCTTCCCTCCCGTCAGGATAAAAAATGCCCGCACTATTCCCGACGTTGAATACGTTGACGGGGGAGTTGGTGAAGATCATGTACCCTACCACGCACTCCTGCAATTCGAAAAATTCAGGGGAAAGGGCGTGGATAAGGTTTACATTATAAGCCGGAAATGTGACAGCATACCCGAGGTAAGCGAAGAACTTATGAACCTGGGCATTAATGACAGGGGAATATTCGACAGGCTTGGTATTTCACTTGACGATATCCTGAAAAATGGAATTATCAAAAGACTTAAAGCCTATGCCAGTGAAGTACCTGAGCTGGCTTCCCGTACTTTTGTATGGATGCCTGACTTTCAAGCGAATTTTCTTATGTTTGATTTCAGCAATCTGCAGGAGCAGTATGAAATGACTTCTCAGTGGGCCAGGATCAATGAGCCGGTACCTCTTGCTGATTTTATCCGGGCTGAGGAGAAAAAGGCAAGATAATCACAGGCTGAATATCAAGTCATTAAATTTACCACCAGTAACTATTCATTTTAATATACCGGCCGAAAAATGAAACGACTTGATACGCTGTTTCATGATAACAAATCACCTTTCCTGTTTTCCGCACTTTTCCGGAATACCCATGTAACCCGTTGTAAATCAATATAGTTTGCTTATTTTGGGATCTCCCGAAATAATCGGATATGTTCGTACGCACCAAACCAGATCGCTCCGGGAGCACTAGTGTTCAGATAATCAGCAAGGCGTGGTCTGATGCGTCTTTAGAAGCAAATAAAAGCAGGCAGGCTTACAAAATCACACATTAATAAAAGAGGTTATAATAAATACTTACGGGAGAGATAACCATTGATATTGACTACGAGAAATACAATTATGACCAGGTCCGGGACGGACTGAAAGGCACACTCCAAAACTCGGATGAGCAGACCTTGTAAACAAGCCCGGACTTATTCCTGGTTTCTAATTCCGTATTGCTCAAGGGTTCTGCGATAGAAGATCTCAATTAAGGAAATCACTTAAGAATGATAAATCAGTTAATGCAGATCAACAATCAGACCAGGCAGTACTTCGGTATTGCAGTTGAATGGCAACCAGACGGATTACTCTTTCTTAATACAAAGTGAAATCTACATAAAGATTTTTCCCGCAGGAGAGAACATTATATCATAAATGAAGCTATTTTTGGAGACCTTCACTGAAAGGAGAACATGCTGCACTTAATTAACAATGTTTTGTTAATGTTATCTCCGGAGGTACTCCTTTGGCTCGAACACTGTGCCATCATTTTTTTCATGACATTCCTTCATGAGGATGCCGCCATTCTTGCTGCTGCATTTTCAACTGTCGAGCACAGGCTGCCCGTATGGATGGCCTATGTAAGTGTATATCTCGGAATAGTTGCAGGTGATATTCTTATCTATTTCCTGGGGCATCTGGCGCAGCAGAACCGGTGGCTCCGCTCGAAGATCATCGGTCCCAGGGTGGAGAGGATACATATGTGGCTTGACACTCATCTGGTAAGGGTACTGGTGTTGTGCCGTGTTACTCCCGGGCTGCTGTTTCCCACCTTTGTCGCATGCGGCTGGTTCAGGATTCCTTTCAGCCGTTTTGCGACCGTATCCATACTGGCAGGTGCAATCTATTCCTCCATTGTGCTTACAATCGTAATCCTCTTCGGCGACCTGGTACTGAATCACCTGGGTTACTGGGCATGGGGCCTTGTGGCCCTATTGGTGGTAGCATGGGCTGTCAGGAGCTCTTTCAGGTCACGCTTGAGCAACACAACAGAAAAAGCTATGGGAGACATTCCCCCTTCCTTCTTTTCTGTTTTCAAAAAATACAGGCCCGGAAACCGCCGCAGGTTCAGTGGCATGCCTTCACTTGATGATCTGAAAAAAACCGTGGCCCACGCCGAGCGTATCCCGAACAGTATACTGTATATACCCGTTGGCCTTTACTATATCTTTCTTTCAATAAGGTACAGAAGCCTGACACTTCCTTCAGCATCAAACCCGGAAATTGTAACCGGCGGTTTCATGGGTGAATCCAAGTCTTCGGTTATGGATATGGTAGGTGCCGACCAGAAAAAATGGGTCTCCGCTTATGTTACCATCAGCCGCAACGGGATTTCTGACGAAGCGGATTATGAAAATGCATTGAAGGCGATGCTGGAGAGCAATATTGGCTTCCCTGTCGTCGCCAAGCCTGATATCGGATGGAACGGATACGGGGTTCGGCTGGTGGAAGATGAAGCTCACCTGCAGAAGTATATCAGTAACTTCCCGCATAACGAAAGAATAGTTCTTCAGCGCCCCGTCACATTCGATGGCGAAGCAGGCGTTTTTTACGTGAGGATCCCGGGAGAGGAAAAGGGTAAAATATATTCCCTGACCCTGAGATATTTTCCCTTTGTCACGGGCGACGGCAAATCAACCCTCAGGGAGCTTATCCGGAATGACCAGCGTACGAGGCTGAGAGCCGGCTATTACCTGGGGAAAAAGGCCGAACACGTGGGGTTCAGTGATGAGGATCTTGTACAGGTACCCGGAGAGGGAGAGATCATACGCCTCTCTTTCCTGGGCAGCCTGAGAGTGGGAGGGCTTTACCGGGATGCAAGCCACATGATTACCCCTGAGCTTACCAAACGCTTTGACCAGATTGCAGGAAGTATCCCTGAATTCCATTTCGGCCGCTTCGATATCAGGTTCGAATCGGTGGAAAGTCTTATGAAAGGGGAGGGATTCTCAATAATTGAAATAAACGGAGCCGGGGCTGAGGCAATTCAGGCCTGGGATCCGAACGTTTCACTATTCAACCTTTACCGTGAATTCTTCAAATCATACAGGCTGCTGTTCAGAATCGGTGACCTGAACAGGGCCAGGGGATTCAAACCCATACCTCTGCGGGAATTCCTCAGGGCAATAAAACATCAGAACCGGCTTATTGATCAGTATCCGCCGGCCGGATAAGGATTCCCGGCAAATTTCCGGTATAAGCCCGTTCTTCCGGCTACTTTGACGCCGGCAACCCGGGCTTTCTCATTTCTGCCGGCCATCCCGGCTCTCTTCAGCAGGGTCTTTACGGCCTCTCTCTCTTTTTGAGGAGCGGGAGTATGGTCTGCTGCCACTTTTCGGCACGGCCCTTTTCGCCGCCCAGTGAGTGGTGTATCTCATTGTTGTAGAACTCAAGCCACTTATCCTTCCGGGTCTTATCCCTGTAGGAGATGACCAGGCTGATGGCCTCGATAACCGTCAGGCTGCCATTGGGAGTCTTCTCGGTCCGGGAGACCACATCCATGCGGCACTCCTCTGCACCGTTCAGGTCTGCCAACACTTCCTGAACCTTCTCCCCGTTCTTATTGATATATATCACTGCCGGTTTCTCCCGGTCTATCCCGATAGCATAGATACCGTTCCATGTATCAGTGAGTGACAATGTCAGATTGCCTTCAGAAGCGGCCCTGTTGAGGGCGGCAGTGAGTTCCTTGTCGCGCTTTGAGTTTTTCAGGTGACTGGTTATGAAAGGTATTGCGATCAGCACAACCAGTCCGATTATGATTATATATGCAGTTATTCCCATTTCATTATCTTGTTAAAATTCAACCATTGGACCATCAGATCCGCTGTGCCGGCAATGAACTGCAGGCAGCCGGTCCGGACGGTCTGTAATCAATAAAGTGTGGGGGTTCCGGGGCTGTATGCCCGTATGCGGGGCCTCAGAGGAAGTAATGAAACGGGTAGATCAGGTCTGTGGGAGGGGTGGCTATATGGAGTGATCCGGCAAACCCGCGTGAGACAACAATCTTCACCTCCTCCCTTGCCAGCGAGAGCAGCGATGCTGCTGCCAGCCCGGAGAAGAGTGTCCGGATGCAGGGAGCGGGAGGTTGCTTCAGTGTCTCGGAGGGATTACCGGTTCCCTTGTTATTGATGATCAGCAGCTGGCAGTGACCTTCGGAGAACTCGGGAAGTGCAAATGGCCTCTCTTCCTGCAGCAAGCCTTCATAACGGGGATAATAGCCCCTGATTCCATTGCACAGAAGCAGGAATGCCAGGCCGAGTATTATTCCGTTATAGATCCGCTGCCGATTCATGATCCAAAGTTATAAAAAATAGAGAGCCGGTGTATCACTCACCAGGCGGGGCAGAGTGACCGAACCGGTTCTCCCGTTGGAAGTGATCATACCGAAAGATATCTTTGCGCCAAATTAAATGGGAGCTATGGTATTCCGTAAGATCTTTGACAATGTAAAGACCTATGTTATAATAACATCGGGTCTGCTTATCTCTTCCCTGGCCTGGACAGCCTTTCTGCTGCCCCATCAGATATCAGGTTCTGGTGTATCGGGCATCGGTGCCATTGTCTATTATGCAACAGGCATACCGATGGGATACACCTATTTCGCCATAAACGTAGTACTGCTAGGGGTAGGGCTCAGGATACTCGGGACCGGTTTCGGCATCAAGACCGTTTATGGTGTGCTGATGTCGGCCCTGCTGCTGACCATACTTCAGCCGCTTATCCCCAATGCCGTCGTTCAGGAAAAATTCATGTCGGCAATCATCGGGGGGGCCCTGTGCGGGGTGGGACTGGCTATCGTCTTCTCACAGGGGGGAAGCACGGGCGGCACAGATATCATTGCACTTGTCATCACTAAATACCGCAATATCAGTCCGGGCAGGATCATCCTCATCTGTGACGTCTTCATCATCAGCTCCTCATTTGTGGTTCTCAACCATCTTGAGACATCACAGCGGATTGAGACAATGGTTTATGGCTTCGTGACGATGGCGCTCCAGGCTTACACCCTCGACACCATCCTCTCAGGCAACCGCCAGTCGGTGCAGATCTTCATATTCTCAAAACAGTTTGAGAAGATCGCTGATGCGATCTCCTCAAAGCTGCACCGTGGTGTGACGGTGATAGAGGGTACCGGCTGGTACACCAAGGAGAACCAGAAGGTTATAATAACCCTGGTAAGAAAGCATGAAGCCAGCGACGTTTACAGGATCATCAAAGGTGTTGATGACAAGGCATTCATCACCGTAGCCAACGTAATGGGTGTCTACGGAAAGGGCTTTGAAGAGCTTAAGAAATGAGCCGCCGGCATCATGCTATCATGCCTGATCAATTCCCTCCCCCGCCGAAGTAGTAGTTGAGGGTGAATTTGGCGATGGTCGGGAAAAAGCGTGCCGTGTACTTAGTGGTCTCGGTACTGGTCTCGCCGTGCCATACATATTCATTGACATCGGTATGGTTACCTCCGATATAGCGCAGGGCATATTCCCCGCCGATGCTGAAATTGTTGCTCAGGAAATACTCCACTCCGAATCCGAACTCTCCTCCCAGCAGCTTGATCTTATCAAGGCCCTCTCTGAAATCTTCCACTTCAGTGCCATCTTCCTTCATTTTTCCCATAATCATAGGCTTGCTACCGGCCAGGTTAAAATAGGCCTTCAGGTCTCCGGTCTCAATCGCAAAGAATTTCAGGCCCAGGGTCGGCATGAGCAGGTTGACGTTTGCCGTTCTGTTGTTAACATCAGTAATCCAATTGGTTCCGTCATAATAATGATCAGTGTAATTATATTCAAACGATCCTCCTGCTACCTGGAGGGCGAGGTAGGGGACCGCCTTTCCGGCCTTGTATCCAAACCATGCGGAATTGGTAGCCAGCCCGGGGGCCACACCAAAGGAAAACTGGCCGAAGCCGTTGAGTGTCACGAAAGTTGCCAGAGCGGCAATCAATAATGTTCTTTTCATTTTTTTGAGTTTTAAGTGAATAGGATTTGCCTTGTCAAAAGACCTCTCAGATGGAATAGTCTGAACGGATCTTCCCTGAATCATCGGGGTATTCCTGAGGCAGGTTCTCTTCCGGTCCCTGATACTGTCTCTTCATTGCGGGTATTATGGTCTGTTGTCTGAATAAACGGCTTCGCTGCCGGGAAAGTATGCCGACATGCCCTGCAGCAGCTTTTCATGCCGTTTTCCGTAACTTCCGGCACTCAATAACGGCATTAAGGGATCTTTTTCACGGTTTATTCCGGCTTCTTAACCATACAATGCTAATTTTGCAGTCAGCCAGGGGCTGATCCCCGGGGTGGCATTGCAGAGATCCGTGGTGCATGATGGCAACGGCTCCCGGAGCTGATATTTTAAAATCCGGATAAACAGATATCTGTCATGATGATCAAATACAATGCAACATACACTGACCTCTACCAGCTGACGATGGCGCAGGCCTACTTCCTCAACGGGCAGAGTGACGATCTGACGGTGTTTGACTATTTCTTCCGGAAGCTGCCCTTCAGGGGTGGCTATGCCGTCTTCGCCGGTCTTGAAGATCTGCTTGATATCCTGGAGGATTTCAGGTTTGATGAGAAGGATCTTGCATTCCTGGAGGAGCTGCGGTTCAATGCCCGGTTTATCGGGTTCCTGGAAAAGTTCAGGTTCAACGGTACCATCTATTCATCGCGTGAAGGTGACCTGGTCTTTCCTGCCAGGCCTGTCCTGCAGGTTGAGGCCAGCATTATTGAGGCGCAACTGGTTGAGACGGTTCTGCTGAATATCCTCAACTTTCAGACCCTGATTGCCACCAAGGCGAGTCGTCTGCGGCATGCTGCCGGCGAGCGCACAGTGATCGACTTTGGTCTGCGGCGCTCCCAGGGTCCCGGGGGATACTATGCCAGCAGGGCTGCTGTGATCGGCGGAGTCGATTCTACCAGCAACGTGCTGGCAGGCCGCGATTATGACATTCCTGTCTCAGGCACCATGGCCCACTCCTTTATCCAGAGCTATGACAATGAGCTGGCAGCCTTCAATCACTACGCTGACATTCACCCTGAGGGGTGTGTGTTGCTGCTTGACACCTATGACACCATAAACAGCGGACTGCCCAATGCCATCATCACCGCCAGGCGGCTGGAAGAGAAGGGTTTCCGGCTGAGCGGGGTGCGTCTTGACAGCGGCGACCTTGCCTACCTCTCGAAAAAATGCCGCAGGATACTTGATGAGGCAGGGCTGAACTATGTAAGGATTGCCGTATCAAACCAGCTTGACGAGAACATCATCAAGAGCCTGCTCGAGCAGGAGGCCCCGATTGATGTGTTCGGCGTGGGAACCAGCCTTGTGACAGGTGCGCCCGACGGGTCGCTCGATGGTGTCTACAAGCTCTCGTATGCCAACGGCAGGCCGCGTATCAAGCTCTCGGAGAACCTCGAGAAGATCACCCTGCCACACCGGAAGCAGGTCTACCGTATCATTGACGCTGATGGCAGCTTTGCCGGGGCGGATGCCGTTGCCCTGAGAGATGAGAATGACCTTAACATCATGCATCACCCGCTCTACCCGCTCAAGTCGCTTTCGCTATGCGACCGTGAGAAGGAGCCGCTGCTGCACAAGGTGATGGAGAATGGCAGACGCCTCTCCGCACCGCTCACACTGTCACAGATAGCCTCCTATTCAAGACAGCGGCTGAGCCTCCTGCCTTCGGAATACAAGAGGTTCAACTATCCGCACATCTATAAGGTGGGTATCAGCACCGCCCTCAGGAATGAGCGGGACAAACTGATCGAGGAGCACAGGAAAAAAGAGTGATCAGCCGGGACAGGGAACAAAAAGTGAACGAGATATGAAAAAAACACTGGTTATTGTTGACCCGCAGATTGACTTCATGCCGGGCGGGGCGCTGCCGGTACCCGAAGGGGATCAGATCGTCCCCGTCATCAACCGCATCCAGAAGCACTTTGACCTGGTGATAGCCACGCAGGACTGGCATCCGCAGAACCATGTCAGTTTTGCATCAAACCATAAGGGTCTGAAAGAGTTTGACACGATAGACCTTCATGGCACGAAGCAGACACTCTGGCCCGACCACTGTGTACAGGAAAGGCCGGGTGCCGGCTTTCATCCGGACCTTGAGACGGGCCTGGTGGCAGCAGTCTTCCGGAAGGGGATGGATCAGAATGTTGACAGTTACAGCGGCTTCTATGACAATGACCATAAGAGCACTACCGGGCTGGCGGGCTACCTCAGGGAGAAGAAAGCCGGTGACCTGTGGTTCTGCGGCCTGGCCGCCGATATATGCGTCTATTACTCTATCCTCGATGCATTGAAGGAGGGCTTCAGGGCAACCCTCATCGAAGATGCCGCACGACCCCTCGATAAAAAGGGCTTCTCAGCAATGAAAAAGGAGCTGAAGGCAAAGGGAGTGCGGATAGTAAAGAGCAGCCAGACCGGCAGCAGCAAATAGATAGCGGCTCAGACCGGGCCGGTGAGGTGCCGCATTGCTCCGCCCGGAAGCGGGGAGCGCCAGCCAATTCAACGGCAGACAGCAGGGCAACTGCACCGGCCTGCCTGACAGAGGAGGCCGGGCAGCTGTACCGCCTCATCAGAATTTGTTATTCATACTTGATGACCTCGACCGGGCAGCTCTCTGCAGCCTCCCTGATACCGGCCTCATGGTCACTGTAGTTTACACCTTCAATAACGACTGCGATATCTTCGAGCCTGAAGACATCAGGGCATATATCCTCACACAGTCCGCATGAGGTGCATCCCTCTTCCATCCACACCCTGGTTATTGCCATTGCTTATGAGTTTTAAGTTTGACGTGGTTTATCAAATAGTATTCCAAAGCCTGCGCCGCCCCGACAGATTCCTGCCCCGGTTCTGTTCCGAGGGCGGGGAAGTCTGGCCGGGCTCTTATTCGGCCTCCTTGACTATCAGGTTCTCATCAACATTCATCCCGGCGAGTATCTTCTCCACCGCATTCATCATCGGCGGCGGACCGCACAGGTAAAAATACTTATTAAGGTCGGAAATATGCTCTTCCAGAAACTTTTTTGTGATAAATCCGTGAGCATACCCTGCAACATCCTCATCTGAAAGGATATTTATGAAGTTTTTGCCCAGCAGTTTCCGGAATTCATCCTCCATGATTATGTCTGCCCTGGTCTTGTTGGCATAGAACAGTATGTTGCCGCCGATCGCATTCTTTGCCTTCAGCGACCTCAGTATTGAGATGAAAGGGGTTATTCCCGCCCCGCCGGCGATGAAATAGCCCTCACCCTTGTATTCAATGGCGCCGAAGACATCGGCCAGCAGGAGGGTGTCATCCTTTTTCAGTGTCAGCAGCTCATTGGTCACTCCCTTGTTTGCAGGGTAGGTCTTGATGGTAAACTGCAGATGATCATCTCCCGGCAGGCTGGTGAAGGTGAATGGCCGCTTCTCCTCCTGCCATCCTTTACGGTCGATTGAGAGATCAACAGCCTGGCCCGGAACAAAGCTCCATCCTGCAGGCTTTTCAGTGTTTATCTGAAGCACATCATGGGTGATGTGAGAGATAGATTTGATTTTAACGCTGTGTGTTCGCATGATTTTATAGCTGTTTGTATTTCATTCCTGTTTCACGGTAGCTGCCTGCCGTCATCTGCACAGGTCTCTGCGGATCAGCCCCGCTCGCGCCATCCATCATCTTCCGCACAACTGCCGGCTGAGAGCTCCCCGGCAAACCTGCCGGAATGAGTTTTCTGATAACCAAACAATCTCCGGCCTGAAAAGTTCCTGTGGCTGCAAGTTGAAATAAATATCACTTTCTTTGGTGTGCAATATTTCATTGCATACTTTTATTTTTCGAAACTCAACTGTTTATGTCGGGCGAAACAATAACAGATTTAACCATCGCGTCAGATGATCTGTTGCCTGTGCGCCAGAAGAGCTGTTGCATGAAAATCACCTTGGTTACAAATAATCCCTAAACATCTTAATATGAAAACAAGAACTCTATGGGTCGGTCTGATACTGGTCACTCTGGTCAGTTTCGCCGTACTGTTGTTTTTCGGAAACGAGATCTACCGGCAGAAGCCTCCTATTCCCGAGCAGGTAGTCACTGCTGACGGGAAGGTGCTTTTCACCGGTCAGCAGATCAGGGACGGCCAGAATGTGTGGCAGTCTATCGGCGGTCAGCAGGTTGGTTCTGTCTGGGGTCATGGTGCCTATGTGGCTCCTGACTGGTCTGCCGACTGGCTGCACCGTGAGGCGCTCTTCATCCTTGATGAGTGGTCTGAGGAGGAATTCGGTGTTCACTTTGACAAGCTTGAGAAGGAGAAGCAGGTGATGCTTGAGGCTCGTCTGCAGAAGACTATCCGTGTCAACACCTACGATGAGTCGACCGGCAGGCTTACCGTCTTCCCTGCAAGGGAGAGGGCCACTGCCGCCAACTCAGCCTATTATGCGGGGCTCTTCATGGATGATCCCGCCCGTGAGGAGGAGCGGACCGCCTACTCCATCCCTGCCAACAGCATCAAGACCGCCGAGCGGATGGATGCGATGAATGCCTTCTTCTTCTGGGCTGCGTGGGCCTGCGTCACCGAGCGCCCCGGCTCACACCTGACCTACACCAGCAACTGGCCTCCCGATCACCAGATAGGGAACATCCCTTCCCCTGGCATAATTATCTGGACAGGATTCAGCGTGATCATGCTGCTGGTGGGTATCGGCCTGCTGGCATACTACCATGCACGCAACCGTTCGGATGAAATCGACAAGTCGCTGCTGCCGCAGAATGACCCGCTCGGGGGGCTGCACCCGACTCCGTCGATGAAGGCAGTGCTCAAGTACTACTGGGTGGTTGTCGGGCTGATACTGCTGCAGATACTCACCGGGGTCATCACCGCCCACTATGGTGTTGAGGGGAATGAGTTCTACGGGCTGGGGCTGGCCAGCATCATGCCCTACTCAATCTCGCGTACATGGCACATTCAGCTGGCGCTCTTCTGGATAGCCACTGCATGGCTGGCCGCCGGCCTCTACATTGCACCTGCGGTATCAGGCCATGAGCCGAAGTACCAGAAGCTGGGTGTGAACTTCCTCTTCCTGGCCCTGCTGGTCATTGTGGTCGGATCACTGATCGGCGAGTGGATGGGCGTGATGCAGAAGCTGGGCCTGGTACAGAACTTCTGGTTCGGGCATCAGGGCTATGAGTATGTTGACCTTGGCAGGTTCTGGCAGGCATTTCTCTTTGTGGGCTTCCTGATCTGGCTCTTCCTGATGTTCAGGGCGCTCTGGCCGGCTATCACCAAACGCTCTGAGAGCCGCGAGCTGCTCATACTGTTCAGCGTAGCCACGGTAGCCATTGCGCTCTTCTACGGTGCCGGGCTGATGTGGGGCCGTCAGACCCACCTCTCCATTGCCGAGTACTGGCGCTGGTGGGTGGTGCACCTCTGGGTAGAGGGCTTCTTTGAGGTATTCGCTACGGTTATTGCCGCCTTCCTCTTTGTCAGGATGGGTCTGCTCAACGTCAGGTATGCCACTGCCGGCGTACTCTTCGCCACCATTGTCTACCTGGCCGGAGGCGTACTGGGCACCTTCCACCATCTTTACTTTGCAGGCACCCCGACAGCCGTTATCGCCCTGGGTGCAACATTCAGCGCACTGGAGGTGGTACCACTGGTCTTTATGGGCTTCGAGGCTTACAATAACCTGCGTCTGAGCCAGGCCACCCCATGGGTCACCGCCTACAAGTGGCCGATCTACTTCATCATCTCGGTCAGCTTCTGGAACCTGGTTGGTGCAGGCCTTTTCGGCTTCCTCATCAACCCGCCCATAGCCCTCTACTACATGCAGGGCCTCAACACCACCCCGCTGCACGGTCATGCCGCCCTCTTCGGAGTATTCGGCATGCTGGCCATCGGGCTGATGCTCTTCGTACTGAAGGGGCTCACCATTAAGTATCAGTGGAAGACCGGTCTGCTGAAGATCGCATTCTGGACAATGAACGGCGGACTGATGCTCATGCTGCTGCTGAGCCTTATGCCTGTCGGGCTGCTGCAGACGATTGCAAGTGTCAAGGAAGGGATGTGGTATGCACGTTCGATGGATTTCATGCAGCATGGTGCCATGCAGACATTCCGCTGGCTGAGGATCGTGGGTGACTCGGTCTTTGCGGTGGGGGCTATTGCCCTGGCCGTCTTTGTTGTCGGACTGAAGACCGGGTGGTCAATAGACAAGACCCATAAGCTCTATAACGACTAGCTACCTGATTCCGTAAGGAATTCACGCAAGGCCACGGCATTGTTGTACCTCTCCTCTTTCGATGCAAAGAGGAGGGTCAGCGTGCCGTGCTCCTTTTCCAGCTCCCTGAGCCGCTGCAGCACCTCCGGCCTTGTGGCTAGCTCAGCGCGGTAGCGCTTTCTGAACTCACCCCACCGGGCCGGGTCATGGTTGAACCACTTGCGCAGCTCATTGCCCGGCCCGGCCTCCTTCAGCCACTCCTGCCAGGAGGCATGCTCCTTCGAGATACCCCTTGGCCAAAGCCGGTCAATCAATACCCGGTATCCCTCATCAGGTTCAGCCTGATCATAAACTCTTCTCAGCTTTATCATATTCTTATACCAATACTGTTGATAATCAAACAACAATCAACATCATTTGTTTAACGGCCCGATGACTGGGGGCTGTGACTGCCTGTGTGGCCAATAGCGATCGGGCCGGAATATGCCGGCCCTCTCCGGCATGAACCGGGGTCGCGTGATGATGCAGTGCCTGAAGGCCGGCTCAGCTCCGTGCGGAAATCACGGCAAACGGTACGCGAAACATCTCCTCAGAACCTGTACCGCAGAGCCAGGGTGAAAACCTGTGATTCATAGTAATTGCCATACTCCACCCTGAACCCCGATCCATTGATTTTCTGACGGATAATCATGGTATTCAGTATATCTGATGCCGAAAGATTCATCTCAAAACGGTTTGATGCAAAAGCCTTCTTCAGCCCCATGTCGATACCGCCACGGGCAAGTTCCCTGCCCTGTCCGATATTCCTGGCACTGTAATACTGTCCGGTGAATTCAAACCGCATACCCCCGGGCAGTGAGAGCAGACCAGACAGTTTGAAGAAATAGGGTACATCTGTCCGCTTTTCCAATGTATAGCTTTGTGTTACAGGGAATCTGATCTCTCCTGTATGTGCAAAGATGGTATTCCGGTAGATATTGGCACTGGCTGAGATTTTCAGCCGTCTGGCAACCTGTTGTTCAAGGCTCACCTCCAGGCCCGTATTTGTTGCCCTGCCGGTATTATCATATCCCTTAACGGTAATTTCGCTGTGAAACGGGTCACTGACATAGATCCTTGTATAGTAGTCATCTGTTATCTTCAGGTAAACTGAAGAATAGAATGAGCCGGTTGACCACATGTACTTGTTGGAGAGTTCCATGTTCCGGGTGAACTGTGGCCTGAGTGACGGGTTCCCGACCTTGAGCAGTTCAGGATCATCATATTTCGGGAAGATTCTCAGGATATCCTCACCGGGACGGTCTATCCGCCGGTTGTAAAAGAGCGACAGCCTGTCTGATACCGCAGGTTTCCATGTGAGCCTTATATTTGGGAAGAGCCTGAAATAATCATACTTGTCTTCGCTGAAATAGGCATTAGGTGCAAACCGGTAGTTTACTGAAGTATATTCTCCCCTCACTCCTGCTTCAATATCGGCTTTTGAGAATTCGGCTATCAGGTTCACATAGCCGGCTCCGCTGTTTTCCTTCCAGTCTGACCAGTTGCCGAAGTCATATACAAGCGCAGTGTTGGCCGGATTTTTTGTTACGGTGTATGTAATGGGCATATGCCTCAGTTTGCCCTGCACCCCGGCCTCGAGTCTGCCGAAAGGCAGTGGCCTGATATAGTCAGATGAAAGCATAAGGACATATTCAGGCGCAAGCACCCTGGTCTTGTCTGTGGTTATCACCGGGAAAGGCGGCGGTCCGTCCTGGCTGAGGTTATAGGTCTCATCTTCCCATCCCTTGGTGAACAGCAACTGTGAGTTGAGCTCCCGCCCGGGCTGGCTGAACCGGTACCGGTGCTGGAGGGTCACGTTGGTGAATCCAGTGCCTTCACTCTCATGAAAGCCCCATTTTCTCAGGGGCGAAAGGTAGTCTCCGTTGCCGAAATACCATACCCTGGTGGTATCGATATGCCACTCATAGTCATAAAGCCCGAACAGGGTCAGGGTTTGCGAGGGGGTCGGATTCCAGTCAAGGCCCAGCTTCAGGTTGTAGTGATTCTGGTTCCTGTTTTCGGCTACCTGGCTCTCAGTGACCGAGCCGTCGTCATAGAAACGGGTGGTGAACTCATTGTTGGGCAGTCGCCGCTGACGGGTGAAGTAAGACTGCCAGTAGAGATTGAGCTTTTCAGTCTTGTAATTGACATTCAGGGATGGAGTGATCTTCAGATTATCCGAATAACTGGGCATACCCGTCGGAAGATCTGCCTTTCGTTTCGTGATCATCCCTATGGCCGGGTTAACCCCTGCATCCCCGGAAAATCCTGTCTGGGCAGTTTTCCTGAATATGATATTGACTATTCCAGCCATTCCTGCAGCGTCATATTTAGCTGAAGGATTATTGATTATCTCAATACTTTCGATCTGTGAGGCAGGTATGTTTTCCAGCCCTTTTTGTGAACCGAACCCGGTGAGGCTTGACTGTTTTCCGTCGATCAGCACAACTACCTTGTCGCTGCCACGGAGTATGACCCTGCTCTCCTGGTCAATGACCACTCCCGGCAGGTTTCTCATCACATCAATCACCGATGAGGCAGACCCGGTTATGAAATCATCAGGCAGGTAGCTCTTTTTGTCGAGGGCAGCCGAGACCGACTGTCTCTGTCCGGTCACAGTCACCTCAGCAAGGGCGGTGCCGGAAGGAGTCAGGAAGATGTTGCCAAGGTCAAGTACCCTGTTGAGTGAGCCGGCAAAGAGGCGATGACTGCTCTTCTCATAGCCCACAAATGAGATCACAAATTCATATTCTCCCTGTTGCAGCAGGGTGACGGAGAATCTTCCGTCATCATCAGCGGCTGCTCCTGTTACCAGCTGTGGTGAGCCGGCCCTGAACACTGAAACGGTGGCCCCGGGCAGCTGCTGCCTGTCTTCATCTGAAAAGATTCTGCCTGATACGGTGGTCTGTGAGAAAAGACCGGCAGTCAGGGTAAAGAACATCAGACATGAGATCACCACCCTCAAACGGAAAGATTGTTTCATGGCATTTCCTGATAAGTATGAAAGTACGAAAGGAAAAGATTAATCTGCGGAGTGCCGGGCTTCTCTTATCCGGCATTGATTCACAGATCAAAGGAAGAAAAAATAATTATTCATGCAGTGGTTTGGCCATCATTTATTTTAGTGCCTTTGATAGCTGCACCCTTTTGAACCGGGAGGGCGCCCCGGATCCTCATAACCCCTTTCGGCACTGTGTGGTAAGAGAGAGAGCGGCCCGGGCAGGCAGAATATTTTTTCTCTGTTAACTACCATGAAAATCAAACATTTCATACCGATGATTGTTAGTTGCATGAGGACTGGCGAAATTATTCACGGCAGTCCGGAAAGATGAAAGAGAGAATAGTTGTCATAGGGGGTGGTTTTGGCGGACTTCAGTTCATCAGGAGGCTGAAGAGGGGCAGGTACAGCATTCTGCTGATTGACCGGCTCAACCATCACCAGTTCCAGCCGCTCTTCTACCAGGTGGCTACCTCGCAGATTGAGCCCACCAGCATCACCTTCCCGCTCCGCAAGGTGTTCTATAACCGGCCGGATGTCTCTGTCAGGCTGGCTGAGGTCAGGTCTGTCGATACCGCCAGGAAGGTTGTCAGCACCTCGGCCGGGGAGTTTCCCTATGATCACCTGGTCATTGCCACCGGCGGCAAGACCAACTATTACGGGAATGATAAGCTGGCCCGCACGACCCTCACCCTCAAGTCAACCTTTGAGGCGATGCGGATGCGCAACCTGATACTCGAAAACTTTGAGAATATCCTGAACTCGCGCGATGATGCCGAGAGCAGGGGCCTCTATAATATTGTGGTTGTGGGAGGCGGTCCGACCGGGGTGGAGCTTGCCGGGGCCTTTGCAGAGCTAAAGAGGGATGTTCTGCCGCGTGACTTCCATGACATAGACTTCTCAAAGCTCAACATCTACCTGCTGGAGGGAGGAAAGAACACCCTTGGCACGATGAGCAGCCTGGCACAGAAGAGCTCACAAAGTTATCTTACCCGGATGGGGGTGATTGTGAGGACGGGGGTCTTCGTGGAGGGCTATGACGGGCTGGTGCTTAAGCTGAGCAACGGCGAGCAGCTGGTGAGCAGGAACGTGGTCTGGACCGCCGGCATCACCGGCAACAGTATCGGAGGAGTGCCTGAGGAGGTGATGACCCGGACGGGGCGCATCAGGGTGGACCGTTTCAACCGGGTGCAGTGCTGCAGTGATCTCTATGCCATAGGTGACATAGCATACATGGAGACTCCCAAATATCCGAAGGGGCATCCGCAGGTGGCCAATGTGGCGATCAACCAGGGCAGGAACCTGGCCCGCAACTTCAACAGGGCCGGCAACGGCAGGCCGTGGCATGAGTATGAGTACCGTGACCTGGGATCAATGGCCACGGTGGGAAGGAACAAGGCTATTGTCGATCTGCCGTTCATCAGCTTCCATGGCTACCTGGCATGGTACTTCTGGATGTTCCTGCACCTGATGCTGATACTGAGCGTCAGGAACAAGCTGATAATCTTTATCAACTGGGCATGGAACTATATCACCAGGAACAGCTCGCTGCGGCTCATCCTGAAGGCTGACCAGTCATAACAGTACCTCACCGCTGCGTCACCGGCAGCAGAATCCTGGCCCAGCCCCCTTGTCATTCAGGGTAATCACTGAGTACCCTGCAACAGGAGAGCGGAGTCACTTCACGACCGTGTTCTCTTTGCTGTCACTCTCAATCTCAATTGTGCGGTTTATTTTATGTACCTCCCTTCCCTTGTTGAATTTCCAGGAATAGGAAAACTGGAAGTAATTTGATGCATCGAAACCCATACTGTTGCCGGATACGAAACCTGGCATCTCGGTAACGGTCCTGTCTAACTTAACAAACGAAGAGAGCGGCAGTACCCAGACCAGGCCAAGGCTGTGGCTTCCAATCCTTGTCTGGATACCCGGGCCATAGAAAGGAAGATGATAGGTTTTTGATCTGGCGTTCATGCTTACCCCGTCATAGTCAAAGAATGCAAATGCAGTGGTCTTCCTGTTCCGTCCCAGGCTGACATATACTGACCAGGACAGGCTCCAGGACCAGTAATCGCGTCCCGGTACAGAAAAAGAAGCTCCCTGGTAATCATTTATATGCCCCTTAAACACCCGGATATCGAAGTCGGTATCCCACAGGTTTGCATTAAGCCCTCCGCCTGTCTCATACCCGCTGAGAAGATTATATGGCCTGGAATATGATATCAGAGCATTGTTCTCGGGTGAGGTCACCAGACGGAGCTCATTCCCGGTTTTATCAGAAAAAAATTCCGTGTAGATAAATGGAGAGAAATAGTTGCTTCCGAAGTTCCAGGTATATGTGAGCTGGAGGCGATCGCGGTAATCAGGTCTCAGATCAGGGTTGCCCCGTGAAATATTCAGGTTCTGGTCAGTTTTCGGGTAGGGATTCAGCTCATAGATGCCGGGACGGTTTATTCTTCTGTTGTAGGTAAACTTCATGTTATGTGATGACGAGAGCTTATACAGCAGATTGAACGACGGAAGGAAGCATGCATAGTCAGGCCGGCTAACCGAATCAGCGCTGATATGACTGGATTCGACCCTCAGCGATGCCTGCATCCCGATTTTGTCCAGGTTCACCGTGATGCCTGTATATGCCGAATTGCGGAGCTCAGAATAGCTGAACAGGTTATCTCCGATGATATCATTCACCGTAAAATCATACGTCATCTGCTGGTAATACAGCTGGTAGCCGGACTCAAGCCTTGCATTCATTCCAAGGGGGTGGACGTAATTGATCCTGGCTGAGAGATAACTGCGGCCACTGGTAGTCTTTTCTGCCCGGGAACAGGAGCCGTACCCCAGCTCTGAATTCATTGGACCGGGGTTGGTCTGAAATCTGTTATCAAGGGCTGAATTGAAAAAATAGCCGGTATTTTCGACTGTCAGCTCCCTCTCCGGCCTGCTGAAGCTCTTTTTGTAAAAGAGAGATGCAGAAGTCTCACTACTGGTACGTCCGTCCAGAGAGTGTGATGCCAGGCTGGCAAGCAGACCAGTATTCTTATACAGATAGTGATCACTGTCAAGATTAATATCCTGGCTTATGGGTTTGAAACTGACATTAAGGCTTAGAGTATTCCTGTCATCAATATAGTAGTCGAACCCGGTATTCAGGCCGGACATTCTCATCACCAGGTCGCCCTGTCCTGTTATACTGACAGCCGAATCGATGGCTGCAAAACAACTCTCATCCGTCATGCCCACATCGAGAGCCTGGTACCTGTTAACACCTGCAGCATAGAATGTGATTTTCCCGACAGAATAATCGAGGCTGCCAGTGACCTGGCTGGTTAACCGGTTGAAAGGCCTCAGGTTAATCGCACCATGGCCGTTTATTCCATACCTGGCCCCCTTTCTGAGAATTATGCTTATCACTCCGTCAATATTGCCTTCATATTTGCCGGAAGGATTACTGATGATTTCAACAGTTTCAATATCTGAAGGCAGAAGCCTTGCCAGGTATTCCTTGTCCCGCTCTCTGCCGTCAACCTGGATAATGAAGCTGCTGCTTCCGTTAAGGGTAACGTTATTCTGAAAATCAACATGAACCTGCGGAATCTTTTTGAGAAGCTCATAACCATTTGTGGCTGTCTGAGAAATAGCCTCAGGAATGGCATATCTTGTCCGGTCAACCAGTTCCCTGCCCCTTAGCCGTTCTCCGATAACCTTTATCTCGGCGATACTGGCAACTGATTCGGAGAGAAATATGGTGTCGACAGCAGTTAGGGTATCTCCGGGTCGCACGGCAAGGCTTCTCTGTTCCGTTTTATAACCAATGAAGCTCACCCTTAGCAAATAGTTGCCCGGGTGAATTTTTTCCAGCAGGAACTCACCGCCATTCTGTGTTGTGACACCGGTAACCATTGATGAATCAGGCAGATGAACCAGGCCCACGGTGGCGTAGGCTACAGGAGACCGGTCACTCTCAAGACAGACCCATCCGGCAATACTCTGGGCCTGTATGGCTAATGAAGCTGCCATAAGCAGCCAGGTAAGGCAAAAAAACTTTCTCATTTCAGCGTTTATTGTACTTATTGTATGGCTTGGTTTCCAATTGATCCATGCAGCTCCATATATGGTGAGCCCGGTACCCCGTCTCCAGGGTGGCAGCAGATTTGTCTGTCCGGGTTATTTTCAGAAAGCATCAGATGATAAAAGTATCAGCCTCATTTTCTCCAAACCAGGCGCAGTCGGTAAATGGATGATTCTGGCAGGCAAACATCGGATCTGGGTGGCATTTATCTGTTGCTCCCGCATCCATGTCAATGAATGGCATATTTCATGATCTCACCAGAGACAGCCCAGCCTAACCGCTGGCAGCCAGGTCCTGGCAGTGCGGCCGGCTGCCCGGTACGGTCCCTTCAAGAGGTGATTTTGAATCCAAAAAGTCGTATTTTTATTCCCTGACCTGAATTGCGTCAATAATCTCACAATTAAATTTTCCGGCAATGTCACTGCTTTTCTCACCTCTCACCATCAGGGATATCACTCTTAAAAACCGTATCGTCATGTCTCCAATGTGCCAGTACTCAGCCAGGGATGGTTTCACCGGCGACTGGCATACTGTGCATTACGGTGCCAGGGCTGCCGGCGGAACGGGGCTGGTGATGGTTGAGGCTACGGCCGTATGGCCTGAGGGGAGAATCACCCCGGGTGATCTCGGTCTCTGGAGTGATGAACACATAGCCGGTCTCAGGAAGGTGGCAGGGTTTATTGAGAGCCAGGGGTCTGTACCGGGCATCCAGCTGGCTCATGCCGGCAGGAAGGCATCATGTGCGGTACCCTGGGAGGGTGGCCGGCAGCTTGACCTGGCCGCCGGCGGCTGGGAGACGGTGGCACCGTCAGCCATACCTTTCAGCAGCGGTGAGAGAGCACCCGTCATGGCTGACGGTGCAGCGCTGGCAAGGGTTGTTGAGGGGTTCCGTGAGGCAGCCTGGCGTGCCCTCGCAGCCGGATTCAGGGTGGCAGAGATACACAGCGCCCACGGCTACCTGCTGCATGAGTTCCTGTCGCCGGTGAGCAACAGACGAACCGACAGCTACGGAGGATCATTCGAAAACCGGACCAGGCTGCTGATGGAGGTTATCGGTGCCGTCAGAAAGGTGTGGCCGGAGGAGTATCCACTCTTTGTCAGGATCTCTGCCACCGAATGGAGTGATGAAGGGTGGACCCCGGAAGATAGTATAAGGCTGGCACCGCTGCTGAAGAAGGCCGGTGCAGACCTGATCGACTGCTCATCGGCAGGGAACATCTCCGGCGCGAAGATACCGGTCGGACCGGGTTACCAGGTGCCGTTCGCAGAGATGGTCAGAAAGAGCGGAATACTCACCGGGGCAGTGGGACTGATTACCGGGGCGAAACAGGCAGAAGAGATCCTTGCAGAGGGTAAGGCCGACCTGATCCTGTTTGGCAGGGAACTGCTGCGCAATCCCTACTTCCCGCTGAAGGCCGCAGGGGAACTGGCCGCCGTAACGGAGTGGCCGAGGCAGTACCTGAGGGCCAGGCCGTGAGTGACCGGGGCAATACCCGGGGCCAGACCGTGAGTAGCCGAGGCAGTACCTGGGGGCAGACCCTGAGTGGCCAAGGCTGTGCCTTAGGGCCAGACCCTGACTGCGGTACCGGCGTTTATCAACCCGATTATTTCTGGAGCGAATAAAGAAACCTGATCTCCTCTGCCCAGAGTGTCTCATCAGGCGTCTCGAGCACCAGCGGCATATCATCAAACCGGGGATCATTCATTATCAGGGCAAAGACCTCGTTCCCGAGCAGACCCTTGTTGAGGCTGTCATGGCGGTCGACGCGCGAGCCCAGCGCCTTTTTCGACTCATTCAGGTGCATCCCCTTCAGGTATCTGAATCCGACAATCCGTTCGAACTCATCAAACACCCTGGCAAAGCCCTCCCCTGTTGACAGATCATATCCGGAGGTGTAGGCGTGGCAGGTGTCTATGCAGACCCCTACCCTGCTCTTGTCATCTACCCTGTCAATAATGTAGCGCAGATGTTCAAACCTGTATCCCAGGTTGGTTCCCTGTCCGGCAGTATTTTCTATCACCGCCGTCACACCTGTTGATTTCTCAAGAGCAATATTGATTGAGTCGGCAATCAGGTTCATGCACTCCTCTTCCGAAATCTTTCCGAGGTGGCTTCCGGGATGAAAGTTGAGCCTGTCCAGGCCGAGCTGTTCACATCGCTTCATCTCATCATTGAAGGCGTGGCGTGACCGGCCGAGGCTTTCGGGGTCAGGGTTGCCCAGGTTGATCAGGTAGCTGTCATGCGGAAGTATCTGGAACGGCTTATAGCCGTACTCATCGCATCGTCTTCGGAACTCGTCGATACTCTTTTTTGTCAGCGGCGGCGCCACCCACTGCCGCTGGTTCTTGGTGAAGAAGGCAAATGCCTTCGCCCCTATCTCACTGGCATTCAGGGGTGCGTTCTCCACCCCGCCAGATGCACTGATATGTGCTCCTACATACTTCATCGGGATATGTTTTTTGTCTACCGCTCAGTCAGCGGCTTTTCGTAGACAAAGATATCAGTGAATCCCAATCCTGCAAGCTCGGGATAGAGCGGATAGGTCTCCTCGCGCGTGAAGAATCCGGAGATGACCACCCTGTAGCTCTCCCACTCTTCAACGATCTCTGCATTGAGGTTCAGCCGGCGTTTGATCCTCTGGGCGGCCCTTTCTGCTTCGGCCTTCCTGTAGTAGCTGCCGGCGTGCAGTACGAACCTTGGCAGCTGCAGCTTTGCCGGTGCGGCCTCTTCTGGCTCATCCCTGACCGGTTCGGGTACCGCAGCCTTCTCTTCCAGCACCACGGGCGGAATGACCACCGGCGGTTCGGGCGGCGCCATCTCATTGCCCCACTCATCAAGGAATATCAACTGCGTGATACCATGTTCCTCCAATACCGGGAGGAATTCGCGCACCTCGGTGGTATCAGCGAACCCGGTGATACGTACCTTGAACCGGCCGCCTTCATTGCGTATGGTCACCAGGCGGTCGGCTGCGGCCAGGAGCCTGTCGGCCATGGCCTGGCTCTCCGCATACGATGTGAAGGCGCCCAGTTGCAGCGAGGTACCGGTTATCACCAGCGGCAACGGCTCAACATCTGCCGGTTCTGCCTCGGCCTCCAATGCCTCTTCCTTTGCAGGCTTCCCTTCCACTACCTTATCCTTAGCGGGTTTCTCTTCAGCAACAGGCACCACGTCACGCAACTGATCTCTCACCACTGCCAGCGAGTCATCACGACGTTTGGTTATCCACTCTCCGCTGACAGCCTTGTTGGTTATGACCCATATCTCGGTGATATCCTGTGCATGTATGACCGGTATATAGCTCTCAAGGTCTTCGCGGTCATCAAACCCGGTGATGCGTACCTTCCAGAAGCCATCCTCCTCGAAGAGCTCAACATTCTTGTCAAGCGCTTTTGCCACCTTGTCGCGCATTATCTCGGCATAGAGCTTCGTGGTGAATGCGCCGAACTGTACCGCATAGTAGTCTTCCGTAATCTCTACGAGTTCACGGGTTACCTCATGTATGACGATATAGGTTGTATCACGCCCGGGTCTCTCCGGAGGCGGTGCCATCCTGACGCTGTCTGCCTCCGGCCCGGTCACCGGCGGGGTGGCAGGTTTCACCGGTTCTGCTACCTTTCTCAGGATGAAATCGAGTCCGTCAATATAGTCTCCTTCGGCGCTCTTCCTCACGTCAAAGGCTATGGAATCAGGTTCGGAGCTCATTCCTATCCTGCGCAGCTGAGCTGTATCCACCCTTACGCTGTAGCTGCCCGGAGCCAGTCCGAAGTAGCTGAAATATCCGTCAGGCTCGGTCAGGGCGTTATAGACCGTTCCCGTAGCCCGGTTACGGAACCTGACGATGATACGTCCGAGTCCGGCGGTTTTTCCTCCCTCCTCAAGAGCGACGGTGCCCGCCGCTTCACCCATAACCTTCACCGGCACCTCAATCAGTTTCATGACATTGGGGTCAGTGATCACAGCCATTGTCTTCTTCTCCACCCGCCATGCGATGTTTTCAATACCACTATCGTCAAGCTCAATGAAGTACCTGACATATGGCTCCAGTCCGGTGATACGTATGGTGGTATCCTTCTGAAGCGTGTTCACTGAACCGCCATTGGTCCTCACCCTCAGTCCGCCCACCCTGGGTTCGCCCTCATCATGTGTTCCGTTGGCATTTATGTCGAGGTATGCCAGTACGGTTATCCCTGCGCGGCCCACGTTGGTACGGTTGTCTCCCCTGAGGAAGCGTGTTTTCGTGTCATTGACAAGACTGCCCCTGGCATACTCAACAAACATCGGCTGGCGGTTGATCTGGCGGGCTGATACCCCTGCCTGCATGAACGAGAAGTCATACCGCATTCCCACCTCCCCCATTCTGATGTTGTTGATGAAGTTCTGCTCATAGGATACCGTGGCATACCCGTTTCTGAAAACCCTCCGTTCCAGGCCAGCCTTAGCCGTGAGGAGCTCTCCCTTTGTGTATGAGTACTGCACCTGCGGGGTAAAGAGCAGCTCTCCCGGCAGGCGGATGATGAGCGAGAGGTTGCTGTAGATGTTGGGATCTACCCTCTCCATGAATCGGCTGTAGGTGGAGAGGCTGGCGCTCACCCTGCGGAAGCTCCCCGAGAGGAGCCATTCGGCAGTGGTATAGTGGGAGTTTGCCAGGGCGACCCGGTAGTATGAGAGACGGGTGAATGCACCTGATTTCTTCAGCCTGACCGGTATGGAAAGTGATGCTTTCCGCTCTTCGAGGTAATGGAAGTTTATTGCCTGCTGGTCAGGATGATACCATGCGTAGTCAAGATCGAGCTGCATGTTTGCCGGCAGCCGCCATGAGAGGGCTCCGGAGGCCTTTACCCCATAGGTGTAAACACCTGACAGCATGATGCTGTTGGTCAGCCTGACCGAGGCATCGATAAACGGCATGAAGGGTCTTGGTGAGACCGACGACAGGTACTCTGCCCCTCCCCCCAGGGTAAGAAAGCGTGTCGCTCCCCAGTGCATGCTGGCCCTGGAGAAACGGCTCCACGATGAATCTTCCACCACGCCCGCACTGAGAGTGTACTCAAACTCCTTTACAGGAAGGAAGTTATAGGGGATGGTGATATTCTGTTCCCGCTCCCGCTCCTCGCCCCACGGTCCGTAGAATTTAAGCCTGATGGAGGTGTTGCCGTAGATGAGCGGCACATCAAAGGAGAAGAAGCCTGAAGCGTCAGCCTTCACATAATCAACCAGCACGCCGTTAATATACAGCTCCACGGTCCAGTCAGGCTCTGTCTTGTCGGTGAGGGTATAGGTTCCGTATGAACGCCTGAAGGTGGTGGGGGTGTTGGTGATCTGCGCTCCTATAACATGATTGTAGAGAGTTGAGGTAGCCCCGGCATTGATCTTCCCGGCCATTACCTGCCTCACAAACGGATTGTCGTTGTTGACATACCTCCACAGATATGTCTGATGTCTTGATGAGAAGGGCTGGTCAGTATAGTAGTTGAGGGAAGCGGTTGCCTCACCTCCGGCAACCATCGCCCCCAGCGCCAGGTTCATCCTGGCCTGCGATCCTGCTCCCGGCCGTTGCGAGGAGTAGAGCGACCAGTCAGCCATACCGAACCTGAACGGATGATACCTTCGTCCGATCGTGGTATCAACGGTGATCTCGCCGCTGAGCCGGTTCAGGTTCTTGCGCATCTCGAGGAGGCGCAGCTCCCTGATGCCCGGCAGCTCATGCTGTGTCTCCAGGCTGACGGTCAGGTCCCTGAATGAGAAGTTGCAGTTGACCCCGAACACTTTCCCGAACCACTCTGACTTCAGGAAAAGGGCCGTTTCGGTTATTATTATATCGCCCTCATTCAGCTGCCAGCTCTTCCCGTTATAGGTGATGCTGTTCCGGTTCCTGTCAATAATATATTCCGCGGCAGGATCTATAAAGAAGCCGCTGACGGTCCTGTGGTCATCTGAGGGGGTGTTCTTTATCTTGAGGAAATCGAAAAGCTCGGTCACCGGGAGCCATGCCGACTCATCCCTTATGAGCGCCTCTATCTCGCTCACGCCTATATAGGGTACCCGGAGGTATATCGCTATCTCGTCATAGAGAGGCTCATCCTGCGCCATCAGGCTCTGCAGCGGCAGGAGGAAAAGCAGGAGGAGGAGTGCCAAGGCTGTTGCTGAGGCGGAAAGAGCTGATACTTCGCCTGAGGTTTTATTCTCATGATATCTGTTTCTCTCCGGCATCAACGTTCTCTCTCCTGCGCAGTTGCGGTTATTGCTGGTTAAATGTGATATTGATTGTTCCGGAATAGCTTCCGGCCGGATTGGCAGCGATGGAGCCAACACTGAGTGTCCCTCCGAGCAACAATTCATTATCAACCGGGTAGGGTACAGTCAGCACAAAGGGCGACAGGGGCAGCAACGGTCCCGGGGCAAGGGTCATGGTGCCGCCTCCGCCGCTGCGGGTAAGGGTCACCACCGGGCTCAGGGTTACGGTGACAAGTGTGCCGGGATTGCCTCTCAGCAAGATACGTGCAGGCGTATAGTTGTATCCCAGGCCTAGCAGGATAACCGTTCCCGTGGCGCTCCTGGAGTAGTCTGTTGACATTATCACCGAGCCTCCCGATGCGCCGGTTGTAAAGGCACCGAAAGCCAGCGGCTGCAAATCATCAACGCGCACCTCAATGGGTCTCGGCGGCAATGGCGGCCCCTGCGCATGAACCATCTGCAGGAAGCCTGCCGCGACGAACAGCGCCGCGGTCATCAACATTTTTCTTCTCAAAGCCTTATCAGTCACTCTCTTTCTCATCTTATTCCCACAACCAGTTTCTTTGTCTCTTTCCTGCCTCCGGTAGAGTAACTTACCAGGTAGACCCCGGGCTTCAGTTCTGCCTTAAGATCGCAGATGCCGGTATCAGCGATCCTCTCAAGATGGATCAGCCTGCCGTCAGTGGTGTGGACGGTGATTGTTCCCGCATCTGCCACAACCTTGAATATCTCTGTCCTGACCCTTCCCTGCACCGCATAGGCATTGAAGAGACCCGATGACTCAACAGGAGTCTCAATTGCGGTCAGGCTCTTATGGAAGACTATTGAGAACCTGCTGTTATAGCCTCCCGCCGTCAGCGGAACAGTGTATTCGCCGGAAGGATGAATCGGGGTGTTTATTCCCGTCACGGCATCGCGGAAATAGATGTTCAGGTCTGGCGGCAGGTTCTCGACATCACGCAGGGTGAATCTCACCTCGCCATTCCTGAAGATATAGAGTCCCAGCGGCACGGCCAGCAGCGAGTCGGTCTGTACCGGGAGAGCCCTGATAGAAAGGATCTCCCCGTCTGAGAGCACTGAGTAGAAGTTTGTCAGCCTCATATCAGTGTTATAGAGTTTCAGGGCATCATAGCGGCTGTTGAAGGTGGTGTCGGCGCCATTGTCAAAATAGATCACCAGCGGGTCGTACGATGCGTTGTCATCTGTGAAGCCGGCCGTAGCCCTTATCACTGTTCTCATATCTGACATGGCAGACTTCATGAAGGGTATGGTGGTGCCGTTCAGCCTGACGCTGTTGGTGAGTCCGAGAGTGCCCGTTACCGGGTAGGTGCCGTCTGATACATGCACCAGGAACCCCTGCATCGAAGCGATAACGTTTGTGACCTCGCCATCTGAAGAGACTCCCCGGATATAGCTGCTGTACTGACCGCCATACTGGTCTGTGGCGCTGGCGCGGAAGAGGTATATAGCATCGTCGATATTGTGCCTGGTCCACCCCGGTGCATTCCAGTTGATGGGCGAGGGATAGGGATTCCCGACCAGGTTGAATCCCCTGGTATAGGTTCTGTTGTGGTTGTGGAGGGTTATCGAGAGAGGACCGTTGTTTACGGTTCCGGTCACATCAACCGTTTTCGGATCATGCGAGCTTCCGAAGTTGACGGCATATCCCTCGAGCGGATTAAGCGGGCTGCTGCCGTGCGTATAGCTTTCCCATCCGGCATAGGGCGAGTCTTCGTTGTAGCGGTAGAAGAGCGGGAAGCTGCTTGTCAGATCCATGTCATCGCCGAACTGGTTCACCAGGGCATCTATGAATGGTGAGCTGAAGTACTTGTAGCCGAAGCCGGAGGGCAGGTAGCGCTGCATGGTCACATCACCGGTTACCTCACCTGCTCCCGAGCCGTCAATCAGTGCCGTGCCGGAGGGTGTCGAAAGCAGGGTCAGGTGACCTGCGGAGTTGAGGGTTCCCGAAGTCACATTCAACACACCGCTGACGTTCAGCGGGCCGGCAAGTGTCACCCCGGCTGGGTTGCCGGCAGTGAGGTTCATGATGGTGTTGCCGGTGAAGAGGCCCGCCGGGATGGTCTGGGATGTGGTTCCTGCAAAGACAACCGTGCCGGCAGTGGCGTCAATGGAGCTGCTCGCCGAGACAGTACCCGTAATGGTAAGGGTATTTCCGGCAACCCTCAGTGCTGCTCCCTGGTCGATCGTGATATCTTTAACCTCCGCCACACTGCCGGTGTTAATAACCGGCTTTCGTGCAACATTGGGTATTCGGACAGATACTCTTGCGGTCGGAATATAATTACAACTCCAGTTTGAGGCGGTATTCCAGTTGGTACTAAAATTGCCCGTCCATGTTACTGTTGAAGTGATCTCTACCACGGAGGTGGCTACTATGGTCTGCGATCCGCAGGGTCCTGTGCCGGTAACGGTATTTGTTACGGTATAGATCCCGGGCGTACTGGCAGCGATATTAATCCTTCCGGTGGAGGTACTGACAAAAACCAGACCCGGTGTTGAAGAGAAGGTTCCGGCGATTCCTCCTCCGCTGAATGTCGGGTCAGGATTCGTGGCATTCGGACAATAAGGGGAACCGGGATAGCTGAATGTTGCCACCGGAGGAGCCACAACGGTCAGAGCTGCCGGAGAAGAGGTAGCGCCCGTCCCGCATGTGGTTGTGACAACACAACGATAATTGCCGTTCAGTGCGGCAGTGGGAGACAATATGGTCAATGTTGGAGTGTTCACACCACTATATTGCAGGCCATTCGAAATATTCACAGTACCCCGTTGCCATTGATAGCTTAGATTATAGCCACTGGCTGTCACGGAAAACAGGGCATTATCTCCTTCGCATACTGATTGTGACTGTGGCTGGGCCGTAATGGTAGCGCCAGAATAAATATAAAGACTCACTGTTGAAGGATTACTCTCACATCCATTCACTGTCTGGGTAACAGTATAAGCATATGTGCCTGGCGTGGAAATTCCCGGAGAGTAAGGGTTTGCCGTACTTACCAGATTACCGTTGTAATACCAGCGAATATTTTCTCCCTCAGCTTTGAGTGATGCGATCTGAGACCGGCATATTTCCACATCCGGAGCTAAGGGAGGATCAGGTAAAGGTGTGATAATGATCTGTTTGGTAACAGATGCTGTTCCGCAGCTGCCGTAATATGTAATGGCGTATGTACCCGGGGCCGGAGGATTAAACTGATCTCCGGAAACATATGGGCCAGAATAGGTTCCGCCGGCCGGAGAGCCAAAAGAAAGAGTGATGGGTGTATTACATATACCCTGTGACGGCAGGAATCCGGCATTTTCTTCTGTAGCTGATACAGTATAGAAAGCAGAGGGTGAAGACTGGTTGTTATATTCTGTTCTAAGCCATCCGCCGGACCTGACATTGTCTGATATCCTCAGTTCATCAATCCGGCCATTGAAGTAGTAATTGTTTTCAAATGGTTCCTTACCTGAAACCATGGTATTGGAGCCGGGTGCCAGAGTGCCGTTTTTTTTGAATGGCCTTTCTCTAACGCCATTGACATAGGTCATTATAGAATCAATGACATCAGAGCTCACCCCGGCTACATAATACCAGTTATTGGTAGTGAGCACAGTGCCTCCGGCAACATCTCTGTTGAGGGTAGGTGTGCCAGAAGAGTTTCTCACTTCAAACTCCAGCTTGTTGTTGGTGTAAATACCAAATTTATACCCGCCTCCACTGGAGCCCACCTGGTTGCCTGCAATTTTCTGGTCACGGCCGGTTGCATTGAGCCTTATCCATGCCGAAACGGTGATATTCCCCGTAAAATTGAGGTGCGGCGCATTATTGACCTGCATATACTGATTTGATCCGTTCAGGGTCATTGCATTAGTTATCGCACCTGCAGTGTAGGTCGGATTATTATAGGGTGTTCCTGTATAATCAAATCCGGTTGCGTCACCAAGCGGAGTGCCGTTGAGATGCCATACTCCCCTGTAATGGGAATCCCATACGGATGCCACTGACTGGCTCGAGGTTATCGCCGGATTACCGTATAAAACCTTTATAACCGTGTTTGCCGAAGCTGACAGCACCGGAATACGTACCCAGGCAGTGAGGTCACCGGTGGTTCCGTTATAATACTCAATCTGGTGGTCAAGCTTGCCATAGGCCTCATCGGTGAAGATTATATCATAGCCATCTGGGCTGAGTACATTACCATTAGGATGTGTGCGAAGGAAATCCTGGCCTGTAAGCCTGATCATCACCGGGAAGTTATGAAGATCACTACCCCCGGCAACCTGGCTGCTGTTGATTGTTATATTTCGTTCGTAGTCATAACCCAGCCTGGGTGCCGGGCACACTATAACCAGGCCGCCTGCGCCATTGCCGCCAGTTCTTGTACCACTACCACTTCTTCTTGCTCCGCTTCCTCCGCCGCCATATGAGTTACCATCAATGCCGTTACTATGAGTATCTACTCCGGCACCACCGTTGCCACCGTAAAGTAGTGTTCCAGATCCAGCTATATGATTGGTTGCATTACCCCCATCACCGGTACTGCCAGCACCGCCGCCACCACCACCTGAATAGTTAGAAAACCCTGTTACACCATTACCTCCATTTCCGCCCGAATAACGAATATTTCCTATAGAGCTACTTGCTTGACCGCCAGCTCCACCAGTAGGGTTATTGTTTGTAACTCCAGTACCGCCGGCAGCGCTGACCAGATTATTTCCAAATGATGAGTTGCCCCCATTTATATTATTACCACTACCTCCTCCGCCCACTACAACCTGATACTGTGTGCCTGGAGAGACAGCAACTATACTGCTGGCATATGCACCGCCACCGCCACCGCCACCAACGCCATTGGAAGATCTGGTACTACCTTTACCTCCGCCTCCCCAGCACTCAACGATAATGGAAGTTACACCGGGTGGAACGGTGTAGGTATAGGGGCCAGGAGTGTTGTAAATGACCTGTGAATGTATATACCCGCCCTGGAAAATCAGCAACAATGCCACCAGTGCGGTGGCATGTTGCAGTAACCTTCTTATATGGGTATAATCATGGCGCATTCAGTATGTCATCATTTTAGGGTCAGTTCTGCCTCGGCATATTTCTGTGGTCTGACATCAGATGGGGCAGAAAAGGTTACCCTGAGTTTTCCGCTCTTAAGATCAACCGCTTCAGTGTTGACAAGCCTGAGTGCAAAGCTGCGCCGCGGATTGGGCGTATAGACGGCAAGCCCGTTTACAACACCAACCCTCGTTATCTTGCCATCAGTTGCAACGTGATCAACCGTCACATCACCGTAAACCGAATATTTGCCGCCACGGTTGAAAACCATCCGCAAAAGCGGTTCACTTGTATTCTCCAGCTCAAGGTGAAGGTCTGACAGTGTGACATCAACTGTAGGTTCGCCGATACGGATAATTACAGGTATTGTTATACCGAAGATCGGGATAAGTCTTATGCTGATGCCTTCAGCTACGGTATCAGCGTCCTCTTCACCAAGTGGCTTCTCCTTGGGTATTGCCCTGAAATAGATGTGTGAACGATACTCTCCCGCAGCCAGTCCGCCCGCCCTGTAGAGCTGGATCTTGACCGACTGCATCTCGCCGGGAGCCAGGGTCACTGACCTGGGGAAATAACGGAGATATGGAGATGCAAACAACTGTCCCTCATCCGGTACGGTAATCTCCTCAAAGTTCCCGTCTTCAGTCATCCTGTTCTGGATCAAAGAGATGGCATAACTGGCCGTATCTTCACCGATATTAACCAGGTTGACATCCATGGATTTTTTATTCCCTTCGAAAACTATCCTTTTCGGGGTGATCATCAGGTTACCCTGGCCATGCAGATTTAATGGCAAAAAAGCCGGGAATATAACCAGGCTTATTGCGCATATACGGAGAAACAGCTTTGCCATCATTTATTGTTTTATTCTGTTCACACCTCTCAGTTAAAGTCAAATGTTATCAGATAGGTTCCCGTATAGATTCCCACCGGGTTATCTGTGATTGTTCCCACCTGCAGGGTTGCTCCCACCCATACGGTTTGTGCCCCGTTCTCCAGCAATCCCGCTCCCGGCTGCGTATCGGGCACGGAGCGCCAGTCGGTGACCTTCATGGTCCGTGCCGAACTCACATGTGATATGGTAACCGGCTCTGAAGGAAGCGAAATTGTATAAGTCATCCCCGGATCTCCGGAGACAAAGAAGCTGGCAGCGCTGTGAAGCCCTCTTCCGGGCCAGACGCTGCCCAATACCGAAACCGTATTCTCAGGGTTTACAATGAGACTTCCGCCCTGAGGCCCGGGAGAAAACCTGCCGAAATTAAGCTGAGATGTCTCAACCGCCGATAATGGCGCTATTACCTCTGCAAAGATATGACCAGTGACCGTTGAAGAGGACCCCGACTGAGCCCTGACAATACAGACAGAACTCAGAAACAACAGCAATATGCTGAATACATAGGGTTTCAGCCTTTTCATGGCACCTGTCTCACAAAGTAGAGAAACTGCTTACTGGTAATTTACAGTCACATTAAAAGCAGCGGATGTATAGGTGCCAGAAGCCTGGTTGGCACCCACCGAAAGAGTTGCTCCAACAGCAAATGTTGCCTGACCTGAACCGTTCAGTGCCGGATTTGCTCCTGCATTATGATTGAATCCGTTTACTGCCATATTGGTACCGGGGCCTGTCAGTTGTACTGCTCCGTCAGCCGGAAGGGTGATGGAAAATCCTCTTGTCGGCTCACCGGCGACATTAAATGAAGCTGCCACACCCAGAGCTGCAGCCGGTAAAATAGAAACCTCAGCCGATGGAGTACGCACGCCACTGGTTGCGAGTGTTACTGTGCCCGCAGTAGCAGATGCCACAATTGTGCCGAAATCCATGTCAGTATTCTTGACAATAGAGAGTGGCCCGACAATTACTGCGGTTGCAGTTGTTGATGCAGAAGCAGTGCCAGGTTGCGCCAGCACTCCTGCCGTAAAGGCAAATAGAACGATTGAAAAAGCGATAAGTTTTTTCATGTTACATAGAATTTAAAGTGTTTACTAATTTATTAAGGTCTATTTCCGCTTTGACCTTATTTAACTCAACTTTGCGCATTTTGTTGCACTCTGTTAAGAATTCTTAAAAGTAAACGGAGATGACGGTCTGATTATTGGCTGAAGAGCCTAAAAGCTAACATCAGAAACAACTTTTCAACAGAATCAGTAACTGCTGCTGCCGTCCCAGCAGTGAAGACAAAGCTTCTCACGTGGAAGCCCTATGGCCTCAACAAGGTCCTCAATACGCTGAAACATAAGGGTATCTGATCCCATATCACGGGCCATCTCATCAATCATCTGTAAGTACTTCTCAGAATCATGATCAAGATAGTCATCTATGTTCCTCTCTTCGCCCTCCAGCCTGATAATCGCCTTTCGGGCAGCCAGATCAGTGGTCTGTCGCGACTGTGAGAAGTTGAGGAAGGGGCATGGATAGAGGTATGGCGGGCAGGCGATGCGCACATGCAGTCCTGCCGCGCCTGCCTCACGCAGGTCACGGAGGTTGTTTCCGAGCTGGGTACCCCTTACCACGCTGTCATCAAGAAAGATTATCCGTTTGCCCCGGGTGAGCTTCCGGTTCGGGATAAGCTTCATCCGTGCCACCAGCTCTCGCTGTATCTTTCGCTGCGGCATGAAGCTCCTGGGCCAGGTGGGGGTATACTTTGAGAATGAGTTCATATAGGCCAGCTTCTTCTCGTTGGAGTAGCCCAGTGCGTGCCCTATGCCCGAGTCGGGCACGCCGCACACATAATCTGCCTCAATGGTGTCACGGCGTGCCAGCGCCGCCCCGCAGCGGTATCGCACCTCCTCCACGTTTCTCCCCTCATAGTCTGAGGTGGGAAATCCATAGTATACCCACAGGAATGCACATGCCTGCATCTTCCTGCCGGGGGCCTTCAGCCGGGTGAAGCCGTCAGCCCTGATATGCACTATCTCGCCTGGTCCCAGGTAGTACTCCGTCTCAAAACCGGTATTGGGATATGATGCCGTCTCGGAGGCGACGGCACGGGCGCCGCTGCGGCGGCCAATCACCACCGGAGTACGTCCCAGCCTGTCACGTGCGGCGATGATGCCGTCAGGGGTGAGCAGCAGCAGCGAACAGGAGCCCTGCACCTTTTCCTGAACACTGACAATCCCCTCAACGAATGAGTTGCCCTCGCAGATGATATTGGCAACCATCTCTGTGGGATTGATATTCCCCATAAAGTTTTCGGTAAAGTGCTTCTTGCGGGCAAGGAAATAGTCTCCCAGCTCATTGATGTTCACTATGCGTGATACGGTAACCAGTGCAAAGGGTCCCAGGTGGGAGTTGAACAGGATTGGCTGCGGGTCGGTGTCACTGATCACTCCCATCCCGCTTTTGCCGCTGAACTCCTTCAGCTCCGCCTCGAACTTGTTTCTGAAATATTCATTCTCAAGATTATGAATCCGCCTCCTGAATCCGGTTTTTTTATCGTAAAAGACCATTCCCGCCCGCTTGGTCCCCAGATGTGAATGATAATCAGTGCCGTAGAATACATCATCAACCACCTCTTCTTCTGAGACCACTCCGTAAAAACCACTCATACCGGCAATGCCATATTTTTGTGTTCAAATGTAAGCCTAAGATAATCAAAAGGGAGAAAAACTTATTGTCTTATAATAATTACTATTTTTGCGACGGATAAAACAACAAACAAATGGAAAATCAGGAAAAATATCAGGCAGAACATGTTGAGCATAAGAAAGGTGCTCCGGTTGTCATGATTGTTTCAACCATTATCCTGACACTCGGGTTAATAGCCCTGGTCGCTCTCTATTACACCCAGAAGAGCAAGATGGCAGAGATGGAGCAGGTGCTCACGGAGGAGAAGGACTCGCTGGCTAATGAGCTTCGTATGATGATGTACGGCTATGACACCCTCAAGACCAGCAACGATACGCTCAATGCAGAGCTTCTGCGTGAGCGCACCCGGATACAGAAACTACTGGAGATCAACGCTTCAAACGCTCAGCTGATACGAAAGTACAAGGCAGAGATCAGCACCATGCGGGATATCATGAAGAGTTACATTGTGCAGATCGATTCACTGAACACCCGGAACCAGATGCTCACCGCAGAGAACGTTGAGATCAGGCAGCAGATGACCGCGGTTCAGGAGACCAATGTACAGCTTGAGAAAGCCAAGGAAGAGCTCACCTCAAAGGTAAGCGTTGCCTCGGTGATACAGGCAAAGGACATTGTATCGGTTGCCCTTAACAGGAAGCGCAAGGAGACCGTTGAGCTGAAGAACCTCGACAAGGTGCGTGTATGCTTCACCCTCCGCGAGAACCCGATAGCAGCTCCCGGAAACAAGATAGTCTACCTGAGGGTGGTAAGACCCGACCAGCTGGTGATCACTCCCTCACCTGACAACCTGTTCGAGGTGAAGGGCGAGCAGCTGATCTTCTCTGCCAACAGGGCGGTTGACTATGCCAACACCGACATCGAGATGTGCATCTTCCTCGACAACACGGGCGACTTCATCCCGGGAGACTATAAGGTAGAGCTATACCTTGACGGAGAGAAGATCGGTTCAGGCGGATTCAACCTGAAAGGAAGAGGCTGATCAGAGGTCTGACAGCAGCTCGGCAATAATATTATCAGATATCATCTTACCCTGGTCCGTAAGGATCAGGGTATTTTTTTCACGCCTGATCATACCATATTTAATGAACCGGTCAGAGAGATTGACCAGGTAGTCATGCAGCTCCTTGTCATAGAACTCCTCCACATGAAGCAGGTCTATTCCCCACATGGTGCGCAGGGCGGTCATGACATATTCATTGAACATGGTTATCTTGTCAAGCTCTTCCCGCTCAAAAGGCACCTCTCCCCTGCTGACCCCATCAATATACCCATTGATGTCAGCACTGTTCCATTGCCGCGACTGGCGGTCAAACGAGTGTGCCGATGGCCCCAGGCCCAGGTAGGGTACCTGTTTCCAGTATGAGGAGTTGTGCCTGGAGATAAAGCCCTCCCTGGCAAAATTGGATATCTCATACTGTATAAGTCCGTTCTCGCGGCAAAGCTTTCCAAGCAGTGAGAACATTGCCACTGAAGTCTCCTCGTCAGTCTCCTTCAGCTTTCCCTTCTCCTTCATCCTGCCGAACGGTGTATGCGGCTCTATGGTAAGATGGTAGGCTGACAGGTGTTTGACCGGGTACTCAAAAGTCTTTTGGAGGTCTCTTCTGAGATCGGTCAGAGTCATGCCGGGAACGCCATAAATAAGGTCAACGGAGATATTGCCTATCCCCTCGGTGACAGCCAGGTCAATCGCGCGGGCCGACTGTGCGGCATCATGTCTCCGTCCGAGGTAGCGCAACCGTGCATCATCCCATGACTGTATTCCGATACTTAACCTGTTAACGCCGGCCTGCCGCAGATCGCGTACCCGGCCGGAATAGATATCATCCGGATTGGCTTCGAGGGTCACCTCGGCATCGGCTGTAACGCTGAAAAGAGTCCGCAGGGCGGTGAGTATCTCATTAATGACCGAAGGATCGAGGAGAGACGGGGTTCCGCCGCCGAAGTAGATGGTCTCCACGCTCTCGCCGGAAAGATACGACCGCCTGAGTGATGCCTCCATGATAAGCGACTGAACAAGCTCAGACCGCCGGCTGTTATCAGTGATACTGTAAAAATCGCAGTAGCTGCAGATGGTTTTACAGAAGGGTATATGTAGATAGATTCCTGCCATAACACAACATCCCGGTAATGATCTGCCGGGTCATCATCCGTTATCGCCGGTCATACGGCCCGCATGGCATCCCCTCCCTGCAAAACGGAAGAATTATGCTGAGTAACGGGATGTTATGCTGCCGGCAATATACTATTTCCGGGATACAACTGTTAAAAGTACAAAAGATTTGACATTAGTTTGCTAATTTCGCCCATCCATATGGAAAAGATGATATATCTCTTTATAAAGCAATATTATAAAAGCTTCATCATCGGCCTGGTGATTTTATGGCTGAGTCTCTCGGGCAGCAAGTCACTGATACCCGGCAAGATGATGGCTATTCCCTATATTGACAAGATAGGACATTTCGTGATGTATACCTTCTTTTCTGCGGTGCTGCTTCTCGATTCATGCAACTGGAAGGAGAGCCGCCGCTTCAGATACACCATACTTCTGATACCCTTTTTCTTCGGGGTGCTTATGGAGGTTCTCCAGATGACCGTGACAACCTCGCGCAGGGCAGAGGTAGGTGATATGGTGGCAAATGTTGCAGGGGTGGCTGCAGGAGTGGTTGCCGCACATGTAATACTGATGCTCCTGGTGCGGTTCAGATCCTCGTAGCCGGATCTCTTTTCACCTGATCAACGAGTTGGTCAATAGTCTTTGAACTGAAGAATTTTTCGAGTCGTATCTTCTCTATCCTCAGGTCGTTGTGCAGTACGCAGAGTCCGTCGTCAGGGCGGTCAAAATTGCACTTCTCGCCCGTCACATAACAGCTGTCGAAGAAGTTCCTGCCATCGATCACATCGATTATATCCATCAGGGAAAGTTCATTGGCCGGAACACGCATAAAGAATCCGCCGTTCGGTCCTTTCACCGATCCGAGAATACCTTTTCTTACAAGTATCTGAAGCGATTTTGCGAGATAGTGCTGAGGAAGGCACAGCTTTTCAGATATGGCCTTCAGCCCGGTATTGACATTCTCCTCAGACCGGGAGGCGATGAATATCACGGCCCTGATACAGTATTTACAGGTGGCTGAAAGCATTCAGTCACATTTCAGCGGGATTTTGTCTATCCGGCGCTTATGCCGTCCGCCTTCAAACGGGCTGTTGAGAAAGACATCCACTATCCGGATAGCTTCCGCAACAGAGATAAACCTTCCGGGGAGTGAGCAGACATTGGCATCATTGTGTGCACGGGCCAGCCTGCCTATCTCTTCGCACCAGCAAACGGCTGACCGTATCTTCTGATGCTTGTTGCAGGCCATGCTGATACCGTTTCCGGAGCCGCAGACGGTTATGCCGAACTCGAACTCACCAGCCTCCACAGCCTCAGCCAGCGGATGGGCATAGTCTGGATAATCAACACTCTCTTCAGAGAAGCAGCCAATATCCCTTACTTCATACTTTTGTGAAACCAGCCATTGAAGCAGTCCCTGCTTAAGCCTGAAACCGGCATGATCTGAAGCAATTATGATCTTTTTCAAAACTGTTGCCTATTTAATACAAATATACTTGTATTCCCTGAAAGAAAAAGAGGAGACGCATAACCGCCATCAGCGCCGGAAATCTTTATTGAATCATTGTTGATAACCTGTATCCCCGCTATTGATCTTTTGTTAATTTTTTACCTGCTTCCGTCTCGACCGGGGCAGCTGTTGTTTTTATCAATATTCAAAATTTATTTTTGATTGATTGACCATATTCTTTCAACCATAATCCAACAGCAGTCACGGTTGTTATTTTTCAAGAACCGGTATTGCCTGAGTAAACGTAACAATTGTTGAAAACAGCACTTAATGATTTCTCTTTCAGAAGAGGTACATTTTTTGAAGTGTTGAAAAGGTGTTACAAACCTTTTGACTTTCATTTTTCCAAGTGATACCTATAAAATGTTTCAACACAATTAACCGCACATAATAACCATCACAATATTTTAAAATTTCAAAATAGTAATAATGGAATATGTTGATAATAACCTGATGAGAAATGGATCAGAAACAAAAAAGATCCTAAAATCAATTAAATTTGAAAGCCGGGGGAAATGCCGGCGATCAGTGGCTTGTGCTGATCACACCGGCCGGACTCAGCCGGCGGCGGTCTGAGACACTTGATAACGGCATTCACCTGTTGAAAGCAATGAAAAGATATCTGACCATACTGTTACTGGTGATCTCCGTCATGGTGGCGGGGCAGGAGAATATGCAGCTGCAGGATGGCTTCCATCAGTTCAGATACCCCAATGGAAATATCTCCAGTGAAGGATTTATGAAGGATGGCAAGCCTGATGGCTACTGGAAGAGCTATTATGTAACCGGTGTAATGAAATCGGAGGGAAAGCGTACCAGCTTCCTGCTTGACAGCATATGGATCTTTTATGACCAGGCAGGAGACACCACCGAAAAGATAAGTTACCTCCTGGGCAAGCGCAACGGCTATTCACTGAAGTATCAGAAAGATCCTGTTTACGGTCTGTACATAGAGACTTCGGAACTCTATGCCGGTGACCGGAAGGAGGGAATGGCCCGGGTCTTCTGGCCTGACGGCAAGATAAAACAGACCATTCCATATGCTGCCGGTAGAAAGAGCGGATTATCACGTGAGTATGACCGTGACGGAAAGATCATCACACTGCTTGAGTACAACAATGATTATCTCATCAGCCGGGTAAGGCTGAATTTCACTGATGCCTCAGGACTGAAACAGGGAGAGTGGCGGGAGTTTTATCCGGGCGGAGGCACAAAGAGAGAAATGAATTACCGCAATGACCAGCTGCATGGCTATTACAAAGAGTATGATGAACGCGGGAAACTTGTGGCAACGTTGCTCTATGACAACGGAAAGATTACCGGCACCGATGTTGAGAACAGCGCGGAAATTGACATCAGGAACAGGTATGACGAATCCGGTACGCTGATCTATTCCGGACCATACAAGGAAGGAGTTCCTGTAGGCATTCACCGCGAATACAACAGTGACGGATCGGTGAAAAATGCACGTATCTATAATGATAACGGCGTACTGATGTCAGAGGGGATTGTTGATGCGGAGGGTAACCGTAACGGGGCGTGGAAAGATTACTCACCGGAGGGGACTGTTATTGCTGAGGGCAATTACACTGCCAGCAGGCGCAGCGGGAACTGGAAATTCTATAATGCTGCTGGTAAGCTGGAACAGGCCGGATCATACAGTAATGGTCGTATTGACGGAACATGGAGGTGGTATTACCCTGAAGGAGAACTGTTGCGTGAGGAGGAGTATTACCAGGGCAGGCGTGACGGCAGCTATGTTGAATATGCCCGTAGCGGGGATATAATAGCCGAGGGGTTATATGCGGACGGCGAACAGAACGGCCCGTGGATGGTCACTACAGGAGACAGCCGTGAGGAGGGAGAGTATCTCCTCGGGCTACGCCACGGTACCTGGAAATCATTCTATCCTGACGGGAAACTGAGATTCAGGGGAGATTACCGGCAGGGTAATCCCGATGGCCGGCATACCTACTATTATGAGCACGGGCGGCCAAGGGAGGAGAGATACTATCGGAACGGCCTCCGGGTCAAGACATGGCGTAAATACAACGAACTGGGAGAGATAGAACTTACCATCAACTACCGTGATGATGTTGAGACCAGTATAAACGGCGTGCCGGTGAACCTGCCTGAGAGTACCGTCAGGCGTATCAAATGAGAGAGATGGATGAGCAGTTCAATTTGAGGAAGGAGACTGTGGTTCCCGGTGATGCCGAGCTGGACAGGCAGCTGAGGCCGTTGTCATTTGCCGATTTCAAGGGTCAGCAGCGTATTACCGACAATCTCTCGGTCTTTGTCACCGCTGCCCTTCAGCGTGGCGAAGCGCTTGATCATGTGTTGCTGCACGGACCGCCCGGACTGGGGAAGACTACCCTTGCCGCCATTATCTCCAATGAACTTCAGGTAAATATGAAAATAACCTCTGGACCCGTGCTTGACAAGCCGGGTGACCTGGCCGGTCTGCTTACCAGCCTTGAGGAGGGGGATGTGCTCTTCATAGACGAGATACACCGGCTGAGCCCGGTGGTTGAGGAGTATCTCTATTCAGCCATGGAGGACTACCAGATCGATATCATGATAGACAAGGGACCGGGAGCACGTTCGGTACAGCTGAAGCTGAAGCCCTTCACCATGATTGGCGCCACCACCCGGTCAGGACTGCTCACCAGTCCGTTGCGGGCACGGTTCGGCATAAAATTCCATCTTGAGTATTATGACAGCATGACCCTCAAGGGGATAGTAAAACGGTCTGCCTCGATACTCAATGTGGAGATAGATGAAACCGCCGCCTATGAGATTGCCTCGCGCAGCAGGGGCACACCCAGGATAGCCAATGCATTGCTGCGCAGGGTGCGTGACTTTGCGCAGGTAAAGGGCAGCGGTGTCATTGACCTGGAGATCACCCGATACGGGCTGGAGGCACTCAATATTGACAAGCACGGCCTCGACGAGATGGACAACCGGCTTTTGCGCACCATTGTCGAAAAGTTCAAGGGCGGGCCTGTAGGGCTGAACAATGTAGCTACCGCGGTAGGTGAGGAGAGCGGCACCATCGAGGAGGTGTATGAGCCGTTCCTGATAAAGGAGGGATACCTCAAGCGCACCCCGCGCGGGCGCGAGGCGACAGAGCTGGCATACCGGCACCTGGGGATCATCAGGGGACGCGAGGATACCCTCTTCTGACAGCGGACAGCCTCAACAGCAGGATCATATTCCCGACAACGGAAACAAAACAGAGATTGTCTGAAAAAATCCTGTGATCAAGGAGTTTAAAGCGGTTCTGCCGATAGGGAGCTGGGAGATGCGTAGGGTCAGATATCCGGGCAGATCAGGGACTGATCCTCTCCAGGCCCTTCTGGTCAATAATCCTGATCTTACGGCCGTTAAGCTCAATGAAACGGTCATTCTTGAACTCCGAAAGAAGCCGTATCACCGATTCGGTAGCGGTACCGACAATGTTTGCCAGCTCCTCGCGGGTAAGTGATATGCGCAGGTACTTCTGCTCATCGAGCCCGAAGTCGTCCACCAGGCTCAGCAGCACTTCGGCGACCCTCTCCCTGACGGTCTTCTGGGCAATATCGGTTATGTATGAGTTGGCCTCAGCCAGCTCATGACAGGTCAGCTTGACCACCTCGAACGCAAATGCCGGGTTGGTTTTGACGAACTGTATCAGCAGCTCTGACGGGATGAAGCATACCTGGCAATCCTCTATCACCTTGGCCGAGGTGCATGCCGGCTCGTTGCTGAGCACCGACCTGTAGGCTATTATGTCTCCCTTGCGTGCAAACCTGATTATCTGCTCCTTGCCGTCAACACCGGTTTTGAACACCTTGATGATCCCCGAGTTGATACAATAGAATCCGCTGATGCGGTTCCCCTCATGATAAAGAATATCTCCCCTCTTGTAGCGCCTGAAATCCTTCTCAAAATTGAGCCTGTCAGTCTCATCCCTGGTCAGGAAACGAAAGACCGAGTTACTTTCGAAAGCGCACTTGTCACAGAATGAAATAGAATAATCAGACTGTTTCATATCTTATCCCTCCAGGATGGCAAAGGTGGTCATTAATTACCACAAATCATAAAATTTCAGTACGGAACTGGTTCAGGAACCTTACATCGTTTTCAAAGTAGAGCCTCAGGTCATTCACCCCGTATTTGAGCATGGTTGCCCTCTCAATGCCCAGTCCGAAGGCATATCCGGAATATTTCCGTGAGTCGATGCCACATGCATCAAGCACGTTCGGATCTACCATTCCGCACCCGAGTATCTCCAGCCAGCCGGTCTCCTTGCAGAGTGAACATCCTTTTCCGCTGCAGAGGTTACAGCTTATATCCATCTCGGCGGAGGGTTCGGTAAAGGGGAAAAATGAGGGTCGCAGCCTGATCCTGACATCCTTCCCGAACAGTTCGGTGGCGAAGTAGAGAAGTGTCTGCTTCATATCGGCAAACGACACGTTCTCTGCCACATATAATCCTTCGATCTGATGGAAGATACAGTGTGCCCTGGCTGAGACCGCCTCATTGCGGAAGACCCGGCCCGGTGAGATGGTGCGTATGGGTGGCTGCTGATTCTCCATCACCCTCACCTGAACCGAGGAGGTGTGTGTGCGCAGCAGTACGTCATGGGGGTCTGAGCCGATAGAGGACTTGCGCTCTATGTAAAAGGTGTCCTGCATATCGCGTGCCGGGTGGTCAGGGGCAAAGTTGAGCATGCTGAAGACATGATTGTCATCTTCAATCTCGGGGCCCTCTGAGACGGTGAAGCCTATGCGGCTGAAAATATCTATGATCTCCCTGCGTACAATGGAGATGGGATGGCGCGACCCCCATCCGAAGGGGTATGGCGGGCGTGTCAGGTCGCTGTCGGTCTGCTCAGGATCAGTCATGGAGAGACGTTCACTGTATTCGGCAAACTTCGCTGCCGCAAACTGCTTAAGCTCATTGAGCAGCTGCCCGGTCTCCCGTTTTGATTCTGGCGGAACATTCCTGAACCCCTCAAACAGAGCAGCTATCCTCCCCTTCTTGCTCAGGTAGGCCAGGCGGAATTGCTCAAGGGCAGCCTCACCCTTTATCCTGTACTCTTCTATCTCCTTCCTGAGTTCTGCAATGCGTTCGTTCATTGGAATGCTATGAGCTACCTTATGATTTTTACCTTGATTATACGTACATCCTGAACCGGCCGGTCACGGCTGTCGGTCTGTTTTGCGGCGATGGCATCAACTACCTCCATTCCCTCGAGCACCTCTCCGAAAACGGTATATGCCGAATCAAGAAATGGCGTACCGCCGATAGTCTTGTAGGTATTTCTGCGCTCCTCAGACATCTGATAGGGCCCGGCCTCCTCCATCGCTTCGTACGCCATGATAATGGCACTCTGCTGTATCTCATCATCATTCATCGGCTCAGTGCTCTCTGCAGCTTTGCGGCGCAGCTCACGGAGGGCATTGTTATAGAAGAACTGCCTGCGGTTGTATTCAATTCGCTGTATGGTTGTCTCAAGAGACTCATCATCATATACTTTCCCTTGTACGATGTAGAACTGAGTTCCCGAAGACTCCCTTTCCGGGTTGACATCATCGCCCATGCGTGCTGCCGCCACAGCGCCCCTTTTATGATAGAGTGAGTCGTTTATCTCTGCCGGGATGGTATAGTCATCCGTGATTGCCGGTGGCTCCTGCCGGGTTGAGCCATCTCCGGTCTGGATCATGAAATCCTTGATGACCCGGTGAAAGGTGACTCCGTCATAGAATCCTTCCCCGGCAAGCCTGATGAAGTTGTCGCGATGAAGCGGGGTAAGGTCGGAGAGGGATATCAGTATATCTCCTTCAGAGGTCTTTATCAGGGCCCGGACCTCCTGCCCGGTGTTGCCGGCGCAGCCTGTTATGATCAGAGCGGCAGCCAGTGCAAGCATGATACGGAATGAACTCTTCATGATCTTGTAATTTACGAATGACAAAGATATATATTTGCAGTAAGAGTTAAGCATGAACGATATACGCAAACTTGCGGGCCAGACGGTTATCTATGGCTTCGGAACGGTTGTACCGCGTTTCCTGAACTATGCACTGCTGACCCCGTTCTATACCCGTATCCTGGGAAAGGCGCAATATGGCACTGTCACAGAACTTTATGCCTGGATGGTGCTTGCGCTTGTGGTGCTTACCTATGGTATGGAGACCACCTACTTCAGGTATGCCGGAAAGAAGGCTCCTGCTGATGAGGTTTACAGCACCTCACTTATCACCCTCTTCTCCACCTCCGCCCTGTTCCTGCTGGCGGTCTCACTCTTTATCGGGCCGGTGACCCGCTTCCTGGGCTATGTGGAGCACCCTGAGTATATCCGGCTCTTCTCATGGATTGTGGCCATCGATGCCTTTTCGGCCATACCCTTTGCGTGGCTTCGCAGGAACAACAGGCCGGTGGTCTTCAGTACCCTGAAGATCATCAATGTGACGGTTACAGTCATTACGGTCTTCTTTTTCCTGAAGATAGCTCCCGGTCTGGCGGAACGCGGACACAACTGGGTATATGCTGTTTATAATCCGGAATTCCAGGTGGGATATATCTTCGTGGCCAACCTGGCCGGATCGGCGCTGACCCTTCTCTGCCTCATTCCGTTTATTGTGAGGATAAGGCCGCGGTTCAACAGGCAGCTGCTGTGGAAGATGCTCGGTTACAGCTGGCCGCTGCTGGTGGGCGGTGTTGCCGGGTCACTCAATGAGGCACTCGACAAGATAGTGATGAGAAGGCTGATAGGAGGCGAAGAGGGCTTTGAAACGGTGGGGGTATATGGTGCCGGATACAAGGTGGGAGTGCTTATGTCGCTCTTCATTCAGATGTACCGGTTTGCTGCCGAACCCTTTTTCTTTGAGAAAGCGGGGAAGAGAGATGCCAGGGAGACCTATGCGGTTACGATGAAGTATTTTGTTATTACCGCATTGATACTCTTCCTGATGATCAACCTCTATATAGAGGCCGTGCAGGTGATCATCGGGCCGATCTTCCGCGAGTCGCTGGTGGTGGTACCAATAGTCAGCATGGGATACCTTCTCTACGGGATATTCATCAATCAGAGTATCTGGTACAAGGTAGATGACAAGACCATCTACGGAGCATGGATAACCCTGGCCGGGGCCTTCGTAACCGTGGCGGTAAACCTGCTTTTTATACCGCTCTACGGCTATATGGCATCGGCATGGGCGCATGTGGCATGTTACCTTACCATGGTGGTGATCTCCTACCTGGTCGGCCAGCGTATATACCCCATTGCGTATGAAACACGGAAGATCATGCTCTATATCGCGCTGGCGATAGGGCTGCTGATTGTTTCCCGCCTGACCGCCACCGAATACAAAATTGTAAATATTGTTGTTGACACCTTGCTCCTTTTGAGTTTCTTTGCCGTTGCCGAGAAGAAGGACCGGTTTTTCAGTATTCTTTTCAACAGATCTGTATGAAAATCAAAATTGTGAATAAGTCTGACCATCCGCTTCCTGCCTATGAGACAACCTCCAGTGCCGGCATGGACCTGCGTGCTTTTCTTCCGGACAGCATTACGCTGCGGCCCATGGAACGGATACTGGTTCCTACCGGGCTTTTCATTGAGCTGCCTGACGGATATGAAGCCCAGGTAAGACCGAGGAGCGGGCTGGCCATCAAACACGGAATAACCGTACTCAACTCACCGGGAACAATAGATGCGGATTATCGGGGGGAGATTGGCGTTATCATGATTAACCTCTCAGGCAGTGATTATATAATAAATAATGGCGACCGTATAGCCCAGATGATAATTGCCAGGCATGAGAAGGCTGAGCTGGAGAGGGTTGAGGTTATAGGGGAGACAAAACGGGGAGCTGGAGGTTTCGGACACTCGGGTAAACGATGAAGGGATTATTCCATATTGTTGTAGCGGTGCTGCTCGCAGGGTGTTCGTCAATGCGTACCGGTATACCTGCAGGGAAGACTGACAGATCCTCCTTTGACGTCCGATATGAGTATTACCTCGCAGAGGCACTCAGGCAGAAGTATGTGGGTGAGATCAACCAGGCTGCGGAGCTCTTTGAGAAGTGCATACAGCTTGACCGGTCCAGGGCGGTGCCCTATTATGAGCTGGCACAGATGTATGCTGCCGCAGACATCGGCAACAGGGCAATTGAGTACGGAACCAGGGCAGCACGGCTCGAGCCCGGGAACCACTGGTACCAGATGGCAGCCGGGTCGCTCTTCATGCAGTACGGCGTCAGAGATTCAGCCATTGTCTACTTTAAACGGGCGCTGGTTGCTGATCCGCAGTCGGCAAGTGTGAAGGGCATACTGACCATGCTCTATTCAGAGGAGGGCGATTATCAGAGGGTTGACTCTCTGCTGGCGGAGATTGACCGGGAGGGGCAACTGACAGAGAACCTCCTGATGAGATATATCCTCAGGCTGATGACAAGAGAGGAGTATGGGAAGGCTGCAGAAAAAGCCATGAGCCTCCTGGAGCAGGAACCTGGTGAGATCAGGTACAGGGCACTGCTTGCAGATATTTGGAATCGTGCTGGCGAGAGACATAAAAGTGACAGTATCTACGATAAAATCGTTGAGGAGAATCCAGATAACGTGGTATATCTTCTTACAGGAATGGTTAACCGGAAAGAGTACGAAGAGATTGCCGGTTTTCTTGAAACCATATTCACAAGTGGTGTACTGACAAGGGAGCAGAAACTCGAGACTGCAAAAAGCTTCGCAGAGGATACAGCCTTCATTGGACAGAATCTGGATTCATTTCTGCGGAGCCTTGATATTCTTGAGAAGCTTTTTCCTGACGATGGCGGTGCCTTCTCGATCAGGCCGATTGCCTATGAGACTGCCGGAAAGCTGCAAGAGGCCATTGCCTTGTATGAGGATCTGATTGAAAGGGGTTTTAAGGGATTCTGGTTCCGGGAGAGGCTGATGGTGCTCTATGCGGGAAAGAGTGATTATGAAAAGCTCTATTCCCTCTCTTCACAATACTCGCGCGAGAACAACATGAGCCTTCCGGCTAAAGTGTACTATGGGCTCTCAGCCATGGAGCTGAAGAAGTATGACGTGGCCGAGGCGGAATTCCGCAAGGCGCTGATCCTGGCAGGAAACGATCCGGAGCTTAAGGGAAATATACTCGCATTCACCGGCGACCTCAAATACCGTATGAATGAGGTTGATGCCGCATGTAAGCTATATGAGGAGGCCTATAAGCTGAATCCAGACGATAATGTGGTGCTCAACAACTATGCCTACTTCCTGGCAGAGGCGGGTCGTGACCTGAAGCTGGCATTGCAAATGATTCAAAAGGTTGTGGCGGAAGAGGCAGATAACAATACATATGCTGACACATATGCATGGGTCCTTTTCAAATTGAAGAGGGTAAAGGAGGCTTATGCAGTTATGCAGCGCATTTTTGAGAATGGGAAGGAGATCAGTGCGGAACATTTTGAGCATATGGGATATATAAAAAAGGCTTTGAAAAAGTGTGATGAGGCCGTTATATACTGGCAGCACGCTCTCGATGAGGATGGGACAAAGGAATATCTGCAAAACGAAATTAGGAAATGCGTAAAATAGGAAAGCCTGCCTTAGTGATACTGATCCTTATTGCTGCCACGGGATGTTCCATATTTAAACGGAGGCCCGGTGACAAAGCAGAGCCTGTAGCTGGTGCCAGGGACTATAATGTGATAGTGAGTGACGTTGCTGTCAATAATTTCACTCCCAGCGGATTTGAGATTCGGAAGGGAAGGGTGGAAATAGATTTCGGAGATTTAAGCGGAAAATTCGCACTGTATGCACGGCTCAACAGTAAGGGCGATTTCTATGCCTCAGTACGCGCTCCCCTCGGAATAGAGATTGCCAGACTGCTTGTCGTCGGAGAAGATGTCGCTGCGATTGATCGCTTCAACCGGACCGTATATGTCGGAAAGAGAGGTGAAGTTCTCGGCAGATACGGACTCCCGGAGGATTTCTTCAATATTCTCTTTGGTGATATGACCGTAATGGAATTTGCCGGATACCGATTCACAGGGCCATATGAACTCGCCCTGAAAACTATTGAGAATGATATGGAAAGGGAGATAATCGTCTCTCTCGGTGAGATGAAGATCATACGGCAGATAATCTCTCTGAACAGAATCGGGAGTGAAGTTATGCTCAGTTTCGATAAATTTGTATCCGCAGGCGGTATTAGATATGGGTCGGAAATATTTGTCAGTGAGAAAAAGAAGAACTACAACGTGAAGATCAACATAGAGGATCTGAAACACGGCTATGATGCTGATATCCCGTTTGAACTGCCTTCCTATAAACGTGAAAAGTTGTGAGAGCAACAGCGGTTTGGATCATACTTTTGCTCATTCTCTCTTTCCGCTCCTTTGCTCAGTCAAGGAGTGAGCTGGAGGAGAAGAGGCGAAAGAATCTTGAAGAGATTGAGTATGTAGACAAGCTGCTGAAGAGCACCTCTGCCCAGAAGAGTGCAAACCTGAATGAGCTTCAGGTTATCGGCAGCAAACTCTCCCTGAGGGAGAAGCTCATCAGGGAATATGGCCAGGAGATCGGACTGTTGGAGTACCGCATTAATCTCAACACACAGGCTGGCCTGATGCTGGAGGAAGATCTCGGGAAGCTTAAAAAGGAATATGAAAAATCTATTGTCAGTGCATACAAGTCGACTAAGGGCACACCCGCACTTGCATATATACTTTCTTCGACAGATTTCAACCAAGGATACAAGCGGCTTAAGTATATACAGCAGATTGCTCGATACAGGCGGAAGGAGAGCCAGACGATAGAAGCGTTGTACAAGGTACTGAACCAGACCAGGGAGGGGCTGGAGCGTGATCGCAGGAATGTGACCGACCTGCGCCGGAAGGAGGAGAGGCAGAAGGTACTGCTAGGGGATGAAAGAAAGAAGAGGGAAGTTCTCGTTAGCAACCTGAGCAAGAAAGAGAGACAGCTGAAACAGGAGCTTGATGACAAGAAGAGGATAGCCCGGCAGATAGAGAAGGAGATAGAGAAACTTATTGAGGAGGAGCGTAAGCGTGGCGAAACTACTCCGTTAAGCAAAGAGATGAAACTGATCGGAGATTCATTCGGCGAGAACAGGGGGCGTCTGCCATGGCCGGTGGATAAGGGGATTATTACCAGCAGGTTCGGCACTCAGCCCCATCCGGTTCTGAAAAACGTTACTGAAGAGAATATTGGAATAGAGATAACCGCCAATGGCGCCGTAGGGGCAAAGGCCATATTCAAGGGAGAGGTGGTGAGGGTTTTTGCCATTTCCGGAGCCAACATGGCAGTGATATTGCGGCACGGCAAGTATCTGACTGTTTACCAGAACCTGGTTAATGTAACGGTTAAGGTTGGCGATAGTGTTCAGACGGGACAGGAAATCGGGACTGTTTTCCTGGATAACGGCGATGGGGGCAAAGCAGTTTTGAAGTTTATGGTATACGAGGAGAAGAAAAAACTTGACCCTGAACAGTGGCTTACAAAAAAATGATTAAATTTTGCAACAAATAAGTACCCTTTCAGTTAAGAAATGTGATAGGGAATAAAGAATGGAAAGCATTACTATTAATTCAGACATTGAGAATTTACGCGTTGTAGAGACTCTCGTTGACAGGCTGACCAAAAAGCTTGGTATATCTGATGAGGTGTACGGAAAGATTCTCATTTCAACGGTTGAAGCCGTCAACAATGCCATACTGCACGGAAACAAGGGTAATGCTGACAAACTGGTGAAGGTTGACTTCTCAGCTGACGGCAACATTTTCGAGGTTTATGTTGCTGATGAGGGAGAAGGGTTTGAGTTCAACAATATTCCCGACCCGACAGATCCGGAAAATATCGAGAATCTGCATGGCCGGGGAGTCTTTATTATGCGGAGTCTTGCCGATGTAATCGAATATAATGAGACTGGCAACCAGGTAAAGATGAAATTTAAATACTGAAACCTTGCGAATCCGCTTCCACTATGACATAGAAAGGTTCCGCGTCAGAGACAGCCGGATAATCAAGAGGATTGCCTGCAGGATCGTTTCGGATGCCGGATTGAAGGTGGGGAATGTGGATATAATTATTACCTGTGATAAGAAGCTGCATGAGATCAATACCGAGTTTCTTGGTCACGATTATTTAACAGATATAATTACCTTCAATTACAACGAAGGGAAAGCGGTTAACGGGGAGTTATATATAAGCGCCCAGAGGGTGAAGGAAAATGCGCAGGAATATGGCGGCACTGTCAGGGCGGAGATTCGCCGGGTAGTGTTCCACGGAATTCTTCACCTGTGCGGATATAAAGACGGTACCGGGGAGGAGAGAAGGAAGATGTCAGAGATGGAGGAGATGTACCTTGCTTTATCATACGCCGAATGACCTTCAGGTTTGATGTAATAGTTGTTGGTGGCGGGCATGCCGGGTGTGAGGCAGCTCATATTGGGGCCGTTATGGGTGCTAAAACCCTTCTGGTCACCATGGACATGACAAAACTGGGCCGCATGTCATGCAATCCGGCCATGGGTGGAATTGCCAAGGGGCAGATTATCAGGGAAGTAGACGCACTGGGAGGAATGTCTGCCAAGGTTACCGACCGCTCCATGATACAGTTCAGGATGCTCAACAGGAGTAAAGGCCCTGCTATGTGGAGTCCACGCGCACAGTGTGACCGTATGCGGTTCAGCCATGAGTGGAGAAAAGTATTGGAGAACACTCCCAATCTTAGCATCTGGGAGGAGCAGGTCGCCAGCCTCATCGTTGAAGAACAAACAGTTAAGGGAGTCATAACCACCTTTGGCACCAGGTTCTACTCAGATAATGTAATACTTACAAGCGGTACCTTCCTGAACGGGGTCATGCATGTCGGTTTGTCAAGCCATGCCGGAGGCAGGGCCGGTGATCCCGGATCGTACGGACTGAGTGAGCAGCTGGCAAGGGAAGGCTTTGAGGTGGGAAGACTCAAGACCGGCACCAGCGCCAGGATAGACGGGCGTAGCATTGATTTTTCGCAGATGACCGAGCAGAAGGGAGATTATGAAGGGCGCTGTTTCTCCTTTTCAAGTGACAGGGTTGACATAGAAAACTCAATGAGTTGTTATGTCACCCATACCAATGAGCAGACCCATCGTATACTTAATGAAGGGCTCGAGTTCTCACCGCTCTTTTCCGGAAGGATCCGCGGCAGGGGACCGAGATATTGCCCCAGCATCGAGGATAAGATAGTTACCTTTGCCGGAAAGGTGTCGCATCAGCTCTTCCTCGAGCCGGAAGGAAGCGAGACCAATGAATATTATGTAAACGGATTTGCCAGCAGCCTCACCCTTGAAACACAGCTTAAGGCGCTTCGCTCGGTGCCCGGTCTTGAAAATGTGGTCATCTTCCGGTCTGGGTATGCCATCGAGTATGATTTTTTCCAGCCGACCCAGTTAAAAGGCACTCTTGAAACGAAGCGGATTTCCGGACTCTTCTTTGCAGGGCAGATTAACGGCACAACCGGGTATGAGGAGGCTGCCGCACAGGGCCTGATGGCCGGCATCAACGCAGCCATGAAGGCAAAGGGCAGCGGACCCTTTGTACTTAACAGGGATCAGGGGTATATAGGTGTGCTCATAGATGATCTCGTGACCAAGGGTGTTGATGAACCTTACCGGATGTTCACATCACGGGCGGAGTACCGGATACTTTTAAGGCAGGACAACGCGGATGAACGGCTGACCCCTGTTGCCGGGAAAATCGGCACTGCAACCCCGGAGATGTTGTCCAGGCTGAAAGAGAAGGTGGAGGCCCGGGAGGAGCTTATCGGCTTTTTGAAAAATTGTACGATTTCACCAGGCGATATTAATTCCTTACTGAAAGAGAAGGGCACTTCACTGTTAACCCAGAAGGTTAAGGCGATTTCCCTGGCAACACGACCACAGATTGCGCTGGAAGAACTGCTTCCCATGCTGACCGGTTATAACCGGCTGAAGTATTTCGGATCAGGCAGAGAGAGTGAGATTATTGAAGCAGCAGAAATCAGTATCAAATACTCAGGCTATCTGGAGCGGGAAAAAAATGTCGCAGAAAAGATCAGACGTCTGGAGAATATCAGGATAGGAACCGATATAGATTATTCGGAATTGACATCTATTTCGACTGAGGGAAGGGAAAAACTGGCAAGAATCAAGCCTGAGACCATAGGTCAGGCTTCGAGGATAAGCGGCGTTTCTTCCTCTGACATATCGATTCTTATCATGTACCTTGGCCGATGAATTAAAGTGTTCCACGTGGAACATCAATCTGATACCAACCATGGAAATCAAAGGAAAGATCATTGATGTCTGGCAGAGGCGTATCTATCCCGGCCGGATAGTAATCTCTGATGGAAAGATCGAATCGGTAACCGAGTCAGAGGAGAATGAAGGCGGTTTCATTCTGCCAGGACTGGCAGATGCACATCTGCATATCGAAAGTTCAATGCTGGTGCCATCACACTTCGCCGTGGCTGCGGTAAGATACGGAACCGTTGCAGTGGTGGCTGATCCACATGAAATTGCCAATGTGCTGGGTGTGGAGGGTGTCAATTTTATGCTTGATGATTCTGAAAAAACCCCGGTAAAGATGATTTTCGGTGCACCTTCATGTGTTCCCGCAACCCCCCTGGAGAGTGCAGGTGCAAAAATCGGCTATCGCGAGATAGAAAAACTGCTGAATGAGGGCAGGGTGAAATTCCTGGGTGAGATGATGAACTTCCCGGGAGTTATCTACGACGATGCAGAGGTGCATATGAAACTCGAAGCGGCAAAACGGGCCAATGTACCGATAGACGGACATGCGCCGGGGCTGGCCGGAGAGGAGCTGAAGAAATATATTGGCGCAGGCATAACCACTGATCACGAATGTACTTCACTTGAAGAGGCTCTTGAGAAGGTGACCGGGGGAATGAAAATCCTGATACGGGAAGGATCGGCCGCAAAAAACCTCGAGGCCCTCGCTCCACTGATTACCTACTATCCGGAACAGGTGATGCTCTGTACAGATGACCTTCATCCCGAGACCCTGGCTCGCGGACATATCAATTCCCTTGTGGCACGGCTTATCAATATGGGGTATGATATGTTTGATGTGATAAGGGCCGCCTCGGTAAATACCTTTTCCCATTACCGGATAGAGGCCGGCACCCTCAGGGTTGGTGACCCCGCCGACTTCATAATTGTGGATGATCCCTCAAAAATGAATGTGAAAGAGACCTGGATCAATGGGAAGTGCGTCTATAATGGTGACAGGGCCCTCTTCAGCCCCGGGGAGGTAAACAAAATAAATAAATTCAAAAGCACCCGTATTCTGGAAGATGAGATAAGGGTAATCAATGAAAAGGGGAAAATCAATGTCATAGTAGCCCGTAACGGTGAATTGGTGACCGATGCCATGACTGCAGATGCCGGAGATGAACCATATGTGGCAGCCAGGCCGGAAGAGGATATTCTGAAAATAGTTGTCAAGGAGCGTTATACCGATAAGCCGCCTGCTACAGCCTTTATCAGGGGATTCGGGATGAAAAGGGGCGCAATGGCCTCATCGGTGGCACATGACAGTCATAATATAATAGCGGTAGGGACAAACGACCGGGATATAGCTGCTGCCATCAATCTCATCACTGACGCCGGAGGCGGCATGGCGGTGGTTTCTGATGAGGGATCCGAAATCATAAAACTCCCTGTGGCGGGAATCATGTCAGATCTCCCGGTCACCGCAATGGCAGCGCGCTACGAAAAGCTCTCGGAAACAGTCAGGAGGCTGGGCTGCAGGCTCGATGCACCTTTCATGACTCTCTCCTTCATGGCACTGCTGGTAATCCCCAGGCTCAAGATGAGTGACAAGGGACTGTTTGACGGGGTGAATTTCCGCCATATACCGCTATTCATACCCGATCCATATGCCAGGTTCCGCAGGTAGATCTTATTTCATTTGCCTGATTAACAGACAATAATATCAGGCTTAGCTGTCATTTTTGACATTCCGTTTCAGAAACAGGGGCATTAAATCCCGTTCAGGGAGCTTAATGCCCTTTTTTATCGTTTCAGCTTCCTCTCTGCAATTCAAGTCCCTCGCACCAATGGCTGCAGCCTGTCTGTAATTCAAGTCCCTCGCACCAATGGCTGCAGCCAATCGGCAGATTCGCCAACAGTTTAACATACAGTTCAATACCCGGATCTGACTCTGAGGGCGAAGCGGTTATACCGCGATTCCCCGGCTCTTTTCCGGTTACAGGCCTCTCTGACCAATGCACAATCGCTTTTCATAATTCCTAACTTTGCAATTCCTGATTTCAGTTTTGACAAAAGAGGACAATATACGTTCCACAGCGTCGGCACTGCCTGACAGGCCCGGTGTATACCAGTTTGTTGATGCATCGGGGGTGATTCTCTATGTCGGTAAGGCCCGCAGCCTGCGCAAGCGGGTGGCGTCATACTTTACAAAGGGTCAGTCTGGCAAGACCAGGGTTATGCTCTCGCGGGCCGCGGAGCTGCGTCATACCGTCGTTGACAATGAGTCGGAGGCGCTGCTGCTTGAGAACAGCCTTATCAAGAAGCATCAGCCCAGGTATAATATCATGCTCAAGGATGACAAGACCTACCCGTGGATATGTGTCAAGAATGAGCATTTCCCGCGGGTTTTCATGACCCGCAAGCTGATAGCCGACGGCTCCTCCTACTACGGGCCTTATGCCTCGGTCCCTGCTGTAAAGACCCTCCTGGAGCTGATAAGGAAGCTTTTCCAGATACGTACCTGCTCCCTTCCTCTGACACCGAAATCGATCGCGGAGGGGAAATTCAGGGTCTGCCTGGAGTACCATCTCGGCAACTGCCGCGCCCCATGTGTCGGCCTTATCAGCGAGGAGGAGTATAACAGCCAGATAGAGAGAATAAAGGAGATCATCAAGGGTGATCTCAATGGTATCACCTCACACCTTGAGGCTGAGATGCGCCGATATGCCGCAGAGCTGAAGTTTGAAGAGGCTCAGAGAATCAAGGAGAAACTTGCCCTGCTCTCAAATTACCGCAGCAAATCAACAGTGGTAAACAGTTCTGTCAGGAATGTTGATGTATTCGGCTGCTCAGCGGCAGATGACTCAATGTATGTCAGTTACCTGAAGGTGATTGATGGGGCGGTGGTGCAGTCATGGTCGGTAGAGCTCAAAAAGCGGATGGAAGAGGAGAGGGAGTCGTTGCTCTCAACGGCGGTGACCGAGATCAGGCAGAGGGTCTCCAGCAGCTCGCCGGAAATAATCGTGCCCTTTATGCCTGATATCAAGCTTGACAGGATCAGGTATACTGTACCTGCAAGGGGCGACCGCTTCAGACTTCTGGAGCTGGCAAACCGCAATGCGGTCTTTTTCAGGCTGGAGAGGGAGAAAAGGTCGTCAGAGCGTACCAAGGAGAACAGGACAATGAAGAACCTGGAGAAGATGAAAAATGATCTTCATATGCCTGTGCTGCCGCTGCATATCGAATGTTTTGACAACTCCAACATTCATGGTCAGTCGGCCGTTGCCGCATGCGTGGTCTTCCGCAATGGCAGGCCCAGCAACAGCGAATACCGCCACTTCAATATTAAATCGGTTACCGGCCCTGATGACTATGCCTCAATGGAGGAGGTGATCATGCGCAGATACCGCAGGTTGCTGGATGAGCGGAAGCCGTTGCCGCAGCTGGTGGTCATTGACGGGGGCAAGGGCCAGCTCTCATCTGCCCTCAGGAGCCTTGATGCACTAGGCATAAAGAATAAACTGTCAGTGATCGGGATAGCAGAAAGACTTGAGGAGATCTTCCTTCCCGGAGACCCGGTTCCGCTCTACCTTGACAAGAACAGCATCACCCTGAAAATAATCAGGCATATCAGGGATGAGGCCCATCGTTTCGGGATAAACTTCCATCGTGACAAAAGAAGTTCGGTCATGAACCGGTCGGCCCTCGACGAGATACCCGGAATAGGTCCGGTGACAAAGGAGAGGCTGCTTAAGAAATACGGATCAGTCAAAAAGATTTCTGAGGCATCACCCGCGGACCTTGAAGGGCTTGTCGGCAAAAAAAAGGCGGCAATCCTTACCAAAGCCCTCAGAAGCTCCTGAAAGCTGTTTATCCGGCTTCCCGGGGCAACAGATCAGGAATTGTTATACCAGCCTGTAAATCAGCACTTAAAAGTAAAATCAGAGCACTTTTAACTCTTCCTGGCTGGAAGAATCAGGGCTAACCGTCCCGCTGTGCATGGAATTCTTGCTGTTAACAGGGGAAGATCGGGTGTCAGGAGTAACTATTCCGCAGGCCGGGCCAGAAAGAGCTCCTATTTTTTCCGCAGGGTGGAGAAGATAACAAATTCGACCAGGGCCGACTTTGTTTCAGAGTCGGGGTATTCATCAAGTATCCCGATAGCCCTGGCTGAGAATTTCTTCATTACCGATTCGGCGTATTCGAGTCCTTCATATTTCTTAACGAACTCTATCACCTCTTTTATCTCGCGGCTGCCTTTCTTCTTTTTTCTCAGGATCCTCAATATTTTCCGCCTCTCCGGTGCACCTGCCCTTTTCAGGGCATGGATAAGGGGCAGGGTGATCTTCTTCTCCTTGATGTCATTTCCCTCTTTCTTGCCTGTAAGACCGTTACCCGTGTAGTCGAGCAGGTCATCCTTGATCTGGAAAGCCATGCCTATGGCCTCTCCCAGCTCCTTCATACGTGCAATCAGCAGCGGATCATCAGATACCGAGCTGGCACCGCAGGCCGTACAGGCTGCTATCAGTGCGGCTGTTTTCATCCTGATGATGGTGAAGTAATCCTCTTCACTGATATCCAGCTTGCGTGTCTTGTGCAGCTGCAGCAGTTCACCCCTGACTATTTCGCGTACCGCATCGGAGATGATTCCCAGCATGTCAAACTTCTGCTTCTCGACGCTGATCAGCAGCCCCTGTGCCAGCAGGTAGTCTCCCAGAAGTACGGCTATCTTTGAGTTGTAGAGTACATTGATTGAGGGAAGCCCTCTTCTCTCCACGGCATCGTCCACTACATCGTCATGTACCAGGGTTGCGGTATGCAGCAGCTCGATAAAGGTGGCCGCCACATAGGTGGTTTCATTGACCGTGCCGTTCAGCCTGGCGGTGAGGAACACCAGCAGCGGCCTCATCTGCTTGCCCTTGCGGCGGATAACGTTGCTCAGAATAAGATGGAAGAAGGGGATATCACTCTGTAAGGTACGCCTGAAATAGGATTCGAAGTTTCGCATTTCATCGGCTACCGGCTTCTTTATGTCTGACAGGCCTGCCATCTCTGACTGATGGTAACAGTTTCAAAAGTAAGACAAAATGTTAAACAAATTGTTCCCGGTTGCTGACAACCCGGTATCAGACCTGAAATCGGGCCGGTTATTCCTTTTTTCCCTCAAAGAATTTTTTCTGAAAGATGAGTATGGCAAATACCCCGCATGTTATGGAGGCGTCAGCCAGGTTGAATACCGGTCTGAAGAATATGAGTGACTCTCCCGGCCTTATCGGTGACCAGGCCGGCCAGTGTGTGTCTATCAGCGGAAAGTAGAGCATATCAACCACTTTCCCCTGCAGGAAAGTTGAGTATCCGCCCCCTTTGGGGAAGAGCACCGCAGCGGTATGCCAGCTCTCACTGAAGATCATCCCGTAAAAGGCACTGTCAATAAGGTTACCGGCTGCACCCGCAATTATGGCACTGACTGACAGTATCAGTCCGGTATGGGCGCCCTTTCTGATAATCTTGTCAAGATACCAGGCTATTCCGCCTATGGCGGCCATCCTGAATACGGTGAGCGCAGCCTTCCCTGCCCTGCCTCCCCATTCCATGCCGAAGGCCATACCGTTGTTTTCCAGGAAATGGATGCGAAACCAGCTTCCCAGTACCGGGATCTCCTGCCCGATCACCATGTTGGTCTTGACGATGATCTTCGAAATCTGGTCAAGCAGCAGGATGACGAAAATAAAGAGAAGGGCTTTGCTACGGTCTGACATCAGGCTTCTGTTTGGGTGCAAAATAGCAAAAAGATGGCAATTGGCTCATTGCATGGAGGGATAGTGCATCATCATCCTGCGTCAGGCATAACTCAGTAATAGAGGAATCTCTTGATTTTCATGGTAGCAGTCTTCTGGAACGGTTCAGCCTGGTAGACCACCAGCTGCAGCTGGCTGTAACGGTTGACCTTTGAGTTGACATATCTCCTCAGTTCCTCAAGATACTCATTGATAAGCTGTTCAGCCTGCTGGGCAAAATCCTTTTTCATCTGGCTGTACCATCCCTGCAGCTCTTCAAGGTTGAGATGAACCATGGCAACCAGCTTCCCTTTCTTCTGTATCACCAGTGACTCGATAACGTGCCTGAAGTCATTTATCACCGATTCGATCTCCTCGGGATAGATGTTCTCGCCGCTTGAGCCGACTATCATATTCTTGAGTCTCCCCTTGAGACTGAGGAAGTTATCCTTTGAGATGATGCCCAGGTCGCCGGTTCTGAACCATCCGTCGGGGGTCATCACTTCAGCGGTCATCTCCGGCTCGCGGTAGTATCCCTTCATCACGTTGTCACCCTGTGCCCACACCTCGCCCTCACCGGAGACCGGGTCGGGATTGTTTATCATAAGCTTTACGCCGTCCATGGCCGGTCCGGTTGAGCCCAGTCGTGATGAGCCAACCTTTGTTCCTGCCAGCAGCGGCGAGGTCTCAGTCAGGCCGTACCCGATGGCATAGGGGAATTTTGCGTCAAGCAGGAACTGCTCCACAGTCGGGTTGAGCTTCGCCCCGCCGATACCGAAAAAGCGGAGACGCCCGCCAAAGGCCTTGTATATCTTCCTGCCGGCAATCATGTTGAGCCTTCTGCGGAAGAAGGGTATGCGGTAAAGGAAGGCCACCACCCTGTTCTTATTGAATGTGGGTGCCACCTTCCCGAAGTATACCTTCTCGATTATCAGCGGCACGGTCAGCATGGTGGTGGGTCTCACCTGCTCAAGGGCAGGAAGGAGTACCGAAGGTGTGGGCGCCTTCCGGAGATACCAGATCATGGCACCGTTGAACAGCGGAAGGATCAGTCCCAGCGTCTGCTCATAGGTGTGTGACAGCGGCAGTATCGAGAGGAAACTGTCTGTCTCGACAACCTTCTGTATGCCAAGTACCTGCCTGGCAGTGAAGCAGAGGTTGCGGTGGGTGAGCATCACCCCCTTTGACTTCCCGGTGGTGCCCGAGGTGTATATTATAACCGCCAGATCCTCCTCCGAGACATGGTACTCATTCATGGGCAGTGACCCGGGAATGAATCTGCCGTCACTCTCTCCGGAGATGACTGTGAAGTCATCAATTGAGATAACCGATTCAAGTGCATCAAGCCTCTTCTGGCCGAGCTTGTGTGACAGGTTGGATGAGACAAAGAGAACCTTTGACCCGGAGTGATCGAGCACATTTGCTATCTCACCAGGAGAAAAGTCTGGCAGAATCGGTACCGCCACGGCCCCCATTGAGGTGACTGCCAGGTAGGTGGCTCCCCAGTTCGGCATGCTGGTACTCAGGATTGCCACCCTGTCACCCGGGGCGACACCTATCTCTTCAAGCAGCCTGATAACAGACTTTACCCTCTCTTCAAGCTGATTGTAGGTAATAACATCCTCCCCCACAAATCCCATCGCCTGGTTGGCTCCATGCTTCCTGAAACTCTCCCCGGCAAGGAACGGGATTGTCAACATCACGTTATTAGTCATTGGTTGTGAATATATTGGGCGCAAAGATAAGTTTTAATTGAATAGCGGTGCAAATATGATGTAAATATGGTGTTGAAAACAGCTCAATAAACGAAAGTCGGGTATAAAAGTTTACTTTTGTGTCAATCAAACGACAATTCAGATGAGCATTATCAGGGTCACCAGGGAGTTTCGCTTTGAGATGGCTCATGCCCTGTGGAACTATGACGGGCCGTGCCGCAACGTGCATGGCCACTCCTATATCCTCTACGTTACCTATGCCGGTGAACCGGTCAATGACCCAGCCAGTAACCGCAATGGCATGGTGATCGATTTCGGTGACCTGAAAAGGATGGTCAACGAGAATATCATAAGGAAGTATGACCATTCACTGGTTGTTTCAGGTCAGGCTCCCGCAGAGGTAGTCGATCGCTACCGTCAGCATTTTGCCAACGTGATTATTTTTCCGCACCAGCCCACCTGTGAAAACCTGGTTGCCGACATAGCCGCCACCCTGTCCGGGCTGGCTCCTGCGGGAACCTTCCTTCACAGCGTCAGGCTTTATGAAACAGCCACCGCCTATGCCGAGTGGTATGCATCTGATAACCAATGACCGATCCTGATAACGACAAGAGACTCTTCCTGCTGGATGCCTATGCGCTGATCTTCAGGGCATATTATGCCTTTATAAGAAACCCCCGTGTTACCACCAGGGGAATGAACACCTCAGCCATCTTTGGATTTCTGCTGACGCTTGACGAGCTGCTGTCGAAGCAGGATCCGTCACATATAGCCGTTGTCTTTGACCCTCCCGGTCCTACCTTCAGGCATGAGATCTATCCTGCCTACAAGGCCAACCGTGATGCCACGCCGGAAGATATTAAGATCTCTGTTCCCTACATCAAGCGGCTGCTTGAAGCCTATAATATTCCGGTTATTGAGGTACCCGGCTATGAGGCCGATGATGTGATAGGTACCCTGGCCCGCAAGGCGGCCGCAGAGGGATTTACCACCTACATGATGACCCCTGACAAGGATTTTGCACAGCTTGTTACCGGCAATGTGCTGATGTACCGGCCCGGCCGCTCGGGCCGTGAGGCTGAGGTGTGGGGGCCTGACGAGATAGTGAGGGAGTACGGGGTTCCTCCTCAGCACATAACAGATTTCCTGGGGCTCACCGGCGACACCTCGGATAATATCCCGGGAGCCCCCGGGATAGGGCCGAAGACCGCATCAAAACTGATCTCGGGATATGGGCCCGTTGAGAACCTCCTGGAGAGTACCGGCTCTCTCGCAGGACGGCAGAAGGAGACCATTGAGCAGCACCGTGACCAGATCATCCTCTCCAAGCAGCTGGCAACCATTGACCAGGATGTACCGGTTGAGTTCGACCATGTGGCGCTGCACCGCCGTGCACCTGACATTGCAGCTCTCAGGCAGCTCTACGGGGAACTGGAGTTCCGTACCCTGGCTGCACGGCTGCCGGCGGCGGCGCAGGGCGGAGACGCCGGCGGAGACCGCGAGAGCCCTGCTGCTTCCGGGGATAGTGCTGCGGCGGTTGGCGACCCCGAGACAACTGCGGCCGGCAGGTCCACGGCTGAGGGTAGTGCCTTGTCAGGGGGCAGTGCTATGACTGAAGGCAGTGCCACGGCCGGGGTCAGTACCTTACGCCAGCCGGCCGCAGAGGTTCAGGGTAACCTCTTTGACTCTGCCACTGCCGCAGCCCTGCAGCGGGTGGCAACCATCAGCACCACAGAGCATAACTACAGGCTGATAGAGACGGCCGGTGAGGCTGCGGAGCTGGCTGCCCGCCTGGCACGGCTTGACCGTTTCTGCTTTGACACCGAGACCAGCTCGCTCGACCCCTTCACCACTGAATTGGTGGCCATCGCCTTTTCATGGGAGAAGGGTTCTGCCACGGTACTATGGCTGCCCCCGGAGAGGGAGGAGGCGATGGCTCTGCTGGAGCCGCTGAGAGGGCCTCTTGAGGATGAGCTGATTGAAAAGGTGGGGCAGAACCTGAAGTTTGACATACAGGTACTTGCCGGGTATGGTATTGAGGTGAGGGGCCGCTTCTTTGACACGATGCTTGCCCATTACCTGCTTGAGCCTGACCTGAGGCACAACATGAACCTGCTCTCTGCGCGCTACCTGGGCTACGAACCGGTGCCCATCGGGGAGCTGATAGGCGAGCGCGGCCCGCGACAGCGCTCCATCAGGGAGGCCGGCAGGGAGAGGGTTACCGAGTATGCCGGTGAGGATGCAGATATCACCTGGCAGCTTATGGAGCGCTTCAGGCCGATGCTGGCTGCAGAGGGGCTCGACCGGCTGGCCGCAGAGATGGAGATGCCGCTGATAGGTGTACTGGCGGCGATGGAGCGTACCGGGGTGAGGATAGATGAGGAGGTACTGAAGAATTATGCCGTCACACTGCGTAAGGAGCTCATCAGGCTGGAGGGCGAGATATACTCGCTGGCCGGGCATGAGTTCAATATCTCGTCTCCCAGGCAGCTGGGAGAGATACTCTTTGTCAGGCTCAGGCTCGATGACAATGCACGTCTCACCCGCACCCGGCAGTACCGTACTGATGAGGAGGTGCTGCAGCGTCTCACGGGCCGGCACCCGATAGTGGGCAAGGTACTGGAGTACCGCGGGCTCAGGAAGCTTCTCTCCACCTATGTGGAGTCGCTGCCGAAACTGATCAGCCCGGACACCGGCCGCATACATACCACCTACAACCAGGCGGTCACCTCTACCGGCAGGCTCAGCTCAACCAACCCCAACCTTCAGAACATACCGGTTCGCGATGCCGAAGGGCGTGAGATACGCAAGGCGTTCATACCGGCTGAGGGGAAGATATTCCTCAGTGCCGACTACTCACAGATAGAGCTGCGCCTGATGGCGCACCTCAGCGGTGACGCCGCAATGATATCCGACTTCCTGTCGGGGCAGGACATACACTCGGCCACCGCTGCAAAGATCTTCGGCGTACCGGTTGGGGAGGTGACGCGCGAGATGCGCTCCAGGGCCAAGACCGCCAACTTCGGGATCATCTACGGCATCTCGGCCTTCGGACTCTCTGAGCGGCTCAATATATCGCGCAGCGAGGCAAGGGAACTGATTGAGGGCTACTTTGCATCATACCCCGGGGTGAAGGCATATATGGATGAGAGCATACGCAGGGCCCGGGAGAGAGGCTTTGTCACCACCATGTTCGGCCGTAAACGGCAGCTGGCTGACATCAACTCAAGAAACCAGCTCATCAGGGGCAACGCTGAACGGAACGCGATCAATGCACCCATCCAGGGCAGTGCGGCAGACATCATCAAGATTGCCATGGTGAGTATAGAGAGGAGACTTCGTGATGAGATACCCGGTGCACGCATGCTGCTGCAGGTGCATGACGAACTGATATTCGAGGTTGAGACCGCTGAGCTGCAACGGCTGGAGCAGCTGGTCAGGGAGGAGATGCAGGGCGCAGCGAGCCTGAGCATACCCCTGATAGTGGACACCGGAACGGGCAACAACTGGCTGGAGGCACACTGAGAGATGGGAGAGAGGGTTAAGGTGCTCTATTTCGGGGCAGCCGCCGAAGTGGCGGGAAAAAAGGATGAGGAGTGGCTGGCGGCCGACAGCGGCGCGTTGCGGCGGCAGCTGCTTGAGAAGTATCCGGCCATGGCGGCGGTACGCTTCAGGATGGCACTCAACAGCACCCTTCTCCGGGAGGAGACCCGGCTGAGAGAGAACGATGTGATTGCAATACTCCCTCCCTTCCAGGGGGGATAGAAAATAATGACAACAATATGAAGAACAGGTATCTGGCAGGGGGGCCAATAACACCTGAACTGATCGCCGGGCTCATGACCCTGGGCGCTGACGACAAGGGCACCGGAGCGGTGTCGGTATTTATCGGGAAGGTACGCGATGATGAGGCTGCCGACGGCAGGCGGGTGACCGCCATCGAGTACTCTGCCTATGAAGAGATGGCCGTGAAGGAGGCTGATGAGATCATCAGCTGTGTCAGGTCAGCCTTCAGTGATGTGAGGTCACTCATACTGCTCCACTCGACAGGGGTGGTAAGGAGCGGCGAGGTATCACTCTTTATTATGGTCAATGCGGGTCACCGTGATCATGCCACACGTGCATGCCGCCACACCCTTGAGCTGGTGAAGGAGCGGCTGCCGGTCTGGAAGAAGGAGATATACTGAGCGGCTATATTTCACCGGCCGGCCGCAGCAGCCTGCTGTAACGCTCACGGTCAGAGGCTATCCTGATGGCCTCCTTCACCTGCGTGTCGCGCCCGATGGTGTATCGTATCATACCCCAGTCATAGAAATATCTTCCGGCCAGCTCAGACTCAATCAGTTCGGTCACGTCAGAGCGGTATATCTCCAGCTCCTTTTCGAGAGGGTGTACCAGTCGCGGCCTGAGACTCTCAAGTACATCGCGGTTCTGCTCATAGAGACCCTCATCCTTTGTCTCGGCGATCAGCTTCTCAAGCATACTGCCCGAGTCATTGGTATAGGTGAAGTTGCGTGACTTCAGGAAATCTGCGAACTGACTGAGGTCCTCACCGGTGATTTTCAGGTCGTCAATGCTTCCGGGTGCGGGGTGTGACCAGTAGTAACGGGTGGCAAAATCGAACACCATGTTCTGCACATATAGTTCGCTGGCGAACCTGCCGAGCATGTCTGACTCAACGGTCACGTCGGGGATGATTCCGCCGCCATCCTTCACCGGCCTGCCGCTCCTTGTGGTGAAGGTCTTTATCAGCGAGTCGGGTATGGTTCCCACGCTGCCATCCTCGTTCGGGTGTGAGAAGTCGAGCGCCTGTATACAGCGTCCGCTCGGGATATAGTATCTGGCCGTTGTCAGTTTCACCTTCGCCTTGTAGCTCAGTGGCCTGGCCACCTGAACCAATCCTTTCCCGTATGACCGCTCTCCAACTATCACGGCCCGGTCGAGGTCCTGCAGGGCGCCGGCAACGATCTCGGAGGCTGATGCGGAGCTCCTGTTGATGAGCACCACCACCGGCATGTCAGGTGCCACCGGGCTGCGTGTGGTACGGAAGACCGCATCATACTGGCTGGCCCTTCCCCTGGTGCTTACCACCTCCTGCCCCGGCTTGACGAAGAGGTTGACGATCTCCACCGCCTCACTCACCACCCCGCCGGGATTGCTCCTCAGGTCGAGGATCAGCTTCTGTGCCCCCTGCTTGTCCTTCAGGTCGATAAGTGCCTCCCTGACATCGGTAATACAGTTCTGTGTGAAGTTGGTGAACCTGATGTAGCCGGTACTCTCATCTGCCATTCCGTAATATGGTACGGCAGATATTGCTATCCTTTCCCGCCTGATCGTCCTGGTGATATCCTCGCCGTTCCGCCTGATGATCACCTCCACCTCCGTACCAGGCTCGCCCTTGAGCATCTCTGAAGCCTTCTCCGAGGAGACACCCTTCAGTGACCTGCCGTCTATACTTACCAGCAGGTCGCCCGGCCTGATACCGCTCTTGTCTGCAGGGAAGCCCTTGTAGACGTTGGTAACCAGTATATAGTCACCTGATTTCCTGATCTGTGACCCGAAGCCGCCATACTTGCCGGTGGTCATGAAGTCAAGGTCGCCGGTCTCCTCCTCCGGGTAAAAGACGGTATAGGGATCGAGGGTGGCCAGCATGCTGTTGATGCTTTTGTGTACCAGCTTCTCCGGATCGATCTCATCAACATAGAAAGCGTTGAGCTCGCGGAAGAGCGATATATAAATGTCAAGGTTTTTGGCAAGCCGGAAGTCCTTGTTCTCCTGGCCTCCCATGATAAAGGCGAGGGTGATCAGGGCAATGGCTGACAGCACCGGGATAACTGCTTTTTTTCTGTTTATGGTCTTCATGAGGTAATCTTCATATGGTTTTTACTTCAGCCCTGCCACTCTTCTTATTGCTTCCTGGACACTCTTTTCGGTGTGATCCCATGACCTGATGGCAGTATCAGTCCATACAAGCGCAATGTCGGCATGTTTGCCGTTGTCTCTCATAACGGTCAGGAGGGGTTCTTTGTTTTTCCTCCATGCCTCCCTGATGCGTCTTCTGATCAGGTTACGGTCGACTGCCCTCCTGAAATGTCTCCTGGGCACGGTTATCAGCACCCTCACCGGCATGGCTGACGGATCGGCCGGGGTAATCAGGAATATCACCCTTATTGAGGGCACGGTAAGGGATCTCCCGGTGGCAAACAGATTACTGACTCTCTTTATGCCGCAGAGCCTTTCGCTTTTTCTGAATTTTGCCGCCTCCTTTTTCATGACAAGAGGGGAGTGCCCTGCCGGGCTGGCAAGGGTCTCCTTATAGGTATTCCGGCAGCCTCATGCTACCTGCAGTTCTTGTTGTGCTCTTTCAGGTAGTTGTCAAGAGCCATGGTCATTGACGGGGCAAGCGGATTGGGGGCCTGCAGGTCAAGCCTGAACCCCTCGTTGATGACGGCTTCGGCAGTGGTGGGACCAAAGACGGCTATCTTCACATCTCCCTGCCTGAAGTTTGGAAAGTTCTCCTTGAGTGACTTGATACCCAACGGGCTGAAGAAGACGAGCATATCATAGTCAAGCTCTTCAGAATTGAAGTCCCTGCTGACAGTGCGGTACATGGTACCGATGGTATGCCTGATCTTATGGCTGTTGAGCAGCTCGGGGATTTCTGAGTTGTGCTGGTCTGAGAGAGGCACGAAGATATTTTCCTCCTTGTGTCTGGCCAGCACCTCCAGAAGGCTTTCGAAACTCGATTTGCCATGGAATATTTTCCGCTTCCGGTAGACGATATACTTCTGGAGGTAGAAAGCAACATTCTCGGTTATGCAGAAGTACTTCATCATATCGGGAACGGTGAAGCGCATCTCTTCGCAGATGCGGAAGAAGTGGTCTATCGCTGTCTTTGAGGTGAATATTACCGCGGTAAAATCACCCAGGTTAATCTTCTGCTGGCGGAAATCCTTTGCAGAGACTCCTTCAACCTGAATAAACTGCTTGAAATCGATCTTCAGGTTATATTTTTTTGCGAGTTCGAAATATGGAGACTTCGGATTGCTAGGTTCCGGCTGCGACACTAATACCTTCCTGATTTTCAAAGCCCTGAATTTTTTGTTCAACCTTCGCGATCCTACCTGCGGTCATACAATTCCGGATATCTTCAGTATGACCATAACGGGTAAGACTTCAAGGGCACAAAGGTACAAAAAGTAGTAAAACAAAGAAATATGCCCTTCGCGAAAAATCCACAGCAGCCTTAGTGCTCTGATGAACAGGAATATAGATCCGATTACAAGCCCGGTTGTCACCAGTGGTCCGGCGTTGTCAAGGGGTGCAAAAAGGATGATTCCGTTGATGATAAAGAGAAAGAGTGCGATTGCGAACCATATATTGTAAACTACGTTCATATACTCCCTGAACATGTTCTGTCGCCCGGCTATCTCTGCCATGATTATACAGGTGAGGTGTCTCAGCAGAAGTGCTGCCAGGAAGGCTCCTGTCATGATGGCGGTCAGGGTGACTGAGTCAGTGAGGAGTTCTCTGCCGGCCGGCTCCGGGCTCAGGGTCAGGATTGTGGCAAAGAGGCCCACATTGATTACGGTAAAGAGATTTCTCAGTATCAGCGGCCATGCGAACAGCTCTGATGTTCCTGCCGGGGTTATGGCTTCATGCCTGCGGAAGCTGATTGAGAGCAGCCCCCGGCCGACGCTTTTGCGTCCGAAGAGGGTGATCAGTGATACTATCAGCAGCGACAGGGAGAGAAGGATGAATCCCATATCGGTGTTCACTGCTGCTTTCGGTCTGGGTTCTCCCCCGACCCGGTTCGTGGCGGCTATCTCTGTGGCTGTTGTACTCCTGGCAGCGATCTGCTTCAGCTGTTCCTCCCGTGCACGGCTGTTCACCGGAATGATACGGCCGAGGCTGTATTCCGTCCGCGGGGTCTCTGCCCTGATGGTGTCGGCGGCGCTGGTGATATGCTCTGCACCGGTGTGCATCCTGCGGGCTAAAAGTAGGCCGGTCTGCCCGGGTAGAGCTCCGAAAGGATATTGTTGGCAAGGCGGGAGGCTCCGATCCTGAAGTATTCCGGTGTGAGCCACCTGGGGCCAAGCATATTCCTGATGATATGGTAATAGATCAGTGCATCTCCGGGAGTGACTATCCCTCCTGCCGGCTTGAGACCGATCATTATCCCGGTCTCGTTGTAGTAGTCACGTATCGCCCTGCACATCACCCATACTGCCTCCGGGGTGGCCGAGACTGCGCTTTTCCCCGTTGAGGTCTTTATGAAGTCGGCGCCCGCCTCCATGGCTATCACCGATGCACGGTAGATATTCCGCTCATCCTTGAGCAGGCCGGTTTCAAGGATGACCTTGAGGGTCGCCTCACCTGCCGCATCCCTGATCAGCCTCAGCTCGTCGATAACAGCATCGTATGCTCCCTCGAGGAATGTGCCGACGGGGATCACCACATCCACCTCATCGGCACCCATGGCCACAGCCATACCGGTTTCCATCTTCTTCACTTCAACGAATGTCTGGGCAGTGGGGAATGATGCTGCCACCACCGCCAGCTTCACGCCGCAGTTGCCCAGGCCCTCACGTGCCACCCTGGTAAAGTTGGGATAGACGCACAGTGCGGCAACATTGCCGATATCATTGAAGGTGTAGCTGAAGTGGGATGTCCGCTCGGCAAAATTACGAATCGAGGCGGCACTGTCTGAGGTATTGAGGCTGGTGAGATCCAGTGATGCAAAGATCTCCCGCAGGATACGGGTACGGTCTTCGGCAACCGGAGTCTTCCTGGCCTCCGCAATGCATTCATCCATCTCCCCGGGAGAGTAGTCGTGGTTAAGCAGCTTTTTGTAAAGTTTGGTCATGACTGGTAATGTAAAGGATCTGACACGGCCTTTGCGGCCCTCGTCAAACGGGGGTCAATTTAGTTGTTTTTAATGAAAAGCAAAGAAAATTAAGATTATTTGCGAAAGCCGTTGTTTCTTGCCAGTGATGCGAATATTCCGGCAATGCACAGAACCAAAAAGACCACGAACCCGGTCTTCATCGAGTTCATGAGCTGCGGGTAGTTTTCGGGTATTATCTTTGCCTGCCCCATATAGAGGGCGAGCAGCATCAGTGCTATCGCCATGCTGAATGTCTGCCCCACGTTACGCATTGTGCCGAGCATCCCCGAAGCATTACCCAGCTGTCTCTTCTCGACCGAGCTCATCACCGCATTTGTATTTGGCGATGAGAAGAGGGCGAATCCTGCCCCCATGGCCAGCAGTATCACAATGAGCAATGTCACGGATGTCTGTTCGGTAAAGAAGCAGAGCATTATGAGTCCGGCGGCGGTGATTCCCATCCCTATTGATGCCAGCACCCCGGGATTACGGCGGTCAGAGAGCTTGCCGGCGAGGGGCGACAGCAGGGTCATGGTTACCGGCATGGCCATCAGCACAAACCCGGCGTCACGGGCACTCAGCCCCTTGATATACTGCAGGAAGAGGCTCAGGAAGAAGCTGGTGGCGCTGGTAGCCGCATAATGGATCAGTGCAGCCAGCGATGAGAAGGCAAAGATGCGGTTCCTGGAGATGAGTGTCAGGTCAAAGAGGGGATGCATGGCCCTTTTCTCTCTTAGAATGAAGAGCGGCATCAGCACCACGCCGATGGCGGTGATGATCCATCCGGCCGTTGTGGGCAGTTTTGAGAAACCGTACATCAGGGCAGCCATGGCAAGCCCGTAGATGACGGCTCCCGGCCAGTCGAAGGTCTCGCCGCGGGCCTCAGCCCACTCGCGCTTCATCTTCTTGTGTATCAGTATAAGGCTGGCTATTCCTATGGGTACGAGGAACGCGAAGATGCTCCGCCACCCCAGGTATCGTGTCAGCACGCCGCCCAGGAAAGGCCCGGAGGCCAGCCCGGCATATACGGCCGTGACGTTGATCCCCATTGCCCTTCCCCTCTCTCCCGGGGGGAAGACCGAGGTCAGTATGGCCATGTTGGTGCCGAACATCATTGCCCCGCCGACCCCCTGCAGTATGCGTGCACCGATCAGCCACCTTATGCCCGGGGTGAAAGTGAGCATGGCCATGGTGAGGGTGAAGATCATCAGGCCGGCGGTGAAGACCTTCCTGCGCCCCAGGATGTCTCCGGCGCGCCCTGCCGGCAGGAGCAGTATGGAGGTGGTGAGCATATAGCTGCTGATGATCCAGTTAAGGGTGACGGCATTGAGGCTGAACTCATCACCTATCGAGGGCAGGGCCAGGTTGACCGCCGAACCCATGAAAGGTGTGAGAAACGATGCAAAGGCGGTAACCGTCAGTACTGAGCGCTTGAGTTCCTTATCTGTCATTCCCTGTTCCTGCTGTCTATAATGATGGTCACAGGGCCGTCATTGACCAGTTCGATCTCCATCATTGCCCCGAAGAGGCCGGTGGCGGGCCGGCGTCCCAGCAACTCACCGGTATGCGAGATGAACTCCTCATAGATGGGGATTGCCTTCTCAGGCCTGGCGGCCCTGATGTATGATGGCCTGTTTCCCTTGCGGGTTGATGCATGGAGGGTGAACTGACTCACAATCATTATCTCGCGGCCGGTCTCAAGGGCTGAGAGATTCATCACCCCATTGCTGTCATCGAAGAGGCGCAGGTTGACAACCCTGCCGGCCAGCCAGGCGGCATCGTCAGGGGTGTCTGCCTCCTCAATGCCCGCGAGAACCAGCAGTCCGGCCCCTATGGCCGAATGAAGCTCCCCGCCAATCACGACGGAGGCCCTCTTAACCCGCTGAATAACTAACCTCATAGTGTAAAACAGGGGTGCAAATTAGCAATAATTATTATTTTTGCGCCCACCAGCAGCCATGGACCTGATAACTATCACAGCAATTGCACTGGGTCTCTCTTTCGACAGCTTTGCCGTATCTCTCTCATGCGGTGTGATCGAGTCGGGCATCAGGTTCCGGAGCGCAACCCGCATTGCCATGGTGTTGGCCCTGTTCCAGGGCGGATTCACACTGATCGGGTTCTTTCTGGGATCAACGGTATCGGGCCATATTGAGAGATATGACCACTGGATCGCATTCACCCTGCTGATGATACTGGGTACCAGGATGATCATTGGCGGAGCGAGGGGAGGCGGCAGTCGTCAGCCGTTGGATGTGAGCCGGTGGACGGTACTGCTTGCAATGGCGGTGGGTACAAGTATTGATGCCTTCGCGGTGGGCATCAGCCTCGCACTTCTGCATGAGCAGATATGGCTTGCCGGGGTGGTTATAGCCGCCATCACCTTCCTCGCCTCAATGACAGCCATCAGGATAGGCAAGTCGGCCGGCAGCAGGCTGGGGCCGGGGGTTGAGGTAGCCGGCGGAGTGATCCTGGCACTGATCGGGATACGTATCCTTACCGAACACCTGATGGGGATGGCATAGTCATGATGCCGCCACCCGCCGGAGGGATGCCGGAAACTGCTACGCCCCCCGGCAGCGCTATCGCTGAATTGAGAGGGTCAGGCTGCCGTCAGAAGGGCTTCAGCTCCCTTCTGCGGCTATCAAAGACCGCCATCCGGGTGAATCCCGCCTTTCTCAGAAGATCATAGGCCTCATCCTGGAACTGCCCCACACGTTCGGGATAGTGAGCGTCAGAGTTGACACACACAGGTACCCCGTGTGAGGCGAATAACGGCAGGAATGTGCTCTCGGGATAGAACTCCTTCAGCGGCTTGTTGCGCCCGTTGGTGTTGAGCTCGAAAGCCACGTCATACTTGCGGAATGCCGATGCCATCATCTCATATAGATGGGTTATGTCGCCTTCAGGCCGGAACCGGTGTATCCTCACCAGGTCAGGATGGCCCATGATATCGAAGAAACCGGTGGATGCCGCCTCACAGACCAGCCTGAAGTATTCATCATAGACCCGGTCAATATCCTTTCCGAGATAGAACTCAGGCCCCAGGTCGACCGTCTCATCTCCCATATAGTGGACCGAGCCGATGATAAAATCAAAGGGATAGGCATTTATGATACGCTCGGTAGCCTTCTCCAGGCCGGGCAGATAATCAACCTCCAGCCCCACTCTTACGGCTATCTCACCATTCTCCTCCTTAAGCCTCAGCAGGTGCCTGACATAGCCTGGCAGCTTCTTGTGATCCATTGACCAGGTGAGATCACCCCCCAGGGGATGAAGGTGGTCGGAGAAGCCGACCTCGCTGAGCCCCAGCCTCCCGGCAGCCTTAATGTACTCTGCAGGCTCAAATCTGCCGTCACTGTAGACGGTGTGCATATGGTAATCTGTACGGTAAATCATGCCTCTCTCCCCTGATGATTGCGATTGGTTAAAAATATGAAAGCTGAACAGATATATCGGCGGATTGTTCTAAATTTGTAAAACTCATGTCAGTTGTAATAAATAACCGGAAGAAAGAGTGCGGCTGCTTCTCCTGCGAATTAAGGGAGCTGATGTTTTCAAGCCTGGATGAAACCGATATCCAGCGTGTCTGTAAGTCAAAGGTGGAGAGGTCATTTACAAAGGGTGAGATTATCCATACCGAGGGTGATCCGATACAGGACTTCAAGTACCTGAAAATCGGGCTGGTCAAGCTCTTCAAGCCTTCGGGCGACGGCGACGAGCAGATCATTACCATCACCAGGCCCTATGAGTTTGTCAGCAACACCAGTATCTTCCATGAGGGCAGGTACAGGTACTCGATGGCGGCACTTGAAGACTCGGTTGTCTGCTCCATCGGCATTGACCTCATCAAGGAGCTTGTACTGACGAACGGGCGGTTCGCGCTCAACCTTATCTCATCCATCTCCCGCACTGCCGAAAATATCATCTCGCTGGGCCTGGAGATAAGGAAGAGAAATCTTGCCGGCAGGGTTGCCTTTGTGTTGCTCTATTTCTCAAAGGAGATATACAATTCCAGGATATTCGAGCTCCCTGTTTCAAGGAAGGAGATAGCCGATCTGATAGGTATGAGCTCTGCCAACGTCATCCGTACCTTTTCAGAGTTCCGGCGTGACGGCACGATACGGGCAAACGGGCGCACCATTGAAATTACCGAGATCGCCAAGCTGGAAGTGATTTCAAAAAGGGGCTGATTTTTTGATCAAAATTCCTATCTTGATTGCGTTTTTCCTTAACCATCAATTCCATTATGAAAAAAATCTCCGGAGCATTGATGCTCATTCTCCTGTGTGGCTTCACCTCTCTTGTCGAGGCCCAGGGCCCAGGAAAACCCGATTCGCTTTATTACACCGTTGGCGGTGAACGTCACGGTGTAAGTTTCTTTCCCCGAGTCACCTATCCCGGGGTGGAGTATACTCCGGGCGAGAGCCTCACCTTTGACCGCTTTCATACCTACGGTGTCATCTGTCACTGGCTTGAGCGTTGGGCCGCAGAGTATCCCGATTTAGTCTCCCTCTATGAGGTGGGGCGCAGTTATGAGGGAAGGCCGATTATGCAGCTGACCCTGACCAATAAGAAAACCGGGTCAGATACTGACAAGCCGGCCGCCTTTTTCGAGGGTAACCGTCACAGCGGTGAGATCACCAGCACCGAGTCGGCCATGTGGCTGGCCAGGCATCTGATTGAGGGTTACGGCAGGGATGAGACGGTGACCGGTCTGCTTGACCATTTCACCGTTTACCTGCGGCCCGTGAACAACCCCGATGGTCATGAGCTCTACCTGCATACCGCCCAGAGCAACCGCAGTACGGTGCGGCCTGTGGACAATGACGGTGACGGGCTGCTGGATGAGGATCCGCCGGAGGATCTCGACGGCGACGGCCTTATCCTCACCATGCGCTGGCCCGACCGGAAGAACGGCACCCTTATACCCGATCCGGATGATCCCTCAGGCCGTATCATGAAGCGGGTGCCCCGCGGAGAGGGTATATGGGCCACTGCCCAGGAGGGGTGGGACAATGACGGTGATGGCCGTTACAATGAGGATGGCATCGGCGGCCTCGACCTGCACCGCAACTACCCAGAGAACTGGAGACCTGAGGAGGAGCTGACCGGAAGAGGCTTCACCCAGAGGGGCGCCGGCGAGTACCCGCTCAGCGAGACCGAGACCAGGGCCGTCTTCACATTCCTGATGACACACCCCAACATATATGTGGTCAACTCAATGGATACCACGGTACCGATGCATCTCAGGCCACCCTCAACATCACCCTCGGCAGAGAGGATGTATCCTGAGGATCTGAAATGGTATATCTACTTTGATAACCTGGGAAAGAGCATCACCGGCTACCAGAGGGCAGGAGATGTATATGCCGACTATGGCGGAGGAAATCCGCTCTTCGGACACGGCCCCGATTTCGGATACTGGTATTACGGGGCCATCTGGTATGGCGATGAACTGTGGACAGGCGGAAGGGTGAAGGATTACAACGGCGACGGCACCGTTGACCAGACTGAGATGCTGAGATGGGATGACGAGGAGAACAACGGTGAGGGATTCATAGAGTGGAAGCCGGTAAAACACCCTGAGCTTGACAGCGTTGAGGTGGGCGGATTCAACCCGAAATTCTTCTCACAGAATCCCCCGGCACGCCATCTTGAAGAGTGGGCCTCAAAGCAGGCACGCTTCAACCTGGAACTTATCGGTCACCTGCCCCGCCTTGAGTGGGAAGAGTACAGTGTTAGGCAGCTGAAGAAGTACCGGGGTGACTCGGCCGACTACCGGCTGACAATCAGGTTCAGGAATGCCGGCAAGCTGCCCACCGCACTCAGCCAGGCACACCTGGTGAAGATCGTCAGGCCCGATGAGGTGAGACTGATGACCAGTGGCGGCCGCGATGGCAGCAGATACCGCGTCATTGACCCGGCACCGCCGTCAGGGCCGGCTCGCGGAGGCATGATGATGTTCGGCGAGATGGGCGAACGGCCGCGCGCCATAACCAGGACAGCCGGCTATACCCAGGGGGGGGCTGTGGCTGAGGTGACATTCACCTTCAGGCTGTATGGCAATGAGCCCCTGAACGGCACAGCAGAGGTGATAACCACCCGTGCCGGGGTGCTCCCGAAGAAGGAGTTCATAATCAGATAGTCATTCAATACAACCAACCACTTTACCGGAGGATCAATTATGAGGATTCAACAATTTTCCGTTCGGGACATCCCGCGCAGGCGTTTCCTGGGGCTGACCATGAAGGGAGGCCTTGCCGTGGCAGTGACACCGGCGCTTCTCACTCAGCTCACCTCATGTGGCAGCGGTGCCGGCCCTCTCCCGGGCCCGCTTGACACTGACAGGGAGCTGATCTCGCGGGTGCTCAAGAAAGCTCTTGGAAAGGGCGGCGACTTCTCTGAGGTCTATATCGAGAACCGTACCTCGAAACAGATCGTCATGGAGGAATCAAAATTCAGAAGCGGCCTCTATGGCATCAGCCAGGGCGCCGGCGTCAGGGTCATCAGCGGCAACAAGACCGGCTATGCCTATACCGATGTTGTTGATGAGAAGAGGCTGATGCGTGCCGCCGAGGTGGCTGCCTATGTGGCGTCAGGCGGGGCGGCAGGCAATGCGGTAAGCCTGACAGACACCGACTACCAGTCATTTGTTACCGTTGAGATGCCCCTGGGGGAGATTGCCGATGAGCAGCGGATCGAGATGATAAAGAGGGCTGACCATGCGGCGCTCTCGTATGACCCGAGGATAAAGATGGCCCTGGTAGATTATTACGATGAGGTCAGGGGAAGGGTCATCGCCAACAGTGAGGGTCTCTACCTGCGCGATGAACTGCCGCTGTTGTTCTTCATCGTGCAGGCGATGTCATCAGACGGGAATGCCAGGCACCTGTCGCGTGAGCGCCTCAGTGCCCACAGCGGTTTTGAGATGTTCAGCCATACCACTCCCGAGGAGGTGGCGGTGAATGCCGCACGTGAAGCGATAGATATGCTTGCGGCACGCGAGGCACCCGCAGGCATAATGGATGTGGTAATACAGAACGGCTGGGGCGGCGTGCTGGTGCATGAGGCGGTCGGACACCCGCTCGAGGCTGACAGCATAGCCAGGGGAATAGGCGCCTTCACCGGCAAACTGGAACAGAAGGTGGCCAGCGACTGCTTCACAATGATTGATGACGGCACACTGCCCAACTACCGGGGAACCATCAACCATGATGACGAGGGAACCCCCGCACAGCGCAACATACTGATTGAGAAGGGTGTGCTGAAAGGCTACATGACCGATATCCTCAGTGCCCGCCAGCTTGGAATGAGACGGACCGGCAACGGCCGCAGGGAGAACTTCAGGTATATCCCGATACCAAGGATGACAAATACCTTTATCGATCAGGGCAGTGACGATCCTGCTGATATACTTGCATCCACCAGAAAGGGGATCTACGTACAGAGCCTCTCCGGCGGAAGCGTCAACTCGGTAACCGGTATGTTCAACTTCACCTGCCGCGAGGCATACCTGATCGAGAACGGCAGGAAGACCACCCCGGTCAGGGGAGCAACCCTGATAGGGTCATGCATGGATGTGATATCAAATATTGATGCTGTTGGCAATGACCTGGCGTTCGGGCCCGGCATCTGCGGAAAGGGACAGGACGCTGAGGTGACCGTCGGTCAGCCGACGGTGAGGATACGCGGTATAAATGTCGGCGGCAGCAAAGCCTGAAATGAACCTTAAAGAATCAATGAGATGAGTTATTTGTCAATTGCCGAGAAACTGGTATCAAAGGCTCTGCAGGCCGGAGCCGATGCCGCTGAGATCTATATATCCGCAGGCCGCAACCTCTCAGTCAGTGTACGCAACGGTGAGGTCGAGACCATCCAGGAGTCAGACTCTGCCGGGGCGGGGATAAGGGTCATTGCAGGGGGCTCACTTGGCTTCAGTTACAGCAACAGTCTCGACATGAAGGCCATGGAGGAGACGGTGGCCATGGCTGTCAAGTTTGCCAGGCTGACTACCCCTGATGAGAACAATATCCTTCCCCGGCTTGACGGTGTCACCATTGTTCAGGACCTGTATGATCCGGAGATTGAGACGATTGCCCTCGACACCAAGATCGCCCTGGCGCTTGAGCTTGAAAAGATAGCCATGAATGACGGACGTATATCGAAGAGCTCCGGCGCATCATTCAGGGAGAGTGTCAGTGAGATATTCCTTGCCAGCTCCGCCGGTTCGTCACGCAGTTACAAGTCGTCGGGCTGCTCGCTGGGGGTGAGCGTCGTTGCCGAAAAGGGCGATCAGAAGAAGACCGGCGGTGAGTTTGCCAGCCGCCGTTTCTTCAGTGACCTGCCCTCTTCCGAGCAAATAGCTGCCATTGCAGTGAGAAAGGCGTATGAGATGCTAGACCCCCGCATGGTCAGGACCCAGAGGGCAGCTGTTGTCTGGGATCCTGAGGTGGCCGGGTCATTGCTTCGCGGCGTGATCTCTGCCCTCAACGGTGAACGTGTACTGCAGGGAGCAAGCTTCCTTGCCAGGTCAATGGGCAAACAGTTTGCCTCACCGCTGCTGACCATCATCGATGACGGCACCCTGGCACGTTCAACCAGCTCTGCACCATTCGATGGCGAAGGGGTGCCCACGCAGCGCAGGGTGCTGGTTGACAAGGGGGTGGTGAACGGGTTCCTCTACAATACCATAGCTGCACGCCGTGCCGGCACCGTCAGCACAGGCAACGCCTCCAGAAGCGGATATGCATCACTGCCCGGAATAGGTACCCACCACCTCTCACTCGGGACAGGCGCACACAGCCGCAATGAGATCATCGCTGCCACGGAGAGGGGACTGCTGGTCACCGGTGTGACCGGCTATGGCCTCGACGCTGTCAGCGGCAACTTCTCAGGAGGCGCTTCAGGGTTCTGGATAGAGAAGGGAGAGATAGCCTATCCCGTTGAGGGCCTCACCATTGCCGGTAGCGGCGATGCAATCCTCAATGGTATCGACATGATGGGCAATGATATCGACATGAACAGGGGGTTCGCCTCTCCCACCTTCAGGGTGGCGGAGATGCAGATAGGAGGTATCTGATCATTGATATACCATAACTGACACCGGCGGTACCCTGCCAAAAACCCGGATGCTGCCGTTGCCCGGGCAGCGGGAGCAGCATTGGTGATTCCTGTTCTGTCAGTCACATGCGCAGTGCCCCATGCTGCTGTCGCAGTGTAACCGTTGCGGCCGCCATTGCTGAAATTTTAAGCGTGAAGTACTCTCCCTTGTTTGATATGATTCTGAAATACTCTAATTTTACTTCTTGTTTTAAAGGTATAAACAAGCAAACTATTTGAAATGGCAAACCAGAAGAAAAGCAAAGGAGTGATTGGCATACTGACGGGTGGCGGCGATGTTCCCGGTCTGAACCCTGCCATCAGGGCCGTTACCATCAGGGCCAACAGGGAGGGCTACAAGGTTATCGGGCTTCGCAGGGGCTGGGGCGGTCTCATTGAGATCATCAGGGACCCGAAAGCTGACAACAGCCACTGCTATTTGGTACTTACTGATGATATTGTAAACAGGGCCGGCCGTACCGGCGGCACCTATCTCCATACCTCGCGCACCAGGCCCAGTCATGTTCCGCGCAACCAGGTTCCCGATCACCTGAGGGATACCTACAAGGATGAAATGAATGACCTGACCCCCGAGGTCCTCAAGAACCTTGAGTGGCTAGGCATAGACTATCTTATACCCATTGGCGGAGATGATACGCTGAGTTACGGGGTGCATCTCTACAAGCAGGGGGTGAAGGTGGTGGCCATTCCGAAGACGATGGACAATGACGTCCCCGGCACCGACTACTGTATCGGCTTCAGCACCTGTGTCACACGCACCATTCAGATGACAAACTCACTGCGCACCTCAGCCGGATCGCATGAGCGCATCATGGTGCTGGAGGTGTTCGGCAGGTATGCTGGGTTCACCGCCATGTTGCCGACCATGGCAGGTGCAGCCAACAGATGCGTTATTCCTGAGTTCAAGTTTGACATCAGGCAACTTACCAGGCTGCTGGTAGAAGACCGTAATGCCAACCCCAGCCGCTACTCGATAGTGCTGGTCTCTGAAGGCGCAATGTTCGAGGGCGGAGAGATGGTGTTCCAGGGCAGTGAGACCGACGCATACGGGCATGCCAAGCTTGGGGGGATAGGTGACCTGGTCTCTGTGGAGATAAGAAACCATACGGCCGAGTTCAACAAGGGCAGGACAATCAACATCATCAACCAGAAACTCGGTTACATGGTAAGGGGCGGCGACCCTGATGCTGTCGACTCGATAGTGCCCATGGCATACGGCAACCTCGCCCTTGACCTGATTATGAAGGGAATACACGGCAGGCTGGTAGTCCTGAAGAACGGCAGGTATGACAACGTGCCCATCGACGTGGTCATCTCATCCAAGAAACTTGTAAAGGTATCAGAGTACTACAACACCGAGAGGTTAAGACCCTATTACTCCAACTTCGAGATGAAGCCATTCTTCCTTATGGCTGCCGAGTATTGAGATCAGCAGCCCTGGATGGGCTGGCGCACCTAACCGGCAATGATGAATGGGGTAAGAGAGGGGGTTGTGATAAAGTCGACCGGCAGCCGCTACCTGGTCAGGGATGGTGACGGCATAATTCATGAGTGTCTGCTCAGGGGCCGCTTCAGGGTCAGCGGCACCCGAACAACCAACCCGGTTGCCGTGGGTGACAATGTCACAATTGATGTGGCAGAACGTATCATTATAGGCCTTTCGCCAAGAAAGAACTATATAATACGCAGGGCATCCAACCTGTCGAAAGAGTCTCAGATACTTGCTGCAAATATTGATCAGGCTCTCCTGGTGATCACGGTTATGATGCCTGCCACCCCCGTGGAGTTCGTTGACCGCTTCCTGGCCACGGCCGAGGCATATCGTATACCCGCGTATATTATAATTAACAAGAGCGATCTCTACGGCAGCGTGGAGATGGCCCGTTCGCAACAGCTCAGGGAGGTATACGGGAAGATCGGCTACCCGGTGTATATCATCTCGGCTCGTGAGGATGAGGATATTAAGCCGCTGGAAGCGATACTGAAAGACAGGGTTACACTCCTGTCGGGCAATTCGGGGGTGGGAAAGAGCACCATCATCAACAGGCTTAACCCGTCACTCGGGCTGCGCACCAGTCCGGTGTCGGAGTATCATGAACAGGGTACGCATGTCACCACCTTTCCCGAGATGCACCGGCTTCCGCAGGGAGGATATATTATTGATACCCCTGGAATCAGGGGGTTCGGAGTGATCGATTTCGACCCCGGGGAGGTCTATCACTTCTTCCCGGAGATCTTCAGGGTCTCATCAGGATGCAGGTTTCATAACTGCCTCCATCTTGATGAGCCGGGTTGTGCAGTAACCTTGGCGGTGGCACGCAACGAGATAGAGCCATGGAGATACAGGAGCTATGTCAGTATAATGCTTGGAGACAATGAAAAGTACAGATAGGCGTTATACTTGAGATATACTTGATGCATGAAGAGGACCTTTGTGGCTGTCTATTCAGCCTTCGTGCTGTTGATGCTGGTTACGGTGTTGTTTTACTACAGCCTCTCCCGTAATCAGCTCGAGTATTCCAGCAAACTGCTTGATAGACAGGCAATTATTGCCGGATCAGATATCGATAACACCAGCATGAACATTGTTGCCGACCTCACTGAGATGAACTTTGCTGAAGGCGGCCATCTCTTCACCCGGTCACATGATGCCGATGAGAGCGTAAAGGAAAAAATGAAGCTCTATTACTCCCGCTATGGCGATATTATCACCGGCCTGATGCTTTACAACACCACTGGCGACGTTTATACCCTATACAAGGATGAGGAGCGCAATTCATGGATTGACGGTTCCTACCGGGCACAGAATATACCACATGTCCACACAGAGCCGTTGCTGGAGAGCGACCGCGACCGTTACCGCTATTATTATCCGCTGACCAGCGGAGGGGAGCTGCTGGGCAACCTGGCTGTAACGGTCGAATTCAGGCGCTACTTTGCCGGTGTGTTTGCCAAATATAACCTTGAACATTTCCAGTGGCAGTGGGTGACCGATGAGAACGGAACCATAGTGTTCGACAACCTGGGCAGTGAGGCAGACTACAGCAGCCTGGAACGGGTGAGCGATGCCCTGGAGAGCGGCAGCTCAGGCAGGCTCTACCACACGGCACTGATTGACGGCAGACAGAAGGAGATACTCTCATCATTTTATCCTGTCTCGATATTCGGACTTGATTTCAGCCTGGTCTTTTCGGCAGAGACCGAATTTTTTCAGAAATATATTGTGAGGAATTCGGTAATACTCGGCCTGCTCACGATGCTGACCATGCTCTTCATAATTTTCCTTTTCAGGCGGCTGCTTCGGAAGCAGGCCCGCAGGCTGGCAGAAAAGAGCAGCTCGGAGGAGAGCCTGATCTCGATCATTGAGCAGATGCCGGTGGGTGTGGTGCTGCATAATGAAGCCAATGAGATAATCAGGGCGAACAGTCAGGCTGCCAGGCTCTTCTCATACGAGAACGATACCGGGATGAGGGGTAAGCTGATGCCCGACCTGAAACGGAATGAATATCTCACAGACCTTGCAGCAAAGCTTGGCAGTGGCAGAATCCTCAGGCTGATGGCAGAGGGTGGCGAGAAGATCATCTTTCAGAACAGCGTACCGGTCACCTGGAACGGCGAGAGTCACACGCTGGTATCACTTATCGATATCACTTCGCTGGAACTGGCCCGCAGGCATGAGGCTGATGCCAACATAGCCAGGTCTGAGCTGCTGGCAAGGATGAGTTTTGAGATACGCACTCCGCTAAACAGCATACTCGGAATGACCGAGATACTTGACCGGTCGGAGATTCCTGAAGAGACCAGGGAGATAGCCGGACTGCTCAGGCGCTCGGCCGAACTGCTGCTGTCGATCATCAATGATATCTTTGATGTATCGAAGGTTGAGTCAGGCAAGATGATCCTTGACGAGATACCGTTCAGGCTCAGGGAGGAGATTGATTACTGCGTCAACCTGGTGAAGCGTCAGAACCCCGACACGCTGGCAAGGTTTGAAACCCGGGTTGATGATGATGTACCCGACAGCCTTATCGGCGATCCCTACCGTCTGAGGCAGATTATCACCAACCTGCTTGCCAATTCGGTTGCAGGTACCATGACCGGCCGTATCAGCCTTCAGTGTAGCCTGAAACAGTCTGACAGAAACCGTCTTACGCTCGGAATCACCATCACAGACACGGGAATAACCTATACGCGTGCTGAGATCAAGAGACTGTTCGGTGACTATGTTGCATCGCTGAGTGACCGGTCGGGATGGGCTGAAGACCTCAAGCTGGGGCCGGTGCTTGCCAGGCAGCTGGCCGAGCTGATGGGAGGAGAACTGACGGCAGAGAGCCCGGCAATGAAGGATAGCTCAGGACAGGAGAAGGGGATGAGGGTGGAGTTTACCATCAGGGTACATCTCAATGAGAGGATTATCAAGAATATAAACCCTGACAACTATACCAGTACAAAAGATATTCGCACCCTTGCCATTACCGGTACTGAGGGTCGTGATGACGACTTCCTGGGGCTGCTGCACCGTACCGGCCTGCCGGTCTCTGTCACCAGCTTCCAGAAGCATACCGTCTCACAGATAAAAACTACCCTTATGAACGGCGGCGAGCGCTATGTCATGCTGGTGCTCTTTGATGAGCCCGGCACTGACGGCTTCGTTGCTGCTGAGGCGCTGATGGAGGAGGGGCTTGCCTCTGACCATATTGTGCTGATGTTCACATCCAGGGACCCCCAGGGCCATTATGCCAGGTGTGTCGATCTGGGCATCGATTCACTGCTGGTAAAACCCTTTGCCACAGAGGATCTGATGAAGGTGCTTCATGAGCACTTCCCGGCCCTCGGGAGAGAGCCGGCAAAGGAGGGGACGACAGAGAGAGCACTGCCTGATACACTGGTTGTTGATGATAATTACCTCAACCGTAAGGTGGCCGGCTCACTGCTCAGGGCACTGGGTATCGAGGCTGATTTCGCATCAGGCGGACTGGAGGCTATCGATATGGCACGCGAGAAGAGCTATGACCTTATACTGATGGATCTGATCATGCCTGATACCGATGGCTTTGAGGCGGCACGAACCATCCTCAGCCATGACGGGAAGACCAACATCGTTGCCCTTTCGGCTGACAGTATGCCGGAGACCAGGCAGAGAGCCGAACAATGCGGCATGAAGGAGCTGGTCGAAAAGCCTGTAACCATTGAAGAGCTCAGGAAGGTGATAGAGAGATACCATAAGCCCGGTTAGAACAATGGCTTCATTTACCGACAAGCTGCCTGTCTCCAGGTTTCTTGTGCTCAGAGAACAGCTCCCCGTGGTAGATGTCAGGTCGCCCGGAGAGTTTGCTGCCGGACACATTCCGGGTGCGGTGAACATCCCCCTCTTCGATGATGCAGAGCGGGCAGAGGTCGGGACCATTTACAGGCATAAGGGTAACCTGCAGGCGGTACTGCGGGGCATTGACCTGGCTGCACCCTCCTTTTCGGGGAAGCTGGAAAGAGCCCTGGAGCTCTCTGGCGGCGGCAGATTGCTCCTCCACTGCTGGCGGGGCGGTATGCGCTCAGAGGCGATGGCATGGCTCTTCTCACTGGGGAAGATTGAGCCGCTGATCCTTGAAGGAGGATACAAGGCATACCGCAACCACATACTGGAGGAGCTGGGAAGCCGCAGGAGATATATTATCCTCGGCGGCCTGACCGGCAGCGGCAAGACAGCCATCCTCAGGCAGATGCGCGGGTCGGGAGCACAGGTGACCGACCTCGAGGGGCTCGCATCACACCGCGGGTCGGCCTTCGGGGCGCTCGGACAGGCACCGCAGCCATCATCTGAACACTTTGCAAACCTGTTGTATGATGACCTCTCGGCAATGAGCCGGACAGAACCGGTGTGGCTCGAGGATGAGAGCCGCAATATAGGCACCGTCTTCATGCCGGACAGCTTCTACCGGCAGATGCAGGAGTCGCCGCTGATAGCTTTGATGATGGATATCGAGACCAGGCTGCCGCGCCTGATCAGGGAGTATACCCTCTTCCCGGCCGGACAGATCATTGCAGCCGTGATGAAGATATCAAAACGACTCGGGGGAGAAAGAACCGCTGAAACAGTCTCGGCGCTCAGAAAGGATGACTATGCCACCGCTGTCAGAATCATTCTGGGATATTATGACAAGGCCTATCTTTATGGCCTGAAGAAAAGGGCAAAAGAGAAGGTCATCTATATTAAAACTGAAACTGATGATGAGGTGATCAACGCCTGGTTGGTTTCAGAGGCAGCATCAGCCATCAGGTTTTCTTTCTGAACCGCCTGCCCCGCTTTTTCCTGCCGGCTGTTGTCTGCAAAACCCTATTCGCCTTTTTTATTGCTTACTTTGTCCCCTCTCATCCCTCTCAGCCGCTTCCACCCACTTGAACACCTTGTCATACCGTCTCACCCGGCTGACGGTCTTCACCGAGCACACCTCTCCTTTGGGAACCCTCTCAACGCTCTTCTCCGACTCATCCCTCAGCTCGGCTACCGTCTCTTCAGCCAGTCCGGTTGCCGGCCCGGTGATCAGCAGCCGGTCACCAACCGAGAGGGAGCCGGTATCAAGCTTAATCTCAGCCACTCCCGGCCATGCATAGTAGTTTGTCACCTTCCCCAGGTAGATCTTCCTCATGGTTGCTGCCGAGCCATAGGTGGTGCTCCATTCGCCGAGCTTCTGCCCCAGGTAGTAGCCATCCCAGAAACCCCTGTTGAATACCTTGCGCAGCTCCTTCATCCACTCCTCAACTTTTTCAGCCCCATAGGTGCCGTCGGCAATGGCTGCAGCCGCCTCGCTGTAGCAGCGGGTGACTATCTTCACATATTCAGGCGGCCTGGCTCTCCCCTCTATTTTCAGTACCCGTGCGCCGGCACCGATGATCTGGTCAAGGAAGCCGATAGTGCAGAGGTCCTTGGGTGACATGATGTACTTGTTGTCGATATCAAGCTCATAGCCGGTCTCCCGGTCCCTGACGGTATATCCCCTGCGGCAGGTCTGGTAACAGTTCCCCCTGTTGGCCGAGGTGTTGTACTCATGCAGGCTGAGGTAGCACTTGCCTGATACGGCCATGCACAGGGCACCGTGGACAAACATCTCCAGGCGTATGTGCGAGCCCCCCGGCCCACATATACCTTCACTCCGGATGGTATCATATATCTGCCTCACCTGCGTCAGGTTAAGCTCACGTGACAGCACTGCCACATCTGCCCACTGCGAATAGAATTTAAGCGACCCGCTGTTGGAGATGTTGAGCTGCGTTGAGAGGTGCACCGGCAGTCCTGCCTCTCGTGCAGCCAGTATGACCGACTGGTCGGTTGCAATCACCGCATCTATCCCTGCCCTTGCCGCCGCCTGCAGGGTCTCATGCACCCCGGCCAGTTCATCATCATAGATCACAATGTTGAGGGTCAGGTAGCTGCGCATACCCTTCTCCCTGCAGAATGCAGCCAGCTCAGGCAGGCTCCCGATAGTGAAGTTGACCGATGAGCGTGCTCTCATGTTCAGCTCTCCCACGCCGAAGTAGACCGAATCGGCCCCGCCGTCGGCGGCAGCCCGCAACGACTCCCATGAGCCGGCCGGCGCCATCACCTCTATATCTTCCCTCCTCATTCCTGCTACCCTTTTTTCAGTACTATCCGCATGGTGCATCCATGCCCGGGCTCTGAGCGAAGCACAAATATCTTTCCCTTGTGGTACTCCTCGACTATCCGCTTTGAGAGTGAGAGTCCCAGCCCCCATCCCCGTTCACGCGTGGTATATCCTGGCCTGAAGATTGTCTTGAAGAGCTTTCTCGGCAGCCCTTTGCCGGTGTCCTCCACATCAATGTATGCCTCCCTTCCTGACTCGCTGAGGCGTATTGTTATGCTTCCGCTGCCCTTCATGGCATCTGCGGCGTTCTTCACCAGGTTCTCAATGACCCATCCGAGCAGTACATGGTTGAACGGTACCCCGTCTGAGCCGGTTGTGGCGTTCTCCACCTTCAGGTCGATGGTGGAGGCAATTCGTTTTCTCAGGTATGCCGCGGTGGTCTCTGCCAGCTCAGGCAGATCTTCGGGTGTCAGCTTCGGTTTGGATCCAATCAGTGAAAAGCGTTCAGCCACCCTGCTGAGCCGCTCCACGTCGGCATGCAGCTCCAGGGCAATATCTGATCCGGGGTATCGGCTGCTGATGATCTCGCTCCACGCTGAGAGTGATGAGGTGGGTGTCCCCAGCTGGTGTGCCGTCTCCCGTGAAAGCCCAACCCACACCTGGTTCTGTTCAGCTATGCGTGATGCGCTGAAGGCCACATAGGCTATGCCGATAAAGAGCAGTATCACCGTCAGCTGAACATAGGGATAGATACGCAATTGCCGCAGCAGTGTGCTTTCTCGGTAATAGAGCTGGTTGGTTATGCCTCCGGGCAGCTCAATTGGGATGGGATCATTGCGCTTGGCCATGCGCTTCAGCTCACGCACCATGGCCAGTGTATCGGTAAGGATGGATGCCGGCAGGTTGCGCTGTGAGATGATGCTCTCCTCCTCATCGATCAGTATAACCGGCACGGTGGTATTGTCTTCAATTATGCTGAAGAGGAACTCAAAGTCATCGGAGGTGACCAGCCGGCGCGTAGCCTCAGCCCACTGCTCGGCCTTCTTGCGCTCCTCAGCCTTGAGGCGGTTGACCAGGTCATGGGTATAGAAGAGCGAGCCGAGACCGATAATCACTGCAAATATCAGCAGCAACACCTTCCAGAGAAATCTTTTCCTGTAGATGTTCATGGCATCTTCTTCTTTTTCAGCAGGTTTCTGAGCGGGCTCTCTCTCTCCTCATCCTGCCGTGTATCGGTGACGGGGGTCTGCTCCCTGCCCTCCTCCCAGGTGATAATGAATTTCGGCTTGCTCTCCCGGGACCTCACCAGGGTTGTATCATTATGATACCATCCATACTCCTCATTGAGTATCCCTTTCAGCGTCTGCTTCTCAATGGCAATATCGGTTTTGATATTATCCTGCGCCTGTCCGAAGTCGTAACTGACAGTGATCTTGTTTTTTATGCACTCTATCCTGAGCGGCACCGTAGCTTTTCCGCTGCCATCAACCCTTACGTTGCCGAATGAGCTGTTGTTCCGGTTGCGCTCGCGTGCCTTGCGGCTGAGCACCTCTGAGAGCAGCAGCCGGAGATGATACACGTAGTCGCCGTCAAAGCTGTGGCTGCCATAGAGGGTGAAATTCACCGCCGATGAGTTTATCAGCATTTTCGGGATGTTTACCGTGCTGTTTTTGATGTAGAGGTCGTTCTCCATCTTCGAGAAGCTGATATTCCTGAGCTCATCAAGATCGAGGTATGATGAGAGGCTTTCGGCCGGGGCGAAGCTTATCAGCCTGCCCTCATTTATCTGCAGGTGTGCCTCGGCCACGGCAGCCTCAGGTATGATGCGGAAGCCGGTATCGAGCGGAGCCAGCAGGGTCAGGTTGCCGGTAAGCCTTCCCTGCAGGTTGTCACTCACAATGAACTCCTGTCCGAAATTGTTGAAGGCGGTGAATGCCTGGTTGATATTTATATTCCTTACATCAAGCCTTGAACGGGATATGTAACCGCCATCCTTCTGCCGGCCAAGCATCAGCTCTCCGGTCAGCTCTCCTTCCAGCCCCCTGGCTCTTACACTGTCCAGGTTAAGTACATAGGGGCTGTAACTTACATTGCTACTGAAGGCCGCAGATCGGAAGTTGTTGTATATCAGGCTGTCGGCTGTGAGCCGTATCTTTGCCCTCATATCTTGCGGGAAGGGATCAGAGCCCTCCTTTCCAGGCATGGTGCTCCGGATCGAATCAATTCTTGCAGTAACGATCATGTCGGTATGCAGGTCACCGCTTATCTCAAGGAGATCTCCCGTTCCTGCCACCCAGGGGATGAAGTTCTTCATCACGGCGTCAAGGGTGATCTTTTGTTTCATAAAGGTAAAGGTGAGGCTGTCGGCGACCAGGTCCTGCCTGATGGTCACGGTGCCGTTCATATCTGAAAAGGGGAGGCTCCCTTTTGCCAGTGAGGCGCTGAACCTGTTGAAGCGTAATGAGATCTCCGGCCTGAGTGCAGGCAGTCCGGCAATCAGCCCCTGTTTTTCGGGCAGGGTGCCCGAGAGCCTGATGCTGCCGGCGACCGATCCGGTCTGATCCCTGATAATGCCCGAGCGGAAGAGCCGGCTGAGGTCGTTGAAGTTGAGGTCACCGTCAAGTGCCAGGCTGATATGCGGCCTGGTGAGGTTATTCAGCATGAATGACCCCTTCACGCTCGCAGAGCCGTAGCTGGCCCTGAGATTGTCAAGCGTCATCCGGAAGGTCTCGGCTGAGTTGCGGTCGCCATTGGTGAGTGAGCCGCTGAACTCCAGGTTATTGACCCTGAAGCCGGTGATGGAGTGACTCATCCTACCTCCTGAGAGCCCGTAGGTGAGATCGATGTGCGGATTGCCTGCCTCGCCGTACGGACCGGTGATCCTGCATTTTATATCTACAGTGCCTGCCGGCGTGAAGGGACCGGTAAATGCCTTCCAGTTCTCCGGCAGGTGCGATATAACTGATGCGATGCTGATCTTTTTGCCATCGATACTGAGGTTGAGTGAAGAGGTGGAATAATTGAGGCTGCCGGTGATGTCAAACTTCAGGTCGGCAATCGCCAGTGAACCTTTTGTGACCGAGAGCGAGCTGGATGACTTGCGCAGCCTGATTACCGTCTCAAGAGGGATATCACGTATGGTGGTGCCGTCCAGGCTCAGGGAGTCGATCCTGGTGCTGAGCGAGGAGGTCAGGTAGATTCCGGTACCGAAGATCTCGCCGCCCAGAATGGCCTGCTGTGCTGTTCCGGCCAGCAGCAGCCCGCTCTTGCGGTCATGGTAGAGAGCCCTGAAGTTCAGCATGCTTATATTCCTGAGCCTGACTCCTTTGCCCTCTTCCTTGCTCTCGCTGACTACCCTGTAGTTGAAATCGCCCCGCTTATCGGTCAGGAGATTGACCACACCGTCGCGGCCGGTGATTGACCTGACCGCCACTCTGCCGGTGATGAGGGAGGGGGTTGATATGGTGAGGGAGAGAGAAGAGGCATAGAGGAGGGTGTCATTCTCCGTATCAGTGAATTGTGTCTTGTCATAGAAGGGTGAGGGAGATACCAGCAGGTCATTGAACCTGACGGATATATGCGGGAACGATTCGAAGATGGTGACCCTCAGCCTGCCATATGAGATCCTTGTATCGACGCTCTCATTGACCTTTCTGGTCAGTGCTGCGGTCACCTGATCCTGCTGTACCAGGGCATAGATACCCGGCAGCAGTATGATCAGCAGCAGCACTGCGAAGGTGATAATCGCTATTTTAACGGCTCTCTTCATGGCTCGCCATGGCGGGGCTGGTCACTTCCGGCTTTTACCGAGGAGGAATGAGAGATCCTCTCCGGGCATGATCTCGGCAGGCTCCTTTCCATACCGGAAGAGGCGGAGGCTGCGCGGCCCGGTCAGCGAGAGCCGGTCACCCTCAACCGTCAGCATCGTTCCCTCACGCAGGCCGGCCACCCACACCTTCCGGTTCACCTCTATGAACTCCTCAATCCTCTGCTGACGCGTCTCGCCGGCATGGCCGTCGGGATTGGCATCGAGGTAGTGCGGGTTGATCTGAAAGGGTATCAGCCCGAAGGCCCTGAATGATGATGGCCTGGCAACGGGCATGTCATTGGTGGTCATGATGGTGGGACAGGCGACATTCGATCCCGCACTCCACCCGATATATGGTGTGCCGGCCAGCACCCTCTTCCGCACGGCGTCAATCAGCCTTTTCTCCCGGAGACACCTGAGCAGCATCCAGGTATTGCCTCCGCCGACGACAATGGCAGCAGCCTCTTCAACAGCCCTGACCGGGTCGCTGAAACGGTGGATCGAGACAATATCATGCCCGACCTCATTGAAACGGTGGCGGACCTTCGCCTCATACTCATCATATGAGAATGTGACGGCAGCATAGGGGATAAAGAGAGCCTTAACCTTTTTCCTGCCAAGGAAGGCACTGATATTATGTTTCGGATAGTCAAGATAGGCCTCTCCGGCATTGGTCGAGTTGCTGATAAGTAACAGTCTCATCTCCTGCATTGTATTAATGGTTATCAAGAAAAGACCGGATACCGTTCACCCTGCTCCGGCCAAAGCCCAAACTTAAGCAAAATAGCCCTACTTTGTACGGAGAGATCAGGGACTATGTTTCTGCCCCGGAGAAAATTCTGCAGGCAGGGATGGCGGTTACCCAATGCCCTGAGGTTGATATCGGTCACAACCGGCAGATGAATGCATCAGCCGGAGGCCGCCGCTTCCGCCGCGATCAGTTATTGAACGTTATGGAGAGTCCGATCTCGTAGGGATAGAGCTCCGGCCCCTTCCCCTCTTCAAAAAGCGGTGTCATGTAGAAGGTGCCATAGACATTAATCATCTGATATCCCGCCCGTGCGGTGAAGCCGTACCTCAGCATGTTCAGCCCGAAATTGCCGTGGTTCTTCTCCTTGTGCTTCTCGTCACTGATATAGACCATCTTGGTGTAGGAGCCGGTTCTGAGGGCACCTATCACGCCGCCGCCCAGGTTGAGTGTGCTGCCGGAAGAGACTTTCAGCTGCAGCTCCAGGATGACCGGGATAAATGCATAGACAGTGGTCAGCTTGCTCTTATCAAGAGTCAGTGCCGGGTAGAGAGGGGTCAGTACGCCGTTGTTGTCAGTGGTGACAGAGTTGTTTCCATCAAAATGGTAGTTATTGAAGTTGAGCCCCAGGGCTGTGACAAATCCGAACCAGGGTGTCAGACCAAGACTCACCGGCGGGGAGACCAGGTTGAAGGCGAGGGATCTGCCGGTATTGAGATTGAGCCAGGTGTCAACAGGAGTACTGTTCTCCATCCAAATCCCGGTGGTGTAGTTGTTGTATCCCAGCTCCACACCTCCGAGATGGCCGGTGAATGACATCCGGCGGTTTTTATAGGGAGGCCGGTAAGGAGTCTTCCGGGCAGCCTTCTCTGCCGGCCCTGCATCTTCTTCAGCTTCATCATTGTATGTCGTCTTCTTGCCGATACGGATAATCGTTTCACTATCGCCATCTTCAATGATAACCCTATTTCTGAGCTTGATCTGCGACTGAGTCTCAGCCTCATTCAGGGCGGGCCCGACAAACTCCTCATCGGGCAGTGTCAGGGTATCGGCTGCCATCTCCTCCGGTATGACCTCCATATTCTGCTCAAGCTGCCGGAGCTTCTCCTCTTTCTCCTGTGCCGTGGTGAACGGGATTAGTATGAATGAGAGCAGGACCGTCAATATCAGTAATCGTTTCATTGTATGATTTTTTTGGTTCATTCTTCCTTTTCTTTCAGCGGACGCCGGAATGAGAGCAGTGATGAGTTGAAGCTGACTGCCACCGGCTCTCCCGAATCGTTTCTGAGCTGTTCCAGCTCCATCTCCCAGCCCAGCACCCTGTTGATGCCGTTGATGCAGCCACGGGCTATGCCAAAGCTGGTTATCTCCTTTTCCCGGCCGGTAATTGCCTTTGCCATAAATGATATGCTTCTGAGAATCCAGTTACGTTCCTCTGCTGGCGGCTGGGCGATAACCGGTTCCGTGAGTGTCACTCCTGTCAGTTCAGGCACTGGCATGACGGCCACAGCCTTCATAACCGGGAGACCGTTTGTAGTCAGCAGGGGGAGGCTTTTCTCTGACAGAGGCTGGATTGAAGGTGGTGCGTTCTGCCCTGGTGACGGCTGGATTGAAGGTGGTGCACCCTGTCCTGGTGTCGGCAGGTTTGTAGGTGGTGCGCTCTGCCCTGGTGGCGCCTGTTTTGTAGGTGGTGTGCTCTGCCCTGGAGGCAGCTGGTTTAAAGGTGATGCACTCTGCCCCGGTGGCGGCTGATTTAACGAATATGCACTCTCATTTGCTGCCGCCTCGCCTTTCGTCTGCGGGTCTGAGCTGTTTTCTGATCCGGGATCCCTGACCGTAATGGGTCCGGTGCGTACTATCTCTGCCACCTGCTGCTTCGCGGTTAAATCCGGCCCTGCCTCTTTTTGCACTCTTTTCTGCCATCCCGTTGCCGGACCGATAAGAATCAGTGCCACTGCTGCTGCTGCCAGGGCGGCCGTTAACGCCACTCTTCTGATAAGAGGTACCGCTGGTACGGGTTTGAGGGAGGCACTGAGGCCTGGCCAGCGCTCGCCGGCAGGTTTCAGCCTCACCCTGCGGAAGCTGTCGGCCCTCTCCCTCTTTTCGGGATCAGTCATGAGTATCTCTTCCATCTCCTCCAGCGCCTCTCCCTCCAGGTCTCCTTCGGACCGGGCTGCGGCCAGCAGGTCAAACTGATCATCAGGCAGCTGGCCCGGTCGCCGCAGGAGCCGTGCAGCCGAGGGAAGCCCCTCACCTGTCGGACTGAGGCGGGGATGATCAGGCGGAATCCCGTCCTTGTTGCCGGCAGGTCCGGTCTGCAGATTCTCATCCTGCTGACTCCATATGTGACCGTTCTCATCCCTTACTGCCATACCGAAGCCTTTACAAGCATATTTCTGAGGGCCACCCGCCCCCTGTGAATATAGGTCTTGACCTGCGCCGAGGAGAGCCCGGTTATCTCACCGATCTCACGGTAGCTGTACCCTTCATAGTCACGTAATAGTATCACTGACTGCTGCACTGGCGGCAGACCTTCAAGTGCCATATGCAACAGTTCATTCAGGTCGTGGCTGCTCTCGTCTGCTACCAGGAGGCCCTCCTCAACCTCTTCTACGTCAACCATCCTCACCTCTCTCCTTATTATATCGATTGTCCTGTTGTATGCAGTTGTGAAGAGCCATGCTCTGACCGCGGCATACTCAATTTCCGTGACAGACCGCCATAGCCTCTCATAGGTGTCCTGCACAATATCATCAGCCCTGTGGCTCTCCCTGATTATGCGCAGCACAAAGCGGTAGACACGGTCACCGTACTCTCTGACGGCACTGTTATACTCTCTTACGGTCATTCAGGTCAGGGTAACTACACACCAAAGACGCCATATACATGGCAAATGTTACAGCTTTCCGTGTAGAAAGACAAAAAAAATCCGGCAGATCAGCGGATCCGGCCGGATGTTCCTGAGAACGAGGCTTTGCCCTGCTATCGGGACCGGTAAACCCTCACCCAGTCTATCTCCATTGATGAGGCGCTACCTGCCGGCTTGTCAACCCCTCCTGACAGATTGATGTACATCTCCTCCTGGGGTACGCCGCTTGTCTGGCGCATTACCTCAACGCCGTTGATCTTCCAGACCAGCGCTTCGGCAGTCCACTCCAGGGTGTAGATATAGAAATCTGAGAGGTACTTTGACCCGATACTCTTCTTATAGTGGTTACCTGGCGCAGTGAAGAGGTCGAACCACACTTTACCCTCACCTGAGCGGCAGACATCGATGTGAGGAGTCATCTGGCCACCCACCAGCCAGAAAGCATTCCGCACGTCACGACTGGTAAGCTTTATCTTGGCAGAGAAGGTGCCATACTTTTGTCTGAATGAGGCGCCGCTGCTGAGTATCCCCGAGGTGAACCCGAACTCTTTGGTATAGAATCCCTTTGACCCGTCCCATGCCTTGCCGCTGATCTTCTGCGGCTTGGTGGTGATACGCAGTACGCTGTGGCGCATGTCAAAGTTGTCAGACGGAGTGTAACAGTGCAGGTCAGAGGCGATACTGTAGCTGTCATTCAGCAGCTTATCGCCCCAGTAATATTTGTTGAGCCATCTGCTGCCGTCAGGGGCGGTACCGTCAAACTCATCACTGAAGGTGAGCTCCCGGTTTTTGAGTATATCAAACTTCCTGGAATCCTTTACACTGAAATACCATTTGATGTCTGTTGAGTTGCTGAGGTTTTCGAATTCTTTCAGCTCCTTGTACATCTCGCTCTTCTCGAAGCGGCGCTTGTCAAGCAGGTACTCTTTCCTTTCGGTAAACTCCTTTGTACGAAGATATTCCTGCAGCTCATTATACCTGTTCAGCCGTGGTGAGTCCTTCACCTGCAGCCAGTTGCTGTAGGCCTTTGATGCCCTGAACCTGTAGTAGCCGGCAATATCCGGGGCGCTCTTTTTTGTCTTGAGGTCAACCAGCTTCTGGTATTCGGGCGTATCCCTGAATTTTACCGGCTTCATGTTTTTCTTCAGCAGGAAGGCCGATGAGGTGACCAGTGCCTCCAGTTCAGAGAACCGCTTTACCTTATCGGGATTGAGATTCTTTTTAACATCCCTGTCGCCCTTCAGCTTCCTGTATTCAAGCCACTGACCATATTCCTCCGTATCCTTGAACGTTATCGGCTTCATCTTCTCCTTCTGCCTGAATTCAGGAGATTTGACGAACTGCTCCAGTTCCTCGATCTCCTTTATCCGTGCAGAGCCGTCAAGGGATGTGAAGTTCCGGAGCTCCTGGCTCCCTTCCGTCTTCAGGTATGCCACAATGTCCTTTGCCTTTTTGAGCAGGTTGAACTCGCTCTCCCTAGCATGCTCCTCAGAGCCCTTGTAGGTGAGTGATTCGATCTCCTTTCTCTTCTGCCTGAAGCCGGCCGAGTTGACGGTCTCTTCAAGCCGGTTGTATCTGGCAAGGGTCTCCGAGCCGGCGAATGCGGTCATCTTTTCAAACTCGGCAACCAGCGCCATCTCTTCCTGTTCGATCTTGGAGGTGGAGGGGATCATCCCCAGCATCAGCTTTAAGGTTGACATTGCAGATTACTTTTTTTGTATGGTACTGATAAAGTTAAATATCTTTGACAGATAAACGCCGATATCGGCCAATTATTTGTTACTTAGCACTTAACAAACATTATTGACCGGTTTCGACAAACAATTAATTTACAACAGAATAAAAACGGATGAAAAAGCTCATTATTGTTACCGGTATCATAATGCTGGCATCATGTGCCACCCTTCAGCATAAACCGGTTACCGGTCCGGAAAGAGGGGTTAACCTGGTTACGGTTGCTGTTCCGGAAAATACGGGCAATCAGGGAGCTGTTGCCGGGCCGGAGAACCAGGACAATCTGATACTGGCTACCCTCTGGTACCAGAAGTCGGCTGAGCTGCGGGCGCTCTGCTACCAGTGCTTCAACAACGCAGAATCGGCTCTTGTCGCAAACCTCTCATTACCCGGCCGTACCTTGCCGCCTGCCATTGTGTTTGACATCGACGAGACACTGCTTGACAACAGTCCGTTCCAGGGGTGGCAGGTACTGGAAAACAGGCCGTTCAACAGCAGTGACTGGACCAGGTGGGTTGAGCTGGCCGAAGCGAAGCCGCTGCCGGGTGCGGTTGAGTTCACCCGCCTTGCCGACTCTCTGGGGGTGGAGATATTCTATGTTTCGAACCGCACCCTTGCCGAGATGGGTCCGACCATAGAGAATATGGCCAGGCTGGGATTTGCTAGCGCAGACAGTACCCACATGCTGTTCAAGGATAACACTTCGTCGAAGGTGGAGAGGAGGGCACTGATAGAGCAGGAGTATGAGATAATCCTGCTGGTGGGAGACAACCTGGCTGATCACAGCGGCAGCTATGAGAAGCGCGGTGCTGACCATGGGTTTGCCAATGTGGAGGCTGACCGCAGGCTCTTCGGAACAAAGTATATCGTACTGCCAAATCCGATGTACGGCAACTGGCTGAATGACCTCCTCAGGGATGCAAAGGGCAGCACCGAACGCGAGAAACTGCTCAAGCTGCTGGAGAGATTTTGACAAAAATTTTCTAGGCATACTATATCCTCTTGTTTTTCGGCAATGTATGGTGAATAGCCAAAATGACTATAGTTATAGACGAAAAATAATAAAATATTTTGCCGTCTATTAATATAGTCGTATATTTGTATTGGAGAACCAGCCTTAGGCTGCCTCTGGAAACGGAAAGTGATATGTTGTTGCAAACCTTTTACCTGGCAGAAGATTTTTCCGGGAAGCCGGTCGAGATCATCAGTATCTGTCTCGACAGTGATCAGGAAAAGTGGAGGACAATAATCAAAAACCACGATTTCAGGGGAATTAATCTTATCTGTGCAGGCAACTGGGCTTCCGATCTTCAGGAGAAATACTCAGTCGCCGCACTGCCTCACTATGCACTTGTTGACGGTGGAGGGCAGATAGTTTCAGAGAGATGTGAAGGTCCCGCGGCTGTGCATGAGCGGCTGGTGGCTTTACTGGAGAGTGATGGAAAACCATAAAATCAATCAGACTATGCAACTAACCAGGGCAGAAGAACAGATAATGCTCATTCTGTGGGAGCTTGGAGAGGGTGTCGTCAGGGATATCAGGGAGCGGTTTGATGAACCGAAGCCTGCCCGCAACACTATCACCACGGTACTGAAGGTGCTTGAGAGGAAGGGATATGTTGACCATAAGGCCTATGCCAATGTCTTCCTCTACTACCCGCTCATTTCAAAAAGAGAGTATTCAAAGCATCAGCTCTTCGGATTGCTGAATGATTACTTCAACAACTCCTTCCCTGCACTCACCTCTTTCTTTGCAAGGGAGAAGAACCTCTCTCTTAGTGACCTTGACCGGATACTGCAGCAGGCACGCCGGGAGCTTGACAATGATCAGGAGGAATGAAAAATGGAACAGTTTGCAACTTATCTGCTGAAGTCGGCGCTGTGGCTCGCCCTCTTTACCGTGCTCTATCTGCTCTTCCTGCGGAAAGAGAGGTTCTTCAGGCTGAAGAGGGCCTACCTGATGGGCAGCGTGGTTCTCTCACTGCTTCTTCCGCTGGTAACCATTCATTATGTCGTTGAGGTTGCAGCATCACAATCCCTGCTGCTGCCCGCCGAACCCGGGGAGGCTGCGGCGTCACCGGCAGCCGGTGGCCAGGATAGCTTTCCCGCCCTGAAGCTTTTCCTGCTTCTCTATGCGGCCGGAGCAGCGCTGCTCTTCGTACGCATCCTTCTATGGCTCATACGGCTCCGCCGTTTCCTGAAGCGTGCCCCTGTCAGCAGGGAGGGTGATCTCATGCTTGTCAGGTCAGAGTGCGATCTTCCTGCCTGCTCCTTCTTCAATTATGCCATTATCAGCCCTTCACTGAGCGATTCGGAGACGAGGGAGATCCTGAACCATGAGCTGGTACATGTGCAGCAGAGGCACTGGTTTGACCTCCTGGTAGCTGAGGCGGTATGCATAATGCAGTGGATGAATCCGTTCGTATGGATCTGGTCGGCACTGGTGAGACAGAATCATGAGCACCTGGCCGATGAGGTAGCACTGGAAAGGAGCTCAGACCCGTCAGGATACAGGGCAGCCCTCCTCAACCAGATCTTCAGCTCAAGGCTGATAACACTCTCGAACTCATTCAACTTTTCATTTAATACAAACAGATTTGAAATGATGGAAAAGAGACGCTATTCACCGTTAAGGAAGCTTAAGCTGCTTCTTGTCCTGCCAGCGGCAGGAGTGCTGCTCTACGCATTTGCTTCGCCCAGGTATGTGACGGCGGAGCCTGCTGACCTTGCCGATGAGGCTGAGATAATCATTACCGGGACTGCCCCGATTATCCAGAGAAGTGTCAGGGGAGTGGTAAGAACTGAGGCCGGGTCACCCCTTGCAGGTGTGGTCATAAATGTGTCAGGGACTGCCCTCAAAACGAAAACCGGTAACGACGGCAGGTTTGAACTGAAAGATGTTCCCGGGGATGCAGTCCTGCTGTTTGTGCACAGATCCTTCAGGATAATCGGGCTGAAGGCCGACTTCCGGAGGGAGATGGTTGTTACATTGAGTCCTGCGGTTGATATGACTCCTGCCGATCCCGCAAAGTCGACAGAGGATCACATCTTTGTTGTGGTTGAGGAGATGCCCTCCTATCCCGGAGGGGACCAGGCACTTATGGACTATATCTATGCCAACCTGAAATATCCCGATGAGGCCAGGGAGCAAAAGATAAGCGGCAGGGTCACGCTGCGGTTTGTTATCACAAAGGAGGGCAAGGTCTCTGATGTCACAGTGGTAAAAGGTGTCGATCCGCTGCTTGATGCAGAGGCGGTACGGGTGATCAGCGGGTTGCCTCAGTGGAACCCCGGCAAACAGAGCGGTGTGCCTGTCAATGTCTATTATTCCGTACCAATCTCTTTCAGGATGAATTAGTCTGCCTGAACTGATGTGGCGGACTCACCTCAGAGGGATTACCTTTGGTCAGGGCAGAGAGAGGGAATAATTGCAGGGCGAGGCAACTCACTTTGATTGAGATTTCACCCCAAACAGCTCTGTAAGTCCGGTTCAGTCAAAACCCTCCCGTTATGCAGATTTGGTTTTTTTCTTAAATTGTGGGATAATTCTCATTATCCCTTTCATTTTGCCGGGGATCGGTCGTGAACGGGTAATGAGGTTACGGCTGATCAACTGACGGGTTTTCTGAAGGGCGATCACTGCACCCCGGAGGGCTGCCGGGAGCGGCTGCCCCCAACGCCCGGGGGTAATCGGTGAATCGATGGCATGCGGTGTTGCGGGTAACCCCGGGAAGCAATCAGGGCATCGATGTCGTACGAAGCTGCCGGCACTACCCGGGGTAAAAGAGTGCATCTGCCTCAGGGGTGGCAGCCGGCAATGTGCATGTTCACCCGGAAGGCCGGTATCATAAGAATAACCGGCTGTAGGCGGGGCTTATGAAACAGTCTGCCTCATGAAGAGTTATCAGTTAGCCTGGAGAAACCTGTGGCGAAACCGCAGGAGGAGCCTCATCACTGCGGCATCAGTCTTTTTTGCACTCTTCTTTTCACTGGTATTGCGGTCATTCCAGCTCGGAGCCTACGGCAAGATTTACAGTGACATCATCCGCTCCTACTCGGGCTACCTGCAGTTGCAGCACCCCGACTACCTTGATGAGCCTCTCCTTGACAACTGCTTCACCGTCGATCCTGTGATAATCAGGGAGGTAGAGGATGATCCGGATGTGACCGGGGTTAACCTGCGGCTTGAATCGTTTGCCCTTGCCGCTGCCGGCACCCGGACACAGGGGGTAATGGTGACGGGTATTGATTCGGATAGTCTGCTACCGCTGCTGCACAGGCATGCCTCAGTGGCCGGAGGGTTTCTCTCTGCCGGGGAATCCGGCTTTGCCCTTATCGGAAGCAGCCTCTCTTCCTGGCTTGGTGCCGGCACGGGAGACACACTGGTGCTGATGGGGCAGGGCTATCGCGGAGCATCAGCGTCAGGCCGGTTTGTGGTTAAGGGTGTTGTGAGCATACCCAGCCCTGAAATAGACAACAGACTTGTATGTCTGACCCTTACTGATGCACAGTCGCTGTACAATGCCCCGGGGAAGGCTACTTCAGCAATTATCGGGATCAGGGAGACGGGCGACAGGGCCCTGGAAGCCATCCGCCTCAGGCTGCAGTCAGCCGCCGGCCCCGGGCTTGCGGTACGCACATGGAAAGAGATGAATGCACTGCTTGTCAACCAGCTGGAGGCAGACAGCAGGAGCGGGGCGATAATGACGGCGATACTCTACCTGGTGATTGCCTTCGGGGTCTTCGGGACGGTGCTCATGATGATGGCCGAACGGCGCCGCGAATTTGCCGTGCTGATCTCCATAGGCATGTCAAGAGAGAGGCTGGCATGGGTTGTCGGCCTCGAGCTTTTGCTGATGGGGCTGCTCGGGGTGGCAGGAGGAGTGGCAGCCTCATTGCCCGTGGTCTTTGCCGGGCATGCCCGGCCCCTGAGGTTTACCGGTGGGACGGCACGTATGTTCATGGAGTACGGTTTTACACCGGAGATGCCTATGCAACTCCCCGGAGCCTACTACCTGTGGCAGATACTGGTGGTTCTGCTGATACTGGCGGCAGCAATCTCATTCAGTGTGCGGAGAATCTATAACATCAATGTAATCAACGCCCTGCGGGTATGATATCCTGACAGCATGATCGCATCACTGGCCTGGAAAAATGTCTGGAGAAACCGGAGCAGGAGCCTGACCGTCATAGCCGCAGTGACGGTTGGTGTCTTTGCAAGCGTCTTTGCCCTGGCCGCCGTAAACAGTACGGTAGTGCAGCGTATCAGTGCGGCCGTCAATGAAGAGCTGTCACATATACAAATCGATAACAAGGAGTTCCGCAGCTCACACAATATCCTGAGCACCATTGAGAACAGCGATTCGGTTGTTGCACTTGCCGGTGACATAGATGGTGTTACCGGTGTAACAAGGCGAATAATTGTTACTGCTGTTGCCTCAACTGCCCGGGCCACTACCGGGGTTGAGATAAATGGCATTGATACCGGCAGGGAGGAGCAGATGTTCTCCCTGTCTGAAAGAGTGATTGCAGGTAGCGGAAGCTATTTCGGTGACGGAACATTGCCCGGGAGTGCCTATATCGGTGAGCAGCTGGCCCTCAGGCTTCACCTGGTAAGCTATGTGCTAACTCCGGAGTCATTCGGTCTGCTGAGGGAGAAAGGGATGCCCGATGAAGTGATCAGGAAACTCAGATCACTGGAAAACAAACAGTTTAATTCCGGCAGGAAATTGACAGAGAGCTGCAGGGAGCTTCTTGACGGGAGGGAATCGGAGAGGTGGGAAGCAGCTGTGGTTGAGGCGGCATGGTCATATCGTGAAGGTTCACGCTTCCTTGCATCATTCATAGATGTCAACGGCAAACCGGTCCGGGCAGTTTTCCGGATATGTGGCATATGGCGGACCAGCAACAACCTGTTCGAAGCAACCTCACTCTTTGTTCCGATTGATGAGCTCCGGAGGCTGACGGCAATGGATGAGCGAGCCTGTCATCGGATAATAGTCAGACTCGCTGCGAATAACCTGACAGACAAGATAACCGGGCAGCTGAAAAAGGAGCTGCCCGGCCTCAGGGTGATGAGCTGGAAGGAGATACAGCCTGATCTGGCCATGATATCTGACTACATCCTGCAGATATATGCCATATTCATGATAATCATCTTTGCAGCCTTCTCATTTGGTATAGTAAATACCATGCTGATGTCTCTCCTGGAACGTACCCGGGAGACCGGCATGCTGATGGCGCTGGGAATGAGTCGCCGGCAGCTTCTGAGTATGATAATGCTTGAATCACTGTTCCTGTCGGCCGTGGGAGGGTTCGCCGGAATGGCTGTCAGTGCTGTGGTGATAGCCATAACCGGTCATACCGGCATCAACCTGGTGAAATACTCGGAAGGATTATCTGAATTGGGCTATTCTGCACATCTCTACCCGACCATTGGTGCTGACTTCTTTTTCATGCTTACGGGCCTGATCGTGCTGACCGGTGTTCTGGCATCACTATATCCGGCTCACAAGGCATTGCAGATCATTCCGGCCGAAGCACTGCGCAGAGAATGAAGCCTTGATATGACACCATGCAGGGGGAAGATGAAGAGAGGTGCCGGACCGGTAAGGGTGGTCAGCGCAGTAAAATTAACAGGTCAGCCGGTCAGACAGGGTGTTCAGAGCAGTAGAAATAACAGGTCAGCCGGTCAGACAGGGTGGGCAGGGCAGTAGGGGGGAAAGATGAGCATAGTCAGAGAGATGATGAACAGCAACAGAAACCACATAAGAAGATGATAGTAGCAGAGATCAATAAGGTGAGCCGGGTTTACCATGACACCGAGATAGAGGTAAGGGCAGTGGATGGTGTGACACTGAACTTTGAAAAAGGTGATTTTGCAGCTGTTGTCGGTCCCTCAGGCTCAGGGAAGACTACCCTGCTTAATCTTATCGGAGGGCTTGACCGCCCCACCTCGGGTGAGATCACGGTAGCCGGTTACCGGCTGTCGGAGATGAAGACCTCAGAACTGATCACCTTCAGGATGAGACATGTAGGATTTGTTTTTCAGTCGTTCAACCTTATCCCTGTGCTGACGGTCAGCGAGAATATTGATTTTATCATGAGTCTTCAGGGGTGGCCGGTGAAGGAGCGCCGGGCCCGCGTCAATGAACTGCTGGCCGCGACGGGGCTCTCTGACAGGCGCAACAGTCGTCCCGCACGCCTATCCGGCGGGCAGCAGCAGAGGGTGGCGGTGGCGCGTGCCCTGGCACCGCGACCACAGTTCATACTGGCAGATGAACCAACAGCAAGCCTCGACACGAGGTCAGCCGACACGCTGCTCGATATCATGGAGAAGCTAAACCGTGAGGAGGAGATGACCTTTATCTTTTCAACCCATGACCCGCGGGTGATGAACCGGGCCCGCAGGGTTATTACGCTGGAAGACGGGAAGGTGGTTTCTGATCTGAATACAGGCCCGGAACAATGAGAGCGGCCAGGGAACCAGCCGCGCATCTGGATGCAATAGTTTGCGGGAACGGAAAAAAAGGGAGATGCCAGGGGATCGACAGCGCAGCCGGGCGCAGTAGCTTGCCGGTCCGGCGGTCCGGAACGGCATGACTACAGATTCGCAGATATAATTTATGGTTTCATGATTTTTTCTACTTTTACTGAACCAATGCTGAATGTATGTCACTTATCCATGAACTCGAGAAATCAGGCAACTGGTTATTCCGGCGGCGTAGCTGGCTTCCGGTGTTTATTCTGATCCCGGCGGCTGTATACCTGCTTTTCATTGCCAGCCGGAGTGTCATCTATTTCAACTACACCTGGGAGATAGCCTGCATTCTTGTCTCTGTTGCCGGCGAACTGCTGCGGTCATACACGGTTGGTTATTCGTCGCCCCGTACTTCAGGGCGCAGTGTTATAGAGCAGATTGCTGACGAACTTAATACCACGGGCATTTATTCCGTGATGCGTCATCCGCTCTATGCCGGCAATTTCCTGATATGGCTGGGGCCGGTGCTTTTCCTGAGGTCAGTATGGTGGGTGATCGTTTTCATACTGGCCTACTGGCTATATTACGAGCGGATTATTTTTGCCGAGGAGCAGTACCTCCACCGCAAGTTCGGGGATACCTTTGATTCGTGGACGTTCCGTGTCAGGGCGGTTATCCCGTCGTTCAGGCGGTATGTCAGGTCTGCACACCCCTTTTCGTTCAGAAAGGTGCTCCGGAGAGAGTATAACGGCATAGCCAGTCTTTTCGTGGTATTTGCCTTCCTTGATCTCTGCCGGAACATCTCAGTCGCCGGCAGGTTCTATCTTGAGCCTCTTTACACCACTCTTCTTGTGGCCGGTCTTATCCTGTGGGCGATTTTGAGATATATGGCCAAGCGGACGAAGTTTCTGAATGACATTCACTGACAGCCGTTATCTGTCTCTCGCACCCAGAAAGATCATGATGTAGTAAATCAGGGTTGCCAGTGATCCCAGTGCAGCTATGACATAAGTATATGCGGCCCACTTCAGCGCATCTTCAGCCTTTTCATGTGTGCCCTGGTATGTTATACCCGCATTGGAGAGCCATGCAAGCGCTCTCTTTGAGGCGTTTATCTCAACCGGCAGGGTGATGAGGCTGAAGAGGGTGGTGAGGCCGAAAAGTCCGATACCGACAAGCAGTATCTCGGGTCTTGAGTTGAGCAGCAGCAGACCGGCAATCAGCACCCACTGCACCCAGTTGGATGCGAAGCTGACGACAGGGGCGAGCTTTGACCTCATGCCCAGCCATGCATACTCCCTGGCATGCTGGACGGCATGACCGGTCTCATGGGCTGCCACTGCAGCCGCAGCAACGCTGGTGCCGTAGTAGACATCGCGGCTGAGGTTGATGGTCTTCTTAAGCGGATTGTAGTGGTCAGTAAGCTCGCCCGGGACAGACTGAACCGTAACATCGTATATACCACTGTCATGAAGCATCCTTACCGCCACATCATGACCACTCATGCCCGATGCAACGGGTATCTTCGAATAGGCACGGAACTTGGTCTTGAGCCGGTTGCTGACCAGCCAGCTCACTCCCATGAAAACGATGAATATTATCCAATAGGTGCCGTTGTGCATGAACATAGTTTCCATATAATGAACTTCTCTTTAGTTTCTCATCTTCTTGACAAAAGACCTGCCATACTGAAATAATCCGGTTAAAAAGGTCATTTTGTCACTTTTAATCGGACTATCTTTGGGGGCGATGCTGAAGGGTGCCGCAAAGATATTCTCTTTTATCATGCTTCTGCCGGTATGGTTCTACCGGTGGTTCATCTCTCCGCTTACTCCGGCTTCATGCCGCCATGTGCCCAGCTGTTCACAGTATGCCATTGATGCAGTTACTATTCATGGCCCGTTTAAGGGGTTTGTCATGGCGGCCGGCCGTATCCTGCGCTGCCGTCCGGGAGGCACCCACGGCTATGATCCGGTGCCGCGGTTCACCTTCAGGAGGTATCGCTGCCGGAACCTCCCGGCACGCCCTGCCCCAAGATGCAACAGGCTTAAGGAGAGAGATTAGAATGAGAGGCGTTCTCTCAGTATCCGGTAGCCGGCGCGGCTGACCGGTATCTTTTCCCCGTTTCTCAGGATGGCAACGTAGTTGTCCTTGCTGTATGGCTCAAGCCGGGTGATCTGCTCGACATTGACTATGAATGAGCGGTGCACCCTGATGAAGAGCGAGGGCGGAAGATGCTCTTCATAGTATTTCATCGTCCTGGTCTTAAGTGCTTTGCCATCGCTGTGATAGACCATCACATAGTCATCCTCGGCAGCCAGGCAGATCACCTTGTCAAGGGGGATAATCACTATCCCTGCCCCTTTCCTGAAGACGATGCGTGTCAGCTCTCCCTCTGTCCCGGTGGTGGTGGTCACCATCCTGCTGACCGCTTCATGCCCCGGGGTGTTGTTCCGTATGCGGTTCACCGCCCGGGCCACCGCCTCGTCGAACCGCTCCCTGGAGAAGGGCTTGAGGAGGTAGTCGACCGCATTGAGCTCGAATGCCCTTATGGCATACTGGTCATAGGCGGTGGTGAAGATCACCTCGGGCTTCTCATCGATAACCTCCAGCAGCTCGAAACCGGTCAGCTTCGGCATCTGGATATCGAGAAAAATCAGGTCAGGCCGCCTTTCACGTACCTCCCTGGCCCCACAGAAGCCATCTTCACATTCTCCAATCACCTCCAGGTCAGGGTGGCCGGCAAGCATATGCTTTATCAGCTCCCTGGCGGGTGCCTCATCCTCAATGATCAGTATCCTGATTTTTTCCATATCGTACAGTTATCCGTTTTGTTTTTCGCGTAACGGGAATCGCATGGTGACCGTGAAGCTCTCCTCACCCGGGTGTACTGACAGGCTTGCCTCCTCACCAAAGAAGAGCTCCAGCCGGCTTCTCACGTTCCTCAGCCCCACCCCGGCGCCGCGGGCAGTGACAACCGCTTCACGGTCGAGGGTGTTTGTTATGGTTATCATCACCATCTCCTCCTCCGCGGCAGCGATGGTTCTGATGATCACCTCTCCTGATGATTCATACACCCCGTGCTTCACCGCATTCTCATAGAGGGGCTGCAGTAACATGCCGGGCATCAGTGCAGTGAGGCAGGCAGGATCTATCTCCTCTTCTGTCACCAGGCGGTTGCCGAACCTCACCTTCTCTATCTGCAGGTAGAGCTTCAGGCTCTCCAGCTCCTCGCCCAGAGTCACCTGCTGGTCGCTCCGTGACGAGAGTGAGTAGCGCATGAACTCTGAAAGCTTTACAATCATTTCACTGGCTGCAGCCGGGTCTGTGAGTGTGAGGGAGTTGATCGAGTTGAGGCTGTTGAACAGGAAGTGCGGGTTGATCTGTGACCTGAGCATCTTCAGCTCTCCCTCGTGCACCCTTGCCTCGAGCTGTGCCTGCCGGGCAGCCTTCTCAGCCAGCTGTGAGGCGCTCATGAAGAGATAGTAGATCAGCATGATCATTGAATAGATCAGGATACCGGCCGTGATGCGGAAGATCAGCACCGAGTGCCACAGGATGTCGTACTCATCCTTGTCAGGAACCAGTATGCGGGCGCCGAAACGGGAGACGGTAAGCCAGACCCCGAGGGTCAGCACCCCGGGTACAATGTTATTGAGCAGTGTGGCAGAGAGCTGGTTGTTCTCTCTCAGAAGATACTTCACCGGGAACCAGGCAGCCAGGCCGAGCAGCCCCATTGCAGCCATCGAGACCACCCCGTCAGTGATGGCTGTCTCAAGGCTGCTGCCATAGGCCAGGTGGATGAGCAATGACTGGGCTGCTGCCAGCACAAGCCAAGCCATCCACCATATCATCAGCCTTGTACGGTCTCCCAGCAGCGGGTGCTTCATGCTTTGGCAGACTTGGTAAGTTTCACCTCTCCCCCTCCGAAGATCACGGTCCCCCTGATAACAAGCGAGCGGGTATTGTCCCTGACAACCTCATCCCGCAGCTTCCTGCTGTCAGAGAAGCCTCCCAGTATCGGGGTGACCCTGATGATGACATTCCAGTTCTCTGGCACAATGATGGTGGCACCTCCAAATATACAGGTAATTTCGATCACATTTTCGCCCGGCGCGAGCGATGAGCGGGTCAGGTCAATCTCACCGCCGCCGAAGATGGCAGTGATCCTGCCCCCCATGAAATTGTCGGTGATGAACTGCCGCTCTGCTCCGCTGAAGATATTGACATAGTCAAAGTAATCAACCTTGCTGGTATCGGCTGTGGAGATCCGCCGGGCGGAGAGTCTTCCCGAATTGAGCATCAGTATTACCCCCACGGCGATGAAGAGTGCCGGCCAGAAAAAGTTGAATGACCTGAAGAAGTCGGTAAACAGGACCGGTATCAGGAAGAACCCGCCTATGATGACCATGACGATACCGGGGGTTTTGTTGCCCGATGAGGTGAGGCTGATGATACCGATCACAATCAGTAGCATCTGCCATGAGAAGATGACCCGGTCAATGAAATAGTCGAGCGGGGCAGGCAGAACAGTCGTTTTTTTAAGGATAAGGATCAATCCGGCCACGACGAGAAGCAACCCGACAATAGCCCTGTTTGAAGAGAGCTCACCATGCTGTGGCTCCCTGTGATGTTCATTGCTCATTTTGCTGATGTTTTGGATAATTATCTGGATTCTGTTTCTTCAGTTTTTTCAGCGGAGCGCTCAGTATTACCGCAATCCCTGCCAGTACGAGCACCGATGGCCAGTAGATCTGCCGGAAGGGCCGGGCAAGCTCCAGTGACATGTCGGGCAGCAGGAACCAGATGCCGATGGCAAAGAGTACCACTGCAGAGACCAGCTCGAGGCTCAGTAGTGACCATACACCGAAGAGTATCAGCAGTATCTGCCACCTGAAATAGCTGGCGACCTCACCCAGTTGCAGCAGGTCGAGCCTGGCCACCAGCATCATTATCCCTAAAGAGATAAGGAAGGCGCCCACCTGCCATACCGCGTTGTTCCGAACATTTTTCATCTCACGCTTGTTGTTTGATGGTGTCAAAGATAGAGCCCGCAGCTCCCCGGAACAGCCCGTTTCCCGTGAATGGCCGCTATTTGCCGGTGAATGGCGAATCAGGCAGGCGCTGTTGCTTTTTTGTTCATAATTTTTTTTATTGAGTGAGGATTTATAATTTTGCAGACCGAAAAAAACGGAGATGCCCGGATTCTATTCCATACCGCTTGCGGGACTCAAGGAAGCCAGATACAGTTATAAGTTCACGATAGGTGATGATTTTTTCGCAGCTTTTGAAGAGTCAGAAATAAAGCGGGGCGAGTTTGAGGCGGTGGTTGAACTTATTAAGGGTTCCGCCCAGATAGAGCTGGAAATCAGTATCAGCGGCAGGGCCGAGGTGGTATGTGACCGGTGTCTTGATCCCTTCTTCATGCCTCTCTCATCTGTTAACAGGCTTTTTATAAGGCTTGGGAAGGAGTGGGATGATTCGGATCCGGACATGATCACGCTGCCGGTGGATGAACATGAGATAGATCTTGGTCAGTTTTTCTATGAATATATCCACCTGGCACTGCCGATACAGCGCATTCATCCTGATGATGCCGATGGCAGGGTCACCTGCAATCCTGACATGATCAGGAAGCTCAATGCTCACCGTGTGCATGGTGATGCAGCGGGCGATCCCCGTTGGGAGGAGCTTAAAAGACTGACCGGGAATAATTAACTCAATACATTACTGCGATGCCAAATCCAAAGCACAGACACTCCAGTACCAGGAGAGACAAGAGGAGGACACACTACAAGGCAGTTGCTCCCACAGTTGCTGCCTGCCAGAACTGCGGTTCGGCGCATCTCTATCACAGGGTCTGCCCGGAGTGCGGATACTACAGGGGTAAGCTTGCCGTCGAGAAAAAGGAGACTGCCTGACGTGGCGGTACCGTTCAAAACGAGTGAACGATGAAAATAGGCCTTGATGCAATGGGCGGCGATTTTGCCCCCGATGCTGTGGTCGAGGGCGCCGCGGAGGCACTCGGGCACCTGTCGCCCGGTGAGCGCCTGGTGCTTATCGGCGACGAGAGCCTCATAAAGGAGAAGCTCGGATCACTCGGCTTGAGCCCCGCCGAGTTTGACATGGTGCCCACCACACAGGTGATCGGAATGTCTGATCACCCGGCCAAAGCATTCTCACAGAAGAGAGACTCATCCATTGCCGTGGGTTATGCCATGCTGAAGGGCGGCATGATCGACGGTTTTGCCAGTGCGGGAAATACCGGTGCCATGATGATAGGGGCACACTACACCGTGAACGTCATCCCCGGGGTGATCAGGCCGGCACTGGCGGCCCTGATACCCAATGTCAGCGGCGGCTCGTCAGTCATGCTTGATGTGGGGATAAACCCCGACAGCAAGCCCGATGCACTCCTGCAGTACGGCATGCTCGGAACAGTATATGCCAGGTATGTTCTCGGCATAGAGAGTCCGACCGTCGGGCTGCTCAATATCGGGCGCGAGGAGGGGAAGGGCTCGGCAGCGGCGAAAGCAGCCTGGGAGCTGCTGAATGAGGCAAATGATATTGACTTCAGGGGAAATATCGAGGGTCATCACCTCTTCACCGACGACATGACCGACGTGATCGTCTGCGACGGCTTCGTCGGCAATGTGGTGCTGAAGATGGCCGAGAAACTCTATGTGGTTACAAAGGCAAGAGGAATTAAGGACAGTTTCCTCGACAGGCTCAATTTCGAGGTGGTCGGAGGAACGCCGGTGGTCGGGATCAATGATAATGTGGTGGTGGGTCACGGTATCTCAAAAAAGACCGCAATCCGCAATATGATCCTTACCACCCGTGATGTGATCAGGGCCGATCTTGCCGGAAAGATCAGGGAGGCATTTGAAAAATGAAAAGGATCAGGGCAGCCATAACAGGCATAAACGCATGGACGCCGGAGTACCGGCTTACCAACCATGAGCTCTCGCAGATGGTCGATACCAGCGATGAGTGGATCATGCAGCGGGTGGGGATCAGAGAGCGCAGGATACTCAAGGGAGAGTGCAAGGGCACCTCTGACCTGGGTGAACCGGCAGTGAGGGGGCTGCTGGAGAAGACCGGTACCTCGCCCGACGAGGTCGATCTGCTTATCTGTGCAACCATCACCCCCGACATGATGTTCCCGGCAACGGCCAATATCATTTCAGACAAGGTGGGTATCAAGAATGCCTTCAGCTTTGACCTGGGGGCAGCCTGCTCAGGCTTCCTCTTTGCACTGCAGACGGCCGCGGCATATGTGGAGACCGGCAGGTACAGAAAGGTGGTTGTTGTCGGGGCAGACAAGATGTCATCCATAACCGACTACACCGACCGTACCACCTGCACCCTCTTCGGCGACGCCGCCGGCGCGGTACTGCTCGAGCCAACCTATGAGGAGTACGGCATCATGGACTACATTTTCCGTGCCGATGGCTCAGGCCGCAAGTACCTCCACATGAAGGCGGGCGGATCACTGAGGCCGGCATCGCACGATACCGTGGGCGGACGTGAACATTATGTCTACCAGGAGGGACAGGCAGTATTCAAGTTTGCGGTATCAAACATGGCCGATGTGGCAGCCGAAATAATGGAGAAGAATAACCTGACACCTGATGACATAGCATGGCTGGTGCCACATCAGGCCAACCTGCGCATCATAGACGCCACAGGAAGGCGGATGGGACTCCCCCCCGAAAAGGTGATGATCAACATCCAGAACTACGGAAATACCACCGCCGCAACCATCCCCCTCGTGCTGTGGGAGTTTGAAAAGGGGCTGAAGAAGGGAGACAACCTCATACTGGCAGCATTCGGAGGCGGATTCACCTGGGGAAGCATCTGGCTCAAATGGGCCTATGACCCGGTGAAGGAATAATTGAGAGTAGATGGCGCCGGGAAAAACCGGCCAGCTTTTTTTACCCCTCCGGCACAATAGTTTCTATATTTGTCTGTTAATTAATTTCAGGGTAATCAAGGGAAAAACCGAAGTCACTATGGCAAAAATAATCGAGACAGATACCGGGACGGCAGTCAATCTCATCAGTCAGGGAACAGAGATTACGGGTGATATCAAGTCGAGCGGTGATATCCGTGTTGACGGAGTACTGATAGGAAATATGATAACCAGGGGTAAGGTGGTTATCGGGCCCACCGGCAAGATCAAGGGTGAGGTTGAGTGCAAGAACTCCGAGATCTCGGGAATGATTGAGGGCAAGATCTCCGTGTCGCAGCTGCTTACCCTGAAAGCCTCTTCAAAGATCAACGGAACCATTGTCACCAACAAGCTCTCAATCGAGCCGGGAGCCGTCTTCACCGGAAACTGTGCCATGAAGGATGGAGAGAATGGAGCAGCACCCAGACCCAGGGAAGAAGGAAAATAGAGGCAGGGAGGGCCTGTCGGCCTACTCGAGGTACAGCACCATTGTCATACAGATGGTGGTCATCATTGTTCTGACCACTTATGGCGGCATCAGGCTTGATGAGCGTGCCGGCACCGATCCGCTCTTTACCGTCATATTTTCACTGCTGGGGGTTGCCGCAGCCCTCTGGCTGGTCATCAAGGAGGTAATGAGAGGTAAATAGGATGTTCACACCACTGGCAACCAGACGCTACCTGGGTCTTCTCCTGTTCACGGCACTGATTATGATACCGGTGATCCTGGCCGGACGCCTGATCCCCGGACTCTACAACACAACCCATGCCGTTATGCTGACTGCCGGATTCATGCTGGCAGCCTTCATTTCGCTTTTAATCTTTTTTAACGGTTATTTCTCTGAGCCTGAAAAAAATGTGTTCATGACACTGATGGCACTGGGAGTGAAGATGCTCCTCTCATTCGTGCTGGCACTCCTTTTTCTGCTGGTCTTCAAAAACGATTCAACCGGCTCAGTAGTATTGTTTTTTATTCTATATTTGGCGTTCACAATTTATATAGTCCGTACATTTAAGGTTGTCTTGAAACAAGGTCAGATTAAATAGATATAGCTTGAAACAAAAGAGGTTATATTTTCTGGTTTTTCTTATCGGGCTGCTTGCGGTGAGTGCTCCGGCCAGTCTGGCAGCCATCAGCGGCAGCGGGGGCTCCGACATGGAAAACCAGGATGAGTTTGATGCTGCCACATTCATTATGGAACATGTGGCCGATTCACATGAATGGCACCTTTTCACCACCCGCTCAGGGAAGGATGTAGCTGTCTACCTGCCGGTGATCATCTATGACCGCCAGTCGGGCCTCCATCTCTTCTCTTCGCGGAAGATTGCCCACGGCAACAGTTTCCGGGGGTTCGCTATTGCCCATGAGGGTGACTATGCGGGAAAGATCATCAGGGTTGATGAGCAGGGGCATCATGACGGCAGCAGGCCGCCGCTGGACTTCTCAATCACCAAGGCGATCTTCGGCATGCTGGTCTCGGCGGTGATCCTGCTGTGGCTCATGATCTCACTAGCCCGCTCATACAAAAAGAGCGGCATCAGTGCACCCAAAGGGATACAGGGACTGCTCGAGCCGGTCGTGCTCTTTATCAGGGATGATGTTGCCATACCCAATATCGGTGAGATGAAATATGAGCGGTTCATGCCATACCTGCTCACCGTCTTTTTCTTCATCCTCCTCAACAACCTGCTGGGGCTGATACCTATATTCCCGTTCGGCGCCAACGTCACCGGCAACATAAACGTGACATTCGTACTGGCACTCTTTACCTTCCTCATCACCCAGACCTCAGCCAACAGATCGCACTGGAGGCATGTGTTTGCCACCCCCGGCGTACCTTTCTGGCTGCTGCCGGTGATGATAGTCGTGGAGCTGATAGGGCTCTTCTCAAAACCCTTCGCCCTGATGATCCGTCTCTTTGCAAACATCACCGCCGGCCATATCATTGTACTGAGCCTGGTGGCACTGATATTCATCTTCAAGTCGGTGCTGGTAGCCCCGGCTTCAATCTTCTTTGTCCTCTTCATGGATATGCTTGAACTGCTTGTGGCATTCCTGCAGGCATATGTCTTTACGCTGCTCTCAGCCCTCTTTATCGGGATGGCGGTGGCTGAACCGGAACATCATTGATGCAATTATAGTTTTTTCGTTTAATTAATCTTAAAACAAAATGACAGGAACATTAGCAGCAGTAGGAGCAGGCCTTGCCGTTATCGGGGCAGGGATCGGCATCGGCCGTATCGGTGATTCGGCCATGGAGGCCATCGCACGCCAGCCTGAGGCCTACTCGAAGATCCAGTCTGCAATGATCATCGCAGCAGCGCTTATCGAGGGGGCAGCCCTCTTCGCAATCGTGGTTGCAATGATTCAGAAAGGCTGAGAAAGAAAAGAAGCCTGTAACGGTTGGTTGCAGGCTTTTTACCTTGAATCAAACAAAACGACATAGTTATGTTACTGCAAACCAGTCTTGCCAGTCCTGCCATAGGGACTATTTTCTGGACCACACTGATATTCCTGCTCCTGCTCATCCTTCTCTGGAAGTTTGCCTGGGGGCCTATAATGAATGCGGTGCGGGCGCGCGAGGACATGATACGCAATGCTCTTGAGTCAGCCGAGAAGGCGCGTGAAGAGATGAAGGTGCTGCAGGCAGACAACGAGATCATCCTGCGCAAGGCGCGTGAAGAGCGTGACAAGATACTTCGTGATGCACGGGTTGCCTATGACCGCATGATGACCGAGGCCAAGGAGAAAAGCCAGTCTGAGTCTGATGCGATGGTACGCCGTGCCAGGGAGCTGATCGAACGTGAGAAGGTGGCTGCCATAGCCGAGGTGAAGCGCGAGGTGGCCGGCCTGGCCCTGGAGGTAGCCTCGAAGGTGCTGGGAGAGACCCTGCGCAGCGACGCCGAACAGCAGAAGCTGATAGAGAGGTATATCAGGGAGATCGAATCAAGCAGGAACTGACACGATGAACTCATCCAGGATAGCCGTAAGATATGCCAGGGCCCTCTTTGAGCTCGCCCTTGACAGCGGTGTCATTGACGGCGTCTACAGAGATATGAAGAGCGTGGGCCAGCTTTGCGGCCTCGCTGAGGTGAAGGAGCTGATCGCCAACCCGGTCATACCCCAGAAGGTGAGGAAGAGGGCGGTCATGGCCCTCGCAGGCGATGATGCCGAACCGCTGACACTGAAGTTTATCGCTCTTATGTTCGATCACGGACGGGGCGATTTCCTGTCGGCCGCAGCAAGGAACTTCATTGACCTTACCCGCCGCCACCGGGGCATACGCCGTGTGACAGTTACTACCGCAGTGCCGGTAAGCGAAGGGATCAGGAAAGAACTGGCCGGACTGATTGCCGGCCAGAAGGAGGGCACCATCGAGTTCGATGAGGTGGTTGATGAGTCACTGATAGGCGGTTTTACCATCAGGGTGGATGATTCATATATTGATGCCAGCGTGAGGAACAGGCTGAACAGGTTCAGGAAGGAGTTCCGGCTGGCGGGTTATTCAGACAAGTAGTTTAAGTTTAAGCGATATGACGAATATTAAACCTTCAGAGGTATCACAGATCCTCAGGGAGCAGCTCGAGGGAGTGAAGACCGCCATTGATGTTGAGGAGGTGGGCACGGTGCTGCAGGTGGGTGACGGCATCGCCCGTATCTACGGCCTGAAGAATGTCGGCTCCAATGAGCTTATTGAGTTTGTTGAATCAGATATCAAGGGGATTGTCCTCAACCTTGAGGAGGACAATGTGGGTGTCGTTATCCTTGGTCCGTCAGAGAAGATCAAGGAGGGGGACATTGCCCGCCGTACCGGCCGTATCTCATCGATCATGGCGGGTGAGGGTCTGCTGGGCAGGGTTATCACCACCACCGGCGAACCGATTGACGGTCGTGGCCCCATCACCGGCGAGCTCTACGAGATGCCCTTTGAGAGGAAGGCGCCGGGAGTTATCTTCCGTCAGCCGGTGAAGCAGCCCCTGCAGACAGGCCTGAAGGCCATTGATGCCATGATACCCATCGGCCGCGGCCAGCGTGAGCTCATCATCGGCGACCGCCAGACGGGCAAGACCGCCATCGCCGTTGATACCATCATCAACCAGAAGAGCGAGTATGACAAGGGAAAGCCTGTCTACTGCATCTATGTGGCTGTAGGGCAGAAGGGCTCCACGGTTGCGAATATAGCCAGCACCCTGGAGAGCTACGGCGCCATGGATTATACCGTCATCATCAGCGCCACCGCAGCCGACTCGGCCGCGGCACAGTTCTATGCACCGTTTGCCGGGGCGGCGATAGGCGAGTACTTCCGCGATACCGGCCGTGATGCACTGATCATCTATGATGACCTCTCAAAGCAGGCAGTATCATACCGTGAGGTGTCGCTGCTGCTGCGGCGCCCGCCCGGACGTGAGGCTTACCCCGGTGATGTGTTCTACCTCCACTCGCGCCTGCTCGAGAGAGCCGCAAAGATTATCGAGTCAGATGAGGTGGCCGCCCGGATGAACGACCTGCCCGACTCAATCAGGCATATGGTGAAGGGAGGAGGGTCACTCACCGCACTGCCCATCATCGAGACACAGGCCGGAGACGTGGCGGCATACATACCGACAAACGTTATCTCCATCACTGACGGACAGATATTCCTTGAGTCAAGCCTCTTCAACGCAGGTATCAGGCCTGCCATCAACGTCGGTATATCGGTCTCAAGGGTGGGTGGCAACGCACAGATCAGGTCAATGAAGAGGGTGGCGGGAACGCTGAAGGTAGACCAGGCACAGTACCGTGAGTTGGAGGCATTCTCTAAGTTCGGCTCCGACCTCGATGCCGCCACACTGGCAGTTCTCGACAAAGGGGCAAAGAACGTGGAGATACTCAAGCAGAACCAGTACTCACCGGTGAAGGTTGAAGAGCAGGTGGCAATCATTTACTGCGGAACAAAGGGTCTGCTGAAGGATGTGCCCGTAAACAGGGTCAAGTCATTCGAGCATGACTTTATTGCACAGATGCGTGACAACCATCCCGATATCCTCGAAACCATTAAACAGGGTGTTGTGGATGAGCAGGTCACCACGGTGCTTGACAGGGTGGCAGCGGAGGTGTCAGCTAACTATAAGGCACGTTAGCAGTTAACAGTAATCGCAGGAGATGGCTAATTTAAAGGCAATAAGGGTCAGGCTCAGCTCGGTCAAATCTACTCGCCAGATCACCTCGGCAATGAAGATGGTGGCGGCAGCCAAGCTGCGCAAGGCACAGGACTCAATAGTCCAGCTCAGGCCCTATGCAGACAAGCTGAATGAGATACAGGACGGGCTGACCGCCGCACTGCACGAGCTGGAGATAGAGAATCCCTATGACGCAAGGGAAAAGGGAAACGGACGGGTGCTGCTGGTTACCGTGACCTCCAACAAGGGGCTCTGTGGTGCGTTCAATGCCAACGTAATCAGGGAGACACGGCGCATCATGCATGAGAGGTACGGTGAGGCCATGAACAATGGCAGACTGGCAATGATTACGATAGGCAAAAAGGCCAATGATGCTTTCCGGAAGCTGAAGTGCAACATCATAGCTGACGAGAGCGAGATCTACTCGGGTCTTACATTTGACCGGGTGTCGCAGCTGGCTGACAGGCTGATGCAGCTCTATCTCTCCGGCGAGTATGATGTCATTGAAATCATCTATAACCAGTTCAAGAATGCGGCCGTGCAGAAGCTTACCGTTGAGCCTTACCTCCCGGCGGTCATGGCTGTCCCGGCCGGTGATGCCCCTGCCGCCCCGGCTGACTATATCTATGAGCCTGACCAGGTAAGCATCATTTCGGAGCTTATACCCAAGACACTGCGTATCAAGCTCTACAGGGCACTGCTCGACTCCTTTGCGGCTGAGCACGGTGCCCGTATGACAGCCATGCACCAGGCAACCGATAATGCCACCGAACTGATCAGGGATCTAACCCTGCAGTACAACAAAGCCCGCCAGGCATCCATCACCAACCAGTTGCTTGAGGTGGTCAGCGGTGCAGAGGCGCTTAACGGATAAAGGAGCAAACAGAGATGTTCACTGCTGAATACCTGAAGGAGCTGACAGACAAGGCTATCGCCGGCCTGGAGGGGACACCCGAGGCCGAGAGGCTCTTTGCCCCGGCAAGGTATATAATGTCTATCGGGGGAAAGCGGCTCAGGCCGGTGATGTGCCTTATGGCATGCAACCTCTTCAGTGACAAGATCGATGAGGCGGTCAGACCGGCAGTCGGACTGGAAGTGTTCCACAACTTCACCCTTATTCATGATGATATCATTGATAAGGCTGACATGAGGCGGGGCTCACAGACGGTACACAACAGGTGGGGCAGTGAGCAGGCGATACTGTCAGGTGACGTGATGGCCTTCGTGGCAGGTGACTGCATGGCTCAGGCACCCGAAAAGTCAGTCCCAAGAATCATCAGGCTGTTCAACCGCACCGCCATAGAGGTCTGTACGGGTCAGCAGCTTGACCTTGAGTTTGAGAAGAAGGGGGTGGTCTCGGAAGAGGAGTACATGCGTATGATCGAACTGAAGACCGCAGTGCTGGTGGCTGCCTCACTGAAGATCGGCGCAATAATCGGTGATGCTACCGAAAAGGACCAGGAGTTGCTCCATGAGTTCGGACGATGCCTGGGAATAGCCTTCCAGATACAGGATGACGTGCTTGACACCTACGGTGATACTAAAATGTTCGGCAAGAAGACCGGCAGCGACATAGTGGCCAACAAGAAGACATACCTGCTGGTGAAGGCCTTCGAGCTGGCCGAGGGGGAGAGGCTGACCCGGCTGCGGAGGCTGCTTTCGCCTGACAGCGGACTTGAGCCGGATGAGAAGGTGCAGCAGGTGAAGGCGCTCTATGATGAACTGGATATACGCCTGCAGGCAGAGAAGATAGCATATGACTACTTTAACAGGGCATTCCAGGCCCTCGACCAGGTGGGGGTCAAGGCCGAGAGGAAGGGCGAGCTGAAACAGATGGCGGTGAATCTTATCGGACGGGTAAAATAGAAAAGGATCCGCCGCGGGGCGGAGACAAGAGATAGCATAACAGACAAACATAGATTGAAACAGTATTAAGTCAGAGAGATGGCAAAGAAAACAGGAAGGATAAGCCAGGTCATCGGACCTGTGGTTGACGTTACCTTTGATTCGGCAGAGACAGACATGCCAAATATTCTTGATGCGCTTGAGATCAGGCGTCATGACGGCACCGTACTGGTTGTTGAGTGTCAGCAGCATATCGGCGAGAACACTGTCAGGGCCATTGCGATGGACTCCACTGACGGGCTCCAGCGCGGCATGGAGGTGATTGCCACCGGTGAGCCGATAGTGATGCCCGTTGGTGATCAGATCAGGGGGCGTCTGATGAACGTTACCGGTGATCCCATTGACGGCATCGGTCCGCTCGGGAAGAAGGGCGGCTACCCGATCCACCGCAAGCCGCCGAAGTATGAAGACCTCTCCACCGAGAAGGAGGTCCTCTACACCGGCATCAAGGTGATAGACCTGATCGAGCCCTACTCCAAGGGTGGGAAGATCGGTCTCTTCGGCGGCGCCGGCGTGGGCAAGACCGTGGTTATCCTCGAGCTGATCAACAATATCGCCAAGGCCTACTCGGGCCTCTCGGTCTTTGCCGGCGTCGGTGAGCGTACCAGGGAGGGTAATGACCTTCTTCGCGAGATGCTTGAAGCCAATGTCATCTCCTATGGGGAGGCTTTCATGGAGGATATGGCCAAAGGGGGATGGAACCTTGACCTGGTTGACCATGAGGCGCTCAAGGAGTCGAAGCTGGCCCTCGTCTTCGGCCAGATGAACGAGCCTCCCGGGGCACGTGCCCGTGTGGCCCTCTCGGGCCTCTCCGTGGCCGAATACTTCCGCGATGGCGAGGGTGACGGTACCGGAAGGGATATTCTCTTCTTCATGGACAACGTCTTCCGCTTCACCCAGGCCGGGTCGGAGGTCTCTGCACTGCTCGGTCGCATGCCGTCGGCCGTGGGCTACCAGCCTACGCTGGCCACCGAGATGGGCGTGATGCAGGAGAGGATCACCTCCACCCGCCACGGATCGATCACCTCGGTACAGGCTGTCTATGTGCCTGCCGACGACCTGACCGACCCCGCACCGGCAACCACCTTTGCCCACCTCGACGCCACCACGGTGCTCAGCCGTAAAATCTCGGAGCTGGGTATCTATCCTGCTGTTGACCCGCTTGACTCCACCTCGAGGATACTCACCCCCGAGATCGTAGGCGAAGAGCACTACCGCTGCGCACAGCGCGTCAAGGAGATACTGCAGCGCTACAATGAGCTGCAGGATATCATCGCCATCCTCGGTATGGATGAGCTCTCTGATGAGGACAAGCTGGTGGTGCACCGGGCACGCCGCGTGCAGCGATTCCTCTCACAGCCCTTCCACGTGGCCGAACAGTTCACAAACATACCCGGTGTGCTGGTCTCAATTGAGGATACCATCAGGGGATTCAACATGATCATTGACGGTGAGGTTGACCAGTACCCTGAGGCAGCCTTCATGCTTGTCGGCACCATCGAGGACGCCATAGCCAAGGGAGAGAAGCTGCTGGCAGAGAGCAGGTAATAGTAAATGAGCTGAAGTGAAGATCGAGATTATAACACCTGACAGCAGGATATATGCCGGTGAGATACGCTCGGTGAGGGTGCCGGGCAGAAAGGGCTCATTCCAGGTACTGAAAGATCATGCCCCGGTAATTTCCACCCTCGAGGCCGGACCGGTGATCATTGCCGATATGCAGGGCACCGAGCTGCGCTATGAGATCACCGGCGGGGTGATCGAGGTGAGGCAGAACAGGATAATCCTGCTGGCAGACTCGGTGCTGGAGGGATGAATTGCCGGGAGGCTGCTGAGGATTCCTTGAGTACGGCAGTGTTCCCTGTACTGTTCCGTAAACCTCTCATCAGGCTTCTGTCACATGATCTGTTCAGCTCCGGTCACCACCTCTCTCTTCCCAGTACCGTTCCGTAGATGTTCACCGAGAATACTCCATTTATAAAGATTTTCTGATCAGCAGGCATATAGCCTGCCCTTACCCCTGCGCTGATCTCGAACGGTATTCTCAGCAGCCAGAAGTCAGCCAGCAGCTCGGTGCCGGCTGAGTTGTATCGTACCGGACCGGGTATCAGGGTCTGGCTCCGGTGGTCACGGATATCCCTTCCCACTGCATGATCATAGAACAGTGTACCCCTTATCCGCTTGAGGTAAAGCAGTCCGTCCGCCGCCAGGTCAGGATAGAGTAGCGGCATGGTGTAGTCGGCCGACATTGAGAAGAGCTTTTCGATGGTCAGTTCTTCCTTGTATCCCCGTGGCAGGGACAAGGCGTTTCCGTAGAGCTGTTGCCGTACGGGTGACTGGCTCTCGCCGCCGGCCCTGAGGACCAGGCTGTGATTGGGAAAGAGGCCCGGGAAGAAGAGGGTAGTCCTGGCATACCTCCTGCTGCCGTACAGCTTTGTGTCCCAGGGCATAGTGGTCAGACGGAGGTCGGCTACCTGTCCCCAGCGCGGGTTGATGTCGCGCCAGGCCATCCGGAAGGTATTTGAGAGGTATAGCCTGCCGGTCAGGAAGATAATTCCCTCATCGAACCTGCTCTCGCTCCTGACCCACGTCTGCCTGTTGCGGTAGCTGAGGTAGAGTGCCGGCATCACCATCTGCCGGAAGCGGCTCCGTGCAAACCACAGCTGATCATAGATTATCATGTTCATCTGCAGGTCACGGCCCCTCCTGTCCGGCCACGGCCCGTTGCTCTCCCTGATCACCTGCTGCTCACCGCCCCACACCATCTGTGCATCGACCACCGGATGCCAGCCCTTCCAGGTGAAGCCGGTGTGAAGGTAGTGGTTGCCGGCGCGGTATTCATAGCCCGCCAGGCCGGTCAGGGTGCTGAGGTGGTTCTGCGACATCAGGGTTACTCCCGGTCTGACAGAGGTGGGATCGGTGTGCAGCTGGCTGATATCAGCCCAGAAGGGGAACCAGCTGTGCGGGTTGATCAGGTGTGCCGCCTTGCGGTATGGCCTGGGTGTCAGGTTATACTGACCGGTTACGGGCAGGGGGGCATTGGCAGCATCACCGGCCGGGGGCATGGGTGCCGGGGGAGGCGTGATCTCATGCCTGGTGATGTCTGCCGGTCCGGCGGTGGCAGAGGTGGCCGTACGTGCGATGACAAATCCGCCGGCGGTATAATCGGAGAAGAGCAGCTCGCTGCCCCTGACCGAGAAGCCAGATATGCCGTACCGGGAGGCGGTGACACGTTCAATCTGCCTGTCGCCGCCCATCCGGTATATGTTGTCTGAGCCGTCACCCTGTGCCAGGAAGAAGAGGGTGTCATTGTGCAGCCTGGCCTGTACTATGTCGGTCACTCCCTCATCAAGGTAGCTGATCCATCTCTTGCCGGTGGGGCGGTATCCCCGTATCCCCTCACCCTGCCCATTCAGCGTCACCACCGTAACCTCCTGTCCGTCAGATGACCATGCCGGCCGCTGCAGCATCACCCCGTCGGGTGGCAGCACATCCATCAGCAACTCACCGCTGTGCGAGTCGATAAAGACCAGCGATGAACGCATCTCCGTGGTTGTTGACACCGCCACCACCGTCCTGCCGTCGGGGGAGAGGTCGGGTGCGGCGTAACGGGTACGGTGGGTGAGAGTCACCGGCATGCCGCTCTCCGGATCGAGCCTTTTTATCACCGAGTAGTCACGGTTCTCCCACCTGATGTCAGGCACCGTCTCTGACCACACCAGGCTTCTGCCGTTGCTTGAAAAGATGTAGGGATAGGTATACCCGGTTGTCATCAGGGTGGTCTCACTGCTCCCGTCCTGTGCGGTGATGACGAACCGTGACGGATCAGACAATGATGTACGCAGGGATACGATCCTGCCGTCATCGAGCCTGTGCGGGGTGAAGTGACTGACGTAGTCCCTCTTCCGGGCAACGCTGAGGGGCTCATAACCTGTGGCTCCCGTGCTTGTCTCCGCAGCCCATTCCCGGGCCAGGGCGGTAAATGTGGCATCAAAGAGCTGCTTCTGTGTCAGCCCCGCCTCACGTCTGAGGGCGCTCCTGACCGGGTTGATGTGCCATCCGTCCGACACCTTCCTGATCGCTTCCTGCCATGCACCGGGACTTGTGGTGCGCAGATGGTTCATCATCAGGTATCCGAAAACATAATGGTCAGGGGTGAAGTTACGGTATGAGCCGGCCAGCAGCTTATCATATCCATACATCCCGCCGCGACTGATTGTCAGTGCCCTGGCCCCGCGGATGAAGCTGTTGCTTCGCCCCCTGCCCGAGAGGGTCGCTGCTGTCTCGGCAAAGACAGCATCTCCCTCGAAGGCCCATTGCGGTATCTGCAGGGCGCCCACGGCGGCAGCCTGCTCTCCCAGAAGGTATTTCAGTATCCTGGCGGCACCGGCACGGTTGAGTGAGCCCAGCTGCAGCACATGGGTGGTCTCATGGACGGTCAGCTGCCGCGCAGGATCCATCGGCAGGTTATCCTGGCCGGGTAGGGGATAGAGCTCCATACGGCGGGGGGCCCAGGTGACATAGCCGTTTGACTGCATCGAGTGGTTATGGATGATGACCGGTATGCGGGTTTTTACCCCGGGATAGAGGGAGGAGAGCTGCCGGAATGACTCCTCAAGCAGGGTGGCATACCTGGCAGCCTCATCACCGAAGTCGGTCGGATAGATGACCCTGAAGTGGGGTGTGCCTATCTGCAGCCACCGCAGCGAGGCGGGATCCTGACCGGTATCATAATACTGAGCAACTGCCTCTGAAAAGACAAACAGGCTGATAATAAGAAATATAACTATCCTTTTCACATGGGCCGCTTTCCTCAAAATTACCAAAATAGGCCGATATTTTCGGGTTAAGGCTGAATTCTTGCTATTTTAGCCGGATTAATCGTATGAGGAACAGAAACAATCAGGCTATGACAGGAAAATTCAGGCTTTGGGACAACATTACCGGCTGGATGGTATTTGCAGTGGCATCATTCACCTATCTGATGACCCTTGAGCCGACGATGAGCCTCTGGGACTGCAGTGAGTTTATTGCCTCAGCATGGAAGCTTGAGGTCGGCCATCCGCCCGGGGCGCCCTTCTTCATGCTGATGGCACGCTTCTTTTCGCTCTTTGCCTTCGGTGATGTCAGCAGGGTTGCACTGATGGTCAATGCACTTTCGGGCCTGGCCAGTGCCTTCACCATACTGTTCCTCTACTGGACCATCACCCACCTGGCACGCAGGATCATACTGAAGGAGGAGGCTGACTACACCGCCGGGCGTATCGTCGCGGTACTCGGCGCCGGTGTTGTCGGTGCGCTGGCATACAACTTCTCCGACACCTTCTGGTTTTCGGCCGTCGAGGGAGAGGTCTACGCCACCTCATCACTCTTCACTGCCGTGGTCTTCTGGGCCATGCTCAAATGGGAGGATGTGGCTGATGAGCCCTATGCCGACCGGTGGATCATACTGATCGCATATATGATGGGGCTTTCGATAGGGGTCCATCTGCTCAACCTGCTGGCCATACCGGCCATTGTCTTCATCTGGTATTTCCGCAAGCGCGAGTTCTCATGGAAGGGCTTCACCGCCTCACTGGCGGTGTCGCTGCTGCTGCTGGTACTGATCATGTACGGGGTGATCCCCGGCATCATTAAGGTGTCGGCAGGCTTCGAACTCTTCTTCGTCAACACGCTTGGCATGCCCTACAACAGCGGCCTGTACATCCACCTGCTGCTCTTCATGGCCTTCCTGGCCCTCTCGGCATGGTACAGCTACTCACGCAGCAACAGCCTGACCATATTCCTTGTCACCGGGGCAATGCTGGCGCTCTCAGGGATATGGCTGCTCAGCGGATCGATACTGCTTAACCTGCTCTTCATTGCCATCCTCCTCTGGGTGGCATGGTACCTGTCAGGAAAGCAGAGGGTGGTACTGAACACTGCCCTGACATCGCTGATGGTCATAGTGATAGGCTACTCCAGCTTTGCGGTGATCATGATAAGGTCAACCGCCAATCCGCCCATGAATGAGAACAATCCGTCAAACCCCTTCGCGCTTATCTACTACCTTAACCGCGAGCAGTACGGGCAGAATCCGCTTTTTTACGGACCCTGGTACAATGCGCCGGTCAAAGGCTATGACAAGGGCAAGCCGACCTATAATCCCGCCGACGGGAAGTATATCATTACAAACCGTCAGACAGTCAGGAAGTATGATGATCGCTTCATGACCCTGTTCCCGAGGATGTGGAGCGAGTCACCCGATCATGTCAGGGAGTACGAGTACTATGTGGGTACAAAAGGCAAACCTGTCAGGGTTACCGACCCGCAGACGGGTGAGCCCACGGTGGTCAGAGTGCCAACATTCGGGCAGAACCTGAAGTTTTTGTTTGAGTACCAGCTGGGGTTCATGTATTTCAGGTACTTCATGTGGAATTTCAGCGGCCGTCAGAATGATGTACAGAGTACGGGCGGCCCTGTCAACGGCAACTGGATCACCGGCATTGATTTCCTCGATGCGCCCCGTGTAGGCTCACTGAAGGGTATGCCTGACGATATGCGCCATGCCCCGTCACGCAACACCTACTTCATGCTTCCGCTGATCTTCGGGCTGATAGGGTTCCTGTGGCACTTCAACCGCGATCAGCGCAACTGGTGGATTGTGCTGCTGCTCTTTGTGATGACCGGGATAGCCATTGTGATCTACCTCAACCAGTACCCCAACCAGCCACGCGAGCGAGACTATGCCTATGCAGCCTCGTTCTATGCCTTCACCATATGGATCGGCCTGAGTGTGCTGACTGTTTTCAGCCTTCTGCGGAAGGCGGTAGGTGAGACACCGGCCGCCATTGCTGCCTCGGTGCTGCTGTTTGCTGCGGTACCGGCACTGATGGGAGCCCAGAACTGGGATGACCATGACCGTTCAGGCCGCTACCTGGGCAGGGACATAGCATTCAACTACCTCAACTCATGCGCCCCGAACGCCATTATATTCACCGGCGGCGACAATGACACCTTCCCTCTCTGGTATGCCCAGGAGGTTGAGGGAGTGCGTACCGATGTAAGGGTGGCCAACCTCATGCTGCTGAATACCGACTGGTATATTGACCAGATGAAGCAGAAGGTCTACTCATCTGAACCGTTGCCAATCAGCCTTCCGAAAGAGCTCTACTATGACGGGATCAACAACCAGGTGGCTGTACTGGACAAAGTGAAGGAGCCTGCCACGGCGAAGGAGGTGATGGCGTTTATCACCAGCGGCAGCGATGTGTCGAAACTCTCCTTCTACGGTGAGGACCTCTGGTTCATTCCAACCCGTACCGTACGCATACCGGTCGATTCGGCAAAGGTTGTCTCCAACGGCACTGTCAGACCTGAGGATGCCGGCCGGATAGTACCCTATATCGATATCAACCTGAAGGGTTCGTGGATAATGAAGAACCAGCTGTTGGTGCTAGATATCCTTGCCAACAATGACTGGGACCGTCCCATCTACTTCGTTTCGGGACAGACCGAGGATGCTCTGGGACTCGAGGAGTACTTCCAGCTTGAAGGACAGGCCTACCGGCTGGTGCCCGTAAAGGGGGTCAACAAGGGGTGGTTTGAGTATGGCCGCATTGACACCGGTATCCTCTACGAGAATATGATGAACCGCTTTTCATGGAGCGGCGCCCCCGACCCCGACGTCTACCTCGACCATTATCACAAACGCACCCTGACCGTTATAAGGGCAAGGCACAACTTCTCGAGGCTGGCCACCGCCCTGGCAGAAGAGGGTGATACCGTCAGGGCGGCTGAGGTGATCAACCGGGCCATTGAGCTCTTCCCGGTATCGAAGACAGGATATGACTTCTACTATTCGGAGATGATCACAGCATGCTTTGCCGCCGGAGAACGCGAAAAGGCCACTGAACTGGCCAGGGCATTTGCCGACTACTATTATGAACGCACAGCCTATTTCCTTGACCAGAAGAGGTCTGTTGCCTTCTATGCCCTGCCGGAGATAGGTGCCGGGGTGCAGATGCTCGGACAGACCGGGCGGATATGCTTTGAGAACGGGGTGACCAGACTGGCTGAGGAGATAAACAGCCGGTACAATGAGCTCTACATGAGATATATGGCACTGCAGCAGTAGATGCTGTCGCATCCGGTGAAGGCATGGGTTACCGGCCGGCGAAATCCTTATACACCAGAATGGCCCTGACTTCCTTGAAAAAGGGGCTTAGCTGACAGCTTGCCGGCAGGGGGTTGGTGGAAACCGGTTGCCGGCCACAACGGCAATATTCAGTCGTAATACTGGTAGGCTGACCTCGGGGCGAGGTACTTTGCAATGATCATCTTCAGCTTTTCGGGGAAGAGCGGCTTCAGGTTATACTCGGTGCAACCTGCGATATATGCCTCATTCTTTGTCTGTTCGGAGTAGTAGGCGGTGACAACTATTACCGGGGCGGAGCGGTTGACCTGACGGAAGGCCCGGGTGCAGTCTATGCCGTTGACGAGCGGAACGAGGAAATCCATCAGCACCAGGTCAAACTGCCTGCGGCCGGTGGTGACGGCATCGACAAACTCCTTCCCGTTGCGGTAGATGGATAACTCGGCACCGGTCTCCTTAAGCAGAGTCTCATAATACTTCAGGGATGCAATATCGTCTTCGACGATCGCAATCCGTTTGCCTCTTATATTCAGCATCGCCTTATTTTAAATCCGTTTAAGGTCGGACCCCACGTAAAGATACCCGGCGAGGTTAAGCAAGGTTATGCAATTCTACCGCAAATTTCAACTTTAGGGTAAACTTGTTAACAACAACTTATAAACATGATATTAAAACGGAGGGAAAGGTTGCTTTAGCATGTGAGATAAATTTATCTGCACTCCCAGCGTGTTGTGATCCCGTTGATGGTTACCGGAGCCGAGGCTTTTATAGTGATCAGCTGCTGGCCGCAATACTCTGCCTCGGACTCCCATTTGATCGGGTTTCCGTTTTCATAGGTGACAATCTGGCACACCTGGCAGTTATCGCCGAACATCTCACATGATGTGAATGCGCAGGTGACGAAGAGGAGGAACAGGGCGTAGATCATTTTTTTCATGGCCGGGTTCAATCATTTGCGGTAAAGGTATAAATTTGGTCTTATACACCGGTGATGCATCATTTTTTTAAAACCGGAGTCTTTTAACAGGATCAAAACAATTAAACAGTACATAAGATGGAAGAGCATGTCACGAATCCAGTTCCTGTGACCGCCGAAGAGGCCCGTATGAAAAACCATGTCACCATTGCAGCCATCCTGCAGATCGTTTTCGGAGCCTTCAACGTGCTGATAGGACTTTCTATCGTGTTTATTTTTACAATAGCCGCGCAGTATGTTGCTGACCCGATGGTAGAGCGTGTGCTCGCTCTGATAGGAACGCCTCTTACCGTAGTCTTCCTGCTCTTTGGAGGTGCAATGATCACCGGGGGTATCGGCCTGCTCTCCTGCAAGGCGTGGGCCAGGATACTGACCCTGGTGATGGCAGCCATTGGGCTGCTCAATATACCTTTCGGCACTCTGAAGGGGGTTTATGTCATGTGGGTGCTGCTGCAGAGTGAGACCATCACCCTGTTTGACAAGGGGTGTCCGCCGGCAAAGCCCGCGGTTCCGAAATATTAGCGGAACAGCTCTCACAGGCCTCCTGCAGCTCGCCCCCGGGTTTGCTGCATCGCTCTCACAGATCTCCTGCAGCTCGCCCCCGGGTTTGCTGCATCGCTTCCACAGGTTTCCCGGTAATTTCTTCCCTGCCTGCTCTCTCTTCTTCAGGTCTGTCGCCGGCAGATACCTCACTTTTCTGCAGGGCGGGTAAAATGATTACTTTTGCCCTTAAACCATCAGGCCATGGCAGAAGACAGGAAGATCATCTTTTCGATGTACAGGGTCAGCAAGAGCTACCCCCCGAACAAACAGGTTATCAAAGACATATCTCTCTCATTTTTTCTCGGGGCGAAGATAGGCATCATCGGTCTCAACGGTTCCGGAAAGTCAACCCTCTTGCGGATCATTGCGGGGCTGGAGAAGGAGTATCACGGAGAGGTGGTCTTCTCCCCAGGCTATACGGTGGGGCATCTTGCTCAGGATCCGCTGATGGATGAGAGTCGCACCGTGCGTGAGATAGTTGAGGAGGGGGCTGCCGAGACGGTAGCCGCCCTGAAGGAGTATGAGGAGATATCTCTCAGGTTTGGTGATCCGGAGGTATATGAGAATCCGGATGCCATGGATAAGCTGCTGGCCCGTCAGGCGGTGCTGCAGGAGAAGATAGATGCCCTTGACGGCTGGAATCTTGAGCACCGGCTGGAGCGTGCAATGGATGCACTCAACTGTCCGGACCCTTCCACCCCGGTGAACATCATCTCAGGTGGTGAGCGGCGCAGGGTGGCCCTCTGCCGCCTGCTGCTGATAGAGCCGGATGTGCTGCTGCTTGATGAGCCCACCAACCACCTCGATGCCGAGAGCGTACAGTGGCTCGAGACGCACCTGAAGAACTACAAGGGTACGGTCATCTGCATCACCCATGACCGCTATTTCCTCGACAATGTTGCAGGCTGGATACTTGAGCTCGACCGCGGTGAGGGCATCCCCTGGAAGGGCAACTACTCGTCATGGCTCGAGCAGAAGGCCCGCAGGCTTGAGATGGAGGAGAAGGGTAACGTCAGACGACGGAAGACACTGGAGCGCGAGCTGGAGTGGGTGAAGATGTCTCCCAAGGCAAGGCACGCCAAGTCGAAGGCGCGACTGAGTGCATATGAGAACCTGCTGAACCAGGATGTGAAGCAGAAGGAGGAGAAGCTCGAGATATTCATCCCGAACGGCCCCAGGCTGGGAGACAAGGTCATCATTGCCAGGGGCGTCTCCAAGGCTTTCGGCGACAAGATACTGTTTGACAACCTGGAGTTCAACCTCCCTCCCAACGGAATTGTCGGGGTCATCGGCCCCAACGGCGCCGGAAAGACCACTCTTTTCCGTATGATTATGGGTCATGAGAAGAGTGATGGCGGTACCTTTGATGTCGGGGAGACCGTCACCCTGGGGTATGTTGACCAGGCTCATGCAGCCATTGACCCCTCTAAGAGTGTCTATGAGGTGATCTCAGGCGGCTATGATGAGATAATGATTGGCAACCGGCCTGTCAATTCCAGGGCTTATGCCGCACGGTTCAACTTCACCGGTGCCGACCAGGAGAAGAAGTGCGGCGTTCTCTCGGGAGGCGAGCGCAACCGGCTCCACCTGGCACTGACGCTCCGCAGCGGCGCCAATGTGCTGCTGCTCGACGAGCCGACCAACGATATCGACGTCAACACCCTCAGGGCACTGGAAGAGGGGCTCGAGAACTTTGCCGGATGTGCCGTGATCATATCGCATGACCGCTGGTTCCTCGACCGGGTGGCAACACATATCCTCGCCTTTGAAGGAGAGTCAAGGGTGGTATGGTTTGAGGGAAGCTTCTCAGAATATGACGAGAACTACCGCAAGCGGACAGGCAATGCCGGGCCGGTGAGGTTCAGATACAAGAAACTGTCATGAGCGGGCCAATGCCTCTGTTCATTTTTTGCGATAACCGAAAAATCATTTACTTTTGCGGCTGTAACAGGGCGGCCCTATAGTTCAATGGATAGAACGCGGGTTTCCTAAACCTGAAATCCAGGTTCGATTCCTGGTGGGGCTACTGAAAACACTCCTTATTTTATTGATAATGAGGAGTGTTTGTTTTTTTTGTGCTCCGCGACTGTAACCCTTTCTCCAGATGATCATTACGTTTCAATTAATGCCTCCGGAGCATACTGATCTGCAAAATGTGCCGGTTGAAAAACTGATTCAATTGATGGAGCCGGATAGAATGTCTGTTTTTTATGAGATTTTACGGGTAATAAAATTTTCATGCAGATGCAATATGGCGATAAACAGTAAGATTAGACTTAACTTTGCCTGATAAATCTGATTGAGGAGAATGAGCCTTTTCAATCCCTCCGGCATTGCCCGGATACTGAGTTCGATCCTGCTGATTGAGTCAGCATTCCTGCTGGCATGTGTACCGGTTTCGGTCATTTATGCTGAACCTGTTCTGCCATTCCTGCAGTCGGCATTCATTGTCCTGATCACGGCAGGCCTCCTTCGGCTCCCGGGCCGACGCTCCACCAGGGAGACTCTCAGCAAAAGGGACGCCTTTCTCATTGTTGCTCCCGCATGGGTTCTGATCTCCCTGGGCGGTACGCTTCCCTATCTGTTTAGCGGGAGTATCCCCGGGATTGTCAATGCCTTTTTTGAGTCAGTATCGGGATTTACGACTACCGGGGCAACGATTCTGACAGAGGTTGAGCGCCTTCCTCACTCACTTCTCTTCTGGAGGAGCCTGACACACTGGATAGGAGGCGTGGGAATCATTGTTCTTGTCATCCTGGTATTGCCATCTCTCAGAATTACAGGCTATCAGCTCTTCACCCTAGAATCGTCAGTCAAGGAAAAGATAAACCCCCGTATAAGGGGAGTTGTTACACGGATCCTTCTCATCTATCTGAGCCTGACCGCTGCCGAAATACTCATGCTCTTACCGGGAGACATGAAGCTGTTTGATATCATATGCCACTCATTCGCAACCGTGGCCACAGGGGGATTCTCAACCAGGAATACCAGCCTGGCCGGATACTCACCCTACACTCAGTATGTGGTCGGCATCTTCATGCTCCTGGCCGCAGTGAGTTATGTTGTCTATTTCAACCTGTTCACCGGCAGGTTCCGGAAAATAAGGAAAAACGGGGAACTCTGGTTCTATCTCTTCATGGTAGCTGCCAGCGTTTTTTTTCTTACAGCGATCCTTTATTCAGGGACCGACAGGAGCCTTGAGCTCTCTTTCAGGGATGCCTTTTTCCAGGTGACATCCCAGGTTTCAACGACCGGATTTGCATCTTCCGATTATATGAAATTCCCGGCAACAGGCTGGTTTTTCTTGTTCCTTCTCATGTTTGCAGGTGGTTCAACGGGTTCAACGTCAGGTGGCATCAAAATGGGCAGACATCTGATAGCCCTGAAAAATCTGAGGTTAACCTTTATAAGGCTGCATCATCCCTCTGCGGTAATACCACTTCAGATAAACGGGCAAAAGATGACGGATGATACAGTAAACCAGGTAATGGCATTCATTCTCCTCTACCTTTTCACCTTTGTTGCCGGCACCCTTCTCATGCAGGTTTCAGGCATACCGCTTCTTGAAGCTTCCGGAGCTACAGCAACCAGCATGGCCGGGATAGGACCCGGACTGGGTTTGTCTGGCAACATGGGAAATTTTGCCCATTTCAATCCCATGGCAAAGATCATGATGATTCTGCTGATGATAGCAGGCCGTCTCGAACTCTATACGGTCATTACCGTCTTTACCAGACCTTTCTGGAGGAACTGAGAATTATCCCGGGCCGTTGGCAAACGGGTTCATCAACAAACAGTGGCTGGTTATGACGGGTTGTCAAGCCGCTGCATGTCCTCTTCGGATATCTCGAAGTTGATATCGAAGTTCTGCCGGATATATTCCGGATGAACCGACTTTGGAAGGGGAAGGGTCCCTTTCTGCAGTGCATACCTGATGGCTGTCTGGGCCACACTCTTCCCGTACTTCGCTGCTATTCCGGTGATAACCGGGTTGTTCAGCAGCCTGCCTGTTGCCAGGGGAGAATAGGCCTCGGTCAGGATGTTGTTCTTACTGTTATGTTCCACCACGCCGGTCTGCCAGAAGCCGACATACAGTTTTATCTGGTTGACCATCGGCCTGATGCGGCAGTTCTCAAGTATCGCCACGGTATCCTTCACATTGAAGTTGGAGATGCCTATGGCACGAGTCTGCCCGCTCTCGTAGAACTCCTCCATGGCTTTCCAGACCTCGATGTTCTCGCGCGTATAGTCGGCTCCCATCTTCTCCCAGGGCCAGGGAGCATGGATAAGGTAGAGATCGATATACTCCAGCCCGATATTCTTCATGGTTTGTGCGGCATGCCTGACCGCTTTGCGGTAGCTCTTGATCTCAGCAGGCAGCTTTGAGGTCACGAAAACCTCGCTGCGCGGGATGCCTGAGTCGGTTATTGCCTTACCCACGCTGGCCTCATTGCCGTAGGCCTGGGCGGTGTCTATATGGCGGTAGCCGGCCCTGAGGGCTTCAGCCACGGAGTTGTAGGCCACATCACCGGGAGGGATCTGCCAGGTGCCGAACCCTATCGCGGGAATCTTCACCCCGTTTGCCAGTGTAAAGAAATCAGTGTTTTTCATCTCGATGTCATTGAATCCGGGCTGAAATTACAAATTCATGGTTAAATAACCCCGGGGAGATGATAATGTTGATAATACCAGGCGGCACTGCGTTAGTGGTTCCGGCAGCCGGATTGACACCCTTGCCGTGAAAACTTTTTGACGGTGCTGGTGGTTTTTGATCTGAATAGAGTACCTTCAATACCTGAATCAAAGATTGATGATATGTTAAAAGGGATCTCTCCGCTTATCTCTCCCGAGCTTCTGGAGGTAATGGCACGTATGGGCCATGGTGATGAGCTGGTTCTGGCTGATGCCCACTTCCCGGGCGAGAGTGCCGGCCGGCGGGTTGTACGTGCCGACGGACTGCGGATAGCCGACCTGCTGGAGGCTGTTATGCCGCTTTTTGAGCTCGACAGCTATGTACCCCATCCGGTGCTGATGATGGAGCCGGTGGCGGGCGACAGGCCTGACCCGGCCGTAGAGGCCTCCTATATGGAGCGTATACGGAAGGAGGCTCCCTGGGTGCCGTCGGTAAAGAAGCTCGACCGGTTCGCATTCTATGAGCGGGCCGCAAAGGCATTTGCAATAGTAATGACCGGAGAGACGGCCAGGTATGGAAATGTTATTCTTATCAAGGGAGTTACGCCTGTCAGCTGAAGTAGCAGGTGAGGTTATCCGGATCATCCGTCCTTTTCTGGGCCGGATCGGACTAAAATATGTAAACAGCTAAGAAACAATAATATGAAAAGTATCATCTCTATTGTGCGTTTAGGAGCCCCATTATTGCTCCTGCTGCTTCTCACAGCAGGCAGCGTTGTTGCCCAGCGTCTCAGGCCGGGGCCGCAGGATCTCTCATTCTTCTCGGCGGTTGATGATGCCGATCAGCCCTATGCCGTATATATTCCCGAGAACTTCGATGAGTCACGTGACTACCCGCTGGTGGTCTTCCTGCACGGGGCCTGGTCGAATCACCGCCTGGGCATGCGCCGCCTCTTCGGGGTGGGCAACAGCCAGGGATATGACTTCATCAAGCCGGGCACCGCTCCCTATGAGACCGATGTTGAGGCCAGCCGCTACTGGCCGCCATTCAGGCCGGTAGACTATATTGCCGCGGCGCCGCTGGCAAGGGGGACTGCCGGCTACCAGGGGGTTGCCGAGCAGGATGTCTATGACATGATCGATGACCTGAAATCGCGCTTCCGGATAGATGAGGACCGTATCTACCTTACCGGTCTGTCAATGGGTGGCGGCGGCACCCTCTGGCTCGGCCTCACCCGCCCTGACATCTGGGCCGCCATAGCACCCGTATGCCCGGCACCGCCGGAGGGTACCCTTGAGCTGGCAGGCAACGCCGGCAATCTGCCGGTGCACCTCTTTATCGGTGACAAGGACTTCCTCTACCAGACCGCCACTGACTGGCGCCTGGAGATGGAGAAGAGTGCCCTGAGCCTCGACTATGCCGAGTATCCCGGCGTGGGGCACAACAGCTGGGAGTGGGCCTATAAGGATGGATTCATATTCGACTGGTTCTCACAGTTCAGAAGAGAGTCATTTCCGGAAAAAGTTTCATTCACCACCAGGTGGTTCAGGTACAGCAAGGCCTACTGGGTGACGGTTGATGATATGGTGCCCGGTGAGAAGGCGGTGATTGATGCCGCCTTCACCGCACCCAACAGTATCACCGTGGTCACCTCCGGGGTGAATGCATTTACCCTTGCCCTGGAAGGTCACCCGCAGTTTGACCCGGCGCGGAAGGTCAGGGTCAGCCTCAACGGCAGGGCGTTCAGTGTCAGGAGTGCCGGTGCAGTGTCGTTCAGGCTTTCGGCAGGGAAGTGGGTCAATGGCCGCTTCACCCCCGGGCTCACCTCGAAGCAGAAAGGTGCAGAGGGACCGCTCTATGAGGCGGTTACCGGCAGTCATCTATACGTTTACGGCACTGCCGACAACCCGCCGGCAGAAGTGCTGGCAGAGAGAAGGGCACAGGCGGCAGCTGCTGCCGACTGGAGCGGGCTGGGCGGCAGGATCATGGTCTTCCCGAGGGTGGTGGCCGACAGGGATGTGAGGCCAGATGATTATGTAAAGTCAAACCTCATACTCTTCGGCACACGTGAGACCAACTCGGTGATAGCGAAGTTTGCCGCTGACCTGCCGATGCACCTTGAGAAGGGCGGCGATGAATACGGGCTGGTCTATATCTACCCGATGAACAGGCGCTACCTGCTGATCAATTCCGGTCTGCCATGGTGGACGCCCCCGGCCGGTGAGGGCGCTGAGGCCGGATATCGTTTCGGCGGGGCAAAGGTGGAGGCGCTGAAGAAGATGGGCGACTTCCTTCTCTTCAGGAAAACACCCGATAAGGTTGTTGCAGGGGGCACATTTGACAGCAACTGGAAGCTGCCGTCCGACGCGGTGAAGGCAATAGAGGCTGCGGGAGTGGTGAGCGTCAGGTGACACACCGGCAGACCGCCTGCAGCGATACCACGCCTCATTCGCGGAAAAATACCTATTATTGCGCCGGAACTGAAGCAATATGAAAAAGATATCTAGTGTGGTCTTTGATATCGGGGGTGTTCTCATCGACTGGAACCCGCGGTATCTCTTCAGCAAGGTGTTTGACGATGAGCAGGAGATGGAGTGGTTCCTCTCCAATGTCTGCACCCCGGAGTGGAATATCAGGCAGGATGCCGGCAAGCTCTTCAGTGTGGCCACAGCCGAGCTGCAGGACGAGTACCCTGAGTATCATGACCAGATTGCCCTCTATTACGGCCGCTGGGAGGAGATGCTCAACGGGGAGATAAAAGGTACGGTTGAGATCTTTCGCAGGCTCAAATCGGCCGGAATGCCCCTCTATGCCCTTTCAAACTGGTCACATGAAGCCTTCCCGGTGGCATATAACAGGTTTGATTTCATGAAACAGTTTGACGGACTGGTTGTGTCAGGCTATGAGAAGCTGATCAAGCCTGATCATGCCATCTACAGGGTTCTGATTGAGAGGTATGGCATTAATCCGCTTGAGTCGGTATATATTGATGACAACCGGGACAATGCCCGTGCTGCCGGGGAGCTTGGGTTTCATGACATCCATTTCAGATCGCCTGAACAGCTCAGGGAGAAGCTTTCCGCACTGGGCCTGGATGTGTGACACCGCTCACTCATCGAGCAGAACCGGCACCACCGTGTTCCGGGATGTAACTTCGGTCACTCATCGAGCAGCAGCACCGCCTTCAGTCCCAGGAAGGGCGGGGGCATCTCGTTTTCATACAGGCGCCGGTAAAGGACCATTGCCGCCCCCAGTGCAGTCGCATTGGTTATTGTGCTGGCATATACCCGCTTGCCGGGCAGACGTGAGGCCAGTATCCTGACAAAGCTCTCATTCAGGGCAAACCCGCCCGTAACATAAACAATCTCAGCCAGCTGATCATTGGAGATAAACTCCCTGAATGTTCCCAGGTACTCGTCAACCAGGTCGTACATCATGCGGTGATAGGCATCGGCATAGGTCAGGAAGCCTGTCAGGTCTGCCTGACGGTCTGCGAGGCCTTCAGGTATGCCGTTGCGGAAGAATACCCGTCCTCCTCCGCCCGCCTCCATCCTTACGATCTTTTTCTGCCTGATCCTGATGGTCTTGTAGAGTTCACCTGTCACGCCGAACCGTTCGTCAAGCATCTCCACGTTACGGTCATGTATCTCCCCGAGCGGGAACGGCAGACTCACTGTCTCCTTTCCCGTAATCTCCGGGGGATGTCCGGTATCACTGAAAGCCAGCTCCCTGAAATGCCTTTCCGGGTCGGATGACCTGATGAAGGTGCACCTTACCCCTGTCGAGAGCATTATTATCGGTTCACCGGCTCCTTTCAGGTAGGGAACCAGTGAGGCCAGGGCATTGGAGATCCCCGGTCCGGTCACCATGCGCTCTCCGTCCGGTAGCCTGGCTGTGACAGCGGCAAGCACATCACCCAGCCCCGGAAGGCAGTCGTTGCCGGAAGCGATGTTGACGGCCCTGATGCCGTAGAGGGTGCTGGCTGCAGCCCGGCTGAGGCACTCCTCCATCCAGGCAGCCACGGCAGGGATATCCTCCGGACACCCCTCCGGATCACCCCAGGCATCACCGATGATCTTCTCTTCAGTCTCAACCGCATTGAGACTCCAGTCAAACAGCTGGAACCGCTTCAGCGAAGCGCCGATATCGAAAACGGCAATCACATCGGTTCTGAAAAGCTCTGTCATCATGTAATCAATAATGATTCAAAGATAGCTTATAGTCTCTTCGGAACAGGGCGGCAGACCTCAATTAATCAACCCGGTTTGTATGATTCTCTGACATTTTCTAACTTCATCCCATCAAACTGTATCGGAAATGAACTGGATTGACCTTATTATTCTTGCGCTGCTCTTTTTCGGATTGATACAGGGTTTCATTGACGGCGTGATTATCGGCGTTGCAGGACTGGCTGCCCTGGTACTGGGTATCTGGGGCGCCATCCACTTCTCATGGTGGACGGCTGACAAGATGGCAGCCTGGTTCGACTTGCAGGAGTGGTGGACCGGTGTTGCAGCCTTTGGCCTGACCCTGGTGGTCATACTCATCGGGGTGCGGATTATAGGCAGGCTGCTTGATACAGTCATGAATCAGATCTCGCTCGGGTTTGCGGTCAAGCTGCTGGGCGCCGCTTTCGGCGTTCTCAAGACAGCCCTTATTCTCAGTCTCATCTTCTTCCTGCTCAATACCATCAATGAGAAAAAGCAGTTCCTTCCCTCAGCAACCATTTCAGGGTCATTTCTCTACAAACCGATATCCGGCCTGGTGCCTTCAATATTCCCGGTGATTGAGAAGGTCAACCTGCCTGACAGCTTCACCCGGCAGAAAAAGCAGCCGGCCGCTGCAGCCATATGATCGGTTTCGGTATCTTTGCGCCATCTAATCAGAGGAGAGAGATGACGAATTTTGTTGAAGAGCTGCGCTGGAGAGGTATGATCCATGATGTGATGCCGGGTACCGAGGAGTTCCTTCTGAGGGAGAAGAGCTCTGCCTATGTGGGCTTTGACCCGACAGCCGACTCGCTGCATATTGGCCATCTGGTTGGGGTGATGATGCTGAAGCACTTCCAGAATGCAGGTCATGTGCCGATAGTGCTCATGGGCGGTGCCACCGGCATGATAGGAGACCCCTCAGGAAAGTCTGAAGAGCGTAACCTGCTGGATGAGGAAACATTAAGACATAACCAGGAGTGTATCAGGAAACAGTTCGAAAAGTTCCTCGACTTCAGTGACAACTCTCCCAACCGGGCTGTGATGGTCAACAACTATGACTGGATGAAGGAGTACTCTTTCCTCAGTTTTATCCGTGAGATAGGCAAGCACATCACCGTCAACTATATGATGGCCAAGGATTCGGTAAAGAAGAGGCTCGATCCGGCCAGCGGCCAGGGGATGTCATTCACCGAGTTCTCATACCAGCTGGTTCAGGGTACCGACTATCTCTTCCTCTATAACAACTACAACTGTCGTCTGCAGATGGGCGGCTCAGACCAGTGGGGCAACATCGTGACCGGTACCGAGCTGATCAGGCGCAAGTGCGGTGGGGAGGCCTTTGCCCTTACCTGTCCGCTTATCACCAAGAGTGACGGTCAGAAGTTCGGCAAGACCGAAGCCGGGAACGTATGGCTTGATCCTGCCCGGACAACCCCCTACAGTTTCTACCAGTTCTGGCTCAATGTGGCTGATGCTGATGCAGAAAAGTTTATAAAGATATTTACCATGCTGGGCCGGGAGGAGATCGCTGAGCTTGTGAAGGCCCACAATGAGCAGCCGCACCTGCGCCTCCTGCAGAAACGGCTCGCCGAGGAGGTCACGGTGATGGCCCACTCGCGTGAAGATTACCAGGCCGCGGTGGAGGCATCGGAAATACTCTTTGGCGAGGGTACCACCGGGCAGCTGAGGCAGATGGATGAGGCGACCTTCCTCGCGCTCTTTGAAGGGGTGCCCATGGCAGATATCAGCGCCCGGGTGCTGGCCGGCGGAGTGACCATCACCGATCTCTGCACCCTCCACTCCGGGCTGGCCGCCTCAAAAGGGGAATTCCGGAGACTGGTGCAGGGAGGCGGTGTGAGCCTGAACAAAGAAAAGGTTACTGATACCGAGATGATTATCACTGACAGGCAACTGCTGAACAACAAGTACCTCCTGTTGCAGAAGGGCAAGAAGAGTTACTGGCTGGTCAGGGTGATATGAAAACCCGCGACAATGGAAAAAGGGCTAAGAAGAGAATTCAGGAATGACTCGTTTGACCTGGTTGATTTTGTGATCAGGCATATCCGTATCCTCATCGTTACCGCCGTGGCAGCAGCGCTCATTTCAGCGGCTGTCTCACTGCTGATCAGGCCGCTCTATGAGTCGACTGCCACCATCTTTCCATCCTCCAACATTACCGGAGCGGCTACCCTGCTGGGTGACACGCCGGTCAGTTCACAGCTCCTGGGCAACGAGGATGCCACCGAAAAGCTTATACAGGTGATTGGCAGCCAGCAGATCAGAGACTACCTGATGGAGGCCTACGACCTTATCAGCCATTACAATATCAAGCCCGGCGAGAGGTATCCCCGAACCGTTCTCTCAAAGAAGATGGACAAATACCTGCGTTTCTCAAAAGGGCCGTTCGGTGCCGTCATTATACGCGTGCGCGACCATGACCGGGAGGTAGCCTGTGCCATGGCCAATGATATAGCTGCCAGGGCAGACACCATCTTCAATACTCTCAGGCGCAATGTTGCTGCCGTTATCCTCCATGACATAGAGGAGAGTTACATGGAACAGGAGCGGCTGGTCATGCAGTATGAGGACTCTCTGAGCCGGTCGTCAGGCAGCACCTTCCTGAGGCTTTACTCGACCCTGGAGGCTGAGAACAGTTATCTCGGGCTCATACGCGGAAAACATATAGAAGCTCTGGCCATGAGCCGTCAGACCCTGCCCTATACGCTGGTGGTTGACCATGCCGTCGTTGCTGAGAAGAAGGTATGGCCGAAGAGATCGGCCATCGTGATCCTTTCGGCTGTTTCGGCCCTGCTGCTGATGATGATGGTACTGTTTGCGGCTGAGGGTTTCAAACTGCACCGCAGCGGGGATGACGGGCAGTGAGCTGCTGATACTGCTTGTCCCTGCGGCGCTGGGCCTGCTGCTGCTGGCACTGCTCTCACTGGAGCACCTTCTGCTCGTTACTCTCTTCCTTACGCCACTGTCGCTGCAGCTCAGCTACCTGACCGGCGCTGAGGGGCTCGATCTCTCGGTGCCTACCGAGCCGGTGCTGGCGTTGCTGCTGCTTATCACGCTCTTCAGGCTGCTGGTCGCCCGCGGTTTCCCGCGGGAGCTGCTGCGTCATCCGGTCACCATGCTGACAGGGCTCTTTCTTTTGTGGACCCTGGTGACGGCAATCACCTCAACCATGCCGCTGATATCATTCAAAACCCTTGCCTACCGTCTCTGGTTCACGGCTGCTTTCTACCTGCTTACAGCCCGGCTTGCATTTTCCGGCAATTTCAGGAAAAGATACATTGTTGCCTACTCTGCCGGCCTGGCCATTGTGGTATTCTATTTCCTGGCGAGAGTACATGCTGAAGGTCTTTTCAACCAGCGCTTTGCACATTCAGCCTGTTACCCCTTCTACAATGACCACACCTCTTTCGGAGCCTCCATCGCTTTTCTGCTTCCCCCGCTGGCGGTCATGCTGCCGGCTGTCAGGGGGTTGATGAGAAGGGGTCTTCTCGCCGGACTGCTGCTGCTTTTTGCTGCAGGGCTGATCATCTCATACAGCCGTGCTGCCTGGGTCAGCCTGATAGTGGCCCTTCTCATTATGCTGGTTCTCAGGCTGCGGCTGCCTGCCAGGGCACTGGCAGCCACGGTGGCCCTGCTTCTGATCGCGGCGGCTGCCGGTGCCGGGCATATCTGGCAGAGGATTGAGAGCACCACCGAGGACTCTTCAACCGATATTAAGCAGCATCTGCGGTCAGCAGCCAACATATCGACCGATGAATCGAATCTCGAACGTATCAACAGGTGGAAGTCAGCCATCAGGATGTTCCGTGAACGGCCTGACACCGGCTGGGGGCCCGGCACCTACCAGTTCAGCTACGCACCGTTCCAGAAGGCTTCGGAGAAGACCTCGATCAGCACCAGCTTCGGTGATGCGGGCAATGCACACAGCGAGTACCTGGGGGTTCTGAGCGAGTCGGGCTGGCCGGGTGCACTGCTCTGGCTGGCGCTCACTGCGGCGGCAGCCCTGACTGGGATAAGGGTGTGGTACAACCGTGATGACGGCATGGGCGGCTATTTTGCACTGGCACTGGTTACAGGACTGATGACCTACATCGTGCATGGAATCATGAACAGCTTCCTGGACACCGATAAGATCGCTGCGCTGTGGTGGGGCTTCATTGCAATGCTTGTGGCAATGGACCTGCAGGGAAGGGCCGGAGAGAAGGCGAAGCACGGGAGAGGGGCAGAAAGAGTAACCCGGGCTGAGTGAGAGAGAAGTTGTGGAAGGAGCGGCGGAGGGAGAGCAAAAGGAAGGCCCGGACTTCGTGGCAAAGCCGGCAGAGTGATCAGGGTATCTCTATGGCAAAGATGGAGACATCATCAAAAAGCTGTTTGTTGTTGCTGCTGATATCGAGCTCATCTATCAGTGAGGAGATATTGTCAGCGAGCGACCTGCGGTTGGGGAAGTGTCTGACCAGCGGAGCAACCCCATAATCGCGGCCTGACTCATCCTTCAGCTCTGACAGGCCGTCAGTGTAACAGATGATCTTTGAGGGGCTCTCCAGCACTATCTGTTCTCTTCTGACCCATGGCATCTCATCGAGCATGCCTATTCCCACGCATGACTGTCTCAGCAGTGTTGTCTCACCGGTGAGGGTATTGGCCAGTACCGGGGCATTGTGTGCGGCATTGACATACTCCAGCACCCTGGTCTCGATATTATACCTGGCTATGAAGAGTGTGACAAACCGTTCTCCGGCAGAGTTGCCGACCACCAGCGTGTTGAGTTTTCTGAGCAGGTCGTCAAAACCGGCATCTGCGGTGAAGAGTGCGCGGAGGCTGGCCTGGAAATTTGACATAAGCAGTGCAGCCGACATCCCCTTGCCTGACACATCGGCCATGCAGAAGCCTGCTACCGTATCGGAAAGCTGCATATAATCATAGTAATCGCCTCCCACCTCATAGTGGGGGAAGTAGAACCCCCTGGCGCGGATGCGGTCATTGTCGGGCAGCTTCTGATTATCGGGGATAAGCATCATCTGCATCCGTGCAGCCAGCTCAAGCTCCCGCCTGAGAGCCTCCTGCTGCAGGCTCTCAAGGAAGAGCCTCTGGTTCTCTATCGCCACCACAATGATGCCCGAGATGGTCTGAATGAAATGAAGGTGCCTGATCAGCGGGCTCATGCCCTCCATCTCTTCATCAATATCGCCCAGCAGCACATAGGCCGAGGGTTCATTATTGTGAAGCACCGGGATGATAAATCCCACCGAGGGGAAGCGCTCCTGGTCAGCAGCAGTCTGAATATCGGTGAACCCGAGCAGGTCTCTCTCAACGTCAACCGATTCTCTCAGCGACTCGGGGAAGCCTGAATTGAGGAGCGGCTCCCACCGTTCGCCATGCTTGAAGAGAAGAATCTTCCCTATCCCCAGCTCATCACGGAGTATCGACTCATACTTCCTGACAAGCTCGACAGTGGGGAGGTTGGCATTGATGGAAAGGGTAATGTCAAGCAGGGCGTCGAGCTTGAACTTCGACATCTTCAGTCTGTCCTTCGGGGGCCTGCTTTTTGTCATTGTTGTGTCAGGCTTTGACCCTCTCGACGTATGACCGGTCACGGGTATCGATACGTATCCTGTCACCGACGCCGACAAAGAGAGGTACCATTATCGTGGCTCCTGTCTCAATGGTTGCAGGCTTAAGGGTGTTTGTTGCGGTGTCTCCGCGAAGGCCGGGTTCGGTATAGGTCACCTCCATCACCACGTTGACGGGCATGTCAACCAGAAGTATATTCTCTGTCTCGGCGTGAACAACCACCTCCACCGTCGCCCCCTCTTTCAGCAGGTCACCGTTCTCAATCATTGACTCCGGAACGGATATCTGCTCAAAGGTCTCATTATGCATCAGGTGACAGCCCATGTCATCCTTATAGAGGAACTGGTGCGGCCTGCGCTCGACCCTTGCCACGTTGACCTTCACCCCGGCATTGAAGGTATTCTCGATCACCTTGCCGGTGGTCACGTTCTTCAGTTTTGTCCTGACAAATGCCGGTCCCTTTCCCGGTTTCACATGCTGGAACTGTACGATGGTGTAAAGGTCATCATTGTACTCGATCACCAGTCCGTTTCTGAAATCTGCAGTAGTAGCCATAAAAAAAGTTGAGTTCTTGTTTATTGTTCATTCAGGCTGATGGGAGATCTAAGCCCCTCATAGCTTGTCATATCAACATGGAATGACCCTACAAAGATATCAAAACGGATTTTAACCGGTAAAAAATTTTCATCGGCGGTGAACCACATGCTCATATCCTCTT
>CAZAVK010000003.1:0-153535 GCA_964488645.1 uncultured Rikenella sp. | reverse complement strand
ATAAACTCAAATTAATACAAGTGTCGATCAATAATTTAAGTGGACACTAATGATTATATATCATTAATTATAAGTGTTTATTCTCACAAATAATCATGTTCTCGAAACGAACCAAAAATCATAAAGAATTAGTCGCTACGAAATATAAAATTTTTTAATTTATTATATATCAATTTCTAAGGACTTTCGTCAATTGTTTCAATCAACTGGTCAAAATTTGGCCAATTGAACTATTAATTAAAGTCAAGACTTTGTTTTTATGTCAATGATGATAGAATTAAGTTGCTCCAAAAGAGCCTGCAACAATAGACCGGACACTAGTGAAAACGATTAAAGTTTCCTAATGCCCATTGGTGATGGATGCTAATGTTACGATTTATTTTCTTAATGTATTTTATTTATTCTTAATACATCGTACACTCAAACCATGATCCGAATTATATGGTCTAGTCTGAAATTTCGAATCATTGTAATTTAAAGCCCGACCCCAATACGTCCTGTATGGATCATCGGTTAAGGTAGAGCTCCAATAATATGTAACCATTCCGATTTCGGAAAATGTGCCGTTTACCAATCGGACTCCACCAGGTAGTGCAGTAAATCCTGTTTCATTGGTTGCTCCAGTATTTGGAGAAATCCAGTGTAATGTGCCTGATTCCTTTAGTTTTCCCCCAGCAATATTATCTCCTCCCAAATGAGTGGCCAAAGTTATAAGCTCCGCATTGGTTGGTAAACGCCATCCAGTTGGGCATCCAGTGTTTGCTGCTGGCCAATTGTACAGAACTCCATATGTTTGGAAATTTGAAGTGGCTTTTGCATTAGCTACACTAGTCCCCTGATAGTTATAAACGTAATAGCGAACGTCATCCCATGACCCTGATGATGATGGATTAACAGCAGGTAAGTAGGCAAGATTTTCTGCCATCCATGTTTGGGTACCAATAGTTACATATTTGTATACATGACCATCACGAGGATCAGTAAACGTATTATGATATGCGTTATCTATATTCAAGTAAAAATTCCAGAAGTCGATTATTTGATTTGAATTAGCAGATCTCAATTCAACACTTACCAAATGCTTTCCCTTATTGAGATTGTTTAGCTGGGAAATAAATTTTGATTGTTTGGAATTTCCTTTATCTACTGATAAAGTTAAAGGACTCCCGTCTAGATCTTTATCATCAATTTTAAAATGCAACCTGCACGAAATCTTGTTATCAAGGTCACTGTTGGTAACTACCGGATCAAAATAAATATAATCAGAGCCATCAAATCCGATTTCAGGTTCACAAGAATAAGCATGTGGTACAGTAATGGCGGTACCTGCCACATATTTATTCCCGGACTTATAGCCGCCACAAAAATTCAACTCACCTTTTGAGCTACTACCTTCTGGTGACTGAAACAACCAGGGGTCATTTTGATCAATGATTTTTAGGCTAGTGTGTCCGTCAAAAAAATTTAATGAAAGCCCTTCGGAAGGCATATCTCCAGAAGAGGTGATAACCATGGCATACTCTCCGCCTAAAATAGGAATAAGATCCCAAAGTGTTATAAGCGCAGTCCTAAATTTTTGATAACTAACGTGTACCATAGGCTGACCAGACAAATAAGTGGTATTTGCTGCTTTCAAGAAAGCTCCAGAGGGGTCGTTTATGAAAAACCCTGTTTGATCATGACCTGTAACGACAAAAGCATGACCAATGGATGAGGAAATTAAAAAAACAGGATTTCCACGATCTAGTTCACTCAAAACAAAACCACTAAGTTCGTATACATCTAGGAATGGGACTGTGGTTATTTTTGTTGATATTCCAATTTTGTCTAATTTCTGAGGCAATAAAAGAAATTTCCATACCTGCATCCCACTTCTACTATTATCCGAATCTGGTTCATCGAACAGGGTTGCAAGGTAGGGTGCTTTCAAAGAATATCCGGCATATTTAAGTACCATACTCAAAGAATAATAACCACACCAGTTATCTGTTTGCGCATAATAGGGTACATTAAAAGGTAGTTTCGGCTTATCTTTATTCATAAGAAAATACAAAGTCAAAATACTTGTATAACGAATCGCATAGCTTGAGAAATGCAGAGTCTTGATACGGGCTACTTTGTTTACCAGATCAATCTCTGCCCTAAGTCTGACCCATAGAGAGTCCTGAAAGACCATCACTCCAATTCCATAATCCTCCAGGTCGCTGCTCAAGTCCAGATAAGAATCATCAAATGGTAAATTTATTGTTACACTATCTGAAAAAACCAAGCCGTCCGGTCCTAACTCGTAGATCATATATCCATTTGAGTCATCTCCAGTTATATTAGTTATTGAGATGCTTTTATTGGTATTTATAGCTCCCCTTGGGATTTCTACCGAGGCACCGTCTGAGGTTTTTACAATACCTCCCTCAGGCCCAATATTTCCTTGATCTGTGTAAATTGGAACCGGGAGGTTTCTTTCACAGTTAGTAAAATGCACTAGCATTACCAGCAACATAATTACTATGCCATACTTTTTAGAAAACTGTGATGCCATTACTGATCGGATTGAGTTTAATAAAATAAATTCTTGGAATTGTGTACAATGAGATGTACCACATGGCTGGTAAATACAAATCTAATATTGACCTTAACATATTTTTCGACAATGCCATGGCTTTTATTGCTTATTTTATGTGTAGAGTTAGAGTCAACGATTGGAAGCCTAAGTTTTAAGTTTGATACGTATTTGTTTAAATCCTTTTAAATCAAACACCTTAACTTCACAAGCTACTGTTAAAATAAGACATAAAGAATTCATTATTATTTAATTGGCTGATCAAGTCATCCAAAACAATAATAAAATCTATGAAATATCCTTTGTTAGCGTATGTCTTGAAATCTTGGGTCCTTGCTGTTTTAAATTGTTTTTTGGAAGTGATGGAGAAGTAATTCATGTATAAAAACTCAACTTGTTTATTGAATTCGTTTAGTCCTCCACTATATAGACTCTTAAGATCTTCCTGGAAGAGGATAGTTTCTTTATCTTTTAATTGAACGGTGATGCTACAGTTCTGCGTAACCTCTCCACTAATCCCATATAAGCCCGTTTCGGTTTTACTAAAGAGGTCGTTAATTGTAATTTTTAACGTCTGATAAGTATCTCTTTTTTCCTGAAACCCGTTAAAGTGAAGAATCTGTGAAAGATTTTTTATCGCGTAGTTATATATTTTCAGATCGGGATCTTTAATTTCTGTCAAGGGTTGAATTATTAATCCAACACCTCTTGCCAATTTACCAGGTTGCTTACCAATTATTTGTTTGTTTGGTCTGTTATCTTCTATTATAAAGGATATATTATTTTTAGTTAATCCCGATGATCTTTTCATAGGAGTATTCAACGCAGATAGAGTGTCTATTGCCTTAGCTTGTTCTTGTGTTTTAAATACCTCTTGGTCTCCGTTCTCATAAATTATCATAAAGATATCATTGACGGGAATGTCCAACAGCGAATCCTGCAATCCTTCAAATATGTAATATTTAATTGTATCGGATTTAATCTCATAGACTTTCGCCTTGAGTTCTGATCCATCATTTTTATAAATTATGTCCTGAGCCAGTAAATTAAAGCTGGCTAAAGCTAATACAGCTATTAAATAACAGTGTTTCATTGTGTTCCTAATTAGTTGTTTCAATAGTCACTTAAAGACAGTATCAAATAGGCAACTGCTACATTTACAGCTACTCCAATGCCAAAATTCGTCCACACTTTTTTTGATTTTATACGTTTTGCTTCTTGAGAATAACATTGATAATATGTAGAATTTTGCAAAAGATCAGCATCAGGTACTGTGAAATTCATGGGGCTAGGTGCAGAGGACGAACAAGCTATCGCAGGGATAAGTCCTATTAGACCACCACCTAAAATGGTTGCAACACCTGTCCACGTGGCAGCTTCTCTATACCCTGTGAAATAGCGAGAAGCATCTTGTTGACCCTGAAAACATAAATCTTGATAACTAGGTGCAACATTTACCTTTTGAGATTCATACATTGGAAGGGGATCTATCGTCCTCTGCGTGGGTACTACGTTTTCCGGGATGTCATTTTTTATCACTTCCCTAGTTCCATCTTCATAAATTATCATGAATACTTCTGATTTGGATAAATTCCTCAACGGCCCGTCCAGTTGATCACTTCTTTTGTATTTGATGGCCTGTGTGGTTATCTCAATAATCTTAGTTTTAATGTTGGTTCCATCTTTTAGATAAATGATGTCCTGACCAAACAAAGCCTCTATCACTAAGAGCAGAACTACAATACAAGACAACTTTTTCATAGCTAGGTATTAATAAGTGTTATACTATTATGTGTCATTTATCGCATTGAATTTTTCTATTGTCTTTGTTTTATTCCATTCCTTAATAGGATTCTGATAGTATTATTTAGACTTCCTTTTTACGTTTCCCTTGTGATTATCTCAAAGTTAGACAAGCCAACGTTCTGGGCAGATCATTACCTTTGAGTATTCTTCTAATGGTTAATGAGTATTCGGACCGATTCCTAAGTCAGTTTAGGTATTCAGCATATATCGCTGGAATACTGACTCGAACGATCTAATATCTGCTGGAATAAGAAATAATATTCAGGCTTTATTCGACGGCAAAACAATTATAGCCCGGACTCCTGTCATATTTTGATCCTTATCCGTTGTATTCTCTATTGTGGTAGTTATTCTTACTTTCTCAAGGCGATAATAGAGATCGGTAAGCTCATTGACCAGTTTCAGACCTTTACCGGTGCCTTCGGGTGATTTCATCTCTTGAGTTATGCCAGGGCCATTGTCTTCAACAGTTATCAGGATGGTCGACTGTGTGTTTCTTAAGGTAATTTTCAGTATGCCATTACCTGCCCTCTTACGGATACCATATTTGACAGAGTTCTCAACGAAAGAGTGTATCAGCATACGCGGAATTTTGGTCAACAGGTTGATGTCAGGTGGTATGTCTATGATATATTCGAAATTGTTGTTGCATCTGAATCTTTCTATTTCAAGATAGTTCCTGATAAAGTCAATTTCTTCTTCAAGTGTAATAATGATCTCATCAGAGCTAATTACAGTCTGCCGTATCATTTTGGCATATTTCCCAAAAATATAATCTGCTCTGTCCCTGTTTCCTTCGGTAGCATATAAGCTTCCGATGGCATTGAGTACGTTCAGGGTGAAGTGCGGATCAAGCTGGCTCTTGATAGCTTTGATTTGCAAGGCTGCAAGCTTTTTCTCCGTTGCGGTTTTAAGCTCCAGTCTTTTTTTCTGGATACGGTAAATTAAGGCAATGAACAGATACAATAACCCGTAAAGAAGAGCATAGTAGGGCACCCTCAGATAGTAAAGCCAATTCTTTTCATATCGGGCCAGGTATCCTGTATTGTCAACCTGAATGAATAACAATGGCTTACTGCCTTTCCTCAGGACAGTGGAACAGGTCGAATTTGTAAGATCCTGATTGAAATAATACTGGATGGGATATCGAAAATCGTGTTGGCATATTACTAATGATTTTCTGTCACTGCCAAGAAAAAAGTACTCCTCTTTTCCGTCCATGTCAGCGTCCAGAAAAGCCAATGGCTTTGAAGTTGCGACTTCAGGAATAACAACTGAACGAAGAACATTAAACGAGGTATCCAGCAAGTCTATCTGTGACATATGATTTCTAAGCAGATAGAAAGTTTTAAAATTATCTCCTGCATTTGGGAAGAGAGCCGAATATTCAGGCTCTATGTCTATTATGGGGTGCTCCTTAATCATGTTGCCCTCATTGTCAAAAATATAGAAGGCAGAGTTTATCTCTTCAGTTCCGTAATAATCATAATAGACCAGATAGAGTGTTGTATCTTTTAATGCAATGGGAAGCGTCTCTATCCTCGAAGGATATTCGCCTATCTGCACCGGATCAAATCTGAACTCAAGATCCTCATTCAGAACCATTAACCAACAATGAACATCACTGAATGATACAGAATCCATTGTGTTTCCGGTAGCCTGGGTAGAAATCAGGTATGTTTCCGCGAAATTATTGTAAGGCTCTTTATACTCAATACAACCGGTTATGGTGGCAAAACTTTCAGGGGATTTTATTAGTGAATCAGTCTCAAAAAAGTATCTGTAAAGGTTTCTTGGCTGAAGGCAGAAGCCGGTACTGAAAATAAAAGTGAAACTACTGCCATTGGTCAGGCGAAAGCCTTCAGGTGTAAAAACGCTGTTGAAACACGGCTTATCGTTGCTGTAGGCCGGTTTTGTCCATCTGTCAATAGATCGCCTGTAAGATCGCAGGGCTTGATCTGAAAGCGGGTCAATAAGATTTAGAAATATTTCATCGTCACTAAGTGTAAATACAATGATTTCCTTGAAACCATCATTATTGTAATCGAGAAAGGTGACGGCATTATTCCTGGCAAAACGATATGGTAAATTGTACTGATCAAGGATTTTATCATTCTTTCTGATAATAATTTTTGTCTGTTCGCTGTCATGAAGATCTACCGAAATGCATTCGCTGTTGCCATCATTGTCAAGATCACAATAATACAAGAAGAGTCCCGGAAAAACAGCTTCTTCAGATAATAACTTCAAGCGGTATTTTGTAAACTGAAATGGCAGTATAAGGGATAACGCGATCCAGAGAATAAGACTCAACAGGGCTGGATGATAAACTACTTCCAGTGAATTTCCCTTAAACATGTGTTGTGTAATTTATTCTGAAAAGCTCGATTGCTGATTTTGCACCGGTCTTGCGCAAAATATTTCTCCGGTGTGTATTGACTGTATTAACGCTTATAAAAAGAGATTCTGCAATGTCTTCGCTGCTTTTTCCCTCCAGGACGAGTATTAATATGTCCCGTTCCCTTGGACTTAATCCGTTAAATTCAGAATTGATTTTAATCTTGTTAACAGATGTTTGCTTCAATAATCTATCAAGGGATTCCTTCAGTTCATCTATATCGACTGGCTTCATGATATAATCAAAGACACCATGACGGATAGCCTTGACAGAATATTGAGAATGTCCCGTAATCATTATTATAAAAGGATTATAGTTGCTACGGTCGATTCTTTCTATCACCTCAAACCCTGATACACCATTCTCAAGCTCAATGTCGAGAAATATGATTTCCGGTTGTTGTTCAGCAATGATTTTGTTGCCTTTGAGTGAATTGGTACTACACCAGGTATCACCGATGAAATCAAAGGAGGTTAGGATTCTCCGGAGCCTTTCACAGGAACTTTGCTCATCATCAAGTATAACTGCTTTAAGGCGAATCATGGCCAAAGACTATATTGTGCCTTTATATCTGCTCTAAACTAAGAATTAAGTACTTAAATCGCAATAACGTTTTGACGGAAGTGTTAAATTTTGTTACCAATAATCGAATAACTCTATCTAATGTTCAAAGGATCTGAAGGGCTTCCGTCAGGCAAAAAGAGAGAGGGCTGACCCGGTGTGAGGTCAGCCCTTGCTCTACAAACAGAATAGAAAAACAAAAGTATCAGGTTGCCGACGGAGGCAGCCGGAACTGAAGCTGTCAGCCCCGCTCCGCCCCCTGGCGGACTTTTCAGAATCCGAATCCGAACGGTGAACGCTGCCTGTTTGACTTCACCTCGGGCTTGCGCGGGATGAGGTCATTCTGCATGGCAGCATTGTATGCAAACCAGGCGGTGATAATGGCGTTATGCCTCAGGTCGGGTACCAGCAGGCGCTCGCGCGTGTCGGCCAGGGTATGGTATCCGCGGCCGTACTCGATCTCATCCTGGATAAACTGGAAGCCCGGCAGGCCGGCGCCGTCAAAGCTCTGATGGTCGGTGCCGCCGGTATTCCTGATGGTGATGGTGGTGAATCCCATATCTTTCATCGGCTCCAGCCATGCCTGGAAGAGTGGCTTCACCAGATTGTTCTCCTGCAGGTAGATACCGCGGTAGCGGCCGGTACCGTTGTCCATGTTGAAATAGACTGAGAACTTGTCAAACCCGGGTTTCTTCTTGTTCTCGCCCCTGTCATAGAGATACTTCGTAACATATCCCCTTGAGCCGATCAGTCCCTGCTCCTCGCCGCCCCAGAGGGCAACGCGGATGGTGCGGCGGGGCTTGACATCAAGCGCCTTGAGTATGCGGAGGGCCTCCATCATCACAATACAGCCCGAGGCGTTGTCAGCAGCACCGGTGCCGCCATGCCATGAGTCGATATGTGCTCCGAGAAGCACCACCTGGTCCTTCAGCTTCGGGTCGGTACCCGGTATCTCGCCGATAACGTTGTACACCTTCTTGCCGGGGGTGAAGGAGGCTTTCACCTCAGCCTCAACCTCCACCTTCTCTCCCTGCCTCAGCATCCTCTCCATGCGGCCGTAGGGCTCCAGCGGGATATTTATCTCGGTGACAGGTGCATCTCCCTGGCCATTGTAGTTAGCACCTGATGATCTGGGTATGTTGAAGGCATTGCCCTGGGTAATGGTCATCAGAATGCCCTCGGTGCGGAAGAGCTCGGCTATCTTGCCGCGCAGCTGAAACTGTGCCATGAAGTTACCGCCTGCACGGAAAGCGCCCCTGGCGCCACCGGCTTCAGCCAGGGTCAGGGCAGCAAGCTCCTCATCGGTGTAGCGCTTTGCAAGGGGAGCAAAGCTGACCTCATACTGTGTGGTTGACGGGACCATTACTATCTTGCCCTTCAGCTTTCCGCGATACTTCTCAATGTCGGCCTCAGACTGGATATCCACGAGAACCACTTCGCCACGAACGATGCCCGGGGTGCCCGAGGTCCATGCCACCGGAGTGACGGCAAAGTTGTTGTAGTAGGGAACTACCATGGCAGCATATGCTTTGGTGTAGTCCCAGCCGCCACGGCCGAAATTGTCAGCCTCCTCAATGCGGACATTGGAGAAGCCATACTCCGCCATCTTGGCCCTGGCGATCTCATTGGCGCGGTCAAGACCTTCCGATCCGGTGAGACGCGGACCGGCGAGGTCAGTCAGAATGTATGAAAGCGTCTCAATGTCTGAGTTACGCTGACCTTCCTGCCTGATCTTGTAAACCATCTCAAGGTCAACTGCTACCTCCTGGGCGGCGATAGGTATGACCAATGCCGTAAGAATGACTGCCACCAGCAGCATCCTGTAGTTTCTGAATGTGATCTTCATTGTTGGTGTGATTTAGCGGGATTAAATATAGATTCATAAATACTATGAGAGTGTGACATTAACATTAATTAACTTTACTTTTACCCTGCCAAAAGGCTGCTGATTTAACTGGAAACATGATTTTTGTGTGTTAAGGTCAGGCAGTGATTACAGCGGATGCCGGGCAACAATCTTTTTTATGATAATGGCATGATTGTCTATCCGGAGACATATGAGACAAAGACGGGCTTTGACCAGATCAGGGAATTGCTGGCCGGTCACTGCCTGAGTCCTGCAGGGGTACGGATGGTTATGGCCATGCGGGTCATGACAGATGCTGAACGTGTCAGGGAGCAGCTTGCCCTCACCGCCGAGTTTCAGCAGATCCTGTCGTTTGGCGAACCTTTTCCGTCAGAGAATTACAATGACCCTCATGGCACCCTTGAGAAGATGCGTATCGAGGGCTCCTTCCCCGAGCTTGAGGAGGTGGTCAGGCTGCGCGATGCCCTCGACACCCTCAGGCGGATAATCAACTTCTTCAGGAACAGGAAGGACGGGCGCTATCCGCTGCTCACCGCCATGACGGCAGGGGTGGCATGGTTCCCGTTCGTCACGGAAGCCATTGAGCGGATCATTGACCGGGAGGGAAAGATACGTGACAATGCCTCCCCCGAGCTGAAACTCATCAGGAGTGAGCTGGCGGCAAAGGCCCTGGCTGCCGTGCGTAAGCTGCATGCCGTGCTGAAGCAGGCACAGGCTGACGGTATCGTGGAGCGAGATGCCACCGTGGCGGTACGCAACGGGCGGGGCGTGATACCGGTCAGTGCAGCCAACAAAAGGGGCATACGGGGATTTGTGCATGATGAGTCGGCCACAGGGAAGACGGTGTTCATAGAGCCGTCAGAGGTGGTCGAGATAAACAACGAGATCACCGAGCTGGAGCATCGCGAGAAGCGTGAGATAGTGCGTATACTGACCATGCTGGCCGATACTCTCAGGCCATATGTCGATGATCTTCAGGAGAACTGCCGCTTCCTGGCCACCATCGATTTCATCAGGGCAAAGGCCCTCTTCGGCAACCGGCTGGGCTGCATCATGCCCCCGGTGACCGACACCCCGCATATCAGGTGGGTTAATGCACGGCACCCGCTGCTGACACTGGCCTTCGCACGCACCGGGGAGAGGGAGGTGGTGCCGCTGACCATAACCATTGACAGCCGTGACAGGATACTGGTCATATCAGGGCCCAATGCCGGGGGGAAGTCGGTGTGCCTCAAGAGCGTGGCACTGATACAGTATATGCTGCAGTGCGGCATGACCATACCGGCAACCGAAGGTACCGAGGCAGGCGTCTTCCATAAATTCTTCATCGATATCGGCGACGAACAGAGCCTTGAGAATGATCTGAGCACCTACAGCTCTCACCTGATCAACATGAAGAATATGCTCAGGTATTCAGACAGGCATTCACTGGTGATGATCGATGAGTTCGGCACCGGGACCGAGCCGCTGCTGGGGGGAGCGCTGGCCGAGGCGATACTGGCTGAACTGAACAGCCGCGGGGTCTATGGCGTCATAACAACACACTACACCAACCTGAAGCACTTTGCCACATCACATGAGGGCGTCGTCAACGGGGCAATGGCTTTTGACAACCAGCTGATGCAGCCCCTCTTCAGGCTTGAACAGGGGAAGCCGGGCAGCTCATTCGCGTTTGAGATAGCCAGGAAGATCGGGCTGCCGAATGACATTCTTGCCGATGCCGCCACCAGGGCAGGAGAGGGGAATGTTGACTTTGACCGCAGCCTCAGGGAGATAGCACGTGACAAGCGCTACTGGGAGAGGAAGCGCGAGTCGGTGAGAAGGCATGAAAAACGGCTCGAGGAGCTGATAGAGGCATATGAGGCGCAGATAGGTGACCTGAAGACACAGAAGAGGGAGATAATCAGCCAGGCGAAGAGCAGGGCGGAGGAGATGCTGCGCGACACCAACAGGGTGATAGAGCAGACAATTCGTGTCATCAGGGAGGAGCAGGCTGAGAAGGAGCGCACCAGGGAGGCCCGCGATGGACTGGAGGCATTCCGTGAGCAACTGGCTGCGGAGGAGAAGCAGCCGGAGGCACCCGCACCGGAGACACCTGCAGCAGACAGGCCGGCAGAGAGCATAATCAGGCGGATATCGGCTAAACGGAAGGAGCCACGACAGGAGAGGAGGAGCAGTGCAGAGACGGCGGCGGGCGACTTTGTAAGGATCACCGGCACCTCAACCATGGGCGAGGTGGTGGCAGTGAAAGGCAATAAGCTGGAGATAGTCTCGGGGAGCCTGAGAATGAGTGTCCACAGGGAGCGCACCGAGCCGGTGAGCAGCGACGAGTACCATCGAAGCCAGGAGGGCAGCAGACCGGCACAGGTCGACTGGTCGGTGACAAGCCGCCGCAGCAGCTTCAGCCCCGAGACAGATGTAAGGGGTATGCGCGCCGACGAGGCAGTCAGTGCGGTGCAGGAGCTGATAGATACCGCACTGGTGATACAGTTCAGGCAGCTACGCATACTCCACGGCAAGGGCAACGGAATCCTGAGACAGGTGATCAGGCAGTATCTCGACTCAACCGGAGTGGTGAAACGTGCTTATGATGAGCATGTTGACCGTGGCGGAGCCGGTATCACCGTCGTTGAACTCGATATATGACAAACGGCTGCTTCTCCAGTTTTACCGGTGAGGCCCGGCCGTTCCGTGCTACATTCTTCTCTCCGCTGAAATAGCATCTCATCCGTTTTGTCACCCGGGCGAAACAGATAACTTTGTCTGGCGCAAAAAACCATAACCATGAAAAAACCGATACTGTTTCTATCTGTCATGGCACTGCTCCTGTCAATGCAGGTTGGCGGGCAGACGAATGACTTCTTTGATGATGCTCCTACTTTTCAGCTCAGGGGAGCAAAAAAGATACTGGTCACCGGTGAGGTGCAGAAGGAGATGACAATTGATTTTTCCCGGCTTCCGAAGCACAGTATCACCGTCAAGGAGACCACCCTCTCTGACGGGGAGGTTGGTTTTACCGGCGCATACCGCTATGATGGCTATTCGCTCTATGACATACTCAACAGGGTGGTGGTCAGGAAAAAGAATGAAGCGGAGTTTCCACCTGTAGTCGACCTCTATGTTGAGGTTACCAATGACAGGGGTGAGAGTGTTCTCTTCACCTGGGGCGAGATCTACTACCCGGCCAACCGCCACCGCATCATGGTTGCCACCTCGGTGGCACGCATAGTGCCTGCAAAGACGGAGGAGCTATGGCCCCTGCCGGCTGAGACGAAGATAGTGGCGGGCAATGACCTGGTGACAGCACGCAACATCAGCAACCCGGTTAAGATCACGGTGAAGTCGCTCGACAGCAGCTATCCGGTAAGGAAAGGCATGGAGTCACCATACTCGGAGACAATGCGCATCAGCGTCAACGGCAAGCAGCGTGTCCTGCTCGACGAGCTGCCGGAGCAGATGCATCAGCTTACCTATCAGACAGTGTTCTATGGCCGCGGTAAGGGTATCCATGGTACCACCCCCTTCACCGGGGTGATGCTGCATGATCTGCTGAAGCCTTATTACCGGCTCAACCAGCTTGCCCTGCAGCGGGGCATGGTTGTGGTGGCCGGCGTTGACGGCTACCGCTCTGCATTCTCACTCAGTGAGGTAGTGAACCGCAATGACCAGCAGGAGGTGCTGGTTATCGATCACGACAACCTCGAGGGTGCGGGACGCTTCTCGCTCTTCCCAGGGGCAGACTTCTTCTCTGACAGGGCCATCAAGGCGGTGATGGAGATAGACCTGCTGCTGCCGCTGCAGGGGGCACCGTGGGCTATAGCGATACACGGCGGGGCAGGTACCATCGTGCGTGACCGCATGAATCCTGAAGCCGAGGCCGAGTACCGGAGAGTGCTTCAGCAGGTGGTTGACAGCGGCGCAGCAGTGCTCAGCGCCGGAGGATCAGCGCTCGACGCCATTGAACGCGCCGTACGAATGATGGAGGACTCACCGCTGTTCAATGCCGGGAAAGGAGCAGTATTCACACACGAGGGTCGCAATGAGCTTGATGCGGCGATAATGGATGGCAGCAACCTCGGGGCGGGAGCAGTGGCCGGGGTGACCGACATACGGAACCCCATAACCGCTGCACGTACGGTGATGGAGAAGTCGGTACATGTCTTCCTCACCGGAAAGGGCGCGTCGGAGTTTGCCGCCGAGCAGGGTCTCGAGATCGTTGACCCCTCATACTTCAGGGAGGAGTCGCGGTACCGCGAGCTGCAGCGTGCACTCGAGAGGGAGAAGCACGGAACGGTGGGGTGCGTTGCACTCGACATGAACGGTGATCTGGCGGCAGCCACCTCAACGGGAGGGATGACCAATAAGAGGTACAACCGGCTGGGAGATGTGCCGGTGATAGGGGCGGGAACCTATGCAAACAACGCCACCTGTGCCGTGTCAGCCACAGGCCATGGCGAATACTTCATAAGATACACCGTGGCACACGACATCTCGGCACTGATGGAGTACGGGGGAATGACTCTCGATGAGGCGGCACGCGAGGTGGTGAAGAGGAAGCTGGTGAAGGCCGGAGGAACAGGCGGGGTGATTTCGGTAGACCGTAACGGCAATATCAGCATGCCGTTCAATACCGAGGGTATGTACCGGGGATTCCGCACCTCTGATGGCAGGACCGGAGTATTCATCTTTGCAGATGAGCCCGACAAACCGTAGGAGGTAGCGGCAAAAAGTGCACAGGCACAAAAACAGAAAACGCGGCCCCCCTAATCAGGTGCCGCGTTTTTGCATTGCAGAGACGGCGTTAATCAATCCGTACAGAACCGTATGAGGCACTGATGTCAACGGCTGACCGTGGCCTGTTGCAGTGACCCATCTGGCCTGACAACTCCGTGGAGCTGCTGCCGGTGATGCGCCTGTCAGCCTTGAAGAGGCTCTCATCGAACCTTATGCTGCAGTAGGTGCTCCTGGCATCCAATTTGTAACAGGCGGCAGGATCAAAACCCAGCCTCACATTGCAGTAACCTGACTTCACAGATATCTTCTCGAACCGGGGAGGGATACGTTCAACGGTAAGGTTTCCGTACCTGGTATCAACTTCCAGCTTGCGGTTGACCTGGCTGAACCGGAAGTCGGTATAGCCGCCCATGGCAACGATGTTGTTCGCCTTGCCGACCCGGTAGCCGTCATACTTGCTGTCGGCCACCAGTGAGCTCACCTCGTTGAGGGAGAACTTTGAATATTTGCTGTCGATAAGCAGCGCGCGGGCTCTCTCTACACTGAACGTGCTTACGTAGCGTGCATTGATCTCCGCCCAGCCCAGCTCGTCAACAGCCGCATTCCCGTACGCAATCTCAATGGCATTCAGTGGCTTGGCATCACCCCTGGTCAGCTTGCCGGCAGTCAGATCGCCGTAACTGACCTTAAGTCTGACATGCCCTGACAGATCACCGATCAGTGTCTTGCCGTACCGGTTGGTAAGGTCAAGGCTGACCCATGCAGGCATACTGATGGTGTAATTGATGCTGAAGCTCTGGCTGCTGCCCCTCCATCGCCATGAGGAGAAGTCGCGTGACGAGAACTCCCTGCTGAAGAGCGTCTCCGCCTTCAGATTGCCATCAGACTCGGTGAACCCTACGGTGATCATCTCAAGCATCCTGTCAGCCCGCTCCCTTGAGGGATGGTCAACCTTAACCGTGACGTCAATGACGATATAATCCCTGTCCCAGGTCTCGGTGACCACTGATCCGTACTTGTTGATGATGGTCAGGACGGTGCCGCCGGCCGGGGTCATCTCATGATGATACTCTTTTTTTACCTCTATGGCAGAGAGCGGGAGTGAGAAGACCAGGAGTACCGCTGACAGCAGTATGATGTTACGGCTAGTAGAATATTTTTTCATGGCTGACTGTTTTTACGTTTTCTGCCTGGAGCTCTTTGAGCTGTACCAGGATATAATTAAGCACTTCAAGCTTGGTCTGGTAATGCTTTATCATTGCATCGATGATACGCTGGTCATTGGGATTGGCTCTCAGCTCCTTCTGCAGCTCGGTGTAGACCGAGTCCATGGCTGCCATCTCGTCAGCCAGGGCCTTCTCCTGCTCCGGGGTGGTAAGGCCGGTGGTTGTTATCTCATTCTCGATGAGGCTGACCTCCCTGACATAGTATCTCTCTGCTTCGCGATATTCGGGCGAGACCTGGCTCAGGGTCATCTTGCGGTTGAGATTGGGCCTGACAAAGTGGTCAAATGTCCATAGTGATGAGAGTGTAACCAGCAGTATTACCACGGCTGCCCTGAGCAGGTAAGGCACAATGCTCTTCTTGGCCTTCCGGGCATGGAGCCTGGTGGCAAGCTTGAAGCTGAACCGTTCGGCGTGCCCTTCGGGGGGCTCCTGGTCATCGAACAGCCCCCGCTCTCTCCTGATTATCTCCTCAATGTTTTTCATCGTTCATAACTGTTTCTGTTTCTTAACTCGTTCAGCAGCCTCTGCCGGGCCCTTGAGAGCTGTGACCGCGAGGTGCTGCCGCTGATTCCCATCATCTCGGCGATCTCATCGTGATCATACCCCTCAATCAGGTAGAGTGAGAGGATCACCCGGTATCCCTGGGGAAGCCGTTCGATGGCCTTTTTCACCTCTTCCGCCTTCATCTCCACCTCCCTCATGTACTCGGCCTCATCACCACTCTCATCGCGTATGCCGGTATGTTCCTCAATATCCTCAAAGATCGCCTTCCGCCTGCCCAGAGCATCGAGTGACCTGTTGACAACTATCCGCTTCAGCCAGGCACCGAAGCTCACCTTTCCGGAGTAGGTGTGTATCTTTTCAAAAGCCGAGAGGAACGCTTCCTGCATGATGTCCTCCGCCTCCATACTGTCGCTCACTATACGAAGGCTGGTGTTGTACATCGCCTTGTAGTAGAGCTTGTAGACCTGGAACTGTGCCCGCTGGTCACCGGCCAGGCAACCATCGATCAGATCCTGGTGAATGTTTTTGAATGCTGCTCCAGAGTTTTCCATCTCTCTCTCAAGATCGGTTTCTATTATGTCTGATGCCGCATCCACCTGTCTGAACTCTTCAATCCAATGACGGAGGCGATGTCAGAATGCTGCATCCAAATTAAGAAAAAAGCTGCAGCAGTGTGGAAAAGTTTTAACCCTGTGTCACTGTGCCGGTGGCGTAATCGAGCTCGGAGCCGAACATGCTGTGGGGTATGGAGTAGATTACCAGCAGGATGATGGCTGCCGCGATGGTATATGCCGGGCGTTTCTTGCGGTGGTTCATCACCACTGCCACTATCCATGCTATGACGGCGATAAGGGTTTTATTGTCGGTGAGGTCCCATCCGAAGGGCACCCCGGTCCACAGGTCACCAAAGGCATATTTCTGCACCAGCGGTCCCAGTATCATGCCGCCTGCCAGCAGCAGCCAGAGGGCCAGGCGGCCGTACCTGCGCTGCGAATCCATCCCGGCGGCTGCGGTGATGCCGGCCACGTTCGAGAGCAGCATCGCAAAGAACATGATCAGTATATGGGGTATCATGATGATGGCGGGGACGTCGCCCTTGAACCGTATCACCACCGGGGTCTCCTTCATGACAGCCGTCTCTGCGCCTGACCGGTCAGCCAGCACGAGGTAGTACTCCAGCTTGCCGGCGGCAGGCTGGGAGGGGAGCCGGCCGGCAAGATACCTGCCGTCATGCTCCATCGTAACTGCGGTCCACTCTTCATTCATCCGGTAGCGGCGGAAGAGCAGGGTCCCGGACACCTCTTCAGGAACCTCAACCCTGATCAGACAGGGATGGGTGTTGGTCTGGCTACGCTTGAGCGAGAGCGAATATTCATTGCCGCCGAGGGTGACGGTGGTACGGAAGGGATAGGTGGGACCGGTGGTGCGCTGGTAGAGCGCAGCCGCAATGGTGATGATGATTGCAAGGATCCAGGGCAGGGCACGCTTCATGGCTGACTGGTTATTTGTTTACACTGTGGTGCTGCTACCGGTGGGATGACTCCGCTGCCGGGAATGAGACACCTGTGCAAAAATAACAACCTTTTGCAATCCTGCACGGTGATATTTGCAATCGGAGGATCTCCCGGAGGATCACTCAAACTGCAGTACAGCCTTTTTTATCAGAGAGAGTGCATCACGCAGCTGCTCCTCGGTGATCACCAGCGGCGGGGCAAAGCGGATGATATCTCCGTGGGTGGGCTTTGCCAGCACGCCCAGCTCCTTCATGGCTACACATACATCCCATGCCTCCTTGCCATTTTTGGGTTTGATCACCACCGCGTTGAGGAGCCCCTTACCCCGTACCACTGAGATCATGTCAGACCTGATGGCCTTCATCTCCTCGCGGAAAATTCTGCCAAGCCTCTCAGCCTTGTCGGCCATCTTCTCATCCCTTATCACTTCAAGGGCAGCTATCGCCACCTTGCAGGCGAGCGGGTTGCCTCCGAAGGTTGAACCATGCTCGCCCGGCCTGATGGTCAGCATGATGGGATCATCAGCCAGCACGGCCGAGACCGGGAATACACCTCCTGAGAGGGCCTTGCCCAGGATCAGTATGTCGGGCCTCACGTTCTCATGGTCACAGGCCAGCAGCCTGCCGGTGCGTGCTATGCCGGTCTGTATCTCGTCGGCGATGAAGAGCACATTGTGCTTCCTGCAAAGATCGTATGCCTTTTTCAGATAACCCTCATCGGGTACATAGACCCCCGCCTCACCCTGTATAGGCTCTACCAGGAAACCAGCCACATTGGGGTCAGCCAGCGCCTTCTCAAGGGCAGGAATATCATTGTATGGAATGGTAATGAAGCCCGGTGTAAAGGGACCGTAATCCTTGCGCGCATCAGGATCGGTTGACATGGAGACGATGGTGATGGTGCGTCCGTGGAAGTTGCCTTCGCAGACAATTATCTTAGCCTGGTTCTCGGGCAGACCCTTCACCTTGTAGGCCCACTTGCGGCAGAGCTTCAGGGCGGTCTCGTCACCCTCGGCGCCGGTGTTCATCGGCAACACCTTGTCATACCCGAAATATCTGGTTACGAACTCCTCATACTCCCCAAGTACCGAGTTGTAGAATGCCCGCGAGGTGAGAGTCAGCCTGGCGGCCTGGGTGGTCAGGGCGTTGATGATCTTGGGATGGCAGTGACCCTGGTTGACGGCAGAATATGCCGAGAGGAAATCGTAGTAACGCTTCCCGTCAGTGTCCCAGACAAATACACCCTCGCCGCGATCCAGCACGACAGGCAGGGGATGGTAGTTGTGTGCTCCGTACTTCTCTTCTCTTGCAATGTAATCTTCAGGTTTCATAGTGAGGTGTGTTATTCTGTTTCATTCGTGGAGTGACAATATTACAAAGCTTTTCCGATAAAATAAGAGGCAGGCATCATCTTTTCTCATCAAGCAGGTCAGGCCTTTTCTCGGCGGTGATACGGAGTGACTGCTCGAAACGCCACCGCTCTATCTCAGGGGTATTGCCTCCGAGAAGGATCTCCGGCACCTTCCATCCCATGAACACGGCCGGGCGGGTATAGAGAGGAGGGGCCAGCAGGTTGTCCTGGAAGGAGTCGCTCAGCGCCGATCCGGTATCTGACATCGCCCCCGGGAGAAGCCTGACCACGGCATCGGTAATGATGGCTGCCGGCAGCTCGCCACCGGTGAGCACATAGTCGCCAACAGAGATCTCGCGGGTGATAAGGTGATCGCGGATGCGCTGGTCAATACCCTTGTAGTGACCTGCAAGTATAATGATATTACCCTTGAGTGACAGCTCATTGGCCACAAACTGTGTAAAGCGCTGCCCGTCGGGAGAGGTGTAGATGATCTCATCATATTGCCTCAGGGAGGTGAGATGGGTAATGCAGTTGTAGACAGGCTCAACCATCATTACCATTCCCGGCCCGCCCCCGAAGGGATAGTCATCAACGCTCCGGTGTTTGTCAGTGGCGTAGTCACGCAGGTTGATGATATTTACCTCAGCAATGCCCTTTTCACGCGCCCGTCTGATGATCGATTCGTCAAGCGGACCCCGGAGCAGGGCGGGGAGGACTGTAATTATGTCAATTCGCATGTCGGTCAGTTTTTTAAATCTAACAAAATTTTATATATTTGGCCAAATTCTCAAAATAGTTTGTTTCTAAAAATTCTTAATCATGGGTAAATTTGTTATCACAAAGAGAAAGAACGGTGAGTTTCAGTTTAATCTGCTGGCCAGCAACGGCCAGGTGATCCTCTCGAGCGAGGGTTATACCACCAAGCCTTCATGCATCAATGGTATCAAGTCAGTTATGAAGAACGCCTCTGATCCGAACAGGTTCGAGACCAAGGATTCCAAGGACGGCAGGTCATTCTTCAATCTGAAGGCATCAAACGGCCAGGTTATCGGATCAAGCCAGATGTACAAGTCAGTGGCCAGCCGTGATAATGGCATTGCCTCTGTGCAGAACAATGCACCTGACGCAACCATTGAAGATCAGACCAAGGAATAGATCCTATTTTTTTCTTTCGTATACAATCCGGCCATCAACGATTGTATAATCGGCCTTTACCGACATAATCATCTCCTCAGGGGTATTGAAGATATCTTCTGAGAGGATGGTTATGTCTGCAAGGTATCCCTTGCTTATCTTTCCCTTTCTCCCCTCCATGAACTGGGCATAGGCTGATCCCAGGGTATAGTACCCGATTGCCTTTTCCATGGTCAGCTTCTCCTCGGGGAACCAGCCGTCGCCCTCTTCTCCCTTGCGGTCTTTTCTTGTCACTGATGCGTAGAGACCCTCCATGGGGTTCAGCGGTTCAACAGTGTAGTCTGTTCCAAAGGCCAGGTGTGCACCGCTGTCGGCCAGGCTCTTCCATGCATAGGCCAGCCGGCTCCTCTCGTGTCCGATGCGCTTCTCGGCAAACCGTTTGTCAGTGATGCAGTGAGTGGGCTGCATGGATGCTATCACACCCAGTGCGGCAAAGCGGGGCAGGTCCTCTCCGGTCAGTATCTGTGCATGCTCAGAGCGGTGACGGCTGTCACGCACCCCGTTGATCTCACGTGCCCTCTCGTATGCGTTCAGTATCCAGTGGTTGGCCTTTGGCCCGATGGCATGGATACCGATCTGGAAGCCGCGGCTGTCGGCAGCCAGCACACGCCTCTCAAGCTCCTCATAGCTCATCTGCGGCAGACCGCTCTTGTCAGGTTCATCATCAAACGGTTCGAACATCATTGCGGTACCCGATCCCAGTGTTCCGTCCATGAAATCCTTCAGATAACCGAACCTGATCCAGTCGCCTGACGGAGGATACTTCTCCCTCAGCCGCTCATACCTGCTGAGCCTCTCCGGATCGGCGGTGAGCGCTCCCCCTATGTCTATGCGGCAGGTAAGTTTACCGGCTGCCAGGAGCGAGTCATACATTGCGAAACTGGCACTGCCGGGTATCTGTATGCTGGTGATTCCATATCCTGCCGCCATCTCGAGGGCCATCAGGTAGCCCCTCAGTTCACGCTCGCGCTCCTCGGCCGGCTCCCTGACCACCTTCACTGCCCCTGTCCTGATCAGTGACATGGCGCTCTCCTTGAGGATACCTGTCGGCTCACCGGTGACCGGGTCACGCATGATCTCCCCGCCGAACGGGTCGGGAGTGGAACGGGTGATGCCCGACTGTCTCAGAACGTAACTGTTGACCAGTGCACTGTGCCCGTCAGTACGGCGCAGCACAACCGGATTGTCGGGCGAGACGGCATCAATAAGCTCCCTGGTGGGCCATAGCGGCTCATTGAACATCTCATGCTCCCAGTGGCCGCCATAGATCAGCTCACCCTTCCGCGAACGGGAAACCTGTTCACGGACTTTCTGAGTGATCACGGCAGGGTCAGTGGTGTAACGCAGCTCGATATAATCGGGATCGACCGGACCAAAATGAGCATGGGCATCATTGAAACCGGGGAGGACCGACCTGCCGCCGGCATCGATAACCGTGGTCAGGGAGGGATCAATGAACCTGCGCACCTCCTTGTCACTGCCGACGGCGATGATGCGGTTGCCGCTGATGGCTACCGCCGAGGCATACAGGTTCCCGGGATCGGCAGTGAAGACCCTGCCGCCGGTGATGACAAGGTCAGCCTTCTCACTCTCGCGGCAGCCCGTGAAGACAATGACCATTAATGAAATAATCAGTAAAAAAATTCTTTTCATTGCAATGATTTCTCTAAAAACCGCTACAAGATAGAAAAATAGACGCTACTTTAGGTGCCTGTAAACCTGTGAATATTGACTCCAACTTCCAGATCCATGAAAACCAGGCAGATCCCGCCCGGGTATCTTTATACCAGGGGCTATACCAATTATGTATTTATCCTACTCTTCCTGCTCTATATGTTCGACTACATAGACAGGATGATCGTAACATCGATGTTTGTCCATATCGAGCAGGATCTGGGTATCACCCATACCCAGAGCGGCCTGCTGGTCTCGTCGGTCTACTGGGCAATAGTGCTGCTCACCTTCCCGGTCTCGATCCTCGTTGACCGCTGGAACCGCACCAAGACGATAAGCATCATGGCGGTGATCTGGAGCCTGGCCACCGCCCTCTGTGCCCTTACCGGCAACTTCGTGCAACTGGTGCTGGCCAGGGCGCTCATCGGAATAGGGGAGGCGGGATACGCCCCGGGGGGCAGCGCCGTGATATCCGGACTCTACCCGGTAGAGAAGAGGTCTAAGATGCTCGGATTATGGAATGCCTCAATACCACTCGGAACGGCCATCGGGGTGCTTCTGGGAGGTATCATCGCATCAAGTCTCGGCTGGAAGCACGCCTTCGGTATCGTGGCACTGCCGGGATTCATTGTGGCCGTACTCTTCTATTTTGTGAAGGATTACAAGACTGTCGACCTCTCATTCGTTGACCATAACAACCAGCAGGTCAGGATGAAGAAGGGTGACATGGTCAGGGAGTTCCTCTCGAGGCCATCGCTCATCCTGACCTACTTCGGCTTTGCCTCCGTGGTCTTTGTAACCACCTCACTGATAACCTGGCTTTCAACCTATTTCCATGTGACGCGTGACCTGCCTGTAGAGAAGGCGGCCTCAATGGCCAGCGCCGTGATGGTGCTGGCAATAATCGGGGCGCCCGCGGGAGGCATTATCACTGACCGGTGGCGGCGGTCGAACCTAAGGGCGAGACTGCTCTTCCCGACCATCACCTCACTGCTGTCGGCCCTCTTCCTGCTGATAGCGCTCTGGCTGACGAAGGGGACATTGCAGTATATCTTCTTCCTGCTCGTGGGGGTCACTGTCACCGCCTTCGTCTCGGCAGCATCGGCGGTGACGCAGGATGTCATACATGCCGGTATGAGGGCAATGTCTTACGCGGTGGCGGTGGTGGTGCAGAACCTGCTGGGAGCATCCACAGCGCCACTGGTGATCGGCAGGCTGTATGATCTCTACAATATTGAGACGGCACTGGCCATACTGCCGTTCATGCTGGTGCTGGGGGCATTCTTCTTCTATACCGGCTCACGTTACTACGTGAGAGACCTTGACCGGACGGCCCGGATCAGCCTTGAGGCGGAAGCCGGAGGACGCTGAATTGAATTAATTATAGTAGATTTGCACTCCGAAAAGAGAGGATGATGAAAGAGTTTTTGCGGAACAGGTATTTCAGGTTCGGCGTAGCCGGCCTGCTCTATATCCTGTGGGTGATATGGGTTGGCAACTACTGGCTGCTGATCGGCCTGCCCGTGGTATTCGATATCTATGTCACCAGAAAGGTCAACTGGGCATTCTGGAAAAAGCGCAGGGGCAAGAATCATGTGGTGATAGAGTGGCTTGATGCACTGATCTTTGCAGTGATAGCAGTGACCCTTATCAATATATTCCTCTTCCAGAACTACCGGATACCGACACCCTCGATGGAGAAGACGCTGCTGGTGGGTGATCACCTGGCTGTCAGCAAGGTGGCCTATGGTCCGCGCATGCCCAACACTCCTATAGCATTCCCCTTCACCCAGCATACCCTTCCGCTTTCAGGAGGCAAGGTTAAGTCATGGTCAAACCTGGTGCAGTGGAAATACAAGCGACTCAAAGGTTTTGGACACGTAAAGAACGATGATATCGTGGTCTTCAACTTCCCGGCAGGCGATACCGTATGCCTTGAGATGCAGGCGGTGAGCTACTATGAGATACTCCGGGAGCGGATAGAGATGCTCAATGCCGAGGATATCAGGGCGGGGAAGCCGCTGCAAAGCAGGGATGAGTACTATGCCCGGGCAAGGGAGATGATCTGGAATGAGTATACCGTCATCTATCGCCCGGTTGACCGGCGCGATAACTACGTCAAGAGATGCGTGGGCATACCCGGTGATACCATACTGATCAAAGGAGGGAAACTCTTTGTCAATGGCAGGGAGGCAAAGGAGCATGAGACGGAACAGACATCCTATTATGTCAGGACCAACGGCACCCGTATCAATCCCAAGGCGTTCGAGAGAATGGGCATCTCGCGGGCCGACCAGTCGCTGATGCTCTCGGGTACCGTATACCGGCTGCCACTGACACGCAAGAATGCCGAGACCATAGCAGGGTTCGCAAATGTGACCGGTATAGAGGCAGATTACCGGAGGCCCGGAGAATACTCTCCGGCAGTGTTCCCGCATGATCCGCAGTACCGCTGGAATGAGGACTATTTCGGGCCGCTATGGATACCCGCCAGGGGAGCCACCGTGAAGCTTGACCTGACCAATATCAGTTTCTACTCATCAATCATAGATATCTATGAGGAGAATGAACTGGAGGTGCGAGACTCGGTCATATATATCAATGGCACACCGGCTGACAGCTATACCTTTAAAATGGATTATTACTGGATGATGGGAGATAACCGCCATGACTCGGCTGACTCACGCTTCTGGGGGTTTGTGCCGGAAGACCATATCGTCGGGCGGCCCGTGCTGGTTTGGCTCTCAATTGACAAGGAAGCACAGGGATTCAGGAAGATACGGTTCAACCGCTTTTTCAAGGGGGCGAAGCGATAAAAAAACTGCTCCGGCAGGCCGGAGCAGCAACGAAATAAAAAAAGCGGGTTCAGGCCCGCTTTTTTTTACTCTTTCACTTTATCCACTATCGCCTTGAAGGCTTCCGGATGGTTCATGGCAAGATCAGCCAGGGTCTTGCGGTTGAGGGTGATACCCTTCTTCTCAAGCCCGCCGATAAACTGTGAATAGCTCATCCCGTGAAGGCGTGCACAGGCATTGATGCGCTGTATCCACAGCGCACGGAACTCACCCTTCTTGTTCTTGCGGTCACGGTAGGCATAGGTCAGACCCTTCTCGAGACGGTTCTTGGCAACAGTATAGACATTGGCATTGGTGCCAAAATAGCCTTTGGTCTGTTTAAGTACCTTCTTTCTTCTTGCCCTTGATGCTGGTGCGTTTTTTGCTCTTGGCATTGTTGTTCTCTTTTTCGGATGTAAGCGCCGGAAACGGTCTTTTGTGCTTCACATCCCGGTTAATAATTGTGTTGATTAACTCTTACAGGCGGCAGCCGCTACTTCATCCCGAGAAGGAACTTTACATTGTTCTCGTCAGCCTTGTCAACCAGTCCGCTGTAGGTAAGATTCCTCTTACGCTTCGTCGTCTTCTTGGTCAGAATGTGGCTCTTGAAGGCATGCTTGCGCTTGATTTTACCTGTACCGGTCAAGGAAAATCTCTTCTTTGCACCCGGATTTGTCTTTACTTTTGGCATTTCAGATATATATATGTAAAAAAACTATTTCTTCTTCTTCGGGGAGAGGATGATGATCATCCGCTTTCCCTCAAGTTTTGGAGTCTGGTCAACCTTGCCATACTCTTCAAGGTCACTGACAAACCTCTCCAGCAGCTTCTCTCCCTGCTCCTTGAAGAGAATCGACCGTCCTTTGAAGAACACGTATGCTCTCACCTTGGCCCCCTCTTCGAGGAAGTTGATTGCGTGCTTCAGCTTGAAGTCGTAATCGTGTGCATCAGTGTTCGGCCCGAAGCGTATCTCCTTGACAACCACCCGTGAGGCGTTGGCTTTGATCTCCTTCTGCTTCTTCTTCTGCTGGTAAAGGAATTTCTGATAATCAATCACCTTGCAAACGGGCGGATCGGCGTTGGGTGAGATCTCAACGAGGTCAAGCTCCATCTCGTCTGCCAGCCTGAGGGCATCGCCGAGGCTCATGATCTTTGCCTCTATATTGTCACCCACAACCCTTACTGTCCTGGCTGTGATCCTGTTGTTTATCCGGTGTTCCGGTTCTGGCTTTCTTCCCGGCCTGGGCCTGGAATAGGTCGGTCCTGCTATAGTAGTGTCCTCCTGTTAAGTTAATACTATCTGATTATCAGTCTCTTCAATTACCTATCTCCCTCTTTGTCTCATTCTTCACAAGCTCTGCGAAAGCCTGCAGGCTCATAACGCCCTTATCACCCTCACCCTGTCTGCGGACCGAAACGGTACCCGCTTCAACCTCTTTTTCACCAATGACAAGCAGGTAGGGGATACGCTTTAACTCATTATCCCTTATCTTTTTACCTACCTTCTCATTGCGGTCGTCAATCAGGGTGCGAATATCGGAATTATTCAGGAAATTTAAAACAGTTTTTGCATAATCATTGAATTTTTCGCTGACCGGCAGAATCACGGCCTGATCGGGCGCCAGCCACAGCGGGAAGCGTCCTGCGGTATTTTCAATGAGCACTGCAACGAAACGCTCCATGGAACCGAATATTGCGCGGTGGATCATCACCGGCTGATGCTTTTTGTTGTCACTGCCGGTGTACTCCAGTCCGAACCTCTCGGGCAGGTTGTAGTCGACCTGTATCGTTCCCAGCTGCCACTTGCGGCCGATGGCATCCCTGACCATGAAGTCGAGCTTGGGGCCATAGAAGGCGGCCTCACCCTTTGCCACGGTGGTGGCGAGACCCTTTTCGCCGGCAGCCTCGATGATTGCCTGTTCGGCCTTCTTCCAGTTCTCGTCGCTGCCAATGTACTTGTCACGCTGTGCAGGATCGCTCAGCGATATCTGTGCCGAGTATTCGGTGAATCCTGCAATGCTGAAGATATACTGTACCAGGTCTATGATACTCTTGAACTCATCCTTCAGCTGGTCAGGGCGGCAGAAGTGGTGGGCATCATCCTGTGTGAAGCTGCGCACGCGGGTCAGCCCGTGCAGCTCGCCGCTCTGTTCATAGCGGTAGACGGTCCCGAACTCGGCCATACGTACCGGCAGGTCACGGTAGGAATGTGGCGTGGCATTGAAGATCTCACAGTGGTGCGGACAGTTCATCGGCTTGAGCATGAAGACTTCGCCTTCCTGTGGGGTGGTGATCGGGCGGAATGAGTCGGCACCATACTTCTCAAAATGGCCCGAGGTCTTGTAGAGCTCCACATTGCCTATATGAGGTGTGGAGACCATGCTGTAACCTCTCTCTCTCAGTATCCGGGTCATGAAATCAATAAGCCGCTGTTTCAGGTCGGCACCCCGGGGCAGCCACAGGGGCAATCCCAGCCCCACCCTCGGGGAGAAGGTGAAGAGTTCCAGTTCCCTGCCTATACGGCGATGGTCACGCTTCTTCGCCTCTTCCAGCATAACCATGTACTCATCAAGCATCTTCTGCTTCGGGAAGGTTATGCCATAGACCCGGGTCATCATCTTACGCTTCTCGTCACCGCGCCAGTAGGCGCCGGCCAGGCTGAGCACCTTGACAGCCTTGATGGCAGAGGTGTCAGGCAGGTGCGGGCCGCGGCACAGATCGGTGAAGCCTCCCTGGCGGTAGAGGGTGATGGTGCCATCCTCCAGCTCGGAGATAAGCTCGGTCTTGTACTCGTCACCCTTCGCACTGAAGAGGGCAAGCGCATCCTTCTTGCTGATCTCGCTGCGGACGATAGGGCTCTTCTGAGAGGCAAGCTCCTTCATCTTGGCCTCAATGAGCGGCAGGTCAGCATCGGTGATGACATGACCCTGACCGGGATCAACATCGTAATAGAAACCGTTCTCTATGGCAGGCCCTATGCCGAACCTGGTGCCGGGCCAGAGAACCTCAAGGGCCTCGGCAAGCAGATGAGCCGACGAGTGCCAGAAGGCATGCTTCGCCTCCGGATCATCCCACTTGTGAAGCCTGATGGTCGAGTCACTGGTCAGCGGACGGGTAAGATCCCACAGCTCACCGTTGACAGTGGCTGAATATACCTCAGATGCAAGCGCCGGACTGATGGACCGGGCAACCTCATAACTGGTGATACCCTGCTGGTACTCCCTTGAAGAACCGTCAGGAAAGGTTATGGTGATCATTGAACAGTTACTTTAAAACAGTCTGCAAAGATAATGTTTTTTGCAGCACACTGCATTGAACCTGCTCTTTGTCAATAACCGGCATCTCTTCACCGGCTTTATTGGCATGCATTTTGGATTCGATTACCTGACACCAAACCTCACAGCCATGAAACGAGCAACAATCTTAGGGGTGATGGCGGCGATGATCCTGGCAGGAGCCTGCCAGCCACTGCCTGAATCAAGGTTCATACCAAGCAAGAAGAAGGTGGAGCTGGGAGAAGAGATAGCCTTCTACAACCAGTCACGGAATGCGGTCGAATATGAATGGGATTTCGGTGACGGATCCTATTCAACCCTCTTTGAGCCCACACACGTCTATGATGCCTCCGGAGTATTTACGGTTATACTGACCGCCTGGTCACGGTCGGGGCAGGCAGACAAGTCATACTTTGACATTGAGGTGGTTGCACCGGTAATACTCGAGGTTGAGGTGCTAGAATACTACGACCAGTATCCGGTGGCCGGCGCCAGTGTAATACTGTACCCAAGCGAGCGCGACTGGGACAATGAGACCAACGCGGTGGTTGAGGGATTCACCAATTCATCGGGGAAGGTGATATTCACAAACCTGAAGCAGCAGGCCTACTTCATTGATGTGTGGCATCCGACACATAACAACTATACCCTGAGGGCAGAGGATGTGGGTTTTATAAGGACTGACCGGCTCACCTCAAGCCAGCTCAACCATTTCATTGCATGGGTTGATTATGTCGGCGACAAGAAGGGGGCGGCCCATGACAGGAACGTGCTGGTGAAAAACAGGGGCAGAAGCGTAGTGCAGACCGCGAAAAAGTGACCGGCCCCGGCAGCTAAAACTGCAATCCGTGAACAGCGTTCGGTAAATTTCCTTAAGTTTGTGACTTGCAAACCTAAATCTGAACGATTTCATGGATACAAAAGTTGCACTTCATGGAATAGACCTGCTGATCATGGCGGTCTATTTTATTTTTGTGCTGGGCATAGGCTGGGCGCTGAAGAAGTATATGAAGGATGCCTCGGCGTTTCTTGAGGCCGGGCGCTCGATACCGGCCTGGGTGGCCGGACTGGCGTTCATCTCAACCAATCTCGGCGCACTCGAGGTGATGGGTATGACCGGCTCCGGGCTGAAGTATGGCATGCTGACCACCCACTTCTACTGGATAGGCGCCATACCGGCCATGGTCTTCCTGGCTCTCTTCATGATGAGGTTCTACTACGGGTCGAAGGCCCGTTCGGTGCCCGAGTATCTCAAGCTGCGGTTCAATGAAAAGACTCGGGCACTCAATGCCTTCCTCTTTGCACTGATGACCGTGCTGGCATCGGGCATCTCAATGTATGCGCTGGCCATCCTGCTCGAGAACGTGCTGGGGTGGAACTTCAACCTCTCACTGCTAGCCTCGGCAGCGATTGTGCTGGCCTATACCTACCTGGGGGGGCTCTCCTCGGCCATCTACAATGAAGTGCTGCAGTTCTTCATCATTATCATAGGACTGTTGCCGATGGCCATCCTGGTGATGGTTGATGTCGGCGGCTGGGGCGGCATGCAGCAGAGCCTTGCCCCGATAGTTGAGAGCAAGGGGTTCGCTCCCGATACGTGGACAACCACCTGGAAGTACACCGCCACGGCAGCTGCCAACCCGATGGGGGTGGAGTGGTATGGCATATTTGCCGGACTGGGGTTCGTGCTCTCGTTCGGCTACTGGTGCACCAACTTCCTGATAGTGCAGAGGGCAATGGCTGCTGAGTCGATGACCGCTGCACGCAAGGTGCCCCTGATAGGCGCCATACCAAAGATGTTCATTCCCTTCCTGATAATCATCCCCGGTGTGGCTGCACTGGTGCTGATGAACAACCCGATGAAGGGATTTGCGCTGCCGCTCAATGAGGCCGGACAGCCCATCTATGACTATACCATAATCATGCTGCTGAAGCAGTACCTGCCGGCAGGAGTGCTCGGGCTGGGCATCACCGCACTGCTGGCATCATTCATGTCGGGTATGGCGGGCAACGTGTCGGCATTCAATACGGTATGGACCTATGACATCTACCAGACCTACTTCAGGCCGGCTACCGAAGACAAGGCGGGTGATGAACGGCACTACCTCAAGGTGGGCAGGATGGCTACCATTTTCGGGGTGCTGGTCAGCATAGCCGCAGCATATATAGCAAGCAAGTTCGGCAATATAATGGACTTCCTGCAGACGGTCTTCTCGATGATCAACGCGCCGCTGTTTGCAGTGATATTCCTCGGTATGTTCTGGAAGCGCTCAACCGGGAATGCCGCCTTCACCGGGCTGCTGGCCGGATTCCTGATCGCTTTGCTGCATCACGGCCTCACCATGCCGGAGGGGGCCACCACACTGGTCAAGGGCGGATGGATAGGGGTGGTACATACATACCCGGTGGAGATGGCACAAAACTTCTGGACGGCTATTTTCGCATTCTCGTCGGCAGCACTGCTGACCGTGATCATATCACTGGCCTCAAAGCGTGAGAAGAGTGATGAGGAGCTGAACGGACTGGTCTACTCGATGACACCCAGGCTCGACGACAGCGGAGTGGCATGGCACCGCAGGCCATGGTTCCTGGCACTCATAGTGGGAGTCATCATGATAGCACTGTCAATAATATTCTGGTAAACCGAAAAAACAAACGTCATGCTCGATATACGATTCCCGATAGGACTGATGTTCACGATAGTGGGTCTTATCATCACCATCTACGGCGTGGTGACCCATGGCGAGGTGATGTATGCAAGGTCACTCAACGTGAATGTGAACCTGCTTTCAGGCCTGGGTACGCTGGCCTTCGGGCTGGTGATGCTTCTCTTCTCCGACCCGGTCAGGAGGCGCAGGAAAAAGTGAGCTGAGAGGCTCAGATGAAGAGTGACTGCGGCAGTGACCTGAGGTTGTATCTTGAGGCCATCGCCTCACCGTATGCTCCGGCCGAGCGTATGGCAATCAGGTCGCCGCGCCGCGTCTCGGGCAGCATGATGTGCCTGCCGAAGGTGTCGGTGGTCTCACATACCGGACCCACAACGGTATATTTCTTTTCCGGTCCTGATGAGGTGAGGTTTTCGATACGGTGTACGGCACGGTAGAGTGCTGGCCTGAGCAGGTCGGTCATGCCGGCATCGAGTATCACGAAGGTCTCCAGCGGGCCCGGCTTGACATAAAGGACTCTCGAGATAAGGGAGCCGCAGCCGGCCGTGAGTGACCGGCCGAGCTCAAAGGAGATGGTGCTGCGGATCCGCTCATCGAGATGCTCGCGGAAGATCCCGAAGTAGGTGTCAAACGGTGGAAAACGGTCCGGCTCATCATAGCTTATGCCCAGCCCGCCCCCCACATTGATGTCTTCAGGCTCAAGCCCCCGGGCGGTGAACCACTCCCACAACTCATTGATACGCCGGCAGAGGTTGCGGTAGACATGCAGGTCTGTGATCTGCGAGCCTATATGGAAATGGATGCCCCGGTATCGTATGTGCCCCAGCTCGCCAAGCAGCTCTGTCACCGCAGCCAGGTCGGTTACCCTGATGCCGAACTTGTTCTCATCGGTGCCGGTGGTGATGTGCTTCAGGGTGCGGGCCTCCACATTCGGATTGATGCGCAGGGCTACGGTAGCCACCTTGCCCATCCGGCCGGCGATCTCATTGATGACCTCCAGCTCAGCGGCAGACTCGACATTGAAGCACTTGATGCCATGACTGAGAGCCGATTCGATCTCACGGTCGCTCTTGCCCACACCGGCAAAGAGCACCTCTCCGGCGGGAAAGCCGCACGCAATGGCATGATCAACCTCATTGCCGCTGACACAGTCGGCACCCAGGCCATATCCGGCAATGATCTTCATGATCACCGGGTTGAAGTTGGCCTTGACGGCATAGTGGATATGAAAGCCCCTGTTGGCAGCCTCGCCGGAGGCCACGGCCAGCGTCTCATGAAGCCGCCCGAGGTCATAGTAGTAAAAGGGGGTCTGGTGACCCGACAGCTTCCCGATAACGTCACTGCTGATCATTGTCTTCAGGAAAGAGTTTGCTGTTCAGCGCCCTGAGCGCCATTACCTTGTCACTGGTGTTGATAAGTATGGAAGCACTGTTTTCACTGCCACCGTAAGAGATCATCTTCACCGGTATATCATTGAGCGCCTCGAATATCTCGGGTGCCGATCCCACCCTGTCAGGCCTGAAATCGCCAACAACACATATGATCGTCTGATCGCGGTCGACCTCAACCAGTCCGGTCACGCTGAGTGACCTGACTATGTCATCAAGGTGGGTCGGGTCATCTATCGTCAGCGAGAGGGAGACCTCCGAGGCGGAGATCATGTCTATCGGTGTCCTGTAAGCCTCAAACGCCTCGAACACCCTGCGCATGAACCCGTAAGAGCGCAGCATGCGGTCTGAGCGTACCCTGATGGCTATCACCCCGTCCTTGGCTGCAACAGCCTTGTAGTCCTCAAGCGGGGCATCGGAGGAGATGAGGGTGCCCTCATCATCCGGCTCAAGGGTGTTCTTGATTCTGACAGGTATGTTTTTGAACCTGGCCGGGTTGATGCTGGAGGGGTGGAGTATCTTGGCACCGAAGTAGGCCAGCTCGGCTGCCTCATTGAATGAGAGGTTCCTGATCACCCGGGTGTTCTCAACGTGCCTCGGGTCATTGTTGTGAAGCCCGCTGATATCAGTCCATATCTGTACCTCCTCAACCTCCTCCTTGCCCAGGGCGGCACCGATGATCGTGGCACTGTAGTCGCTTCCTCCGCGGCGCAGGTTATCGGTCTCGCCATAGACATTGCGGCAGATGAACCCCTGGGTGATTATTATCTTCTCGTCAGTGACGGCAGCAAGCCCGCGCTGCAGGTTCTCCCTGATATAGTAATAGTCAGGCTCGCCATCCTTGTCGATACGCATGAAATCAAGGGCAGGGATGATCATTGAGGCTATACCGGCCTCTTTCAGCAGCAGATGGAGAAGCATGCTCGAGAGCAGCTCGCCCCCTGCCATAATCACCTTTTCGCCCTGCAGCGAATACCTGCCTGACAGCATGGCGCTGAGACCGTCAAAATGCTCATCAATATAACCGTGCGAGCCTGCCGTGCATTCATCGGTGGCAAAGAGCTCATCAGCTATGCTGTGATAGTGCCTGCGCAGCCCTTCAGCCATGTTGCGGGCAGCAGTTTCACCGCCTCTCTCCCACAGGCGTGATATCTCAGCCATTGAGTTGGTGGTGCCGGCCATGGCCGATAGCACCACGATCTTCAGACGGCCGTCATCAATAAGGGGAATGAGCGCCCTGAAACGCTCCGGGCTTCCGACCGAACTACCTCCGAACTTGTAAACCTTCATCCCTTGCCAGATATCCGTGATATTGCACCTGAGGGGCGATGGCCCCCGCTTTCGGCGAACAAAGATATACAAAAGAAAAAACCGGGCTTATTTTTTTCAGCTTTCAGGTACAGGGGATCATTTGAATGAAAAAAATAGTTATTTTTGCACCCGCGTTAAATGGTCTGAAAGGAGCGACTCCGGTCTCCGGAACCTCTCATCAGACCGCGCGAGAGGCCCAGATGGCGAAATTGGTAGACGCGCTAGTTTCAGGGACTAGTGTCAGCAATGATGTGCAGGTTCGAGTCCTGTTCTGGGCACAGGAGACAACGGTGCCGGTGATGCAGGATGCGGCAGCATAACCGGTCACAGGCACCAGTGACGACGCCCAGGTGGTGAAACTGGTAGACACGCCAGCTTGAGGGGCTGGTGCCGGCAACGGTGTGCAAGTTCGAGTCTTGTCCTGGGCACACGACAGAGAGGAGTACCTGAAGAGGGTGCTCCTTTTTTTGTGATAGCTGCTTATCTGTCAGGGCAGCCCTTCAGCGGCCCCTGTTCTTCTGAGATAGCCCTTTAGCCGGTCATTTTATTCTCCGAGGGTTGCTTCTGCTTCAGGGCTGCCCTTCAGTAGGTTATTCAACTCAATAAGGGCTGCCCTTCAGTAGGCTATCCAACCCAATAAGGGCTGCCTGATCATTAGGGCCGTGTCTCTGTCAGGGCAGTTCCTCCTTCATAACACAGATCTTCCGGGCACAGTAGCGGAACAGGTGATAGCCCGAGCCTCCCTCGCTTACCACCCTGAAGAGCATGCCTGGCCTGGTTATCCGGGTGGCACCGATGATGGTCACCTTGTTCCTGAAGAGCACATCGGGGATGATGCTGCCTGAGGGACCGGTCACTATCACCTCGGCTCCGGGAGTGACAGCCTCCAGCAGGCCTTCAATCGTGTTGTTGACAAGGGTCATTCCGGTGATGATGACCACATCTGATGAGGGCAGGAGCGAGGCGTACTCTCCGGCCGGAACATAGAACCCCATCTGGTCGGCAGTGAGAGCGTGCGGGTTGAGCTCAAGCACCCGCAGATGGCTGCCAGCGGCTGCAATGCGACGGATATATGACTGGAATGCGCCTACTACGGTGATCCTCCGGGCGCTCTGCAGGTCTATCAGTTCAATGGGATCCTTGTCGGGAATGATGTTATAGGCTCCGTTCTCAAGGATGGTTGAGGAGATGGCATTGAGGACGGCGACCTTCAGCGTATCTGTCAGGGCCGTTCGCCGCGGAGTCTCAAACAGGGAAACTACGCTGCTGCCGGTTATCCTTGCCGGGCTGAACTCTCCAAAGTCGCGCTCACGACCGGAGGCATGCCCCGGTGGATGAGGAAGGGTGCTGGCCACACCATGCGAACCGTCAGATAGCCGCACGGCGGTCAGCCTGGCACCGATCACCAGCTTGCTGATAGTGAGCCCCGGGAGCCGGTCACTGCCCATCGTTCTGAGAAGATCATATGTCTCTTCTATAATCACTCCTGCCTTTGCCTGTGATATGTTACCGTCTCCTCCTTCCGGCTCTTCTCCATGCCGTCAGCCGGTCTGAAGCGTGTTGCGAACATCAATCAGCCTGGCCACTATGCTGATGGCAATCTCGGCCGGGGTAACAGCATTGAATCTTATTCCGATGGGCATGTCTACCCGGTCAAGCTCCTCACGGGTAAGGAGACCTTCCTCCAGGAACCTTTTGCGCAGGGTCTCGATCTTCCTTTTGCTGCCTATCAGCCCGAGGTATGCACTCTCCTTCTTCCCCAGGGCGGCCAGTATCTCCTCATCCATCTCGTGGTTGGGTGTGACAATCACGCAATAGGTGTCCCGGTCAAAGCTGATCTCATTGACCGCATCGAGGTAGGGCATAGCCATCACAGCGTATCCGCGGGTACCGGGGTCACCAAACAGCTCCTCCCGCCAGTCGATCAGGCAGGTCTCGAAATCGAGGCCTGCAGCATAGCGTGCCAGGTGGGCCCCGATATGGCCGGCGCCGAAGATATAGAGCCTCGCACTCTTCCGGAGGGGCTCGATATAGATGGTCACACTGCCGCCGCAGGTCATGGAGAGGTCTGCTCCCAGGCTGTACTCCCTGGAGAGGATGCGGTTGCTCTTTATTGCCTCCAGGGCATCGGCGATCACCTGCTTCTCTATCGCGCCGCCCCCGACGGTGCCGTCGATGGTGCCGTCACTGAACACAATCATCTTCGCTCCCGCCTTGCCGGGGACCGACCCCCTTATGGAAGTGACGATGCATAGTGCCGAGAGGCGTCGCTCTTCCAGGGCATGGATCACTTTATGGTAAAACTTGCTCATTTATCCCGTGTTTTATTGTCAATATTCTGTTGACCGGCAGTTGCACTGTCCCGGCCTCATGCCATACACTGCCGGCTGATCCTGCAATTGTTCCCGGGGCTTCCGTAATCTGCTGACAGCTTCTGACTGCACCGGGTTTTCTGTACAGTGCCGGCTGATCCTGCAATTGTTCCCGGGGCTTCCGTAATCTGCTGACAGCTTCTGACTGGGCCGGGACTGTTGCACTCTGCAGTACGGGCTGCCATGAACATATCACTGAGGCTGCCCGCGGTCACCCTCACCCATTTACAGCTTCGCGTCATAGACTGCCTGCAGTATCCGGCCCCTGACCGACAGGTCTGACAGCAGGTTATTGCGTCTGGTAGGGTAGACGCGGTTGCTGAGAAAGAGGTATGATATCTCCTCCTCGGGATCAACCCAGATGAAGGTGCCGGTGAACCCTGAGTGGCCGTAGCTGGAAGGGGATGCCGAGTGGCACGGGTAGGCCTCATCAGCCGGTATGGTGTCATTGCCGAGCAGCGGCTTGTCAAACCCCAGCGCACGCCGGTTGTCATTCCCGGGGAACTGTACCGTGGTGTATCTCCTCAGCACATCATTGCTCAGTATCCTCACCCCGCCATACTCACCGCCACGGCGGAACATCTCGATCACCTTCATCAGGTCATTGCCGGTGGCGAAGAGGCCGGCATGGCCCGAGACGCCGCCCAGGAGAGAGGTGGTCTCATCATGAACGGTGCCCCTGATGAGCTGCCTGCGGAAGACCGAGTCATACTCGGTGGGGACGATACGCTCACGGGGATACTTCTCAAGCGGCCGGTAGGTGATGTTGAAGGCACCCAGCGGGCGGTAGATGTTCGCAGGGGCAAATTTGTCTATAGTGCTGTCAGTCAGACTCTCAATAACTTCTGCCATGAGTATGAAGGTGAGGTCTGAATAGACATATTTCTTACTGCCGAGGGGGCTGTCGCGGATAGCCCTGAACATATCTTTCAGATGATTACGGTTGATATAGAGTGAGTCGCTTACCTGCAGTGCGAACTTACGGTTGCTGTAATCCCTGTAGATGTTGCGTTTGTATGTGCTGTCATTCTCCATTGTTGACTGCCAGAAGGGAAGGCCCGGGCGCAGTCCCGCCTGGTGAGCCAGCATATCCCGTACCACCATGTCGCCCTTGTTTGAGAAACGGTACCATGGCAGATAATACCCCAGGGTCTTGTCCGGATCGAACAGGCCGCGGTCATCGAGTACCATCAGTGATGCCGTGGCAGCGGCCACCTTTGTGACTGAAGCAAGATCCCACAGGTCATATTCGGTGACAGCCTCGGTGCTGTCATAGAGGTGGAAGCCGTAGCACTTGTTAAGGACCACCGTCCCTTTGCGGGCGATCATGACATGACAGCCCGGGAAGGCCAGTGTGTCGAGGGCATGATTGACAATTGAGTCTACCCGGCCTATCAGCTTCTCTGATGAGAGACCGGCATTCTCAGGATAGGCATAGCGCAGCCTCAGGCTGCCGGCCGTCTTCAGTCCGCTGCCAGCCGGATAGCGGCTTCCGGCGGTGACAGGCAGCTTCCCTGATGCACCGAGGGCGCCGAAGAGCACCTGTACGGCCACCTCCTGCGTGTAGTGATTATCCTGATAAGCCACCAGCAGGGCGGCGGGAGGCTTGCTCAGATCAAGGCGGGCCAGACCGTAGGGGTTGCCGAACCAGATGACGACCGAGCGGTCAAGGGAGGCTATCTCACTGAAGAGACTCCTGAGCGCGGGGGTGACACCGTAGCCGGTGGCCGGCTTCTGCCCCAGGGCACCGAACCCGGCAATGACCAGATCATAATCCTTCAGCCTGGAGAGGATAAAGCGGGTGCCCACCTCATTGGCGGGATCGATGAAATAGTGGTCAGCATTGGTATAGCGGTCAGTCATCCTCTGGAACGCGGTCATGGCCAGCCTGTTGACCGAGACGGTAGCTATCCTGACCTGGTCGGGGCGTCCGATGGGAAGCAGGTTGTCACGGTTCTCGAGCAGCGTCATGGCGCCTGCATAGAGGTCATAGATCAGCGCAGGATGCGCTGAGGCGGGAATATTCAGAGACTGCCTGACTCCGGCTGCCGTGCTCCTGTCACCATGCTCCTTATCCAGGCTGGTGAGCCACAGCTTGGCGGCCAGCAGCCGGCGGCAGCGGTCGGTGATCTCGCTGCGGGCGATCTCTCCCTTCTCAACACGGGCAGCGATCTCATCTATAGCCTTAATGGGGTTGACGGGATATTCAATGATGTCATTGCCTGCCATAAGCGCCATGGCATCGGCAATACCTGCAGGGAAGGTCATGGTGGCAGCAGCCATGTTCATGGCATCGGTAACCGCCAGTCCGCGAAAGCCTGCCTCCTCACGCAGTATGCCGGTGACCACCCTGCGCGAGAAGGTTGAGGGGAGACCCCCGTCATCAAGGCCCGGTACGCTGATATGGCCGGTCATAACTGCCCCCACACCCTCATCAATCAGTCTTCTGAAGGGCAGCAGCTCAATACGGTCAAACCGCTGACGGTCACCATTGATGACGGGAACCTGCTTGTGTGAGTCGGTATCAGTGTCCCCATGACCGGGGAAGTGCTTGGCACAGGCGATAATACCATTGTCCTGCATGCCCTTCATGTACATGACCGCCTTTGCGGCCACCCTGGCGGGATCTTCCCCGAAGGAGCGGTAGTTGATGACCGGATTGAGAGGATTGTTGTTTACGTCAGCCACGGGGGCCAGGTTCATGTTGACCCCTGCTTCACGGCACTGTGATGCCACCGCGGCACCCATCCGGTAGATGAGTGAATCATCCTGTACGGCCCCCAGGGTGAGCTGCCAGGGAAAGCTCTCGGTATCACGCAGCCGCATGCCGGTGCCCCACTCGGCATCCTGGGCTATGATCAGCGGCAGCCGCGAAGCAGCCCTGATACGGCGCGCAAAGTCAATCTGCAGGTCGCCCGAACCCTCAAAAAAGATGACGCCGCCGATACCATGCCTGCTGACCAGCTCCTCAACCTCACGGTAGTTGCCGCCTTTGGCATCAGCCCACGCAGGGACCCAGACCAGCTGGGCAATCATCTCCCGCAGGGTCATGGTGCTCAGGATAGAATCGATGGCCGGATCAGAGAGGTGACGCTGCCACGGGAGGTTATCCCTGTCGGCATGGAGAACCGGCCCGGAAAGAAGCAGAAACCCCGTAAGGTATAACAGGAGGGAAGAACGTTTGATCATAGTGAACAGAGGTTTAAGACGGAACCAAAAATAGCGTTTTTCCGCAACTCTTTTTCCTCTTGATTAGCTTCAATTTGTTATTTTTACCCGACCAACAGAACCGATATGGCAGGAATCATCAGCAAAGGCAAACCGGCCGGCAAGAGCGCCAGGCTATTGTCACTTGACATCTTCCGGGGAATGACCATCGTCTTTATGATCATTGTCAATACACCCGGCACATGGAGCCATGTGTATGCTCCGTTAAGACATGCCAGCTGGCATGGCTGCACTCCCACAGACCTTGTCTTCCCCTCATTCCTTTTCATATCTGGGGTGGCAATGTGGTATTCGCTTCGCAAGTACAACTTCGAGTTTTCGTGGGAGTCACTTTGGCGTATAATCAGGAGGGTATTGCTCATCTTCGCCGCCGGGCTCTTCCTGAACATCTTCCCCAACTTTGCGCGTGACTACAGTACACTGCGCATAATGGGCGTACTGCAGCGTATCGCCCTGGCATGGGGGCTGGGCGCAATACTGGTGCTGCTGATAAAACGAAATTACATATGGATCGCCACGGCGGTATTGCTATTCGGCTACTGGGCATTGATGTTCTTCGCCGGAGGCGCCGATCCCTACTCACTCGAGACCAACTTCGCACGTACGGTCGATATAGCTGTCTTCGGCGAGAACCATCTCTACAGGGGATTCGGAGTCCCATTTGATCCTGAAGGGCTCCTAAGCACCCTCCCTGCAACAGCTACCGTGCTGCTGGGTTTCATGGCGGGCGGCCTGATCAGCAGCAGCGGGAAGACATGGAAGACTCCGGGATGGCTCACCGTGGCCGGCGTGGTACTGATAGGGGCGGGTCTGCTCTGGGGACAGTACTTCCCGATCAACAAGCCGATATGGACCAGTTCATATGTGCTCTATACAGCCGGGATAGCAATGGTGATACTGGCCCTGCTCTTTATAATAATTGACATGTGGGAGCTGAAGGGCTGGACCGGCTTCTTCAATACATTCGGCTCAAATGCACTGTTTACCTATGTGCTGGCCGGTATCTGGACGAAGATCATGCTCACCGTGAAGATCGGGGAGATATCTCTCTATGGCTGGATATTCAAAAACCTGTGCAGTCCGCTCTTTGCCGAACAGAAGCTGGCCAGCCTGCTGTTTGCCATCATGCAGGTACTGATAGTATGGGTGTTCGGCTACATACTTTACCGGAAAAAGATCTATATAAAGTTCTGATGTGGATGCACGTAGCAGAGTAGAAAAGGCTTTTGAACGGTGGAAGGGTGCGCCGGCCGAGGTGATTACGCGCCTTCCGCAATCGGGATCAGACCGGATATATTTCAGGCTCATCTGTCGCGAAGACCGGCTGATAGGGGCCTTCAACCCCAGCCGTGAGGAGAATGAGGCATTCATCGGATTCTCAAACCACTTCCTGTCGAAGGGGCTGCCGGTGCCTGAGATCTATGTCTATTATCCTGAAGAGAAGGTTTATTTTCTTGAAGACCTTGGTGATACCAATCTCTTTACCTGGCTCGCCCGCCGCTCTGACGAGGAGCGGTTCAACAGGGAGACCGAAGAGCTCTTCCTGACCATCGCCGCCGATCTGGTACGGATACAGACCGAAGGGATAAAGGGGCTTGATCTGTCTCTCTGTTACCCTCACCGAAGCTTCGACCGCCAGAGTATCGTCTGGGATATGAACTACTACAAGTACATGTTCCTGAAGCTGATAGGCGCTCCTTTCAATGAGATGCGGCTGGAACGTGACTTTGAGATACTGACCCGCTTTCTGCTTGATGCCGGCCAGGAGTATTTCCTTTTCCGCGACTTCCAGACCGCCAATATAATGATTCGTGACGGCAAGCCATGGTATATTGACTATCAGGGGGGGAGGCTTGGTGCACCGCAGTATGACATTGCCTCCCTGGTCTATGATGCCAAGGCATATATACCCCGTGAGCTGAGAGAGGCCACCATCAGCCGTCACCTGGATCTCTTCGCTGCCGCCACCGGCAGGCCGCGTGAGTCACTGGCAATGTATCAGGGTGCATTCACCCTTATCAGGCTGATGCAGGCGCTGGGCGCATTCGGGTTCCGGGGGCTGCATGAGAACAAGCCCACCTTCAATGAGAGTATTGTGCCGGCTGTGGAGCTGATGAATGAACTGCTTGAGAGTGATGCGGTACAGATAGATCTGCCTGAGCTGAGAAAGGCGTCTCTGGCGGTGCCGCTGCAGCGCAAATACCGGATACTGGAACATTACCAGCAGATGGTTACCATCGAGCTCGAGAGCTTCGCCTACACCAGGGGGCGGATGGTGAACTATGACAATGGCAGTGGGTTCGTCTTCGACTGCCGCGGACTGCGTAACCCTGAGACCGAGGCAGGGCTGACCGATACCACGGGTCTCGACCCTGAGGTGATTGAGTTTTACAACAATGATGATGAGGCGGTAGCTTTCGCAGGCGACTGCACCAATATCATACGCAACTCTCTGGCCATGATGCGCCGCAAGGGGATCGTCAATATACGGGCAGCCTTCGGATGTGTCGGCGGACATCACCGCTCGGTGTGGGTGGCTGAGCGGGTGGCCTCAATGCTCTCGGCCATGCCCGGAGTTGAGGTGACGGTAAAACACCTGGCCATCGCGAAATGAAGGCAATGATCTTTGCTGCCGGCCTCGGCACGCGGCTGGGGCGGCTGACGGACGACAGACCCAAGGCACTCATAGAGGTCAACGGAATCACCATGCTCGAGCATTCGGCCCGCAAACTGACGGGGGCCGGGTTCACCGACATGATAGTCAATATCCATCACCACCCGGAGATGATGCTGGAAGAGATAGAGAAACTGCGCGGCAAAGGATATGCACTGACCGTCTCTGATGAGCGCAGCCAGCTGCTCGATACCGCAGGCGGACTCTACCATGCCAGGGAGTTTTTTGCCGGCGAGCCGTTCCTGGGTTACAATGTGGATGAATTCACTGACATTGACCTTGAAGAGATGTACCGGCAGCATACTGCCAGCGGCGCCCTGGCCACCCTGGCAGTGAGACACCGGCCGGGAAACAGGATGCTGCTGGTTGATGGCGGCAGGCGCCTGAGAGGCTGGCGCAACAACCAGACAAAAGAGGAGATACTGACAGTGGGAAGCCGCAAGAACCTCGATGAGGTGGGTTTCTCAGGCATACAGGTGCTCTCACCCGGCATCTTCAGCCTGATGGAGGAGGGTATCTACTCGCTCACCTCACTCTACCTGATGCTTGCCAGGAGCCACCTGATCATGACATATCTGCATGACTACGGCTATTGGTTTGATGCCGGCACACCGGCCAGCCTCGAAAAGATCAGGGAACACCTTAAGAAAGAGCAGTGAACCGCCGGGGCAGACCGCTTCAGAGCATGAGAGGCTGAAAGATGGCGACTGAGACCGGAAGGAGTCGCATGAGTACCATAATGATCACATCAGCCGCTTCCGCTTGAGGACGATAACGCTGATGGCTGAGAGAAGAGCCGATACCCCGATAAGCAGCCAGAAGGCACTCATGTTGTTCTCAAGGCGGTTGGGAACGTTCATCCCGTAAAAGCTGGCAATAAGGGTAGGTATCATCAGAACGATGGTGATGATGGTCAGTGATTTCATCACAATGTTCAGGTTGTTTGAGATGACTCCCGCAAAAGCATCCATCATACTGCTCTGAATGTCAGTGTAGATCTTTGCCATCTCAATCGCCTGACGGTTCTCAATCGTTGTCTCCTCAAGAAGATCAGATGAAAACTCATAGTCACGTATCCATTTGGAGTTCTTCAGTTTGAGCATCATCAGGTCGTTTGAACGCAATGAGGTGGTGAAATAGACCAGGCACTTCTCCATCTTAAGGAGCTTGTGGAGCTCCTGGTTCCTGGTAGACTTCTCAAGCTCCTGCTCAATGATGGCGGTCTGGTTGTTGATCTGCTTCAGGTAGCGGTGGTAGAACATGGTTGCCCTCATGAAGAGATGCAGGATAAGATCGATCTTGGTCTCAATGATAATCCCCTTGCCGCTGCGGCTGAAGAAATCATCAAGTACTTCATTGTTGCGCTGGCAGATGATGACCAGGTTATTGTTGTCAAGCACCAGCCCCAGCGGTATGGTTGTGAAGGGTATGCCGTTTGACTGGTTCAGGTAGGGGATACGGTATATCATCAGCAGCATATCATCCTCAACCTCCATGCGTGACCGCTCATCAATGTCAAGTATGTCTGCCAGGAAATCCTCCGGGATCTTCAGGGTATTCCTGAGAATGCCCAGCTCGGCCGGGGTCGGGTCGGTAATGTTTACAATGCAGCCTTTTTCGAATGAGTTCAACGGTAGGAGACCGTTTGGGATCATTTGCCAGTAAGTAATCATGCTAATACCTCCTATCTCTGTTCCGCGGAGGTACCCTTGCCGGCTTACCTCTGCAGAACGGAATTAAGTTTTCTGCTAGGGTGATAATCGTCCATAAAAGACAATACTGTTGATACGTGTGCAAAAATATAACTTTTCCGCTAACCCTGTTGCGTGACTGGGAAAAATGTCTGAAAAAATTACCTTTGCAGGAAACCTCAATGACTGACAATGGGAAAGGTACTGGTTGTGGGCGCTGGCGGCGTGGGAACGGTCGCCGTGACCAAGATGGCTCAGATGCCTGAAGTGTTTGAATCGATTATGCTGGCCAGCCGCACCAAATCGAAGTGTGACGCCATAGCTGACAGAATTGGCGGCAACAGGGTGCAGACGGCAAGGGTAGATGCCGATAATGTCGGCGAGATGGTTGCTTTGATAGAGCAGTTCAGGCCCGATATCGTGGTGAACCTGGCATTGCCCTACCAGGATCTGCATATCATGGACGCCTGCCTGGCCACCGGTGTCGCCTACCTCGATACCGCCAACTATGAGCCGCCCGATGAGGCCAGGTATGAGTACTCATGGCAATGGGCCTATCATGACCGCTACCGCGAGGCCGGCATCACCGCCATACTGGGCTGCGGATTCGATCCGGGCGTGACGGGCGTCTTCACGGCGCATGCCGCAAAGCATCACTTCAGCGAGATACACTATCTCGACATCGTCGACTGCAATGCCGGAGACCATGGCAAACCCTTCGCAACCAACTTCAATCCCGAGATAAACATCCGTGAGGTGACCCAGAAGGGAAAGTACTGGGAGGATGGCAAATGGGTCTGGACCGAACCGCATGAGATACACCGCACCCTGACCTATCCGGGTATAGGCCCCAGGGAGTCATACCTGATCTATCACGAGGAGCTGGAGTCACTGGTAAGGAACTTTCCCACCATCCGCAGGGCAAGGTTCTGGATGACCTTCAGCGAGGAGTACCTGACCCACCTGAGGGTGATACAGAACATCGGCATGGCCCGTATTGACCCGGTGATATACAACGGGGTGGAGATCATACCCATACAGTTCCTCAAGGAGGTGCTGCCCAACCCGGGTGACCTGGGCGAGAACTACAGGGGTGAGACCTCAATAGGATGCCGCATCAGGGGGCTCGACAAGGAGGGGAAGGAAAAGAGCTACTACATATGGAACAACTGCAGCCATGAGGAGGCATTCCGGCAGACAGGCACCCAGGCGGTAAGCTATACCACCGGCGTGCCGGCTGCCACGGGTGCAATGATGTACCTGAAAGGGCTCTGGAAGAGGCCCGGAGTATGGAATGTCGAGCAGTTCGACCCCGACCCCTTCATGAAGGAGGTGGCCAGGCTGGGGCTGCCGTGGCATGAGAAGAGTGGCATAGACCTGGAACTGTGACATGATAGATTACGGCAAGGTCTACTCTCCATGCTTCGTGCTGGAGGAGGAGCGGCTCAGAAGGAACCTGGCCCTCATAAAAAGGGTGGCAGATGAGTCAGGCGCAGAGATAATCCTGGCATTCAAGGGGTTTGCCATGTGGTCGGTCTTCCCGGTGGTACGTGAGTATATCTCCGGGGCGGCAGCCAGCTCAATACACGAGGCACGGCTCGCCTATGAGGAGATGGGGGCACCGGCACACACCTACTCACCGGTCTTCCGCAGCGAGGAGTTCGGAACCATACTGCTTTACAGCTCGCACATAACCTTCAACTCACTGGCACAATACCGCAGGTTCAGGCCGGTGCTGCTGCGCGAGGGGAAACATATCTCCCCCGGCTTGCGAATCAACCCTGAATTCTCCGAGATATCGCACGGTATCTATAACCCCAGCCTCCCCGGCTCACGGCTGGGCGTCTCCGCTTCAGAGCTCCGGGAGGGGCTGCCTGAAGGGATCGAAGGGCTCCATTTCCATGTCCTCTTTGAGTCAGACTCATACGCCCTTGAGAAGGTGCTCAATGTGGTGGAGGAGAAGTTCGGGCACCTGCTGCCGCATATCAGGTGGATCAATATGGGCGGCGGGCATCTCATCACGCGGAAAGATTATGACACCGCTCACCTGGTTGACCTGCTGAAGCGGTTCCGTGAGAAGCATCGCATCCATGTCATCCTGGAGCCGGGAAGCGCCTTTGCGTGGGAGACAGGCGAACTGGTGGCAACCGTTGAGGATATCATCGTTCGTGACGGCATACAGACCGCCATGCTCGACGTCTCATTCACGGCCCATATGCCCGACTGCCTGGAGATGCCATATAAGCCGGTGATACTGGGGGCGTTTGACCCCGTGCCGGGCAAGCCTACCTATCGCATGGGAGGCAACTCATGCCTCTCAGGCGACTTCATGGGCGACTGGTCATTCCACCGGGAGCTGAAGCCCGGTGACCGTATCATCTTCTGGGATATGATACACTACACCATGGTCAAGACTACCACCTTCAATGGCGTGCCCCACCCGCATATAGGCATATGGACGGCTGACCAGAAGTTCAGGCTGGTACGTGAGTTCGGGTACACCGACTACCGCGACCGGCTCTCGTAAACAAAAAAAAGGCTACGCTCCCCTGTGGGGGAGGCAGCCTCTTCAATCTCTTCTATGGTCTGTTGCCTAGAAGGCAAAACCGATAGCCAGGGTGGCACTCGGCAAGATACCTCTCAGCTCCTCATCTTTATTGAAGTAATAGGAGGGACCTATCCCAAGGTCAAGCGCAAAGCCGCTGCTCCAGACCCACTGGTAGCCAATCTCTGCACCGGCACGTATAAGGGTTGTATTATCGTCCGCATCACCCCTGCCAAACAAAAAGGCAACATTTGGTGTAATGTAAAATCCGGCAGGGACCGGTTTGTTCTGGTGAGTGAAATAGTATCGGTACCCCAGCCCTGCTCCGCCAATATTGACATCAACACTAAAAAGTTTGTACCAGTAATAGCCGCTGATCAGTACAGACGAGGTTGTACCCAGCGTCTTCTCATAGGTGAGATTGAAATTGCCGAAGGCCATCCCGATGGGGTTGGTCTTTATCACATTGCCCTGTTGTGCGTTCACGCCCTAGGCAAAAGCGACAAAAATCAAGGAAAAAAGCAGTTTTTTCATGGTCCTTTAATTTTCTTGGTCATTTAGTAAATAACCCCAAATGTAAATAATTATTGTTAAACCAGCATCAAACTGGTTTTATCTGTTTACCGGCTAAGCAGAGATGACGCCTGATCCAAGCAGCTCCTCCCCGTCATACCATGCTGCAAACTGACCCGGGGTAATTCCGCGCTGCATTTTTTCGAAGATTATGTAGTACCCTTCGCTGCGGGCATAGAGGCGTGCCTTCTGCAGCGGCTGGCGGTAACGTATGCGTACCATGTAATCGCGTGCCCCGTCCCCGCTCATGGCCAGGTCGGGCCTGATCCAATGCACCTCCGCGGCATTGATGAAGAGTCCTTTCCGCCATAGTCCGCCATGCTGTTCACCTTCACCCACATAGATGATGTTTCCGGCTGTGTCGGTACCTATGACGAACAGCGGTTCGCGGTAGCCTCCCAGCCCAAGTCCCTTGCGCTGGCCTATCGTGAAGAAGTGTGCGCCGTTGTGTTCACCGGCAATCCTGCCCTCATCCCTCCTCAGTATGTGAGGGGCTGCCATGGCAGCCAGTTCTTCATCATCAGGCGTATCTGCAGGCAGTCCGTCGGGCCAGATGGTAAAGTGAGTGCCGTCGGGAACATAGATTATGTCACCTCTTCTCGCCTCCAGCTGCTGCTGCAGGAAGGTGGGCAGGTCAACCTTGCCGACAAAGCAGATACCCTGCGAGTCTCTCCTCACGGCGGTGGCCAGACCCAGCTCAGCGGCTATGGCACGCACACGGGGTTTGGTGAGCCCGCCCAGCGGGAAGAGCACGTTGTCAAGCTGATGCTGACCCACCTGGCAGAGGAAGTAGCTCTGGTCCTTGGCACGGTCAATACCGGCAAGCAGCCGGTTGACCTTAACCCCTCCGGCCAGCGTCTGCTCATTGCGGCAGTAGTGCCCGGTGGCAATATATTCGGCACCATGCCTGCGGGCCTCACGCACAAAGGAGTCGAACTTGATCTCGCGGTTGCACAGAATGTCAGGATTGGGAGTGCGGCCGGCACTATACTCACTGAACATATAATCAACCACGCGGTGGCGGTATTCATCACTGAGATCGGCAACACGGAGCCTGATTTTCAGCTTCCGGGCCACCATCTCGGCAAAGGTGATATCCTCATCATAGGGACAGTAACCCTTCAGCAGGCCGCGGCTGTCATGCCAGTTGATCATGAAGATACCCTCCACCTCATACCCCTGCTCCTGCAGCAGCCATGCAGCCACGCTCGAGTCTACCCCGCCTGACAGCCCTATGACAACCTTCCCTTTCATGCAGCAAAAGTAAGGCTTTAACTCAATATGTTGAAAACTAGTTCCGGCCGGTTCTCGGATGAGATAGATTTTTCACTATTTTTCACATGATGAATTCACCGGGCAAACTATTGAAATACAGTGCCTCTGCCGGCACGGGAAAGACTCATGCACTGACCGCCTTCTACCTCTCCAGGGTGCTTCATGATCCCGGTGAATACCGTGCCATACTGGCGGTCACCTTCACCAATGCGGCTGCAGCCGAGATGAAGGATCGCATCCTTCGCAGGCTCTACCTGCTCGGGCTTGATACCCCCGAGGGTGCTGCTGAGCGAAGCCGGTTTGCAGAGTATCTCAACCGTCATTTCCCTGCAGTGTGGCCTGACCGCCATAAGGCTGAGGCTACAGTGAAGAGAAACGCGCCTAAGGCCCTGGAGAATATCCTGCAGGACTACTCCCGCTTTGCGGTGGGTACCATCGACTCCTTCTTCCAGCGGGTGATCAGGGCATTCGCCCGTGAGATAGATATCCCGGCAGGGTATGAGATTGAGCTTGAGCATGAGACTATCCTCTCTGATGCCGTGGATGACCTCCTGGCCGGGCTCGACAGCGACCCGAAGCTGCTCGGCTGGATCTCGTCATACGTTGCATCACGCCTTGATGACAGCAAGGGCTGGGATATCAGGCGCGAGATCATGGAGATAGCCGGCGAGGTCTTCAGGGAGGAGTTCCGGCAGCTGACCGATGCGGAGCGCGATATGATCGGTGACTACCGGGTGATGGCTGAGTATGCGGGAAAGGTGTTCGCCGCCAGGAGAGCGTTTGAGTCAGAGCTGATCGGCCTGGCAGAAGAGGGGGTGCGGATATTTACCGGGTGCGGACTGACCCCTGATGACTTCCTCTCAAAAAGCAGGGGAGGAGTGGGGGCAGCCCTGGAGAAATATGCCCGGGGTGATCTCTCCAGTCCGGGTGCTACCTGGAACAAGGCGGCCGACGAGGGGAAGTACCATGCCGCAGGCGCTCCGCCGGACACGGTACAGGCATTCGGGAGCGCCATGGAGCAGGGCCTCGGCAGGGTGGTGAAGTCAATATCGCGCCTCTTCGATGAGCAGTATCCGTTATACAACGCCGCAATGGCACAGATGCGAACCATACATGTGATGGGGATACTGGGAGCAATCAGCCAGCAGGTGCGCGAGGAGGCACACAACCGTAACCTCTTCCTGCTGTCAGACTCGGGAGAGCTGATAAGCAGGCTGATAGCCGATGATGATACCCCGTTCATCTATGAGAAGATAGGCGCGGCATATGATCACTACATCATTGACGAATTCCAGGACACTTCACGGATACAGTGGAACAACTTCAGGCCGCTGATGGCCGAGACGCTCTCACGGGGGATGGACAACCTGGTGGTGGGAGACGTGAAGCAGTCTATTTATCGCTGGCGCAACAGCGACTGGCGCATAATACACGGTGAGGCGGCGGCAGCCTTCGGAGAGGAGGCGGTGCAGACAGTAGAACTGCAGACCAACTACCGCAGCAGACTCAATATCATAAGGTTCAATAACCTGCTCTTCCGCCCTGACGCGATACCGGCACAGTGCGACGAAAGGTTGCAGACCGACCGCCTGAGCATAAAAGATATCTACAAGGGATCGGAACAGGAAGGCACAGAAGAGAAGCCGGGCGGATGGGTCAGGGTGACACTCTTCAGGGAGCGGGAGGATGAAGGCTGGAAGGAGAGAGTGCTGCATGAACTGCCTGCGGTGATCGAAGAGCTGCAGGACCACGGCTGCCGCGCCGGTGATATCCTTTTCCTCTGCCGGACGAATGAGGAGGGAAAGAGCATTATCAGCCGCATCCTCGAGTACAGCGCCGCCGCCCCCCCGGAGAAGCGGAGGAGATACAACTATGAGGTCACCTCGGGTGAGTCGCTGCTGCTGGAACGCAACCCGGCAGTCACCCTGATGGTTGCATGCCTGAGATACCTGGCCGACCCTGAGAGCAGGATCAACCGCAGCCAGATGGTACGCTCATACGTACTGGCAAACGGCGGAGGAGACCCTGATCTATATGCGGGAGACGAGGCCGGCGAGACAGGCAGAATCCTGCCTGACGGATGGGAGGAGGAGCTGGAGGGATTACGAAACCTCTCTCTCAGCAATGCTGTCGGAAGCATGATACGCTTCTTCAGGCTGGGAGAAAAGAGTGCGAACATTGCCTATATAGCAGCTTTCCGTGACGTGGTGCTCAACTGGACCAGCCGTTACAGCTCGGATCTGTCGGCCTTCATCGGGTGGTGGGATGAGGAGGGGCGTCATAGCACCATCAGCCAGTCAGAACGTCAGGAGGCAATGAGAATCATGACGATACACAAGGCGAAGGGACTTCAGGGGAAAGTTGTGATTGTACCCTTCGCAGGGTGGGAGGTCGCCAGGCGGGGATTCACCAGCCGGCTGTTGTGGATCACCGATGTACCTGCACCATTCAGGCCCATGCCGGCGGTACTGCCTGAGTTCACCGCACGCCTCGATGACTCGCTCTTTGCTGCCGAGGCTGCCCTGGAGAAGGCTTCCGAATGGCTCGATGCGGTGAACCTGATGTATGTGGCCTTCACCAGGGCTGTTGATGTCCTGCTGGTTATGGCACCCGATACCGGGTCATCTGCCCCGGGCAGGAAGGCCAGTACCGCGAATCTGCTCAATGATTCGCTCCGTGAACTGCCCGATGAGTTCAGGGTGAGTGAGGGAGAGGAGATGATAACGATTGAGTGCGGTGAGATGCCGGTCATTGATCATGATGAGCCTGCGGCACACAGGGGGATCAGCAGCTACCGTGTCGCTCCGCCGCGTACCGGCCTCAGGCTCAGAACGGGCGGCACCGTGCCGGCTGATGAGATGAAACTGCTTGAACCGGGGGGCAGGGCCTACGGGATAGTTATGCATGAGATACTGAGCAGCATTGTAACGGCTGATGATGTGGAGCGGGCCGTAGACCGCGCCTGCCGCAATGGACGGCTGCCGGAAGAGAGACGCAGCGGTACCGTTAAACGGCTGAAGGAGATGATCGCCGGTGAGAGGGTGCGGCAATGGTTCGATGGGAGCTGCCGGGTAATGACGGAGGCTTCAGTGATTCTGCCCTCCGGAACGGCAAGGAGACCCGACAGGGTTATGATCAGCGGTGATGCCATCACTGCGGTCGACTATAAGTTCGGCGAGCCGGTACCGCAGCACCGAAAGCAGGCTGCAGTATACCGGGAGCTGCTGAGGGGAATGGGATACCGCAACGTGAAATCATACCTCTGGTATGTGGACAAAACTATTATTGAAGAGGCATGAGCGGCGGGATGAAATATGAGTGGCAGCAGGACCGCAGGTACAACTCGTATGCTGACTGGCTCACCAGGCTCTTCGGGGGCAGGGTACAGAAACTGAGCATAAATGCAGGGTTCACCTGTCCGAACCGCGACGGCACCCTGGGGGCGGGCGGGTGCACCTACTGCAACAATGAGGCCTTCCTGCCCGCCTACTGCACACCGGAGAAGAGCATAACCGGGCAGATAACCGAAGGGATAGAGTTTCACCGCCGCAGATATCGCAGGGCATACCGTTTCATTGCCTACTTCCAGGCATATACCAACACCTACGCAGACCTTGACAGCCTGATGGCACTCTATGCCGAGGCACTCGGTGATCCTGCGGTGACAGGCATCGTTATAGGAACGCGTCCTGACTGTGTGGATGACGAACTGCTCGACAGGCTGGCACTGCTGGCACATGAGTACTTCGTGGCGGTGGAGTATGGTGTTGAGTCGGTAAATGATGAGACACTAATGAGGGTGAACCGCGGGCATGACTTCGCAACCTCGGTCAGGGCAATTCGGGAGACCGCTGCACGCGGACTGAACGTGGGGGCACATCTGATCTTCGGGCTGCCGGGAGAGAGACCGCAGCAGATAGTGGAGAGTGCAGACCTGATCTCGCAGCTGCCGCTGACATCATTGAAGATACGGCAGCTGCAGCTGATACGGAATACCGCTATGGCTGCCGAATACCACCGTGACCCTGAACGGTTCAGTCTCTTCTCGCTCGAAGAATACCTTGACTTGGTGGTTTCGTTCACAGAGAGGCTCTCGCCGGCCATCATGATTGACCGTATCAGCGGCGAGGCGCCGCGACGGCTGCTTGATGACCCGCGTGACTGGAAGGTGCGCAGCAGCGAGATAGCCGGAATGTTTGCCGGCAGGCTGCAGCAACGTGATACATGGCAGGGGAGACTCTGGAAAAAGAGCTGAATATGAACTTTCTCGACAGGGTGGCAAAGAGGCTTTATGAGTGCTGCGGCAGCAGCATGGATCAGCAGGTGGTGGTACTGCCCAGCCGCCGGGCAGGCCTCTGGCTCACCCGGGCACTGGCACGGCTCAGTGACAAACCGATGTGGGCACCGGCCATGATGACGGTCAGCGACCTCTTCCGCTCAATGACAACCCTGGTGCCGGCAGATACCGACCGGCAGATATTCACCCTCTATAGGGTCTACAGGGAGCTATACGGCAGCGAGATGGCTTTTGATGACTTCTGGTCGTGGGGAGAGGTGATAGCCGGCGATTTCAATGATATTGACCTCTATATGGCAGATGCGGCTAAGCTCTATGCCAATATCTCTGACATGAAGGAGATCGATGAACGGTTTGGCGGGCTCACCGACGAGCAGGTCTCAATCGTACGCCGCTTCTGGAGCTCGTTTAACCCCGCGGGGGCGGAGACGAGCCAGGCACGCACCCGCTTCCGCGACGTATGGGGGAGGCTGGCAACGCTCTACTCCGCCTTCCGGGAGGCGATGATTGCTGAGGGAGCGGCCGGCGACGGGATGCTCTGCCGCGAGGTGGCAGAGCAGGCGATGGCAGGCACGCTGCAGCTGCCGGAGGGAAAAAGGTGGCACATAGCGGGGCTGAATGCCCTCAACAGCTGTGAGAAGAGACTCTTTCTCTATATGAAACAGCAGGGCGTGGCAGACTTCTACTGGGATGATGACCACTTCTTCATGGATGAGCCGGGGCACAAGGCTTCACTCTTCATAGCCGAAAACAGGAAGGTGTTCGGCAACTGCGCCGCCGGCGCGGAGTCAGCTGTTTCACCTGCAGGATCTCCAGCGGCATTTGCGGGGCCTCCGGGCTCACCTGCAGGGCCTCCATCTGCATTCGCGGGGTCTCCGGGTTCACCTGCAGGGTCTCCATCTGCATTCGCAGGTCCTCCGGATTCACCTGCAGGGTCTTCTGCCGCATTCGCGGAGCCTCCTGTTTCACCTGCGGAGTCTCCATCTGCATTCGCAGGGCCTCCGGGTTCACCTGAAGGGTCTCATGCTCCCAGCTCTGCGGGGGGGAGGTGGCATATCATAGATACCCCGTCAGATACTGCACAGGCAGTGATGGCTGCCCGGCTGCTCGAGGAGGAGATCGTTCCCAAAGGTATGGATCTCACCTCAACAGCCGTGATACTGGCTGATGAGAAGCTGCTCATGCCGCTGATTGACTCACTGCCCGAAACGGTGGAGGATGTCAACGTGACCATGGGGCACCCTTTCAGGCTCACCCCGCTCTACTCATTCCTCAGGCAGCTGATGACGATGGTGAGGTCGGCCAGGAGGAGCAGCGGCATGGTCTCTTTCCGCAGCAGCGACCTCATAGCCCTCCTGCGCCACCAGTACTACCGGCTGCTGGCAGGCGACGACGGCACCGCCCTGATCAGGAAGATCATATCGGGTAACATGATAAGGGTCGGTGCCGGGATACTCTCCGGAGAGAGATCTTCGGGGAGACTCTTTGAGGTGCCGGCTGAAGGCGCCGCCCTGCCCGGATACCTCACCGGGGTGATGGAGATGCTGGAGGAGGCTACCTTCAGCGCTGAGAGTGAGGGAGTAAGCTACAGCACCGATCGCGAGTACCTGCGCATGGCAATCACTGCAACCGTCAGGATATCAAACCTGATCGGCAGTCATAGCCTGGAATTGGGTCACGACACCTGCATCAGGCTGCTTGACCGTATCTTCCGCAGGATGATTATCCCTTTCTCCGGTGAACCGCTGAAGGGGCTGCAGGTGATGGGGGTGCTCGAGACCAGGGCACTGGAGTTTGACAATATCATCTTCCTCTCCCTGAATGAGGGAATATTTCCTGCCATCTCCTATGACAACAGCTTCATACCCTACAATATCAGGCGTGCCTTCGGCCTGCCGACGGTCAATGAACAGGAGGCGGTATTCGCCTATTACTTTTACAGGCTGCTGCGCAGACCCACGAAGGGGTGGTTCCTCTACAACTCGGCTGCACAGGGCCTCAACAGCGGCGAGATGAGCCGCTACCTCGCACGGATGGTCTATACTCCCTCCTTTGCTCCTGAGCGTGAGACCGTCTGGATCACCGTCGGCCGCAGCGCCGTGATGCCCGGAACCATTGCCCGCAGGGAGCACCATACCGACAGCCTGCTCAGCCGTTACAGCGGTGACCGTGAAGAGGGGAAGTACCTGTCGCCCAGTGCTGTGAACACCTGGCTCTATTGTCGCATGCGATTCTATTTCAGGTATGTATGTGATATGCCCGAGGAGGAGGAGTTGGGAACCGAGATCGATCACCGGCGGTTCGGGAACATACTTCATGATGCAGTGAAATCGATCTACGAGCCGCTTAGGGGAGTGACCGGGGCGGGCAGCCGGCTGGCAGGGATGGCTGGAAGGCGTGAGGAGATCAGGAACCTGCTGATCAGTGCCGCCATGCGCGAGATGCAGTGGGACAGGGAGACACTCCTCTCGGGCAAGGGGATGATTATCATCGAGGTGATGGAGAGGTACCTGCGCGTACTGCTGGAGTATGACGGCAGAATCACCGATCTCGGGCTGCTTGGCCTGGAGGAGGAGGTGAAAGCTGAATTCCCGGTCGCAACAGGCAGGGGAGAGACAGTCATACGGCTGGGTGGCAGGGCAGACCGCATTGATACCACCGGCGGAGTGGTGAGGGTGGTGGACTACAAGACCGGCACCCCCAGGAGGGAGAAGGTCACAGCCGAAGGGCTCTTCGATGAGACCAGGGAGAGACAGGCTGATGCCCTGCGGCAGACACTGCTCTACTGCACGCTGATCAGACCGGCATACCCTGACAGGGTGATACTGCCGGCAATATACTGGATACAGCAGATAGGTTCGGGGCAGTTCTCGCCATACGCTGATGTGGCGGGACTGAACGGTACCGGAGCTGTCAGAGGCGAGTGGCAGTCATTCATGGCTGAGTTCGCCGCCGGACTGAACCTCTCACTGGGTAAGATATTCTCTGATGATGAGGATTTTGTGATGACACCCTTCCGGCGCCGGTGCGACTACTGCCCTTACCGCGGCCTCTGCAGGAGATAGCAACTACTCTTCCATAAGCCGTTGCAGGGCAGCCATACGGATGGCAGTTACCGCAGCCTCATCGCCTTTGTTGCCGAATGTTCCGCCGGCTCTCTCGAGGGCCTGCTCAAGGGTGAGGGTGGTGAGTACTCCAAAGATGAACGGGATGTTGTAGTCGAGGTTGAGCTGGGTGATACCATGCGTAACACCCTGGCATATGTAGGTGAAGTGCGGCGTCTCGCCCTGTATCACGCAACCGAGGCAGATAACCGCGTCCGGGTCATCATACTCGGCCAGCCACTGGGCGCCCAGTGTGAGCTCAAAGGCACCGGGCACATGCCTGACAACAATATCATCATCAGAGACCCCATGACGCCTGAGGGTCTCTGTCGCACCCCTGAGAAGGGAGTGGGTCACTTCGCTGTTCCAGTCGGCAACCACGATGCCGAACCGCATGCCGGAAGCGTCGGGTACAAGAGACGGATTATAGTCTGACAGGTCGCGCGTGGCCATCAATCAGTCGGTATGCAGTTTGACCCTGGCAATGTACTTGTCAATGCTGCGTCCCTCATTGCTCTCGGGGTACTTGTCACGTATACGCTCATAGAGCCTGAGTGCCTCACTGTACTTGCCGTCAGTCTCATAGATCATACCGGCCTTGAGCAGGCAGATGGGACTGAAGAATGAGTTGTCGGCCATCTCTGCAGCCTCGAGATAATATTTAATACCTGCATCCTTGTCGCCCAGCTCAACCCTGGCATCACCTATCAGTCCCTTTGCCTGGGGAGCAAGAACCTCATCCTTCACCCTGAAACGGTTGAGATACCTGATGGCCTCCTCATACTCACCCAGGTGTATGAGACAGGCGCCGGCATAGAAATTGGCCAGCCGGCCTGACCTGGTGTTGCGGTACTCTTTTGCAATATCAATGAATCCGAGGTTGTTGCCGTCGCCGTTGAGAGCCAGCCTGAGGGAATCATTCCCGAAATAGATCTCGGCCATGTACATCTGGCTGAGAGCCTCTTCATTCTTTTTGCCGGTATACATGCGCAGCAGCCAGACCAGACCTACCAGTACCACTGCGCCGGCCAGTACATACAGCAGCGGCTTGTAATTCTCTTCAAGGAACTGTTCGGTCTTTGTCAGTGTCTGCTCTACACTCTCAATCCCCTTGGGGGCTGCAGCCTTCTTCTTTTTGCTCATATGAATCTACTCTGTTACAGGTCTGAAAACAACTCCGCAAAAGTACTATTTATGCCCTTATATAAAAACAAAGATGAAAAAAAATCTCCCGGCCGCAATCTGACGCGCCGTGCAGCTGTTTCTTTTCGTAACTTTGACCCTCCGGAAAGCAATCTCATCAGGTGATGCATCTCTCAAGGCTTGAACTGACCAACTTCAAAAACTATGAGGAGGTTACCCTTGACCTCTCACCGGGATTCAACTGCTTTGTCGGCAACAACGGGGTGGGCAAGACCAATATCCTGGATGCGATCCATTACCTTTCACTCACAAAAAGCTTCTTCAATAGCTCTGATACCCTCAGTATCAGGCATGGTGAGGAGTATTTCATGATCAGGGGCACCTTTGTCAGCAATGGCGATGCCAATGAGCTTTACTGTGCATTCCAGAAGGCCAGACAGAAGGTGTTCAGGATGAATGGCAAGGAGTATCAGCGTATGTCTGACCATGTGGGCCGCTTCCCGGTGGTGATGCTCTCGCCGGCTGACAGCACCCTTATCACGGGAGGCAGTGATGAACGCAGGCGGTTCCTCAATATGATCATCAGTCAGTATGACCCGGTTTACCTTGATGCACTCATGCGCTACAACAGGATGCTGGCACAGCGGAACAAGATTCTGCGTTCCGGCAGTGACAGCCCGGGGCTGCTGGAGATATATGACGGACAGCTGGCAGAGGCAGCCGGGGTGATTTTCCAGGCGCGCTCAAGGCTCACCGCCGAACTGCTGCCCCTCTTCCGGTCATACTACGGCAAGATTTCAGGCAATGCCGAGAAGGTCTCGATCAGTTACCGGTCACACCTGAAGGGGGGTGACTACCTGCAGCTGCTGGCCGGCTCAAGGGAGAAGGACTTCCTGCTGCAGTATACCACCACCGGGATACACCGTGATGACCTGATCTTTGAGATTGACGGCCATTCGGCACGCACTACGGCCAGCCAGGGACAGCAGAAATCGTTCATCGTGGCATTGAGGCTGGCTAACTTCGCACTGATAACCAGGGTGAACGGACTGGCACCGGCACTGCTCCTCGATGATATCTTCGACAAGTTCGATCTCGGCCGGGTGGAGGAGATCATCAGGCTGGTGGGATCGGGCGAGTTCGGACAGGTATTCATAACCGATACACAACAGGAACGTATCCATCGCATCCTTGACAGTGCCGGGGTCGATTTCAGGCTCTACCGGATAGGGAAACAGGGTATCGAGGAGGAGATAACCAACGGGGGGAGGTAAAATGAGGCGGAACAGGACAATCACGCTGGGAGAGGCTCTCGAGAGCCTGATCAGGGAGTACCGCCTTGAGCAGGGTCTGAAGGATGCAGCCGTCATAAACACCTGGGAGACGATTGCCGGCAGGGCTATAACAGCACGTACCAGAAAGGTTTATGTGAAAGATGGGGTGCTGCACCTCTACCTCACCTCATCGGTGGTGCGCAATGAGCTGATGATGATGCGCGGGCAGCTCATGAACCGTATCAACAGCCATGCCGGCGAGGAGCTGATCAGGGAGATTGTGCTTCACTGAGTGACCGAGTAGCTGCCCCTCCTTATGGTGATGCTGCGCTGGTGCCCCTTGCTGCTGTTGAAAAGATACTCCTGCCCCGAGAAATGTACCGACACATGCTGGTTCTGCATTATAATCCCGACCACTGCCTCCGGGTTGTTGAAAATAAGTGCCTCCGCCATGAGGAATGCCTTCTCTGCACCGTCACCCCTGCCGAATGTCCATACCTCATCTGGCTGTGCCATACGCCCAGAGTCGTAGATAGATATGTCCGGGAGGCTGCTGATGACAGTGTAGATCTCATCTGCACTTTTACCCCCGAGAGTATCGTGAGAAACCGGGTTGCGCTCAATGGCTGCCTTGACAAAGGGGAGCCAGTCAGTCATGCCCATCTCACGGTAAACATAGAGTGTGAGAAGTGCCATCTCCGAGGCGCCGGCCATGGCAGTGATCTTCCGGATGATCTCGTCGCGGCTGTCTGTGACCGCAATAACCGGATAAGGCTCGGTGACAAACTCTTTTCCTTTGATCTCAGGCAGTCTGGGCTCGGTAGCAATGAAACTGCCCAGGTCGGCAAACATCTTTTCGACACAGTCAGTGTGCTCTGTAGGGAACCGTTCCAGGAACATGGCTGCAGTGATCTCCTCTCCTGATGCAGCCTTCTCATCGAGATATTTCTCAACCTCATTGAGAATGATCTTCCCGTTGACGGGCTGGTACTGGAACTCCTCCTGGTCAACCTCGGCCAGCAGCCTGTTGCGGGTATCCCCGTTCAGACTCTGCTTTGATGAGTGCTCATATTCAAGCAGCTTCTCGAGGGTGATGTAATAATCTGTTCCTGTACGCAGGTAATGGTACTGGAACAGGCATTTATATTCAGTCTTGAATCTGAGGAAGTTGATGAATACGGTGGAGGTAAGGGGAGTACTTACAAACTCACGCAGCTTCACCCCGAACCTCTCATAGGCACTCCTCTCGATGGTCGCCTTTTCATAGACGGTATGTATGTGTCCGGTTATGTGTGACACGATGGTTACCCTCTCATTCTCAAGAGCTCTTCTGGCCTTGGCTGAGAGAGAGGTGCCGTTGAACCACATGTTCTTCGTAAGTATGCGTCGGTTATTGGTCAGCAGCCCCTCCTTGTTGTCGATGAAGTTCTGTGAGTGCAGGGGGGTGGCCATCATGAAGATCTTCTCCAGTGGCACCCCGCCCACAATGAACATGGCTGCCGCATAGAGAGCTGACAGGCTGACACACTCGCCTGCGCCGATGCCGTAATGCTCCTTGTGCCGGAAGGCGCTCATCGCCTCAACCGTCTCGGTCTTCCAGTAGGGAATGACCGAGGAGTCATACCTGTCAAGCCCGAAATGACGCCTGATATCTATTGTGAAATAGTACTTGTCACCCTCATAGCCGAACAGCGCGTTTGACTGCTTGAGCAGCCGGGTATCAAAGAAATCGCCGAAACGGGCAATCTCTCTCTCCTTGTCTGTCAGCCCCCAGGTCTCAAGGTCGAGGTTAAAGATATAGTTGTCAATGATATATTGCTTGATCCGGTTGGCCCGGCTGTTGAAGTTCTTGCGGCTTATCCCGGCAAACCAGGGGTCATCACGCCACTTCCAGATGATGGGCGACATGATGTTGGCAAGCACCAGCGGATAAAAGAGCTCCGGGAAGATGAAGATCTCCATATCGGAGAGGGTGTATGCAGAGGAGAACTTCTCCAGTCTCTTTTTGTCGGAGAAGTCCTGAATAACCGGGTTGTTCATCACATTTTTCTTCCTCAACACGGAAGCAAAGATTTTGTTTTGTCAGAAGAGCTCGGTGGCTGAAAAGAAGAATGATATCTCACGCAACGCATTTTCGGGGGAGTCGGAGCCATGTACGGCATTTGCCTGTACGCTTGTTCCGAACTCGGCCCTGATGGTACCCGGTTCTGCCTTTGCCGGGTCAGTGGCTCCTATCAGTCTGCGGAATGCTTCTACGGCATCGCTGTGGATGAGTGCCATGACAATGACCGGCCCGGAGGTCATGAACCTGACCAGGTCATGATAAAACGGTCTTTCGCGGTGAACTGCATAGAACTCCTCTGCCTGGCGGGTGGTCATCTGCACCATCCTGAGGCCTGAGAGCCGGAACCCTGCATCGGTGATGCGTGCAAGTATGCGGCCTGAATCGCCCCGCCCGAAGGCATCGGGCTTGATAATCGAAAAAGTGATGTTGTTGCTCATGATGTAAGGGTTATCCACTTAATTCAGCTTCGTTTTTAAAGCTTGTTATTTTTACTACCTTTGTCGCCGCTAAAAAAGCTTTGACCGTGCATGAAGTCGGCAAATATACAAAAGAATTAAAAAAGCTGATTGATGAGGCTGAGCATATAGTGCTCATCTGCCACATCAATCCTGACGGTGATGCCATAGGTGCCATGCTGGCGCTGAGGAGATGGATAGTCTCACGGGGGAAGGAGGCAGATATGATCTCCCCCAACTCTTTGCAGAAATTCCTGCTCTGGATGAATGACGTGGATCGCATAGTTGATTTTCATCACAATTCGGAACAGGGTGCCAGGCTGATAGAGAGGGCTGACCTTATTGTAATGGTTGATTTCAACACAACCTCACGTATGGGCAAGGCCGAACAACTGGTCACAGACTCCCGTGCCAGGAAGGTGATGATAGACCATCACCCCGATCCGGGCAATTTTGCCGACCTGATAATATCTGATGTGAACCGCAGCTCGACTTCAGAGCTTGTCTACTTCCTGGTGAACGGCATGGAGGGGGGTGAGTTTGATGACAATGACTTCTTCACGGCTGTCTACGTTGGCATAGTGACCGATACCGGCAACTTCGAGCATGGCTTCTTCAGCGGAGACACCATGCGTACCGTGGGGCACCTGCTCGACAAGGGAGTGGACCGCGAGAGAGTCTATAACCATATCTTCAGCAACTTCTCACCTGAACGTATCAGGCTGAAGGGCTTCTCACTGCACAGCCGCATGGTGGTGCACCCCGAACTGCATACAGCATATATATGGCTTACAAAGGAGGACCTCGAGAACTTCAACCATGTCAAGGGCGATACCGAAGGGTTTGCCAATGTACTGCTTACCATGAAGGATATAGTGCTGTCAGTTCTCTTCGTTGAACGGACCGGTTTCGTCAAGATGTCACTCAGGTCAAAGGGGAGCTTCAATGCCAATGAACTGTCACGAATGTGCTTCAACGGCGGCGGACACCGCAACGCAGCTGGAGGAGAGATGAAGGGTACGGTACACGAGGTGATAGATCACTTCGAGAAGACTCTGCCATTATTCCGAAACAAACTGGAAGAGGCAGCAAGGGAGATAAGGAAATGAGAACAACAACCATGATGGCAGTGATGCTGCTGCTGCTGGCAGACGGATGCCAGAACAAGCCCGATAACAGGAGCAATGCCATAAGGAAGAGTGATGCCGACCTGATTGAACTCAACAAGGCACGGATTATACATGACCGCGACGAGATCACCGGATATATCAGCGGAAGCGAACAGAAATTTACCGAAACCAATACCGGACTCTGGTATGCTGTTATGGAAGAAGGCAGCGGCCCCAGGCCAAAGACCGGTGACGCCGTGACCTACGACTATGTGTGCACCCTGCTCGACGGAAAATTGTGCTACAGCGGGAACCAGACCATAACCATAGGGTACAGTGAGGCCCCGAGCGGCATAAATGAAGGCCTGCAGATGATGCAGGCGGGCAGTGACTATATCTTCATACTACCGCCATACCTGGCCTACGGACTGACCGGTGACGGCGATATGGTACCCGGAAGGGCAATACTGGTCTTCCGGGTTAAGGTCAGGGAGATAAAATAGTTTGGAACAGATTTTGATGGGAAGAGGGAAATCTAGTAAAATGGGAAGAAAACTTGTTGCTGCACTCTTTGTAACCGCAGCTTTCGTGATCGTATCCTGTAATTCTGCCAGGAAGTACGAGGAGGAGGAGAGAAGTCTTATACAGGACTATATTTCAAAGAATAATATTACCGTGTCACCCGATGCCAATGGCATCTATTTCATTGAACTGAACCCGGGCACCGGCGATCCGGCGCGTGAGGGCGATACGGTGGGTGTCAGATACAAAGGCACATTCCTTGACGGAAAGGTGTTCGACAGCAACCTCGATGCTGACAAGCCGTTCAGACTCATGGTCGGAACAAAGGATATCATCGAGGGGTGGTCTCTGGCCCTGCTGAAGATGAGAATGGGGACGAAGGCCAGGGTATTGCTGCCCTCCAGGCTTGCCTACGGATCAATGGGATATGGCTATTATGATGCCTACGGCTACTACTATTCGATTATCCCGGGATATACGCCCCTGCTTTTCGATATAGAGGTGGTGGAGCTGACACGGAAGGCGAAGAAATAACCGGGTCCTTCCGTTGCTCCTGCGCCGGCAGCCCGGAGGCATCGGCGGCAGCCTGCCGCAGCCAGGGTCTCCGGTAGGGCTGTAGCACCCGGATCACCTGACCCCCGTAGCTATCAGGAATATTGCCGGTCTTTTATCCAGGTCAGGCACCTGCCTGCGCCATTGTGACACTGTCATGGTGCGAATGTACTCAGACGGCAGGGTGATCTCTGCGGCGATACAGAGCCTGGTGTCCGGCTGGCAGATCTCCAGTATATCCTCCAGCAGCTTCCGGTTCCGGAAGGGTGTCTCCATGAAGACCTGCGTTGTACCGTCAGATGATCTTCTCTCCAGTTCCCTGATCATTTTACGGCGCTCGCCCCTGTCTGACGGCAGGTAACCCCTGAAGGCGAATGACTGCCCGTTGAGGCCTGAGGCAGCCAGCGCCAGTATCACCGATGAGGGCCCGGCCAGGGGTACCACCCTGATACCTCGCTCATGTGCGGCAGAAACAACGATGGCTCCTGGGTCAGCCAGGCCGGGCATCCCTGCTTCACTCATCACCCCGGCATCACTTCCCGACTCAATACGGTCAAGGAGCTCGTTTACTGCCGACAGGCCGGAATGTTTGCCTATCGGGAAAAAGAGGGTGTCATCAATGGGAAAAGAGCTGTCAAGACGCCGCAGCCAGCGCCTGGCCGTACGAATCTCCTCCACGGCAAAGAGCCTGAGGGAGAGGGTGATCCTGATCACCTCAGCCGGCACGGAATACTCTGCAGGTGATTCACCCAGAGTAACCGGAAGCATATATAGAACCCCTGACATGAAAGATCCCGGTTCAGAATGTAAACATACTAAAATCATACGGGCTGCAGAGGTATAACCTCCGGGGAAAGAGTAAAAAGAGCCTATTGCAGGTCTCTCATTTTCGGAGTATGTTTGCACAGAGGAAAACGCTATGGTGAAGATCACCTTTCTTGGTACCGGAACATCTCAGGGAGTGCCTGTAATTGCTTGTGAATGCGCTGTCTGTGCATCTCCCGACTCTAAGGATAAACGACTCAGGACCTCACTGCTGGTAGAGACCGGCCGCAATACATTCGTAATTGATGCCGGCCCTGATTTCAGGCAGCAGATGCTGAATGCAGGAGTGAAAAAGATTGATGCCATACTGCTTACACACGAGCACAAGGATCATATAGCCGGTATGGATGATCTCAGGGCATTCAATTACCGGAGCCAGGCAGCTATTGATATCTATGCCGAGGAGCGGGTACAGGCAGCGGTGAGAAAGGAGTATGCATATGTCTTCTCGGCACATCAGTACCCGGGCGTGCCGCGGATGGAGCTGCACAACATTGATGATTACCCCTTCACCATCGGAGGAGACACAATCATTCCGCTCAGGGTGTTCCACTACCGGTTGCCGATATTCGGATTCAGGATAGGAGATGTTGCCTACATCACTGATGCAAACTACATATCCGAAGAGACCAGGGAGAAGCTGATAGGCGTGAAGTACCTGGTAATAAATGCCCTCAGAAAGGAGAAGCATATCTCCCACTATAGCCTGGGAGAGGCCCTTGAGCTTATCCGGGAGATCTCACCCAGGAAAGCCTATATTACACACATCAGCCATCAGATGGGGAAGCATGCGGAGGTCAACAGTGAATTGCCCGTCAATGTGACCCTGGCATGGGACGGACTGGTGGTTAACTGTGAGGAGTAGCGCTACCTCTTCTTGAACTTGTAGAGCTTTTTCTGATATTGCTTGGAGAAAAAATACCTGTTGCGTCCGAGCTGCGTGGTGTCAAGATAATTCTTCTTGCGTACCGCCGCATATTCACGCTTCTTTGAGGCAGCACATCCGGGAAGTACCATTATCGCTGCGAAAATCGCGATAACCAGCAATAAACCTTTGTACTTGACCTTCTTCATTTGAACACCCTCAAAATGCTTCTGCTCCCGGAAACAGCATCCTCTGCTGATGCTGACCCGTAAAGCTGGCAGAATTAATTCATTTGCTGAACCTTCTTTTTTTTAATTCAGATACAATATCCTAAATTGCACTCCTGATCATCAGGAGCCAGTTATATCAGGTTAAACTGCAATGTGCGCGAATAGGTTTCGGTTTTCCCTTCTTTTTTTATTTATCTGCATTTCCCTTGCAGGCCAGTCGCTCCTTGATGTTGAGATAAGAAGGGAGAACGGTGCGGTCATGACGGCACTTGTACTTGATGACAGCACCTTGGTCACTCTCCCGGGGCCGAAGGCACTCTTCAGCTTCAGACTTGACGGGGTATACTTCTCTTCTGCTGATGTGCCTGCCGGATTATCGGGGAGACGATACACAATGGTTTATCCGGGAGGGGCAGAGGCGACATGGAGTGTTGCCGACAGTGGCGCCGGCAGGGCATTGGCACAACTGGTGCTGCGCAATACATGGCGGGATACGATTGCTATTTCGGATGTGGTACCGTTCGGCGAAAAGGAGAATCTTGCCTGGATAACCGGTTACGGCCCGCCTGACCTGGCAAGGGCAAACCTCTTCCTTCCCGGGAAGAGCCCGGTGCGGGTCATCCTGCCTGACAACGCCTGGGAGATGGGATTCTCGGCGTTCAGGACAGGAGGTGAATACTCGGTGGCTGCGATAGCACGCCGGAGAGGCAGTGACGGGGGCACCATGAAGAGGTATGAGACGCTGCTGCCTCCGGGGGCCTCGGTAACATATCACATCTATGCCGATATCTACAGGGGAGGCTGGCAGGAGGGACTCAGGCAGATGTTCGCCCGGCGGTGGCTCTATGAGCTGGAGCAGTTTGATGACGGGCTCTACCGGCGCGATGACCTGAAATGGATCAGGAGCAGTTACCTGATGATTCAGCAGATGGCATGGGACAGGCAGTACTTCGACCGCTTCACCGGCAATGAGGGCTTCCGGAGCTTCCTGTCGGGATACAACAGCCTCTTCGGCCATGTTGATGTATACGGACTATGGCCGACATGGCCCAGGCTGGGGCTGGATGAGAGGAACCAGTGGGATCTCTACCGTGATCTGCCCGGAGGAACAGAGGCACTCAGACGGCTTGGAAGGATGGCCCGGACAGAGGGGTGCCGGCTCTTTATAGCCTTCAACCCGTGGGACAGAAGCACCCGTATGCAGGATCAGCTGAAGGGTATGGCGGAGATGATCTCGGCGACTGAGGCTGACGGCGTGATCCTCGATACGCAGGGAGGATCATCGGCAGAGCTGCAGCAGACGGCTGACAGGGTCAGGGAAGGGGTAATATTCTACTCCGAAGGTATGCCGGTGGTGAGAGATATGCCGGGGATAGTGGCTGCCAGGGTACATAACGCAATCTTCCTGAGCCCTGAGCTGAATCTGAACAAACTCATCAGACCCGATTTTGCAATCTTCAGGGTGGCTGATGTGGGAGAAGATGTGCTTCACCGTGAGATCTCTATAGCCTTCTTCAACGGCTATGGCACCGAGCTGAACATGTACCGGCCCGGAGGCAGGGATGATGAGTTCAGCCGTGATCTGCAATATCTCTCTCAGACGACTTATCTTCTCAGGCGCAACAGTGACGCCTTCACCGGAGGCAACTGGACGCCGCTGGTCAGCAGCAGCGCTGACAGGGTCTATGTCAACAGCTGGATCAGCGGCGATAAGGAGCTGTTCACCATACTAAGCATGGACCACCGGGGGTTCAGTGCACCTCTCTTCACTGCAGGTGATACCACCGGGCGGCACCTTGTCTCACTCTGGAGACATGAGGAGATTGAGCCGGTCAGCACGGGCGGCAGGCTGATGGTGCCGTCGGTCCTGCCCGGATGGAGCCCGGCCTACAACGGTACCCGGCGTGAGAGCGCAGTGGACTGCATAGCAATGCTGCCGCGGCTGATCTCTGCCAGGCTCGCGGGAGAGAAGATACAGATTTCGGTGAGACATGAGGGAAGGGTGACCGTAACAGGCGGCGCACCCGGGTATGGCAACAGGGGGATAACCTTCACGGCACCAGCGGATACCCTGCTGGATGCAGCCGCCATGCTGGGGATCAGCGGCGGAAAAATAGTGATTGAACTGACTGATGATGAAGGGATACTGCTCGACGAGAGGGTGCTTCAGCCGGCCTCCGGCCCGATGTGGCTGGTGTCAGAGAGAAAAAAGACCTTCCGGGCAGGAGTGGTGCCACCCGAGATGGTACTGGTACCGGCCGCAACAATAAAATATTCTCTCAGGGTCAATGACGAATTCATACCCTATCCCAATACAGGCAGGGAGATTACTGCTGCCGTGGACAGCTTCCTGATAGACCGCTATCCGGTTACCAATGAGCAGTACCTGCAATTCATCAGGGCCACCAGGTATATACCTGCTGATACATCCAACTATCTGAGACACTGGGAGAAAGGTATGCCGGTCAGCGGACAGGAGCGCTATCCGGTGGTGTGGATAAGCCTGGAGGATGCCAGGGCCTATGCCGCCTGGGCAGGGAAAAGGCTGCCTTCCGAGAGCGAGTGGCAACTGGCGGCGCAGGGTACCGACGGACGCGAGTGGCCCTGGGGCACTGAGTTTCATGCCACCAAATGCAATAACGGCTTTGGCAGACCAACCCCGGTGGATGCATTCCCGAAAGGGGAGAGCCCGTGGGGCGTCGCCGACCTGGTTGGTAACGTATGGCAGATGACCGGTGATGTGTGGTGTGACGGCGCCTACTATTTCAATATCATAAGGGGAGGAAGCTGGTTCAGGCCCGAGTCAAGCTGGTGGTATGTCAGGGGCGGGCCGCAGCCGCTGACATATACACAGATGCAACTGCTTGTCTCACCGGGGTTCGACCGCAGCGCAACGGTCGGATTCAGGTGCGTGATGGATCTCTGAATCCGGCAATGTCAGCTGCCGGCCCCGGACCCGGTTTTATACGGTTTATCCGATCTTCCCGGCGCCCCCGCCGACAGCCGGCAGGTAGAACTCTGCGGCCAGTCCTGTCTTCGAACTGTACAATGCCCCCAGTTCCTTCATGAACCCCTCTGCATGCTCCGCCTCCACGATTGAGACAGTGCACCCGCCGAACCCTGCCCCGGTCATCCTGGTGCCGATGACCCCCGGCAGCCGGCGGCCTTCATAAACCAGGGTATCGAGTTCATGACCTGTCACCTCATAATCATCGCGCAGCGAGTCATGAGAGGCGTTCATGAGCTTTCCGAAACCAGCTATGTCATTGTTCCTGAGAGCAGTGATTGCCTTCAGGGTCCTTCCGTTCTCGGTGATGACATGCCTTGCCCTGCGTAGTATGACCGGGTCGGTGATGAGCCGCTCAACCATTGGCAGATCATCATCTGTCAGCTCACTCAGGTGGCGCAGCGGCCGGCGGGCCGAAATGATCTTCACCGCCATGTCACACTCTGCCCTGCGCTCATTGTACTTCGAGTCGGTGAGCCCCCTGCGCTTGTTGGTGTTGGTGATGATCAGCCTGCGGTCACCCAGCATCAGGGGCGCATACTCATAATCAAGAGTGTCGCAGTTGAGGCTGATGGCATGATCCCTCTTTCCGAAACCCACCGCGAACTGATCCATGATGCCGCAGTTCATTCCGACGAAATGGTTCTCTGCATGCTGGCTCATCAGGACCATCTCCATCATGGGCAGCCCGGCACCGGTGATCTCATTCAGCGCCACCGCGGTGACCATCTCTATCGAGGCGGATGATGAGAGGCCTGCCCCGTTGGGTATGTTGCCCATGAAGAGGAGCTCGAGCCCCGGCGCAGCTATGCCCTTGAGTGCGAACTCATTGATAACCCCCACCGGGTAGTTGGTCCAGCTGCCCGGCAACGGGGTGAACGGTGAAGCAGCTGATACAACCACCTCGCCCGGGAAGTTGAGGCTGCTGAGACGGATGGTGTTGCCGGCTGACCGGCGGATAAGCAGGTAGGTGCCGTAGTCGAGGGCACAGGGAAAGACATAGCCGTTGTTGTAGTCAGTGTGCTCACCGATGAGGTTTACCCTGCCGGGAGAAAAAAAAAGGACAGGCTCTCCCGCCTTGTCCCCGTACATCCTGAAAAACTGCTCTTTCAGCTGACTGATCTGATGGTTCATACCTTGAGTTTTTTTTCTATCTCCATGATCTGATGCCTGAAGTGACGGTCAGTATCAATGAGGTTGTTGACTGTCTTGCAGGCATGCAGCACGGTGGCGTGATCCTTGCCGCCGATGGCTGATCCGATACTGGCAAGCGATGCCTTGGTGAGACTCTTTGAAAAATACATGGAGACCTGCCTCGCCTGCACTATCTCACGCTTGCGGGTCTTGCTCTGGATCTGTTCTACCGGTATCTTGTAGTAATCACATACAACCTTCTGGATATAGTCGATGGTGATCTCACGGCGTTGCGTGTTCACCAGCCTGTCTACCATCTGGCGTGCCAGCTCCAGGGTCACCTCCTTGCGGTTAAGGGTTGACTGGGCATAGAGCGAGATAAGCCCCGATTCCAGTTCACGTATGTTGGATGAAATATTCTCTGCCAGGAACTCAAAGATCTCGTCAGGAAGCTCAATGCCGTCATTGTAGGCCTTCTTCCGCAGTATGGCCAGCCGGGTCTCATAGTCAGGCTTCTGAAGATCGGCCAGAAGGCCCCACTTGAACCGCGAGAGAAGGCGTTGCTCCATCCCCTGCAGCTCTACCGGGGGCTTGTCACAGGTGATGATAAGCTGCTTGCCCGACTGATGCAGGTGATTGAAGATGTGGAAAAAGGTGTCCTGGGTCTTCTCCTTGCCGGCAAACTCATGAACGTCATCAATGATCAGCACATCGATCATCTGGTAGAAATGGAGGAAGTCGTTCTTGTTATTGTTCCGGACCGACTCTACAAACTGCATCTGGAACTTGTTGGCATTGACATAGAGGACGGTCTTGTCAGGATGCTTCTCCTTGACAAGGATGCCGATAGCCTGCGCCAGGTGAGTCTTTCCGAGACCTGAATCACCGTAGATCATAAGCGGATTGAAGGCAGTGCCACCAGGATTGCTTCCAACCGCAATACCGGCTGAACGGGCAAGACGGTTGCACTCACCCTCCACAAAGTTGGCAAAAGAGTAGTCGGGATTGAGCCTCGGATCAAAATGAAGCTTCTTGATGCCCGGGATGATAAAGGGATTCCTGATGGCCGGGCGGGCTGCCTCAAAAGGAACCTGTACCGGCTTGTTCTGAAGATTGGTCTTGTTCTGCGAGGGAAACTTGAGCGTGGTGAAGCCCTTGTCACTGGCATAGCCCGTATTCTCCATGATGATGTTGTACTCAAGCTTGGCATCATTGCCTATCTCGCGCCTGAGAGTCTTGCGGAGAATATCAATGTACTGCTCCTCAAGATACTCATAGAAAAAAGGGGAAGGAACCTGAATGGTCAGGACGTTCTTCTCAAGCCTGAGGGGGACAATAGGCTCAAACCAGGTTTTATAACTGGCTGAGGGAATAATATCACGGATTATTTCCAGACAGTTATTCCAAACCTCCTCGTGTGATTTGCTCATTCAGATTGAAATTAAAAAATCCTCGCTGCTGCTCTTAAAGCCGAGACAATATTTGTAAAAAAAAGCTAAATAAAAAAACTTTTTTTCCTTGACTTTTTCATTTCTTCTATACTGTCATGACCATCAGTGTATTAAAAAGTAGGTCATTGGTCAAAATTTATAATGTACACATTTTCAGATAGTTGAAATGAAGGTTGTGGCCACCAGCAGATTAGAAAATAGAAGACCGGCCTGTCTGAATTGACACTGTTAGACGGTCACTTTTTTTGCCCGTTACAACTATATGATTGTGTATTGTTTGGCATTTTTCCAACAAACTACTCTGCCTTTTTGCCAAAAAGGGAGAAGTGGACATACTTCTTGGGATTCCTGGTCATGTCACGGATCAGGATATCGAGACTTTCGAGGGCGTTGTTCAGGTTTATATAGAGGCTGTCATCGGTGATCAGCTTCCCGGCTGACCCCTCTCCCTGGCTGAGTCCGCTTACAATGGAATCCAGTCCAACGAGGGAGGAGCGCAGTGAAGCCAGTGAGGAGCGCGGATCAGATTCGGCAATTGCCTCTGACACCTCTGCCAGGCTGCGGAGCGAGGAGTCCAGTGCCGGACCGTTTGAGGAGAGTATGGCTGTAAAGGCCTTAAGATCATCGATGATAGCCTGCAGCTCGTCCTTCTTGCCGGCAGTTACCTCCTTCAGGCCCGCCACTGTGACGCTTGCATCAGAGACGGCCGATCTGAAATCAGCTGACACTTCGGGGGTGAAGAGGGTGTTGAGAGAACCGATCAGCGAGTCCAGCTTCACGATGATACCCGTGATGTTTCCCTCTACCGGGGCAAAGGCATCACCCAGCCTGTCAATGATGGAGGTGGCCACATAGCCGCCGATGGTATCATGGTTGTGGCACATCTCGCGGCTCTCACCCATGCGCATGATGACCTTCATCCCGGCTATCAGGCTCGCGGTCGTTATCTCTGCCCTCGTATCCTTCGGTATGTTGAAGTGGCGGTCAACCGAAAGGGAGACAAGGATGCGGCCCGAACCATCATTGATCAGCTTTACCGTCTGAACCACTCCGGCATGAAAGCCGTTGATCTCAACCGGATTGGATTCGGTCAGGCCGGCAATGTTGTCATACACTATGTGGTAGGTGTTGGTCCTTGTGAACAGGGCAGTTCCCTTCAGGAACTCATACATGAGTATGAATGCAATAATCGTGATAAGGGCTACCGACCCTACCAGGACCTCATGGGTGATCTTCTTTTTCACTGTTACTTTCTTTTCTGTGCTTCGATCGCTTCCCTGAGCGGGATGATGCGACCGTTCCTCACTGCAATTACAAAGGCATCGGGGTAACGGGCTGTCAGCTTCCTCCTGTGCTGCAGGGCCTCATCATATATTACGAATTTTCCTGCCGCATATTTAATGCGTTCGCCATCTTCAATCACCGTGAGAGGATCAAGGCCGCTCAGGAAGCTCTTGCTCAACTCTTTGCCTGCAGGCATGGCAGCAACCTGAACCATGAAAAAGATCTGATCGGCCTGATGACCTGCCTCCTGCTGCCGGACTGCAGCCGCCCCTGACCCATCACCGGCAGTCGCTTTCCCTGTGACGGCCTGCTGCCCGGCGGCTGAAGGGTCAGCCACCGCCCCAGTCGCGGCAGGAGCAATGGCGGTTCCCGCAGGAGTATTGGTAGTTCCGGCAGAAGCATTGGTGGTTCCGGCAGAAGCATTGGTGGTTCCGGCAGAAGCATTGGTGGTTCCGGCAGAAGCGTTGGTGGTTCCGGCAGAAGCATTGGTGGTTCCCGCAGGAGCAGTGGTGGTTCCCGCAGGAGGAGCGTTGGTCACTGCAGTTGGAGCGGCGGCTCCGGCAGCTGTTGCACTGCCGTTACGAATGCCTGACCTGCTGTCAATTGCCTGCTTGTAATCCCTGAAGGCCCTGAAAATGGCGGAGGCCATGTAGTCCTGCCCCTGCTCCGACATAAGAAACTTTTCCTCTTCGGGGTTGGTTATGAAGGCCAGTTCCACCAGCACCGAGGGCATTGCATTCTCCCGCAGCACCTGGAATCCGGCCTGCCGTACCCCCCTGTCCTTGCGACCAACCCGGTCACGGAACTGGTTCTGCAGCAGGGTGGCGAACTCGGTACTCTGCTTGAGGTAGGTGTTCTGCATGAGAGAGAAGATGATATATGATTCTGCTGAGTTGGGATCAAACCCTTCATACTTTGTCTGGTAATCCTGCTCAAAAGTGATAACCGAGTTCTCCTTCATCGCTACCTTCAGGTTGGCCTCATCATTCGTATGCCCCAGCACGTAGGTCTCTGCCCCGGAAAAACGCTTGTCATCCATGGCATTGGAGTGGATGGATATGAAGAGGTCAGCCTTGTTACGATTGGCTACCTCTGCCCGTTCGGCAAGACCGATGAAGGTATCGTCAGATCGGGTATAGATTACCCTGACATCATCCAGGTACCTGGTGATATAGCTCCCTGTCTTCAGTGCAACCGCAAGGTTGATATTCTTCTCCCTGGCCCTGGAGCCGATTGCGCCGGGATCCTTGCCGCCATGACCGGGATCGATCACAACCACCCACTGTTTCTGTTCAGTAACCGGCTGTGACAAAAGAACAGACCGCGGCATGGTTATTGACGCAACCAGGAAAAAGGCTGTCAGAATAGGCCTCAATCCCCGTATTTTGCTATTCTGCGGCATTACAGCTGAGTGAATTTTAATTAGTTTTGTCACCGGCTCCAAGAAGATGCTTAAAATTTACGCAAAAATAGCATTTAACTTCCATTCTGCCTCACGAAGACTGTTTGTGACAATATTTGTGCCACTGCTTTTTTTGCCTGCATTGCATGCCCAGGAGCCGGTCAGGCATGATACTCTCCGGAAGGCACTGCCCGATACGGTGAAGGTGGCTGCCACAGCCCCGGCTGACAGCCTGCAGGCCGTGAGTGACACCCTGAAGGGTGATCCCTGGCTGCAGAAGCTCGACTCGCTTTCGCGGATGAAGCGGCTGACCATATCTCCTGATGCCGTGGATGAACCGATACACTACCTCTCTGACGGATATATAAAGACTGACCTGCGTCAGCGGAAGGAGTTCCTGGTGCAGCGCGCGAAGCTTACCTACGGGACGATGGAGCTGACAGCCGATACCATTGTCCTCGATATGGATACCGGATCGCTGTTTGCCACATACAGACTCGACAGCGCTGCGGCCAGAACAGGCAAGCCGGTTTATAAGGACAAGGCCGAGGAGTTTGAGTCTGAACAGATAACCTATAATTTCAAGTCGAAGCAGGGCCTAATCCGGAATGTGACCACCGAGCAGGAGGGAGGGTTCCTTAAGAGCCAGACCACCAAGAGGCATGATGACGGTACCCTGCATGTCAACCGCAGCAGGTTCACCACCTGTGATGCCGATGAGCCCCATTTCTACCTGGCCCTTCCGAAGGCAAAGGTCTACCCGGGGGAGAAGATCGTCTCCGGCCCTGCATACATGGTGGTGGCAGACATTCCGCTCCCGCTGATACTCCCTTTCGGCTTCTTCCCGGTGCAGCAGAAGAGGGCTTCGGGCATTGTGATGCCCAGGTACGGACAGGAGGCCCGGCGGGGATATTTCCTGCAGAATGGCGGATACTATTTTGCGTTGAGCGATTACTTCGACCTGAAGCTGACGGGCACCGTCTACACCAACGGCACCTGGCTGGCCGATGCCGCCACCACCTACCGGCTGAGATACCGCTTCTCAGGCTCCATCGGGTTCAGCTATGCAAACAATATTGAAAGTTACAGGGGCATGCCTGACTACAGCAAGCTGTCGAACTACAGCATCAAATGGTCACACTCACAGGATGCCAAGGCGAACCCCGGCTCACAGTTCTCGGCCAGCGTGAATATGAGCTCAAGCGGCTATGACCGCAACAACAGCTATGACGTTACCCAGCACGTCACCACCACCAGGCAGTCAAGCATCAGCTACCAGCGGAGATGGGAGGGTACCCCGTTCAACTTTTCCACCAGCCTGAACCAGACGCAGAACGTGCAGAACAAGACGATGCAGCTCAAGCTGCCGCAGGCGCAGTTCAGCGTCTCGCGCATCTATCCGTTCAGGCCGAAGAATTTTGCCGGGAAGAGCAAATGGTATCACGATATTACCACACAGTATACCGCCTCGTTTGAGAACCAGATCAATACCTATGACAGCCTGCTCTTTACAAGGTCGGTCTGGAAGAATATGCGGAACGGCTTCAAGCATGAGATCCCGCTCAGCTTCCAGGTGAGGCCGTTCAACAACTTCTCCATCTCCCCCTCGCTGAGATATACCGGTGTTCTCTACACCCAGAAGATCGAGAAGAGATGGGATCCCGACTACTATGATGAGAGCAAAAACCTGGTCATACCCTCGGTTGTCAATGATACCATCCGGGGGCTCACTTACGGCCAGGCGCTGGTTCCGGGTATCGGCGCATCATTTAACCCTACCGTTTACGGACTGTTTCAGTTCACCGGGAAGCGATCACGGGTTGAGTCCATCAGGCACGTCATGAGACCCTCGGTCAGCTTTTCCTATTCACCCAACACTGACAGGCTTACCAGTGACATGTACCGCATGGTTCAGTATGACACTACCGGCAGGATGAGGGAGTATTCTATCTATGAGGGAAGTATGTACGGCACTCCCTCCACCGGCCGGCGGTCAGGATCGGTCTCATTCAGCCTTTCAAACATTGTCGAGGCAAAGGTGTACGCCCGCAATGACACCACCGGTAAGCCGCGCAAGGTGAAGCTGATTGAGAACCTCTCAATGAATACCAGCTACAATATCTTTGCCGACTCACTGAACTGGTCGCCGGTAAACATGTCATTCCGGACCACCCTGGCACAGAACATAAACATACAGGCCAGCTCCGCATTTTCAATCTACGGCATTAATGACAAGGGCGCTTCGGTAAGCCAGCTGGCTGTCAGCCAGGGGCTTGGCCTGGCCCGTATGCTCAACTTCAATGCCAGTGTAGACTTCGATCTGGGCCAGCTCCTCGGCGGCCGGGAGAGGAGCGGAAGGGAAGGACCGGTACAGCGCCCCGGGGAGGATACAAGGCCGGGCGGACCACCTGGAGGGGCTCCGGGCAGCAACCTGCCACTGACAAACCAGAGCCTCGATGAGTATGGCTATGCACGGTTCGATGTGCCATGGTCACTCAGAGTGGCATACAACTACGGCTACAACAAGCAGGGACTGAAAGGAACCGCGATGCAGTCTGTAAGCCTGTCAGGAGATCTGAAGCTGACATCAAAGATGGCCATAAACTACAATACCGGCTACGACTTCACGCAAAAGGCTATTACCATGACACGGGTTGGCATCAGCCGCGACCTGCACTGCTGGGATATGAGCTTCTCATGGATTCCCACCGGCTACATGAAGAGCTGGAGCTTCACCATACGGGCCAGGGGCAGTATGTTGCAGGATCTGAAATATGAGAGGAGAAAGGACTTCCATGAAAACTACTAACCATTAAACCAAAACAGTATGAAAAAGATTATCAGCACCAGCAAGGCTCCGGGCGCAATCGGTCCCTACAGTCAGGCTGTAGAGGCCAACGGTACACTCTATATCTCGGGACAGGTACCGATAGATCCGGCTACCGGAAAGATAGTGGATGGCGGCATCACTGAACAGACCAGACAGGTACTTGAGAATGTGAAGGCAATACTGGAGGCAGCCGGCTATACCCTCGGGAATGTGGTCAAGTCTACCTGCCTGCTCTCTGACATGTCTGATTTCAAGGCAATGAATGAGGTCTATGCAAGGTACTATACCTCCGATCAGCCTGCCAGGGCCGCATTTGCAGTGAAGGGGCTGCCGCTGGGGGCACTGATAGAGATCGAGACCGTGGCAGTGAAATAGAGAGTGACGGTTCCGTTACCGGGCCGGATCAACCTGGCGGACACAATACCCTCTCACCCGCTGCCGGACAGTTTACATAACGAGGGGAGGCTGCACCTTAAAAGGGCAGCCTCCCGTTCTGTCATTGTATGATTGTTGTGTCCTATTCGGCGACAACGTCAAACTCCACCTCAACCTTAACCTCGCGGTGAAGCCTGACAACGGCCTTGTAGCTGCCCGTCTCCTTGATAGCCTCCTCACCGAGGATGATGTTCTTGCGGTCAATCTCAAAACCCTTTGAGCTGAATGCTTCAGCCAGTTGAATGGTGTTGACCGACCCGAAGATCTTTCCTGCCGAGCTAACCTTGGCACCTATGACCAGCTTCACATCGGCCAGCCTGGCTGCCAGATCCTCAGCCTCCTGCCTGATCTTCGCCTCCTTATGGGCACGCTGACGCAGGTTCTCATTGTGAACCTTTATGGCCGAATCGGTGGCCTGAACAGCGTAACCCCTGGGGATAAGATAGTTCCGTGCATAACCTGTCCTGACAGTGACCACATCGTCTTTCTGTCCCAGCTTCTCTATATCCTGCCTTAATATAACCTTCATCTCTTCTCCTCCACTACTTTAAAAGGTCAGCAACATAAGGAAGCATCGCAAGATGGCGCGAGCGCTTGATAGCCCTGGCAACACGCCTCTGGTACTTGAGCGAGGTGCCGGTGAGACGGCGCGGAAGAATCTTCCCCTGCTCATTGAGAAACTTCTTTAGAAACTCCGGATCCTTGTAGTCAATATACTTGATCTTGTTCTTCCTGAACCTGCAGTACTTCTTCTTCTTGATCTCTACTGTCGGCGGTGTCAGGTACCTGATTTCTGAATTTCCCTGTGCCATAACTACTCCTCACTGACTTTTTCGGTTTCCTTCATTTTTCTTTTCCTCTCAGCATACTCAATGGCATACTTGTCCATACGGAATGTCAGGAAGCGGATGATCCTCTCATCCCTCCTGTACTGAACTTCCAGTTTGTCTACCAGCTCACCCGGCCCGCGGAACTCAACCAGGTAATAAAACCCGGTCGACTTCTTCTGAATTGGATAAGCGAGTTTCTTCAGACCCCAGTTCTCTTCATGAACAATCTCACCTTCGTTGTCAGTGATGATCTTCTTGAACTTCTGAACCGCTTCCTTCATCTGATTCTCAGACAAAACGGGAGTTGCAATGAAAACGGTTTCGTACTGATTCAACATCTCTTAATTGGTTTAATTTGGTTTGATTAAATCGGGTTGCAAAAGTAAGACAATTAATTTTCAAAAAAAATATTAGGAAAACTATTTGACTATATTTGTCTCCTGTATCTCTATATTACTGTTTAACCCGGTATGGATAATTTTATTGTTTCTGCCCGCAAATACAGGCCTGCAACCTTTGATATGGTGGTGGGACAGGACACCATTACCACCACCCTGAAGAATGCCATCAGGAACAACATGCTTGCCCAGGCGTATCTTTTCTGCGGGCCGAGGGGAGTGGGGAAGACCACCTGCGCCCGTATTTTTGCCAAGACGATCAACTGTTCGGATATCTCTCCGGAGGGCGAACCATGTGACAAGTGCGAGTCATGCACCTCATTCAACTCACAGGCATCATTCAATATACATGAGCTTGATGCTGCCTCCAACAACAGCGTTGATGATATACGCAACCTGACTGACCAGGTGCGGATACCGCCACAGATAGGCAAGTACAGTGTCTACATCATCGATGAGGTGCATATGTTGTCGCCGTCGGCTTTCAATGCATTTCTCAAGACACTTGAGGAGCCTCCCGCCCACGTTATATTCATCCTGGCCACCACCGAGAAGCACAAGATAATTCCCACAATCCTTTCGCGTTGCCAGATCTTCGACTTCAACCGCATCGGCGTCGATGATATCGTAGCCAGGCTGAGCTGGGTGGCGGGCAATGAGGGTGTTACCGCCGAGCATGAGGCACTGCACGTGATTGCAACCAAGGCTGACGGCGCCATGCGCGATGCCCTGTCGATCTTCGACCAGATAGTCAGTTTCAGCGGCAGGAGCATCACTTATGCCGATGTGATCACCAATCTAAATGTACTTGACTATGAGTACTATTTCCGCATAGTTGATGCAGCGCTGGAGGGAGATGTGTCGTCGGTGTTGCTCACTTACAATGAGATACTGAACAAGGGATTCGATGGCTATAACTTCATGGCGGGGCTCAACAGCCATATGCGAGACCTGCTGGTGAGCCGTGATGAGGTGACGGTCAGGCTGCTTGAGACCTCTCCGCTGATCAGGCAGCGCTATGCCAGGCAGGCTGCCGTCTCACCGCTTCCCTTTATCTACGGGGCACTCGATATCGGGTCACACTGCCTCCTGAATTTCCGTGCCAGCAAGAACCAGCGGCTCCATGTTGAGCTGGCCCTGCTTCGCTTGTGCAATCTATCTGGCCGGGCCGCAGGGGAGGAACCAAAAAAAAAAGCTGAGCAGCGGCCGCTGACCACAGAAAGCGATTACCCTGTGGCGGGTCCGCCCGGTACAGGCACTACACAGGGGCCGGCTGCCGCAGCTCCTGATATGCAACTGCCGGTATCAGCAGCGGAGCAGCCGGCACAGACCACCCGCCAGACCCCGCCACGGACAACGCCCGCGGCAGATGAACCGGCAAAGATCTCCATCAGAAAGGTGATCAGCGGTAATGCAAGGGAGGAGGAGAAGGTGTCAGAGCCGCCGCCTGAAACAATACAGGAGATCCCCCGCCGCGAGTTCACTGCAGAAGAGCTCGATGCCGCGTGGATAAGCTTCGCGGAAGAGATCATGGAAGAGAGCCCCAGGATAGCCAATGCACTGCGGTCGGTCAGACCGGAAGCAGAGCCTGATGGAACCATACAGGTCAGACTTGACAACCTTACCCTCAAGGAGACAATAGACCAGACTTTCCGGCAGCCACTCGAGAACCATCTGCGACAGTCACTGGAGAATGGCTATATTAAACTGAAAACAACGGTCGAGCCAACCGAACGGAACGAGATCCTCTATTCTCCCGAGCAGAAGTTCAACCATCTGGCCGCAAGGAACCCCTCGCTGAAGGAACTGAAACGAACCTTCAATCTTGATTTTGAATAATCCCGCGGCTGAAGCGGAATGAGTACCAGTGCGGGAATATGATGAACCGCCTCCCGGGAAGCAAAAGAGAGAACCCTTTATGAAACAGGTAACAGATATGGGAACAGACTCATCAGCCACTGGTCCGGGAACGGCAAAAAACAGGCCGGCACCGGATACCAGGGTAGGCGCACTGGCCGGAGGAATTGCACATGATCTCAACTCGGTGCTTACACTGATATACGGCTATGGCGGAATGGCCCTGGAAACCCTCGGCGACACAGAGAAGACGGAAGAGAACATACGCCGCATAATCAGCGCGGCTGACCGCGCCAGACAGCTGACAGCCCAGCTGCTCGAGCTCGGGAAAGAGGCAGCCGTAAAGAGAGTTCCGGTTAAGGTTACGGAAGTACTGGCAGATACGATAGATCATATCAGACCCTCAATCCCCGAGGGAGTCACCATCAGGAGGAACATCAGGGCACCCAGGGCAGCAGTGATGGTGCCGCCGGCACAGCTCTTCAGGGTGATGCTGAATATTATGCTGAACGCAATACAGGCCATGAGAGAGAAGGGGGGGACGCTGACAGTTACTGTTACACAGGATAATAGCCCTGCCACCGGAGAAGAGCCGGAGAGCCTGGTGAGAATCAGCTTCAGGGATACCGGAAAGGGAATGGATGAGAAAACCGTACGGCAGATATTCAAACCATTCTATACCACCGGCGACGGAAACAGGAGCGGAATAGGACTGACGGTGGTGAATGACCTGGTCAGGGAGATGGGCGGAAACGTCAGTGTCAGCTCGGTACCCGGTGAAGGAACAACCTTTGAGATATCTTTGCCGGGAGTAACGGAGACGGAAACAGCCAGCTGATTGTAAGTAGTTCAAAACTGTACAGCATGCCGGGAATAATGATTGTTGAAGATGATGCCGACCTCAGGGAGATGCTGAGGGAGACATTTGAGAACCGGAAATATACCGTAATAACCGCAGCCGACGGAAGGGAAGCAATGGCACGCTTCAAACCCTCTGTGGTTGATCTGGTTATAACCGATTTGCTGATGCCCGAGGAGGACGGGATTGCCGTAATCATGAAAATCAGGGAGCTGAAACCGCAAACCCGCTTCATCGCTATCAGCGGCGGAGGAAAGGCCGGGCCGGGGAGCTACCTGAAAATTGCCGGAAAACTGGGCGCAGACGCGGTGATGTCAAAACCCTTCCACCACGCTGAACTGGTTCAGAAAGTAAAAGAACTGATCGGATAAACATTATATTTGTCTGATTGTTTTATAGACGTATAACAGAACCTTAAAAATCATAATACGATGTTGACAAAAAAAGTACACGAGATCTGCAACCGTCAGATTGAAAGAGAAGGATATTCTTCAAACCTTTACCTCGCCATGGCTTCATGGGCAGAGACGGAAGGACTTGCCGGGATAGCCAACTGGCTTTATGCCCAGGCAGATGAGGAGAAAGAGCATATGCTCAAGTTCATGAGGTACGTCAATGACCGCGGCGGAGCAGCCGAAGTGCCGGCCTTTGCAAAACCGCCGGTAAAGTTCAAGGGTGTGGCCGAAATGTTTGATGAGGTACTGAAGCATGAACAGTTTATCTCAGCCAGTATCAATGAGGTGCTGCAGACAGCCATGGCCGAGAAGGACTTTGCCACGGTAAACTGGATACAGTGGTTTGTTGCAGAGCAGGTTGAGGAAGAGAGCAGCGCGCAGGCCATAATAGACAAGCTGAAGCTTGCAGGACCCAAAGGCCTCTATATGCTTGACCGAGACATAATGAAGATGAGAGCCGACGACTAGAAGGGATGCCCTTTCAGCCCTGGCATTGATCATGAAAGCCGGACCCGGTGTCCGGCTTTCCTTTTTCCGGCCTGCCCGCACTCACACCCCCCCGCAAAAAAGCAGGCCTCCGTTACAGCAGGTTAACCCGGCTGCAACAGAGCCCATGACATGCGGAAGGCTCTTTGCAGACTGTTTTTACCCCCTGAAACCGTAAATTGTATTAATTTTGCACTGTTTTTTAAGAGAGGAACAATGAGTGCCATAGATAAAATATTATCCATATTCCTTGGAAACAAGGAGGAGCGTGACCTTAAAGAGATCAACCCCTTTATCGCAAAAATTCAGAAGGAGGCTGAACAACTTACCCCTCTCTCACATGACGGACTCCGGGAGCGAAGCCTTGAACTCCGAGAAGAGGTGAGAAGCTTTATCTCACAGGAAGAGAAGGAGATAAGTGAGCTACGGAGAGAAGCTGAAAATGAAGAGGATGTCTATCGCAAGGAGGAGCTCTACAACCAGGTGGACAAGCTCGACAAGGAGGTGCTTATCAAGATAGAGAAGAAGCTCGATGAGGTGTTGCCGCTGGCTTTTGCCATCGTCAGGGAGACAGCCCGACGCTTCAAGGAGAATGAGGTGCTGGAGGTGACTGCACGCGACTGGGACCGTGAACTGGCAGCACACAGACCATCCATCACAGTCTCAGGTGAAAAGGCCTACTGGAAAAACCGCTGGATAGCCGGCGGGAACGAGATAGTGTGGGACATGGTACACTATGACGTTCAGCTGATAGGCGGGGTGGCACTCCACAAGGGGAAGATCTCGGAGATGGCTACCGGTGAGGGAAAGACCCTGGTGGCTACCCTGCCGGTATTCCTCAATGCCCTGGCAGGCAGGGGAGTACATATTGTAACGGTTAATGACTACCTCTCAAAGCGCGACTCGGAATGGATGGGCCCGCTCTATGAGTTCCACGGGCTGACGGTTGACTGCATTGACAAGCATGAGCCCAACTCTCCGGCACGGAGGAAGGCATACAACTCTGATGTTACCTTCGGAACCAACAACGAGTTCGGGTTTGATTACCTGCGTGACAACATGGCTATCAACCCTGAAGACCTGGTACAGCGCAAGCACCACTATGCCATTGTTGACGAGGTTGACTCGGTGCTGATTGATGATGCCCGTACGCCGCTGATTATCTCAGGACCCACCGCCAAGAGCGATACCATGCAGTTTGATGAGTACAAGGGGAAGGTGGAAAAACTGGTCAGCGCACAGCGCCGCCTGGTGACACAACTGCTGGCCGACTCAAAGAAACTGCTGGCAGAGGGAGACACCGACAAGGGGGGGATGCTGCTGCTGAGGGCATACAAGGGCCTGCCGAAGAACAGCGCACTGATCAAGTACCTGAGCGAAGAGGGGATAAGGACTCAACTGCAGAAGACCGAGAACTTCTATATGCAGAATAACTCGAAGGAGATGCCGAAAGTGACCGAAGAGCTCTACTTCGTGATCGATGAGAAGGCAAACTCGATCGAACTGACCGAGAAGGGACATGACCTCATATCAACCTCCGTGGAGGATGCCAGCTTCTTCGTGCTGCCTGACGTGGGCAGTCAGATAGCGGATATCGAGAGAAATATCTCTGACGAGAAGGAGAAGATGCGGGCCAAGGATGAGTTGCTGCAGGACTTTGCCATGAAGTCGGAAAGGGTCCATACCATGACACAGCTGATGAAAGCATATACCCTCTTCGAGAAGGATGTGGAATATGTGGTGATGGACAACAAGGTAAAGATCGTGGATGAACAGACCGGACGAATCCTTGAGGGACGACGCTACTCAGACGGACTGCATCAGGCCATCGAGGCAAAGGAGAATGTGAAGGTTGAGGCTGCCACACAGACATATGCAACCATCACCCTCCAGAACTACTTCAGGATGTACCACAAGCTGGCAGGCATGACCGGTACCGCCATTACCGAGGCGGGTGAGTTCTGGAATATCTATAAGCTCGACGTGGTGGTTATCCCCACCAACGTTCCGGTGATCAGGGATGACCGCGAAGACCTGGTCTATAAGACCAAGCGTGAGAAGTACAATGCGGTGATAGATGAGATAGTGAGCCTCAACAAGGCGGGCCGGCCGGTACTGGTGGGCACCACCTCGGTTGAGATCTCCGAGCTGCTCAGCCGTATGCTCAAGATGAAGGGGCTGAAGCATAATGTACTGAACGCCAAGCTCCACCAGCGCGAGGCCGAGATTGTGGCAGAGGCCGGCAAAACCGGTACCATCACCATCGCAACCAATATGGCGGGAAGGGGTACCGACATCAAGCTCACCCCCGAGGTGAAAAAGGCGGGCGGACTGGCGATTATCGGCACCGAAAGGCATGAGTCGCGGCGCGTCGACAGGCAGCTGAGAGGAAGGGCAGGACGACAGGGAGACCCGGGCTCATCACAGTTCTTCGTATCACTCGAGGATGACCTGATGAGACTGTTCGGATCGGAGAGGATAGCAGGCATCATGGACCGGCTCGGCCTGAAGGATGGTGAGATGATACAGCACCAGATGATCACCAGGTCGATTGAGAGGGCCCAGAAGAAGGTTGAGGAGAACAACTTCGGTATCAGGAAGAGACTGCTGGAGTATGATGATGTGATGAACTCACAGCGCGAGGTGATCTACAGCAAGCGCCGTCATGCACTGCTGGGCGAGAGGCTGGCAGTGGATATAGCGAACATGATGTATGACGTGACCGAAAATGTCACCACAACCTACAAGGATACCTCTGACTGGGAAGAGTTCCAGCTGGCACTTATCCGCTCGCTCTCCATCGATTCACCGGTGCCCAGGAGCGATTTCATCAAGGGAAGCGACCAGGAGGTGACCGATGCCGTCTATGCCAGGGTGCTCGAGGCCTACCGGCGCAAGGGTGAAGTGATCTCGGCAACGGCATACCCGGTGCTGAAGGATGTCTACGAGAGGATGTCGGGCACCTATGAGAATGTGGTGGTGCCCATCACTGACGGCGTACGGACCTATAACGTCATTACCAACCTGCAGGCCTCGGTGGAGAGCGAGGGGAAGGAGTTGCTGCGCTCATTTGAGAAGACGGCGGTACTCGCCACCATAGATGATGCATGGCGGGAGCACCTGCGGGAGATGGACGATCTGAAGCAGGCCGTCCAGGCAGCTACCTATGAGCAGAAGGATCCGCTGCTCATTTACAAGTTTGAATCATTCGAACTCTTCAAGGCTGTCGTCAACAAGGTGAATCAGGATGTGGTGAGCCTGCTGATGAAGGGAACCATACCCGTTGCACCTGAAAATGTACGGCAGGCACAGCACCGCCGCCAGACTGACCACAGCAGGCTGAGAACACAGAAGAGCGACTTCGACAGCTACCGCGGCGGCGACGGGGGAGCACCCGACCAGCGGCAGCGGCAGATGGCACCGGTCAGGGTGGAGAAGAAGGTGGGCAGGAATGAGCTTTGCCCATGCGGCAGCGGAAAGAAGTACAAGCACTGCCACGGACAGGGGGCTGCTCAGGCCGGTACCACAGGCGGCTTGATGAGCGACAGGTAATGCATTGCATTCTCAAGGAATGCAGCAATGCTGAAGGGGCCGGGAGCTTTGATCATAATATCATAGGGGGCCTCCTCAGGCCTGTCGGCGGTGTCAGGCCCCACCTTCATGGGCGCGGGCGAAAGGCCGGCGATAACGCTGAGCTGGAACAGTGATGAGGGGTTGATGTCAATCAGCAGATCATACTTCGTCTCCATGAACTTCCGGGCATCATCTGACACGGGAAAGAGCGCCCAGTTCAGATCGCTGCGCCTGAGAAACCTTACATAGGTGAGACCGGTCAGCCTGTCAGGAACGTTTTTGCCGGGTATCCATGCGATAACTTCAACCGTGCGGCCACTCTCCGACAGCTTCCTGTTCAATGCCGAGATGTGCTGGAAATCCTGCTCGGAGGAGGCATCCCACAGGATACCTACCCGCTTGACCCTGTCAAGGCTGAACTCTTCAGAGACTCTCCGCAGACCGGAAGAGAGCTTCCTGAGCCTTATTCTGCCGGCTTGTAACCTCAAATTGTAGAAAAGTCCCATGACAATGCAAACCTATTTATTTTTTGTTTTTCCATGGGCTGAGGCATCAATTATTCCCTGATCATTTTGATGAATTCCTCTTCTGTGATGATGGGAATGCCCAATGAGGTGGCCTTCTCCCTTTTTGACGGCCCCATACCGCTGCCTGCCACCACCAGTGAGGTGGCGCCGGAGACTGATGAGCCTGCCTTTCCTCCGGCTGCCTCGATGGCCGCTATGATGGCCTGTCGTGTGAACCCTTCGAAGGTGCCGCTGGGCACCACCGTCATGCCTGACAGCGGCCCGGCCGGCGGAGCAGCCGCCAACTGGCCTGCAAAGGTCATCCCTGCCTCCTTCAGCCGCCTGATGATATCGATATTGCTGCTGTCAGAGAAGAACTCCCTGATGCTGTCACTGATACGCGGCCCGATGTCGGGTACCTCCATCAGCTCCTCATCGGTGGCAGAGATCAGTCTCTCAATGTCAGGAAAGGCAGTTGCCAGCGACCTGGCTACCGTCTCACCCACATGCCTGATACCCAGGGCAAACAACTTTCTGTGCCACGGCGCGGTGAGCGACTTCTGCAGACCGGCAAGGATGTTTGCGGCCGATTTGTCTCCCATCCTCTCCAGTGAAGAGATCTCCTGAGGCTGAAGGGTGTAAAGGTCGGCAACATCGCGTACCAGTCCCCGGGACCATAACAGCTCCACTGTCTCGTCTCCCAGTCCTTCAATATCAAGCGCCTTGCGTGATGCGAAATGGATGATCCGCCGTTTGATCTGCGGCGGACAGTGAAGATAGTTCGGACAGTAGTGGCTGGCTTCACCCTCCCTTCGTACAAGCGGAGTGTCACACTCGGGGCACCTTCCGGGGAAGGTGACCGCCCTGGCTCCCGGCTCTCGCCGTGACGGGTCTGCCGCAGTGATCTTGGGTATGATGTCCCCTCCCTTCTCAATGGTCACGTAGTCGCCGCAATGCAGCCCCAGCAGCTCTATCTGGTCACTGTTGTGCAGTGATGCACGTTTGACGGTGGTCCCTGCCAGCAGTACCGGCTCGAGGTTGGCTACCGGCGTAACGGCACCGCTTCTGCCTACCTGGAAATCTACCGAGAGCAGCCGGGTGACGGCCTGCTCGGCAGCAAACTTGGCGGCGATGGCCCATCGCGGCGACTTGGCGGTGCTGCCCAGCAGCCGCTGCGCCTCCAGTGAGTTGACCTTGACAACCACCCCGTCAGTGTCATAGGGCAGTTGATGCCGTTTCTCCTCCCACTCGCCAATGAAGGCAAGCACCTCATCGATGCCGCTGCAGAGCCGCATGATATCCGGAGTGCGGAAACCCCAGCTGCGGGCCGCCATGATGTTCTCATAGTGGTTGTCGTGTGGCAGCTCATCGCCCAGCAGGTAATAGAAAAAGCAATCAAGGGGGCGGGAGGCAACCTGGCGGGGGTCAAGCAGCTTGAGGGTACCGGCTGCGGCATTGCGCGGATTGGCAAAAGGCAGCTCACCATTGCTGATACGCAGGGCATTCATCTCTTCAAAACCCTTGCGGGGAAGGTAGATCTCGCCCCTGACAACAAAAGAGGAGGGAATCCCCGGAGAGTCTACCCTGAGAGGGATACTCCTGATGGTACGCACATTGACGGTGACATCATCACCGGTGATGCCGTCACCGCGGGTAACGGCTGTGACAAGCACTCCGGCCTCATAGGTGAGGCTGATGGAGACACCGTCATACTTCAGTTCACATACATATTCCGGCTCATAACCAAGGATCTTCTCAACCCTGCCGGCAAACTCGGCTATCTCCTCACTGCTGTAGCTGTTGGCCAGTGACATCATGGGCCAGCGATGCTCCACCTCGGCAAAGCCTTCGGTGAGATCGCTGCCAATCCGCATGGTGGGCGAGTCAGGGGTAACCAGCTCAGGGAACCGCTTCTCAAGGGTCTGCAGCTCATTCAGCAGGAGATCAAACTCGAAGTCTGTTATAGTGGGCTGATTGAGAACATAATAGTTGTGGTTATGTTTATTGATGCTCTCTCTTAACTCTCCGATCCTTCGTTTTGCATCAGCAAGCTTCATCTGTAATCAATATTGGTACTGTTGATGAGTTCAGCTCCACACCCCTGGTATACTGGTGCCACAGCTGCATTTTCCGTTCCTGATGGCGGATGATACGATCCTGAACCCGCTGCGGTCAACCAGTCTGTTCCCGCAGGAGGGACAGATCGTATCCTCTGCGCCGGCGCCCGGCATATTGCCGATATAGACATATCTGATTCCTTCTGCTGCAGCGAGTTCGGCTGCTTTCTTCAGGATGGCCGCCGGTGTCGGGGGGAGGTGTTCCAGCTTATAGAGTGGCTGGAAGCGGCTGAAGTGGAGGGGCGTCTCACTGAAACCGTTTGTTGCCAGCCAGTTGCATAACCGTTTGATTTCGTCCGGCTTGTCTGTCCAGCCCGGCACGATCAGGTTGGTGATCTCAAGCCAGACACCCTCATCGCGATAGGTCTTCAGAGTATCCAGTACCGGCTGCAGCCGGCCCCCGGTGAGCTTGAGATAGGTGCTGTCACTGAATGACTTGAGATCGATATTTGCTGCGTCGATATAGCGGCAGAGCTGCTTCAGCGGGTCGTGGTTGATATAGCCGTTGGAGACCATGATGTTCCGGATGCCGGCACTGTGCGCCAGCCTGGAGGTTTCATAAACATACTCGTAAAATGTGACCGGCTCGGAGTAGGTATATGAGATGGTGCGGCAACCCGCCGCGGCAGCCTCAGACACCACACTCGAAGGAGGCATGTCATAGTTACGGGTCTTGTCGGGAGAGGTCTGTGAGATGGTCCAGTTCTGGCAGTTGAGACATGACAGGTTACACCCGGCAGTAGCAATGGAAAACGAGGTTGTTCCAGGCAGGAAATGGAAGAGCGGCTTCTTCTCGACAGGATCGATGTTGATAGCACATGGATTGCCGAAAGCCATGGTATAAAGCTTTGATTTCCTGGCTATCCGGTTGCGACAGTCACTCACTTCGCCATCCTTGAGAGTACAGGCATTCGGGCAGATGAGACATACCACTCCCCGCGGGCTCTGCTCCTGGAACATGGCGAGCCGCTCGGCAGGTGCAGGCCTCAGGGCACCGGCAGGAAACGGAGCAACGACCCCGGCTGCCAGGGCCAGTGATCCGCGCCGGGCAAAAGTTCTCCTGCTTATCTTGTTATCTTTCTTTTTCAATGGATTGAAGGTTCTGATCCCCGGCTATAAATCTACTCTTTTCTTGTTACAGATGCAACAATACCGGCAATCAAAACATTCAGTGCCATGATGAAGCATGCATCGGCCATGCCTGCCAGGGGAACAATGAGGGTGGCGGCAGTGAGATACCCCAGGGCTGATCCGGCCATGTCGGCTGCATAGATATTGCCGGTGATGCTCTCCTTGCTGCGTGAGGTAAGTATGCGGTAGATGGAACCGGTAAGGATTCCGGCTGCCGTCAGGGAGATAATGATGAATGCCATCACCGGCAGGGGCGCCATGGTGATAAGGCGCGGGGCAAGCATACCGGCGGCGGTGAAGAGGGCGAATAGCAGCATAGAGCATGTGAGAAGCCTCTGCAGCCGCATACGGTCACCCAGCGCCGCCCCGGCAGCCAGTCCGGCCATGAGCAGCGTGAGTATCACCGCCGAGAGGATATAGATATTGCCTGCAACCACCTGGAGCATGAATATCATGATCATGCCGAAACCTGCCAGGCCTGCTGAAGAGGCAAACATCACATATCCGCCCCTGCCTGTGAAGAGAAAGGGTATCACTATCAGCAACGTTAGCAGGGCAATGGCTCCTCCGCGCAACCCTCTCTGCTCAAGCGACAGGAGACTGGTGAAGAGGGTGCTCCTTGGCCTGAGTGCCATGTTCAGCCCGGCATCGCGGTCAATCTGAAGCAGTACCTTCCCGGCGTTCCGCTCTATCTCATTGTCATCAAGGTAGTCACGGTTGACCCACTCTCCGGGGCCACCTCTCTCATCGCTCAGCCGGACCACTGATGAGGTTACCGTATCATCTGAAGCTACCACGTAGAGCAATGAGCCAGGTATCAGGGAGATATGGCTGAAGACCTCCGAGAGGGAGTTGAAGAGCGGAGAGAAACCCTTACGGTAGCTCTCAGGAGAGTAGCTGTACCAGGGCATGGGTGTTGACATGAAGATGCCCCCGGGCGAGAGGTGATCCCTGATCATGCGGAAATACTCAATGGTGTAGAACCTGTTGACTGACAGCGTTGATGGGGGAGGGATCAGCTGAATGACGGCATCGTACCTAGTTCTGTCCTTTCTCAGGAAGGTCACGGGGTCATCTCTGACAACCCTGACCCGCATCGTTCCGCAGAGGGTGTCAGCGGCACCTTCTGCTGCTATCAGTCCGGGATCCATCTCCAGGTAGGTGAGGGAGTTGACCGGATACGCCTCCAGATGGGGGAGATGCCTGCGGAGACCGCCTGAGATAAGCAACACGCTGTCATAGCTGCTCCGTTGCAGGAGAGCATAATGTATGTTCTCTTCAGCAGTAATGATGTCATCTTCAAAGAAGAGGGGGCGGTGGTCATAGTAGACAACCTGTTCACCCCCGTAACTGCCCGTGGTGATATTGCCGAACGGGGTGTCAATGCTCTTCTCTGCCACTATACCCTGCAGCAGCAGGCTCCTGAATACCCGGTCAGGCCGTGAGATAAGAATCAGTATCAGCAGCGGTATCAGTGACAGAAGGACAATGATCCTTGTCCGGAAGGGGTAGCCCAGGAGCCAGGCTGCGCAGCCTGAGGCGAGGAGCAGGATCAGGATATAAAGCTGGTAGTTGGGAATCTTCAGTGACACCGTGAGGGCGGTGAAGAGGCCGGCTGCCACCGATCCGGCTGTTTCTGCGCCGAAGCTGCCGCCGGCAGCCGAGAGACCTGCTTGCTGCCTTATGTCGGAGAGGCGGACGAAGATGAGGGCCGACAGAAATGTGACCGGAGCAACACTGACAGCAATGATGATCACCGACTGCAGCAGCGAGGGAGTCTCGCCGGGATTGAGGATAATGAGATTCATCATTATGAAGGCGGCAGGGGCCAGGGCAGTGGCCCCCAGAAGAGTCCATACCATCCTTTTCACCGAACCGGTTGAAGAGTGCCTGCCGGCCAGGGCCCCGCCGGCAGCGATGATGAGCCAGAGCCAGAGATAGAGCCCTGCAGTGGCCTCGGTGCCGCCACCAAGGATGGCCGCCTCACGCATCATGATAAACTGCGCCGAGGAGCTGACAAATCCTATAAGCAGCAGAAGCGGCCTTAGACGGCCGGCAACCGCGGGATCGGCTGCCGGAGGAGGAGAGGCAGCAGCAGACACGGCATTGCCGCTCCTCCCGGAATAATACCTGAAGTGACGGATAAGGTGAATGACAGCCAGTACAACCATTGTGGCACCCGCCTCAACATGCCAGTGGAGCAACTGCTCGGTGAAAGGGAGCTCCCAGCGGTAGTTGGCCCTGAGAGCCAGGAAGATGCCCGACATACCTGCTGTGAGGAACCCGATGAGCAGAAACCAGTTCCAGAGCCGGCGGTGCAAATCACGGGTAATGAATCCGGCAGATGACAGGTATGCCGAAAAGAGGTAGATGACCAGAAAGGTCATCCCGATTGGAAAGACATGATAGGTCATGGGGTCTCCTTTTCACTGAAGACCAGTGCTTCGTAGACAAAGATCTCGGTATCCTTGTCACGCCAGCCGTCCCATCCGATGCCGGCCTTATCACGTGAGCAGTAACTCAGGAACTCCTCTGTGCTCCAGTCGCGTCCGTCAGCCACCTGGGGGAGGAAAGTGCCTGAACGGTAGCCTTTTCTGATATAGATGCCGTGATGACCCAGCCGGATCTCACTGATATCACTGATCTTCTGCATCGGTCCCAGGACCGATATTTCAATCTCAATGGAGGGATACTCAGACCTTTTCAGCGGGGTAAACCGCGGGTCACTGAAAGCTGCCTCGCCGGCCATGGTTGAGACCACCAGCCACAGGGGCTCGGTGGCGGTGAACCGGCCGATACATCCTCTGAGCTGCCCCTTCTTCGTGATGGTCACAAAGGCGCCGAGTGGCTCCTTCAGCTTCGGCGTAAGCCTCGCCTCAGACACGGCTGCCGGCTTGCGCCCATCCAGCTGTGCCATGATCGATTCGCGCGCAATCTCCAGCAGCGTCCTCTTCTCAGCCGGAGTGAGGGTGAAGGGCTCGCCGGCGGCGGTCAGCCACGGGGCAGATCGGTCTGATGCCGTGGCGGAGAGATGGGTATCCCCGCTCATCGGACCGGTCGCGGCAGCCGGACGGCTGCCGCTCTCACGGCAATTATCTGTGCCGGAGTAGGCAAACGGGCCTCGTGGCATGCTGCCCCGGAAACCCGTGGCAGTTGTGGAGGCTGCCCCGCCCGGTCTTCCACTCGCGGCATCGCTGCCGGTGTCGCTGCCGCCTCTTTTCTCGAGTATAATGGCATTGTATCCCACCACCTCACTGCGGGAGCCGATCGGCGAATCGCCCGAGTTGGTGTACTCGACGTTGCGGAACCGGAGCCCCTCGCTCTTCTCTGTCATGTAAAGCAGCACCAGTCCTGCCGGCCAGCCGCACATGGCGGTGACAAGGCCGGCGGTACCCGATGACTCAATCTCTCTTATAGTGCGCAGGAAACCGTTCGGATCGCCCCTGATGATGGCATCACTGGCGAGCCGGTCAGCATAACGGGCATCCTCGTATGAGGGGTAGTGTGAGAAATCACTGCTGATGACAAAGAGATTGCGCTCATTGAACCATGGTTGCAGGCTGGTAGCCAATGCCTTCAGAATGTTGGTATTGCGGGTGCCGATAAGAATCGGGATTACCGGAGGCACCTTTTTAAAGTGGTACTGTATGAAGGGCAACTGTACCTCCAGTGAGTGCTCCGGCCCGTGAGCATCATCCCTGGTGATGAACCACTTGCCGGTCGATTTCAGTTGTTCGCCCAGCTCACGGTTGACCCTGAGGGTGCCCAGCGGGGTGACCAGGTCACCCGAGGTGAAGACTGCAGCCCCGTCAAAGCCGTACCGGTGACTCACCCCGATTAGGAAGATATTGTCATACTCCGCCTCGGCAGGGATGGCGGCAAAACCGGCGGCAGCGGTGTGTCCTGAATAAATGTATCCGGCATGCGGAACGATGATTGCCCTTATCAATGCACTGCGGCCCGGTGCACTGAAAGAGGCAAAATAGCCTGCAAGGTCGCCTCTGAGCTTCTCACCCGACGCAGGGTAGAAACTGCCGGCTACAACGGGCTGCCTGTTGCGCCCCTGACCGAATAGGTTCATAACCGATAGAATTAAGATGAGAGGAATGAGACTAACTCTTTTCATGATAAAAGCAGTTATCTCCCGTAAAGATAGGCTAAATGTGCAAGAAATCAGAATCCGAAGGACTCAGATAAGGACCATGTTCTCCTTCAGTATGTTACCATCCTCATCAATGCCGTAGAGCCTGATACCCACACTACAGGTGGCATCGGCGGTGACATCAAGAAACGGCGAGAGAGACTCCCTGACATCCTCTTCACCCATGGAGTCATACTCCTCGATGTCAAAATAGAGATGCACAAACAGAATGTGCTCACTCTTCTTGATCTTGGTTAATGTCTTGAGTATCTTACCCATCCATATAACGGACGAGGTATTGAAGTAATCTACATTGAATTTCAGGTTGGTACTCTCAGCCGGATTCTTGGCATATTCCACAGCCCACTTGTAAATGGGCTCGAAGAAGCCCGATGCGTTTTCCGGGAGGGACTTTCCAATAAATGTTAGATTTCCGGTAGATGCCGTGAAACTAACCTGAGGGGTTTTAGCTGTCGCCTCAATTCGAATGTCCTGTAGCTTAACCATATGATCTGATTCCTTACCCTTATGTGGCCCTGACGCCTTTTTATGACAAGTTAAAGATAGACCGTTTTTTCCTATGCCGGCCGGCTTTCGTCAAAAAATAATAACTAGTTATCAACTTTTTCAAAGATTTTATCCCCATCTGCGGAGCCCTGAAATGGGCTAAAAGTAAAAAACATATGTGTTATATTTGCATCCGATAATTTTTACCGGGATGGAGAAACTGTTAAGGCAAGGGATAAGGGAGGCGATAATACAGCTGTGGGGCATTGACCCCGATGATGCTCTTATCCAGATACAGAAGACCCGAAAGGAGTTTGCCGGGGACTTCACCCTGGTGGTCTTTCCGCTCACCCGGCTGTCACGGCTCTCCCCGGAAGAGACGGCCCGGGCGGTTGCCGCATATCTTGAGGAGGAGATCAGGGCCGTCAGTGAGACAACCATCATCAGGGGATTTCTCAATATCTCCATCTCACCGGAGATGTGGGGGAGGCGGCTGATCGAAATGCACAGTGACCCTGACTACGGCTTCGCAGTTGCCACCAGCAAGTCACCCACGGTGGTCATAGAGTACTCATCACCAAATACCAATAAACCGCTGCACCTGGGACATATACGGAACAATCTCCTGGGCTACTCACTGGCACGCCTGCTCACCGCTGCCGGTAACAGGGTGATCAGAACCAATATTGTCAATGACCGTGGAATACATATCTGCAAGTCGATGCTTGCCTGGCAGAAGTGGGGAAATGGCCGCACTCCCATGTCAGAGGGAGTCAAGGGTGACCACTTCGTGGGCGACTTTTATGTACTCTTTGAGACCAGGCTGAAGGAGCAGTCGGCAGGATTGATCGCGCAGGGAGCCAGTACCACGGAGGCACGAGACAATGCCCCCCTGATGAAAGAGGCCAGGGAACTGCTGATTAAATGGGAACAGGGTGAACCGGAGACGGTGGCTCTGTGGCAGATGATGAACTCGTGGGTCTATGAAGGGTTTGATGAGACTTACCGTGCACTCGGCATCGGGTTTGATAAAATATATTACGAATCTGATACATACAAGATCGGAAAGGAGATAGTGCTGCGCTCACTCGAACAGGGGCAGCTCCTCAGGGAGGAGGATGGATCGGTCTGGATAGACCTCACCGCCGAGAAACTTGACCGTAAGCTGCTGCTGAGATCAGACGGAACAGCGGTCTATATGACACAGGACTTCGGAACTGCAGTGATCAGGCATGATGACTTCAACTTCGACCGCCATATCTATGTGGTTGGCAATGAGCAGAACTACCACTTCCAGGTGCTGACCGCCGCTCTGCTGAAGATGGGCTATGAGTGGGCCTCGGGGCTATATCACTTCTCTTACGGGATGGTGGAACTGCCTGATGGAAGGATGAAGTCACGCGAAGGAACCGTGGTCGATGCCGACGATCTCATAGCTGAGATGATCAGCACTGCCACCGATATGTCAAAGGAGCTGGGAAAGCTGGAAGGATTCCCCGAGAGCGAGAAGGATAACATCTGCAGGCAGATCGGACTGGGAGCACTGAAATACTTCATACTCAAGGTTGACCCGAAGAAGAACATGACCTTCAGCCCGCAGGAGTCAATTGACTTCAACGGCAATACCGGCCCCTTTATTCAGTATACATATGCCCGCATCAGGTCAGTAATGAGAAAGGCTGAGGAGACCGGCCTGGCCGATGCTGGAGAACAAGGCGAGGTGATTGTACCCAATGTAAAGGAGATTAGTCTGATAAGGATGCTTAATGAGTTCCCATCGCTGGTGAAGGAGGCAGCCGCGGAGCTGAGCCCGGCACTGATGGCCAACTATTGCTATGAGCTTGCAAGGGAGTACAACCAGTTCTATCATGACTACTCCATCCTGGGTGAAGAGGGGAAGGAGATGCGCAACTTCCGCCTCAGGCTCTCCGAACTGACCGGAAGGGTGCTTGAGAAGGGATTGTTCCTGCTGGGAATAGAAGCGCCTGACAGAATGTAATTAGTTAAATAACATGATATTGTATGTTTGAAAACCTGACAGAACGGCTCGAGCGCTCCTTCAAGATACTGAAGGGTGAAGGGGTGATCTCTGAGATAAACGTGGCAGAGACGTTGAAGGATGTGAGAAGGGCACTGCTTGATGCAGACGTGAACTTCAAGATTGCCAAGCAGTTCACTGACACAGTCAAGCAGAAGGCCATGGGGCAGAATGTGCTGCAGGCGGTCAAGCCATCACAGATGATGGTCAAGATAGTTCATGATGAGCTGGCCCTGCTCATGGGAGGTGAAAAGAGTGATATCAATATAAAGGCAAACCCGGCGGTGGTGCTGATAGCAGGGCTGCAGGGAAGCGGCAAGACCACCTTCAGCGCCAAGCTGGCAAGGATGCTCAAGAGCAAACGGGGCAAGAACCCGCTGCTGGTGGCAGGCGACGTCTACAGGCCCGCGGCCATCGAACAGCTCAGGGTGCTGGGAGAACAGATATCGGTGCCCGTATATACCGAAGAGGGAAGCCGCAACCCGGTGGAGATAGCACGCAATGCCGTCAGGGAGGCCAGGAAGATGGGGCATGACCTGGTTATCATAGATACCGCCGGACGACTGGCTGTAGATGAGGAGATGATGAATGAGATCGCGGCAGTAAAGAACGCAGTCAATCCGCATGAGACACTCTTCGTGGTCGACTCGATGACCGGACAGGATGCCGTCAACACCGCATTCGAGTTCAATGAGAGGATCGACTATGACGGGGTGGTGCTGACAAAACTCGACGGCGACACACGCGGCGGAGCAGCACTCTCAATCAGATCGGTGGTCAACAAGCCGGTCAAGTTCGTCAGCACCGGTGAGAAGATGGACGCCATCGATATCTTCTACCCTGAGAGGATGGCTGACAGGATACTGGGCATGGGCGACATCGTCAGCCTGGTGGAGAAGGCACAGGAGCAGTATGATGAGACCGAGGCGAGAAAGCTGCAGAAGAAGCTGGCAAAGGATCAGTTCGACTTTAACGACTTCATCGCACAGATACAGCAGATCAAAAAGATGGGTAACGTCAAGGAGCTGATGGGAATGATTCCCGGAGTAGGCAAGGCGATCAAGAACCTTGACATTGATGATAACGCATTCAAGGGGATAGAGGCGATCATCTCAAGTATGACTCCGGCTGAGAGAGCCAACCCTGCACTGCTCAACGGCAGCCGCAGGAAGCGCATAGCAGCCGGCAGCGGCACAACGGTGCCGGAGGTCAACAGGCTCCTGAAACAGTTTGATGATACCCGCAAGATCATGAAGGTGGCCGCCAAAGGTGGTGACCTGTCAAAGATGGCCCTGAGAAGACGGTAAAACGGTCTCTATGCCGTACACCGGGCCTGGAGTCGGAAATTGAGATAGAGGCCGGGGGTGGGGAGATGGAAATTGAGAGAGAGGCCCTGCCGGAGAACGGAAATTGAGAGAGACCTGCCGGAGAACGGAAATTGAGAGAGACCGGGCCTGGGAGATGGAAGGGGAGAGAGGCAGGCTGAAGGAGCCGGAAAATGATGGAGATGGGAGGAAAAAGGGAGCAAGGCAACGGGGAAGCAATCTGAATGACATGAGTCAGGAAAAAGATAATTACAAACTGCAGATATGAATTTGATTGATGGAAAAAAGACAGCTGCCGAGATCAGGGGCGAGATTGCCGCAACGGTAGCAGAAATGAAGAGCCGCGGCCAGCGCGTACCGCATCTGGCAGCTATCCTGGTGGGCAACGACGGAGGCAGCGAGACCTACGTTTCGCACAAGGTGAAGGATTGCGAGGAGGTGGGGTTCCGCTCCACACTTATCCGTATGCCTGATACCGTAACCGAGGAGGAACTCCTCGGGAAGGTGCGTGAACTAAACAATGCCCCTGACCTTGACGGACTGATCGTGCAGCTGCCGCTGCCGGCACATATCTCCGAGAGCAGGGTGATTGAGACCATTGCCCCGGATAAGGATGTTGACGGGTTCCACCCCGAGAATGTGGGGCGTATGGCAACCGGACTGCCGGCATTTGTCTCGGCCACCCCGGCAGGAATCATGGAGCTGCTGAAGCGCTACAATATTCCGCTGAAAGGCGCTGAATGTGTTGTGGTCGGACGCAGCAACATCGTGGGAAGGCCGGTAAGCATCCTCCTATCACAGAAGGGGATCGACTGTACCGTAACCGTGGTGCACAGCCGTACGCGCGATCTGCCGTCAGTGGTAAGACGAGCCGACATAATCATCGCAGCCATGGGCAAGCCCGGCTTCATCACCGCTGATATGGTGAAGGAGGGGGCTGTGGTGATAGATGTGGGAACCACCAGGGTTGAGGCACCGGAAACCAAGTCGGGATGGCGGCTTAAAGGCGACGTTGACTTTGACAACGTGGCACCCCGCTGCTCATGGATAACCCCCGTCCCGGGAGGAGTGGGACCGATGACCAGGGTGCAGCTGCTGCTCAATACGCTGCAGGCCTGCCGGAGATAAGAACTATTTCGTAAGGGTGACGCCGGTGAAGTAGAGGTCGTAACCTCCCTTGCCGCCGGGACGGTCTGAGGAGAAGATCAGGAAGTGATTCTCAAAACGGTTGTCGCTTCCCAGTACCGGTCTGTACTCATTCGACGGGGTGTTGATACCCGGTCCCATGTTGACCGGAGCACTCCATTTGCCGTCACGGAAGACCGAGTACCACAGGTCATAGCCCCCGAGGCCGCCCGGCATATCCGAGGCAAACACCATATAACGGCCCAGCACGAATGGACACTTCTCATTATGGCTGCTGTTGACGCTGTCAACCCTGGCTGCCGTCGCCGGGGGAGAGGTGAACCACTCATCCAGGGTGAGCCCCGCCGGCCTGGCAACGGAGTAGATATCAAAATTGCCGCTGCGGTCAGAACAGAACCAGGCGGTATCGAGGGTGCTGTTCAATGAGAGGTAGGCATCATCGAAAGGGGAGTTGAACACCGATGCCGGGACAGGCTGACCGATGAAGGGCACTGCAGGATAGGCCGGCACATAGCTCAGATAGACGATATCGAGCCCCTCACCCCCCGTTCCGCTGGCAGCCGCCATATATTCAAGGCCGTTCTGACGGTTGAAGAAACGGTAGGGGCCCAGCTCATCACCATCACTGTTGAAAGCGGCCGTCAGACGTTCCAGGAACGCATCGGTAGTGGTCTCTGATCCAAACGTGAACTGCCCGGTAGTCTGACCAAAGGTGTAGCTGATGTAACCATATACCAGGTCAAACTGTCCTCCCTGACTGCCCCTGTTCGATGAGAACACCACCGGCAGGAGAGCCTGGTGCCGCCCGGCCTCAATATCCATATTGTAATCGTCATACTGGGTATTCAGACCGGTCAGCGCAATGACCGAATCTGGAAAAGAACCAAGCTCATAATTGATCTTCAGCGGCTCCTTCCTGCAGCCGGTGCCGGCAAAAATCAGAATGATGAGCACAGTGATGAAAAAAAGAGCTTGTCTCATCATGACAGTCGTTTATAATATAATACAACGAAGAGTGAGAGGGTTTAATATGGAAGGGTGAAAAAAACCGGGCCTGGTGCCCGGTTTTCAGAAGGTAGAATTTAGGTTAATTCTAGGGTAATATATTGGGTTGAGGGTAAGGTTTCAAATCAATTGTAAGATGAATTCCGGGTGAAGAAGGTTGCGTCGGCTATTAAAAAAAATACAAACATCTGTTTATCATGTTGGTAAAAAAGGGGCCCTGTTGATAATTGAACCTGTCCGGAGAGGGGGCAAACCATTATTTGGTTACATTTGCACAATATTTTGTGGGGAGATGGAAGACGAGAAGTACGGATATTCACCCGACAGTGATGTCGGTGAGATGATTCTCCGCTATGAGAGGATGCGCAGGAACAAGGAGACCTGCTATTTTGATGTCAGTGAGTTCGAGGCAATTATAGACTATTACCTGGAAGGCAATAATACCGGATACGCCTTTGAGGCTACCAACCTGGCATGCGAACTGCACCCCGGATCAGTGCCTATAATGATCAGGAAGGCCCGTGTGCTCCTCGAAAAGGGCAGGGCCACGGAGGCACTCTCAATTGCCAAGAAACTTGAAAGCATTGAACCGGGCAACAGCGATATATGGCTCTGTAAAGCCTCTGCCCTGGCAATGCTTGGCGATATCAGCGGTGCGAAGAAGGCTTTTGAGCTGGCCCTGTCGGCTGAGGAGGATGAGCAGGAGGGAATCCTCTATTCAATTACCACCCTGCTGCAGAATCTCAACTACTACGAGGAGATGATACCTTACCTCCACCGCCTGGCAGACCTTGAACCCGGTTTCCCCACTCACCTGTACGACCTGGCCTATGCATATGCAAAGACCGGAGACCTGGACCGGAGCATAAACTATTACAACCTTTATCTCGAAGAGGATCCTAACTCTGATTCAGCCTGGTATAACCTGGGACTCGCCTGCAACCGCAAGGGCGACTACGAAAAGGCGATGGAGGCCTATGACTATGCTCTCGCCCTCAATCCGGGGAACAGTTTTGCACTTTTCAACAAGGCCAATATCCTCAGTAATCTCGAGAGATACCGGGAGGCAATGGAGCTGTACCGGGAGTTTGTTGAGGAAGAGCCTGACAGTTATGAGGGTCTGACTTATCTTGCAGAGTGTTACGACAAGTCAGGCGATGAGGAGAGCGCACGCAGATGCTATACCGAGGCCATTGACCTGGCTCCCGACTTTCCTGAGCCATGGTACGGACTGGCACTGCTCTCCCTGACACGGGAGAGACCCTCAGAGAGTATCATTCCACTGCTGAAGGCTATTGAGCTTGATCCGGAGAACCCTGACTACTGGCTCTCCCTGGGAAGGGCCTATGTCATGATGGGCGACTTCAGGGAGGCAGCACGATGTTTCATCGAGACACTGGTGCTGGATGGCTATGACGATGAGGCGTGGATAGAACTGGGAATGCTGATCATCAGCAGCCGGGCATTGAATGGGGCAATACGCCTGTTGAAGAGAGCCGCCAGGGTGAGCGGCGACCTGCCCGGAATCTACTACCTGCTGGCAGCAATATACCTTCATGCAGGCCTTACGGCAGAAGCAACGGGAAGCCTCGCAAGAGCAGTGAGACTGGATAATGAGTTGATTGATAAATATTTTGTACTCTTCCCCGAAGAGAAACTGACTCAAACGATGAGGAGGCTCCTGAGAAAGAGAGGCTGACTCATGAAATCTTAACCCTTGCAGCATGGAAAAAGCCATTCATTTTCTAACCCATATTCCGGTCAGGCCGCCCAGGCCCAGAGAAGAGGGAATGACCATGGTGATGGACAAAGGTCTGAGTATCAGGGAAGCTGAAGACTTTGTCCAGGTGGGCAGCGAATATGTTGACCTGGTTAAGCTGGGATTCGGCACCTCCCTGCTTACACCCGGAGTGAAACAGAAGATCGATATCTACCACCAGGCCGGTATCAGGGTCTATCTCGGGGGTACCCTCTTTGAGGCATATATCATCAGGGATATGTACGATGAATATGTGGACCTGCTGCATAGGGCCGGTCTGACGATGGTTGAGGTCTCAGACGGCTCCTATGAGATGGACCATGATGTGAAGCTTGACTATATCAGAAGGCTCTCCCGTGAGTTCACGGTTATCTCCGAGGTGGGATCAAAGAAAACGAGTGTGGTCTATAAGCCTGAGCAGTGGGTGGAGATGATGAAGAGCGAGCTTGAGGCCGGATCGGTCAAGGTCATTGCCGAGGCGCGCGAGTCGGGAACAATCGGGATTTACAATGATGACGGAACAGTAAACAAGGAGCTTGTGAATGCTATCTCGAAAAAGGTGGGGTTCGGCAACGTCTTGTGGGAGGCGCCGCTCAAATCGCAGCAGGCATGGTTTATCGCCAACTTCGGCGCCAATGTCAACCTGGGAAATATTGCCCCTAACGAGATAATTGCCCTCGAGTCGCTCAGGGTAGGGCTCAGAAGCGATACCTTCTTCAGGTTCCTGCCGAGAGTATGAGATGAACCTCTATGGTATCATAGGCTTTTCGCTCGGACACTCCTTCTCACAACGCTATTTCACGGAAAAATTCAGGCGCGAAGGGCTTGAAGGGTATGCCTATCATTCCTTTGAACTGCCTGTAATTGAGCATCTGCCGTCGCTGCTTGATAGTGAGCCCTCACTATGCGGATTCAATGTTACCATACCATGGAAGGTGAAGGTGATGAAATACCTCGACGAGGTTGATCATGATGCCGCACTTATAGGCGCTGTCAACACCGTGGCAGTGAAGTGGCACAACGGCCGGAGATGGCTTAAGGGATACAATACTGACGAGCCGGCATTCAGGATGACACTGCAGGAGCACCTGGTCAGGACTCCCGGCACAGCGCTGGTGCTCGGTACGGGAGGAGCAGCCAGAAGCATCAGGTATGCCCTGGAAAAGCTCAGTGTCAGAGCAATACCGGTATCGCGAAAACCGGTGGAAGGAGGGTACTCATATGATACCCTTCCGGCAGAGGTTGTCCGTAAGGCAGGGGTCATAGTCAATGCCACCCCGCTTGGAATGAGCCCCGACACAGACTCCATGCCGCCGGTTGACTACGACTCTCTTCATGAGGGGCAGCTCCTTTATGACCTGGTATATAACCCGCCCGTCACCCGGTTCCTGGAAAGGGGGGCAGAACAGGGCTGTATTACCGTTAACGGCCTTGCGATGCTCCACAGACAGGCTGAGCTGGCCTGGGAGATATGGCAGGATGCCTGACCACCTCCCTGCCTCCCTGCAGGATCATCTCCTGATAAAGAGCTCCTCCGGGTATTCAATGGCTGTCAGCGAGAGCCCGTGTGGCGGCGCTGACTGTCCTGCCAGCCCACGGTCACGACCCTCCACTATTGTGCCGAACTCACCGGGTGACAGTTTGCCGCGTCCTACAGGGATCATCGTCCCTACAATGGCCCTTACCATATTCCTCAGGAAGCGATCGGCAGTGATTGTAAATATATATAGCCCGGGCTCTTCATGCCAGTGGGCTGCAGTAACCGTACATATGGTGGTTCGGTTGCTGCCATGCAGCCGGCAGAAGCTGGCAAAGTCGCGCTTGCGGGTGAGTATGGAGGCAGCCTCATTCATCTGGCTGAGGTCGAGATCATGGTAAAGGAGCCATGTGGTATCGGTGTGAAAGGGATCCTTCACCCGGGTGATCGTATAGCGATAGGTGCGGGAAAGGGCATCAAACCGCGCACTGGCATCATCCCTCACACGGACTATCCCCGAGACGGCTATGTCATCAGGCAGGAGGCTGTTGAGCCGGTAGATGAACTGCCTGTCACGGTCAATGGACTCATCTGCCGTATCGAAATGGGCACAGAAGAGTGACGCATGTACTCCGGTGTCAGTACGGCCGGCACCGGTGACGGAGAGCTGCCGCGAAAGAAGAGTGTCCAGGGCCCTGGTGAGCAGACCCTGTACGGTATGCTTTCCGGGTTGTATCTGCCAGCCGTGATAGGCGGTGCCGCGGAAGCTCAGATAGATGAAATAGCGTGCCATGACTCATCAAAAAATGTAAAGATAGTTAAAGAGCATGGTCTGTACAGATCCTTTTGGCTAAATTGCAGGGAGTTTAATAGGACAGTTTTATGAGCGAACCGGTAATAAAAAGAGGCTTTGCAAGCGACAACAATTCAGGTGTACATCCTGCCGTGATGAAAGAGCTGCTGCGTGTCAACAGGGGGCATGTGACGGGCTATGGTGATGACATATTCACCGAGAGGGCCAAAGAGCTGCTGAAGGGAGAGCTTGGTAATGAGGCAGAGATCTTTTTCGTGTTCACGGGTACCGGCGCCAATGTGCTCGGCCTGACAGGGGTGATGAGGTCATGGAACTCGGTGCTGACGGCACATACGGCCCACCTTGAGACCGATGAGTGCGGAGCCCCTGAGAAGTTTGCAGGGTGCAAGCTACTCACCGTTGACTCACCGGCGGGGAAGATTGACCCTTCAATGCTGGGTCGTCATATGCATGGATTTGATTTCGAGCACCATAGCCAGCCGAAAGTGATTTCAATATCACAGGCGACCGAGATGGGAACGGTCTATACCCCTGATGAGGTCAGAGAACTGGCTGATTTCGCTCATCGGCATGAGATGCTGCTTCATATGGACGGCGCACGTATAGCCAATGCCGCCGCCAGCCTCGGCCTGCCTCTGCGCAGCTTCACAACCGATGCCGGGGTCGACGTGCTGTCATTCGGCGGCACAAAGAACGGCATGATGTACGGCGAGGCGGTCTGCTTCCTCAGACCGGGTCTCTCTGACGGATTCAGATATATCAGGAAGCAGGGGATGCAACTGGCTTCTAAGATGCGGTTCATTGCAGCACAGTATATTGCAATGTACTCAAACGGTCTGTGGAAGGAGTGTGCAGCACACTCAAACAGGATGGCGCGCGAGCTGCAGAAGAGACTCAGGGAGATTGATGGGATCAGGATAACCCAAAAGGTCGAGGCAAACGGTGTTTTTGTAATAATGCCTGATAAGGTGGCGATAAGGCTCAGCAGGGAATACTTCTTCTATCCGTGGAACCAGGAGATATCCGAATACCGCCTGATGACCAGTTGGGATACCACCCTCGAAGATGTACAGATCTTTGCCGAGCGGCTCAAGGCACTGATGGAGGAGGAGGGCTGATCAGGCTGTCTGCCGCTATTGGCCGGACCATACTTGTCAATTGTTGCTGGCAGATTCCTGCCGGATGGCGTTCCGCCATGGGAGACTACCCTTTCTGCCGGCCTGCCGGCATGAGCAGCATGCTGTCCCCGTAGCTGAGGAAGCGGTATCCTTCCGCAAGGGCGTGACTGTAGATCTCCCGCCAGCTCTCCCCGGCAAAGGCTGCCACCAGCAGCAGCAGCGTACTTCGTGGCTGATGGAAGTTGGTGATCATGCTGCTGACCATCCTGAAACGGTAGCCGGGAACGATGATCATCTCAGTGCGCGCTTCCAGAGTCTCCCTGCCGCTGCTGTCCATCACCCGCAGCAGGGCCGCCATGGCCTCCCGCACGACAGGTTCATGGACCCGGTCATAGGGCTCCCATTGCGATACCAGCGGCACGCCCCCGCCTGACCAGTTGCCGGCAATGCATCGCACCCCGAGCCAGTAGAGGCTCTCAAGGGCCCTGACGGTTGTGGTGCCCACCGCGGTTACCTTCCTCTCAGCCAGCCTCTCAATGGTTGCCCTCGTCACATAGAAGTGCTCTGCGTGCATCATGTGGTCACATATGAGTTCCGACTTCACCGGCCTGAAGGTGCCGGCACTGACGTGAAGCGTGATCTCATCTCTCAGGATACCGGCATTGTCAAGATCTGTCAGTACCTCCGGCGTGAAATGGAGACCGGCTGTGGGAGCAGCTACCGACCCGTCAACAGCGGCATAGGTGGTCTGATAAGAGGTAGTGTCACCGGCCTCATCATCCCTGCCCAGATAGGGCGGTATAGGCATGTGTCCCAGCGCCTCAAGCACACCGGCAAAAAAGATCCCCGGGGCATCCCAGCTGAAGCTGACAATGGAGGCCTCTCCATCACTGCCCACCCGTTCGGCCGTGAGGAGCACCTTGCTGCCAGCATGGAAAAAAGGGAGTACAAGCACTCCATGCTTCCACCTTTTCTGGTTGCCTATCAGGCACTTCCACCGTACCGGCCCCGACGATGCGAGGTTCACTGAAAACTCATCGGGATGCAGCGGTTCAAGGCAGAATATCTCTATCACTGCACCGCTATCCTTCGTGAAGAGCAGCCGGGCACGTATGACACGGGTGTTGTTGAATACCATTGGGGCATCCCGGTCAGCCAGCAGAGGGAGCTCACTGAAACGCCGGTCACTGATGGCGCTGCCATCCCAGAGCAGCAGCCGTGACCGGTCCCTGATATCCAGCGGATAACGGGCAATCTTTGACTGCGGCAGATCATAGCTGTAGTCACCAATCCGTATGTTTCCGTATAAATTATCGCTCATTTTGATCACTGAGGGCTACCCGCCGTTCACTGAGCGGGTAAAATTTTTATCCATGATTGCCAGCCGCCTTCTACTGAGGGGGCAAAATATTGATCTCTGAATATCAGTCGCCTTTCATTGAGGGGGCAATATATTGATCTCTGAATACCAGCCGCCTTCATTGAGCGGGTAAAATATTGCTCTCTGAGTGCTGCCAGCCATTCACTGAACGGGCAAAAATAGTTAATTTTGAGATCATCTGACAGGATATGCGTTGGAACGAAGGCAACAGGAAGTTACGGGTGAGTCGTCCGCCCAGGGAGGCAGATCTGCATCTCCGCGGCGGCGGAGCCGGCCTGCTGGCCAGGCAGCTCGAGCGCGTCAGGGGTGAGCTCAACAGCGCGATAAGGGCTGGCGAGAGGGAGATTGTACTGATCCATGGCGCCGGCAGCGGCAGGCTTAGAGAGGCCCTTCGGGAGATAGTGAGGAAGGAGTACCCTGCCTGCAGTTGTGAGGATGCGTCTTTTGCCAGGTATGGTTACCGGGGCGCTACACTGGTGAGAATCAATAAGCAAGGCTGATGGCATACATAAGTTACGATCCGTGGCGCCGCATTGAGCGGGCCCGTTTTCCGGAGACGGATGATAAAACTGTTGAAGAGAGTGTTGCAACCGCATGGGAGCGGTTCAGTGAGTGGAGCAGCACAGCTGTTGCGGGGCGGTGCCGTCTGGTGGCTGCACTGGGCGAGGTGACCCTGCAACGGCGGGAGCTCTTTGCACGGCTGATGGCCGAGGAGATGGGAAAGCCTGTCACCCAGGGCCTTGCCGAGGCTGATAAGTGTGCGCTGCTATGTCGCTGGTACAGTGAGAATGCACCGCGGCTCCTTGAACCGGAGCGGCGGCCCTCCTCAGCAGCAGAGAGCGTGGTGGTGCATGAGCCGCAGGGAGTCATCCTGGGTATAATGCCATGGAACTTTCCTTTCTGGCAGGTCTATCGCTTCATGGTACCGGCAATGGCCGGAGGCAATGCCGCCCTGCTGAAGCATGCATCCTCCGTGCCGCGCTGTGCACAGGCGATTGAGGAGGCGGTGATGGAGGCAGGATTCCCCGAAGGGCTCTTCCGGAACCTCTTCCCGACACATGACCAGGTGGAGCAGCTGATAGCAGACAGCCGCATAAGGGGCGTATCGCTGACGGGAAGCACCGGGGCGGGAAGAAGGATAGCCGCCGTGGCAGGAAGGGAACTGAAAAAGATGGTGATGGAACTGGGAGGCAGTGACCCATTCATAGTCTTTGCCGATGCTGATGTTGATGCTGCAGTGAGGGCGGCTCTCTTCTCGAGGTTCCAGAACAACGGGCAGAGCTGTATAGCCGCCAAGCGGATGATCATTCATGAAGATATTTATGACCGCTTCCGGGAGGCCTTCACTGCCGGGGCATCCGGGCTTCGTACGGGCGATCCGCTTGATCCGGCCACGGAGGTGGGACCCATGGTCAATGCGGCGGCGGCAGATGAACTGGCAGGACAGCTGGAGCGTACACTGGCAGCCGGAGCCAGGCTGCTGTGCGGCGGACTGAAAGGGAGCGGACACCCGGCTCTCTTCATGCCGGCAGTGGTGGAGCAGGTGCCGTTGCAGTCACCGCTCGCCCGTGAGGAAACCTTCGGGCCGGTGGCCCCGCTCTTCAGGTTCAGATCAGCGGAAGAAGCCATCAGGCTGGCAAACGGAACCCCGTTCGGACTGGGGGCCTCTCTATGGACAGCCGGAGAGGAGAAGGCAATGGAGCTGGCACGGCAGATAGATACAGGAACGGTGGCTGTCAACGGATTCGTCAGATCGGAACCCGGCCTGCCGTTCGGCGGGGTGAAAGAGTCTGGTTATGGACGGGAGCTCTCCACGGAAGGACTATATGAGTTCCTAAATACCAAGACTATAAGCCGATTCAGACCCTGATGACGGAACCGGGGTAACCAAAAGCCGACACTGGCCGGAACCGGGATAACCAAAATCCGACGCTGACCGGAATCGGGGTGATATCTGAAAAGATGACAGGCAGATGGTGAATGCCAGATTATTACAAAGAAGTTTTCCGGGCCTGTGACTTGACTGTCAAGGCAGCCGGTCATTTTATTTCCTATCTTTGCAGCCGGCAGGCTGGTCCGTCGCTCCGGCATCTGTGCCGGGGAGGAAAGTCCGGGCAACACAGAGCACCATCCTTCCTAACGGGAAGATATCCGCAAGGGTATAGTAGTGTAACAGAAAACAACAATCTGCCCGCAGGGCGGAAAATGGTGAAAAGGTGAGGTAAGAGCTCACCGGTCGCGGCGGTGACGTCGCGAGCCGTACACCTGATGGGTTGAAAGACCATGTATACCGGCGCCCGAGGGCTGCTCGCCCGAGCCGGGGGGTAGGTCGTTCGAGCAGGCCAGCAATGGCGTGCCAAGATAAATGACGGACAGGGTGCAGAATTATCCTCTTGAAGGAGTGGCACCACCACAGAATCCGGCTTACAGGCCTGCCAAGGAAAAAGGGGAGGCTGTCTCACCGGGAGACAGCCTCCTGCTTTTTACTGCAACTCTCTGCCTGTGTCAGGCGGTTTATCTCTTTTACTGCAGCTTTGTGCGTTGCTACAGCTTCTGACAGAAAGCATTAGCAACCTGTATGTGGTTGCAGCCTTCCGGCCCTTGCTGCGGCTTCCGGTCTGTGACTGCAGTCTCCGGCAGATTGCTACAGCCAGAAGAGCGAATCATCCAGCGGCTTGTCGAACTCGATGGTTTCAATGGTCATTCCGCCAAATTCCTGACCGCTGATGTATTGGGCAACCTCCGACCCGAAGGTGACACCGTTGATCACCTTGTATTTCCTGACATATGTCTCAACCTCCATGACCTGACCCATCTGTTCGGTGGTGACCATCGTTTTGACTATCAGAAAACTCCCCTTGTCAATGAAGAGAATAACCTCATTGCCCCCGGGGCTCTGAACGGTTATCTTGTAGGCGGGCTTTCCATCCACGCTCTCTTCACCGCTTAGGGTGGCCTTGCCGGCCCTGAAGGCTGCCATCAGCTGATCGTCCAGCACATTCTGCTCGAGGACTCCGGAAACCTGGTCGAGGGGAAGCTCTGTGGGAGTGGTTATACCTGACAAAGGGTTAATCATAAAACCCTTTTCACCGTCATATGTCATGATGATCTCCATGCCGCTGAACTCCTGTACCACCCTTATCTTATTGGGACGTTTGACCATAACGGTCATTGGAAGATCCATACCCATCATGCTGACGTTTCCTTTCAGGACTGCCGTCTGGGCCTTCTCAAGGTGCTCGATACCACTGGCTGCATAATACTTGTTTACAATCTCATCAAGCGATTGGGCACTGCAGACCGATGCCACCATGAAAATCGCCATCAGAGTAATTAATTTTTTCATAATTACTTGAGTTAGATGTTATTGAAGATAGTTACATGAAGTTTGTCATAAGGTTGTATTCTTCTCCTTCCAGACCCATGACGCAGGTTGCCGGCAGGTATGATTAATTTCAGTACATTGACTTTCATGGGAACAATTTACTAAAATTTATTTGTCTGCCTCTCCATAATTGTAAAATTTCTTCCATCGCGCCTCAAGTTCTTTCCGTATCTCCTCCTCACGTCTGTTTCCGCCCGGCTGATAGAACACCGTTCCGCTGATCTTCTCAGGCAGGTAGTTTTCAGCCACGAAGTTCCCTTCGAAATCATGTGCATAGCGGTAATCCCGCCCATATCCCAGCTCTTTCATCAGGCCTGTCGGGGCATTCCGCAGGTGCAGCGGCACAGGTAGGGGGCCGTGCTCCCTGACTGCCCTGAGTGCATTTTCAATAGCCTTGTAAGAGGCATTGCTCTTGGGTGATGTTGCCAGGTAGATTGCTGTTTCGGAGAGTATTATCCTTGCCTCGGGCCACCCGGTGAGATTCACCGCATCGAAGCAGGCCTGTGCCAGCAGCAGTGCGTTCGGGTTGGCCAGTCCGATATCCTCGGCAGCCAGTATCACCATGCGGCGTGCAATGAATTTCACATCCTCACCCCCCTCGACCATGCGGGCCAGCCAGTAGACGGCCGCATTGGGGTCGGAGCCTCGCAGTGACTTGATGAAGGCCGAGATTATGTCATAGTGCTGCTCGCCACCCTTGTCATAGAGCGCCAGGTTCTGCTGCACATGGTCAAGCACCAGGCTGTCAGTGATTACAATCTCTTCAGTCTCGCGGCTTACCTCCAGAGAGATGGTCAGTTCCAGGGCGTTGTAAAGCTTCCGGGCATCTCCTCCGCTGATGCGTAGCAACGCCTCATACTCATCAACCCTTATCCTGTATCGCGAGAGGTAGTAATCATTGGCTATCGCCCTGTCTACCAGCATGACAAGCGTCTTGTCATCCAGCGGCTTCAGTACATACACCTGGCAGCGGGAGAGGAGCGGGGTGATCACCTCGAACGAGGGGTTCTCGGTGGTGGCCCCGATCAGGGTCAGGACACCCTGCTCAACAGCCCCCAGGAGAGAGTCCTGCTGAGACTTGTTGAAACGGTGTATCTCGTCGATGAAGAGAATGGGGTTGGGGGTGTTGAAGAACTGGTGGCTCCTGGCCTTCTCGATGGTCTCGCGTACCTCCTTTACACCGCTGTGTACCGCACTCAGCTGGAAAAATGGCCGCTCCAGCCCCGAAGCGACCAGCCGCGCCAGGGTGGTCTTTCCTACTCCGGGCGGTCCCCACAGAATGAAAGAGGGAACACTGCCCGATTCGATCACCTTCCTCAGAACCCCGTCATCGCCAACCAGATGCTCCTGGCCGGCAAACTCATCCAGCGAACGCGGCCGCAATCTGTCTGCAAGTGGCTGATTTGAAAACATATGCCGTTCTCTATGATCCGGCTGCAAATTATCACAATAAATCGGTTGATGGACACCGCAACAGCCCATTTTATGGAAATTATTTTCCACGAATCAAATAAATTAATACATTTAGCAATTAAATTTCTGTTCGTACATACTGTTTGCATCAAGAATTCGTTTAGAAACAGGATATTATCAAATTCTGGTAAAATGAAAAGACCTCTGCTGATCACTTTAATAATTCTGGCAGTGCTGCTGTTGATACCGGCCGTGAGCTTCCTCAGATGGGCGTTCCAGGAGAAGAAGCCAATTGACGTTGTAATACTTGACAAGACCGTTCCAACGCTTGACAGGCTGGGCCACCGCTCGTTTGTCTACATACTGACCAACTCAAGATATGTCAGGGGAGAGAAGGGGGGAAGTTTCTCGGCAGCAAAAGATTACTATGGCTTTGAACCGCTCAGGCCCGTCAGGGAGAAGCAGTTCAGGAAGAAGGATTTCCGCCTTACCGAACTGATTGACCTGGCTGAGAAGAATGATGCCATGTACTATACCGACACCTACGGGGTCTTTTTCAATGACTGGTATCAGGGGATAAAGAAGACACGAAGGTCACGGAAGCTCTACGGAGGGCTCAACAACAATGACTACCTGCTCATGGCCGAGATGAAGAAGCGTGACAAGCTGGTGCTTCTTGAGTACAATACATTCGACTACCCCACCGCCGGGCTTGAGAAGTACAAGGTGGAAGAGCTGCTGGGCATCAGCTCAACGGGATGGATGGGCCAGTACTACAAGTCACTCGATACGGTATCGGCACACCGGGTGCCTGCATGGATGCCTGCCCTCTACAGGAAGCAGTACCGGGAGCCGTGGACATTCACAAGACCGGGAGTGGTGCTGCTCAGAGAAAACAGCATAATTGTACTCGAAGAGGGCGAACACCTGACCTCGGCAATGCCTGTGATAAGAACCGCCGGAATGGTGGCAGAGAGATTCGGACTGCCACCCCTGGTGACATTTACAAACAGTTTCGATATTATCGATCCGGGACGCAACAACGTAATCTCTGAGTTTGTGCTCAATACCACTCCCAAAGGCAACGAACTGCTTGAAGCAAACGACCTGTCGGCAGTTTTTCCGGCAGTGACACAGGAGCCGCTGGTACAGCGCACCTACTACTTCTCGGGCGACTTTGCAAACAATACGATACCATTCTGGACCGCCAGGTTCAGGAATGTACAGAAGAGTGCAAAGGCATTGCTCTATTCGGAGAACCCGAATGATCCGAAAAGATTTTTCTGGCTTTATTATAAGCCGCTGATAAACAATATTTTCGGCGAATACTACGCCGATAAGGCAAGAAAATAATCCATACCCCTCACAAACAAACAGGCCTCGTGCCTGTTTTTTGTTGTATGAAAGCTTCTCTCATACAGTGCAATATCAGTTGGGAAGAGAAGGAGGCCAACCTGCGGCACATAGCATCACTTCTTGAACAGGCAGAAGGCAGCAGCATAGTCGTTCTGCCCGAAATGTTTTCTACCGGCTTTACCATGAATCCCGGACCACTGGCCGAGACCATGGAGGGCCCAACCATACACTGGATGAAGGAGCGTGCCGCAAAGGGAGGGTATGCCCTGTGCGGCTCCCTGATAATCGGTGAGCAGGAGCGGTTCTATAACCGTATGGTTTTCGTTAAGCCTGACGGCAGTATTGCTTCATATGACAAGCGCCACCTGCACTCAATGAGCGGTGAACAGACAGTATATACACCTGGTAATAAGCGTACTGTCATTAATTACATGGAGTATGGCTGCAATCTTCAGGTCTGCTACGATCTGCGCTTCCCGGTCTGGTCACGCAACCGGGGTGACACTGACGTGATTATCTACTCTGCCAACTGGCCGGCGGTAAGGAGCAGTGTCTGGAAGGCGCTGCTGGTGGCCAGGGCTATCGAGAACCAGTCATACGTTATCGGGGTGAACCGTATCGGCTCCAACCCGGATGGCACCTCCTATACCGGCGACTCAATGATCGTTGGACCCAAAGGGGAGATACTCGCTTCTGCCGGGTCCGGCGAGGAGAGGGTTTTATCGGCCGTGCTGCCCCGGGAGGCGCTTGACAAGTATCGCAGGGATATGCCGATATGGCAGGATGCCGACCGGTTTGAACTGCTCTGAACAGCCGGTTTCAGCGCTTTCACCAGCACTTCCGCAGGATGCAGTGCTACCCGTCCGGTACCATCCCTGACATGATGGCGGCAGCTGGTGCCGGGGGCACAGATGATGGTTGCGGGTGATGCCGCCCTCACCTCGGGGAAGAGGACCAGTTCGCCGATCTTCTGGGAGAGCTCATAATGCTCCTTCTCATAGCCGAAGGCGCCGGCCATGCCGCAGCAGCCTGAGGGTATCTCGCCCACACTGTAGCCGGAGGGCAGCGACAGGGCATCCAGTACGGGACGTGAGGTGGTGACCGCCTTCTCCTGGCAGTGGACGTGTACAAGCACCTCGGCCGCCTCAGCAGTGAACATGTCAGGCGTTATACGCCCCCTCCCGTGCTCCCTGGCAAGGAACTCCTCAAGGGTATATGTATGACGCGAGAGCCGCAGCGCCTCCTCCTTATGTTCACTGCCTGCCAGTGACGGAAACTCGTCCCTGAAGCCCAGGATGGCCGAGGGCTCGATCCCCACCAGGGGACGTGACTCGCTGACCAGCGGGGAGAAGATCTCTATATTTTTTATTATCAGTTTCCTGGCCTTGCGGAGGAACCCCTTGGAGATGTAGGTGCGGGCACTGGCAGCATTGGCGGTGACCACCACCCGGTAACCCAGTCCGGTCAGTAACTGTACCGTGGCAATACCGGCCTCCGGGTCATTATGGTTGGTGAACTCATCGACGAAGAGGCATACCTCATCATGACCCTCCGCGGGATTGATCCGGTGAAGGTTTCTGCGCAGCCAGCACCTGAAGGTCACCGGTGCTAGCAGCGGTATGCTCCGCTCAGCAGCAAAGCCGGTTATCTTCTTGATTACCGGGGATGTCAATCTGCCGGAGGCAAAGAAATTGAATATGCGGGGTATTGATGAGAAGAGCCGGTAGACCGTTGGGAGTGATGCAATCATCCGCGTGCGCAGCGACGGGGGGTGTATCTCATTGTAGTGTTGCAGGAACTCTGACTTCAGCCGTGCCATGTCGACCCCCGAGGGGCATTCGGTCATACATCCCTTGCACGCGAGGCAAAGGTCAAGTATCTCATAGATTTCAGGACTGTCCCACGGATTCTCCCTTCCGGTGTAGAACATCTCCCTGATGATGTTTGCCCGTGCGCGGGTGGTCAGCCGCTCATCGCCGGTGGCCATGTAGCTGGGGCACATGGTGCCGCCGATGGCGACGCTCTTGCGGCAGTCGCCCGAGCCGTTGCACTTCTCGGCTGCCCTGACAAATCCGCCCTGTGCCGAGAAGTCATACCATGTCTCAGGCTCGGGAGTGGGTACCCCCGGCTGATGTCGGAGTGAGCTCTCCATGGGAGGGGTATCGGTTATCTTGCCGGGATTGAGCAGGTTATGCGGGTCGAAGGCTCTCTTCAGCTGCCTGTTCAGCTCATAGTTATGCTCACCAATGATGATCGGGATGAACTCTCCCCTCAGCCGTCCGTCGCCATGCTCACCACTCAGCGAGCCGCGGTACCGCTTCACGATATGTGCCGTCTCCAGGGCGATGGTGCGCATCAGCTGTACCTCCTCCGGCTCCTTGAGGTTGAGCACGGGCCGTATATGCAGCTCACCGGTGCCGATATGTGCATGATAGACAGACTCTTTGCCAAATGACTTCAGCATCGCCTCAATCTCCCCCACGAAGTCGCCCAGCCTGGTTACATCCACGGCACAATCTTCAATGAGTGAGATCGGCTTCCCGTCGCCCGGCAGGTTGGAGAGTATTCCCAGCCCGGCTTTGCGCAGATCCCATACCCTTTTCACATCGGCTCCCCATACCAGCGGAAAGGCGTATCCCAGCTTTGCGTCACGCATCTCTGCCTCCATCGCTGCAGCCGCTCTTTCTATCTCATCGCGGCTCTCTGCACTGAACTCGACAATCAGCAGCGCCCCGGGCTCTCCCTCGACGAAGAACATGTTCCTGCTTTGCCCTGGCGATGATGCAGCCAGCCTGAGTATAGTGTCGTCCATCAGCTCCACCGCCCGGGGAGAGTGCCTGAGAGCCGTCAGATTAGCCGTAAAAGCCTCATTGCGGTGCCGCAGGTGAACACATGAAAGCGCAGTTACAGGGGGCGGCAGGGGTACCAGCCCGAGCCTGGCCTCGGTGACGATGGCAAGGGTGCCCTCTGACCCGGTGATCAGCCTGGCGAGGTTGATGCCGCGGCCTGAATCCGGCATGAATGGGGTGGAGCGGAGCAGCTCGTCAAGGGCGTAGCCGGTATTCCGGCGGGGGATGGTATTCTCGGGATAACCATCCAGGATCGCCTTCCGGTTGGCGGGATCAGCCATGATCTGATCTATGGCCCTGTAGATCTCCCCCTCGGCACCGTGCAGGGCACACTTCTCCCTGTACTGCCCGTCGGTAAGCTCGCCGAAGACAACCTCGCTGCCATCCCACAGAAGAGCCCTGACCTCAATGATATGATCCCTGACAGACCCGTATACCAGTGAATGAAGGCCACAGCCGTTGTTCCCGATCATGCCGCCGAGGTTGCAGCGGTTGGAGGTGGAGGTCTCCGGTCCGAACATCAGGCCATGGGCACGTATGACTGCATTGAGCTCGTCAGGCACTACCCCGGGCTCAACCCTGACCCATCGCTCCTGAACATTGACCTCGAGAATTTTGCCGAAGTGCCGCGAAAGATCAGCCACTATACCGTTTCCGACAACCTGACCTGCCAGTGAGGTGCCGGCTGCCCTGGGGATAATGCCGGCATGGTGCTTCAGCGCAAAGGTCAGCACTCTCCTGAGATCATCAGCATTGCGGGGATAAACCACCGCAAGCGGCTCCTCCCTGTAAATGGAGGCATCAGTGGCATACATCAGCCTGGAACTCCTGTCATGCCTCACCTCTCCCTCAAGAGTATGAGCCAGCTGATCAAGCTCCGCCACCGGAAACAGCGTACCCTTATCACCTTTCATTGGCAGCCAAAATTAGAGAATCGAAACCACTCACTCACCATGGCAGGTAAATTTCGAAAAAAAATTACAGGAATTTGAAAAGTCTGACTTTAATCATGTGATTGATAATTGCTTCATTACTTCTTTTTAGTACTTTTACCCCGGTACTAATGCAAAAACTAAACTATTGAAATCCAATGGAGTTACTGGAACAGATCAAAGCGAATGCCAGGCGGCATGACAAAATGGTGGTATTGCCCGAAGCTACTGAAGAGCGCACCCTGAGGGCAGCCGATACGGTGCTTGGCGAGGGAATAGCACGTATAACCCTGCTTGGCAATCCGGCAGAGATCAGGGCACTGGCAGACTCGTTTGGTCTGAAGAATATCGGCAGGGCGGTGATAGTTAATCCGGCCGCTCATCCGAAAAAGGCGGAATACATCGACAAGCTGGTTGAGATCCGCAAAAGCAAGGGGCTGACACATGAGGAGGCTGCCCGGCTGATAGAGGATCCGCTCTACCTGGCAGTGATGATGATCAAGTGCGGTGATGCTGACGGTGAGGTAGCCGGCGCGGCAAATACCACCGGCGACGTGCTCAGGCCTGCATTCCAGATTGTGAAGACTGCACCGGGTATATCAGTTGTCTCGGGAGCATTTATTATGATACTGAAAGATAAGGAGTTTGGCGATGATGGCATAGTGGTCTTTGCTGACTGCGCGGTACACCCTGATCCGACCGACAGGGAGCTGGCCGAGATAGCCGTTGCCTCGGCACGTACCGCGAAGTCAATCGTGGGGGTGGAACCGAGGGTGGCGCTGCTCAGCTTCTCAACCATGGGAAGCGCAAAGCACCCGATGGTCGACAAGGTGGTAAATGCCACACGCATGGCCAGGGAGATGGCACCCGACCTGATGTTCGAGGGAGAACTGCAGGCCGATGCAGCACTGATTGAATCAATAGGTAAGAAAAAGGCTCCGGGCAGCAAGATTGCAGGAAGGGCAAACGTGCTGGTCTTCCCTTCTCTTGAAAGCGGCAACATTGCCTACAAGCTGGTGGAGCGGCTCGCACATGCAGAGGCGATCGGACCGGTACTGCAGGGGATGGCTGCACCGATAAATGACCTTTCCAGGGGATGCTCGGTAAGTGATATAGTTAACCTAGTGGCCATAACTGCCAACCAGGCAGCCGGCACAATAAAATAATCGGAAGCACACTATGAATATTCTCGTGTTAAACTGCGGCAGCTCGTCAATCAAGTACCAGCTGTTCGATATGGAAGATGATGGCAAGGTGCGGGCAAAGGGACTGCTCGAGCGCATCGGCATGACCGACGGTATCCTGACACACAGGCCGGCCGGGATGGAACCCTACAAGGTTGTACTTGACATACCCGACCATACCGTCGGTATCAACCTGGTGATGGATGCACTGGTCAACCCGGAACATGGTGTAATAAGAAGCAGCTCAGAGATATCAGCTGTCGGTCACCGTGTGGCCCATGGCGGCGAGAACTTCAAGGAGTCGGTGCTGATAGACAATGATGTGAAGCGTGAGATAGAGAAGTGCGGCGAGCTGGCTCCGCTGCATAACCCCGCTCACCTCAAGGGGATACTCTCATGCGAGAAGCTCATGCCTGGAATTCCGCAGGTGGCGGTCTTTGACACCTCATTCCACCAGACCATGCCAGACTATGCATACATGTATGCCATCCCGTATGAGTATTATGAAAAATACCGCATCCGCAAGTATGGCTTTCATGGCACCAGCCACCGTTATGTCGCCGAGAAGGCCTGCAACCTGCTGAACCTCGACTACGACAGACTGAAGATAATAACCTGTCATCTGGGTAACGGCGCTTCGATTACCGCTATTAACCGGGGCCGCTCGATTGACACATCCATGGGATTCACTCCGGTAGACGGCCTGATAATGGGCACCCGCACCGGCGAGATCGACCCCGGCGTATTGCTCTACCTCGCTGAGAAAGAGGAACTGAGCCTGAGCGGTGTAAACAACATGATTAATAAAAAGAGCGGCGTGGCAGGAATCTCACAGCTCTCGTCAGACATGCGTGACCTGGAGGCGGCTGCCAGCCAGGGCAACGCGAAAGCAGTACTGGCACTTGAGATGTACGCATACAAAATCAAGAAGTTCATCGGAGCATACGTGGCAGCACTCAATGGCCTCGACCTGCTCATTTTTACAGCCGGAGTGGGAGAGAATGATTTCAACGCCCGGAAGATGATCTGCTCAGATATGGATTACCTGGGAATAGAGATCGATCAGGGAATAAACATGACGGTAAGAGGTGAGGACAAGCTGATATCAAAATCATCATCAAAGGTGAAGGTGATGGTGATTGCCACTGATGAGGAGCTGGTTATCGCATCAGATACCAAAGAGATTGTTGAGAAGCTTGTAAATTAACCTCTCTGAATCATGATATTAAAACATCTGGCAGATCTCCGGAACCTGCTAGCCGGTAAGCCCCCCAGACGCCTGGCCCTGGCGGCCGCCGAAGATCACAATTCACTCGCCTCGGCTCTGATGGCTGCACGTGACGGTTTCATTGAACCGATACTGGTTGGAGACAAGGAGGAGATACAGAAGCTGGCCGAAGAGAACGGATTTGATATATCGGGACTGAGGATAGTTCATGAACCTGATACCGTAATGGCTGTCGAGATAGCTGTCAGAATGGTACGCAGTAATCAGGCTGACATCCTTATGAAGGGCAAGGTCGGTACCTCAACCCTTCTGAAAGGGGTGCTCAACAAGGAGTGGGGCCTGAGGTCAGGAGCGCTTCTCTCGCACTTTGCAATCTTTGAGGTGGAGGCGTACCACAAGCTGATAGCAGTTACTGACGTTGCCATGAACATAGCGCCCAACCTGCAGGAGAAGATCGCCATAGTCAATAACTCGGTCGCCTGCCTCAACCGGCTGGGAGTGCAGCAGCCAAAGGTGGCGGTGCTGGGAGCTGTGGAGATGGTGAGTGAGAATATGCAGGCCACACTCGATGCAGCACTGCTTTCAAAGATGAACCAGCGTGACCAGATCAAGAACTGCATCATCGACGGCCCGCTGGCATTTGACAATGCCATCAGCCTCGAAAGTGCCATTCACAAGGGTATCAGGAGCGATGTGGCAGGCGATACCGACCTGTTGCTGATGCCTGACATTGAGGTGGGCAACGTGCTCTACAAGTCGATGGTATTCTTTGCCCATGCCGGGGTGGCGGGAGTGATCCTGGGAGCAGCCGCCCCGATTGTGCTCACCTCCAGGAGCGACTCAGATCAGGCAAAATACTACAGCATCCTCCTGGCAGCGGCAATTTCAGGAAAAGAGTGATATGATCACCAGCCTAAAGCAGATGGCCTCATTGGTCAGGTCATCAGGGAAACAACGCAGGATAGCTGTAGCCTGGGCACAGGACCCCAATACTGTCGCCTCTCTTTATCGCGCAGTGACTGAAGGGTTTGCCGAGGCATTGATGATCGGCCGCAGCGAAGAGATAAGAAGGGTATGCGGTGAAACGGGTGCCGATCCGGCACGATTTACAATTATCGAAGCACCGGATGAGAAAAGTGCCGCTGAAAAAGCGGTGGGACTGACCCGCTCAGGCGGGGCCGATGTTGTCATGAAGGGCCTGGTACGCACGGATATCTTCCTTAAGGAGGTGCTCGACAAGGAGAAGGGACTGCTTCCACCGGGAGCGGTGATGAGCTACGCCTGTGCCATAGAGACACCTGCCTACCATAAGCTCCTCTTCATTACCGATCCGGCGGTTATCCCGTTCCCCGACCTGGGACAGAAGGTGGCAATGGCAGATTATGTCGTTGAAATGGCACACCGCTTTGGCATTGAGAGGCCTAAGGTGGCACTGATAGGCCCTTCAGAAAAACCGAGCAGACATATCCCGGCCTCAATGGATTACCGGGAGATGTGCGCCATGGCTGAGAAGGGTGAAATAGCAGGCTGTATCATGGATGGCCCGCTGGATCTTTTCCTGGCATGTGACCCCGCCAGCGTGAAGATCAAGGGAGTGCCCACCCCGGTGGGAGGCGATGCCGATATATTGCTGTTCCCATCACTGGAGGCCTGCAACCCGTTCTACAAGAGCCTGATGCTCTTCGGCAGAGGAGAACTGGCAGGAATGATCTGCGGAACCATCAGGCCGGTCGTGCTGATGTCAAGAAGCGAAAGTGAAATATCAAAATATTACTGCATTGCACTGGCATGCCTCATGGCTGACAAAAAAGATTAACACAGGATGAAAGAACAACTTATTCTGGCCATCAACCCCGGTTCAACCAGTACCAAATTCGCGCTCTATGACGGGCCTGACAAGATAATGGAGAAGACCCTGAGACACAGCTGCGATGAGCTTGCCGGATACGTGAACGTCTCTGAACAGCTACCCTTCAGGTACAGGCTGATCATGGAAGCACTGGTGGAGACAGGTGCAGAAATGAATAACATTTCGGCAGTAGTTGGCAGGGGTGGACTGGTGAATCCCATTGAATCGGGAATATACGAGGTAAACGAACTGATGAGGCGGCATCTCTCAGAGGCAATAAACGGCGAGCATGCCAGTAACCTGGGAGCGCTTCTGGCTGACATGATTGCCAGGGAATTGCCGGCGGCCAGGGCCTTTATAGTTGATCCGGTGGTGGTAGACGAGATGGAGCCGGTAGCAAGGCTCTCGGGCCACCCGCTCATAAGCCGCAGGTCGATACTCCATACCCTTAACCAGAAAGCTGTTGCACGAATATATGCCGCCTCGGTGGGGAAAGAGTATGAAGAGCTTAACCTGATAGTGGCTCATATGGGAGGCGGGATAAGCGTGGGGGCACACCGCCGGGGAAAGATTATCGACGTGAACAATGCACTCAACGGAGACGGCCCCTACTCACCCGAACGCAGCGGGGGACTGCCGGCATGGCAGCTGGCAGAGCTGTGCTTCAGCGGTAAGTACCGGCCGGAAGATATCAAGGCGATGCTGACCGGCAAGGGAGGAATGGTGGCATACCTGGGAACAAACAGCTTCGAGGAGGCAACCAGGAGGGCTGCCGCAGGAGATGAACTGGCAGAGCTGGTGATCAGAGGATGCAGCTACCAGGTGGCCAAGGAGATAGGAGCAATGTCAGCAGTGCTGGAGGGAGAGGTGGACTCGGTGATCCTCACCGGCGGACTGGCATATGACAGGGGACATGTGGAGAGGCTGAAACGGATGATAAGCCACCTGGGACCGGTATTCGTCTATCCCGGTGAGGATGAGCTCAAGGCACTGGCATTCAATGGCTATCTCTCGATTACCGGACGTATCGCTGTAAGAGAATACCTGGGATGAATCTACCGTCGTTACCCTGGTCTCCATACTGATTGTGAGCCGGGCCCCCCCCACCACTGATGACCATACTCAAACTGATGCGGCATTAATGCTGATATCCCTGATGATGCCCTGCCAGGAATTGTGCCTCAGGGTACCGAGACCGCTACCGGAAGTATCTTCCCGTTGAAGAACCTGTGCCCGTTGATGGCAAAGTCGGCTATGAAACCGGCCATCTCGGCGGGAGTGACCGGTGCCTTGTAACCGGGAAAGGCGGTGCGGAACATCTCGGTTTCAACGGCACCCGGACAGAGACAGTTGAATGAGATACCCTCACCCGCATATTCGGCCGCAAGAGCTTCGGTCATGATGGCCAGGGCACCCTTGGAGGCACTGTACCATGCCAGCCCGGGAAACTTGAGGCTTCCCTGGAATCCTCCCATACTGCCCATGCTTACAACGTGAGAGCCCCGTCCCATCAGCGGCAGCAACTCGGCAGTCAGCAGGGCGGCAGAGGTGAAGTTGACCGATACAGTCATCTCAATTTCATCATCACTGTGAGCGGTAAAGGGTTTATTGACCAGGTAACCTGCATTGTTGATCAGTATGTCTACCCTGCCCGCTTCCTTTTCAAGCCGTTTTTTAAGCTCTGTGAGCGACGATCTCCCTGAAGAGATATCCAGCACCACCGGGATGATATTGCCATGCCCTGCAGCCTCAGACAGCGTTGCAAGTGCCTTCTCGCCGCGGGCGACAGCCCAGATTCGGTGCCCGGGATCACCCGAGAGGCGCAGCGCCACCTCACGACCGATACCTGATGATGCTCCTGTGATTATTATATTCATCTTACTATCAGCTTAGTAGTAGCAATAGAACCTTTTTTTTGGATTAAGTACCTCAAATGTACTTAATTTTAAGTTTATTTGTAGCCTCAAAATGAGGCTGCTACATCAGATGAAAAAGACCCTGACAGCTACGCTGCTCCTCTGCCTGGTGATAACCGCAGCCGGACAGACATACGGCCCGGAGGCAAAGGAGAGGTCGGGTGATACACCGCCGATAAACCAGAGGCTTTTCTTTGGAGGCTCTTTCGGACTTCAGTTCGGGACAGTGACCAATATCCAGCTGGCACCCCTGGCAGGTATATGGCTGCTTCCGCGGCTGGCAGTGGGAGGTGGGCCATCATATCATTTCTATAAGGACCCCATTTCAGGAAAAACCTCTATCTATGGAGGACGGGCCATGTTGCAGATCACGCTTGTCGATGACCTGGGGCTGCTGCTGCCGTCACTGGCCAGCACCGGAATATTCGTCAAGGGGGAGTATGAGGCGCTCAGCCTCGAAAAAGCCTTCTTCCTGCCGGAACCTGACCCGGGAAAACGGATGTGGGATGCCAACTTCCTGCTTGGTGGCGGGATCTCACAGAAGATGGGGCGCAAGTCAAGCATGAATATCCTGTTCCTCTGGTGTGTTACCGGGAACAGGTTCTCTCTCTATGACACGCCGGAGATAAAGATTGAATTCTACTTTTAATAGTGATGAATCAGAATGATGTCAATAAAACCAAAGCTCTTTATTTAATGCAGATAGGCCACATGACTAAAGTTAAAATCAGATAATTATGAAAATTGGAAGCAACACTCACGCAGAACTGGTATATACTCTTCATGAGGGTAACCGTGAGGGGAAGGTAATTGAAACAGTGGATGAGTCGGCACCGCTCTCCTTTGTGTTTGGAATGGGAAGGCTGCTGCCGGCATTTGAGGCGAACCTGGAGGGCCTCGAGGAGGGATCGCCGTTTGACTTCAGCCTTCCGGCAGCCGATGCCTACGGCGAGCTGCGGGAGGAGATGGTGGTGAGTCTTCCGCGTAACATCTTCGAGGATAACGGTGAGCTCCGCAGTGAGATCGTCTATGTGGGAAACACCGTTCCGATGATGGACTCCTCCGGCAACCGGATGAACGGAGTGGTGGTCGAGATAGGCGACTCATTCGTGAAGATGGACTTCAACCACCCGCTGGCCGGGACCGATCTCCACTTTTCGGGAAGGGTGGTGGCAGTACGTGAGGCCACCAGTGACGAGCTGCACCAGCATGCCTCCGGCGGATGCTCTACCTGTGGAAGCCGCAACCGGACCGGCGGCTGTGGAGGTAGTTGCTAGAGGGTTTATGTAAAGCCGGCTCAGACGTTCAGTTGCTCACCCTCTGACTTGGCTATGATTACCGCACCGCAGGTGTCGCCATAGACATTAATGGCCGTGCGGAACATATCCAGAATACGGTCTACGGCAAGTATCAGGCCGATACCTTCCAGTGGCAGCCCTACCGCATTCAGTACCACCGCCATCATCACAAGCCCGGCCATAGGTATGCCGGCTGACCCTATGGCAGCAAGCAGGGCAGTGAAGATCACCACCAGCTGCTGACTCAGAGTCAGGTCAATGCCATACGCCTGGGCAATGAAGATAACCGCAACACACTCATAGAGAGCAGTGCCGTTCATGTTTATGGTGGCACCGAGGGGAATGGTGAAGCTTGTGATCTTATTTGAGACACCGTTCTTCTTCTCAACAGCTTCCATGGTTATCGGAAGGGTGGCATTTGATGAGGAGGTGGAAAAGGCTGTCAGAAGGACGGTCGACATGTTCTTCATGTGCTTAATGGGATTGGCCTTGCCGAGGAATCTTACCAACAGCGGCAGGGTGACAAACCCCTGTACAAGCAGCCCAAGCAGCACCGTGAGGAAATAGATGCCCATGCTGCTGATCACATCACCTACATTGTTCCCGCTGTTGATCTGCTGCGAGAGCACCTTGGCTATTATACTGAAGACGCCCAGCGGGGTGAACTTAATGACAAACAGGGTGATCTGCATGATGACGTCCAGGATCGAGTTGACGACATCAACCAGAAGGGTACGCGGTTTCTCACCTACACGGGTGACAAAGAATCCGGCAAGGATCGCAAAGAAGATGATCGAAAGCATATGCGCCTCAGCCATTGCCTGGATGATATTTGTCGGAACAATCTTGATCAGGGTCTGCCCAAAGCTGTCTTTGCCAACACCAATCTCCTCGACAGGAACCTGAAGACCCAGGTCTGCACCTATACCCGGTTTGATTAACATCACAAAAAAGAACCCTGTTATGATGGCCAGCAGGGTGGAAAAAACATAATAACCCATGGTCTTGAGCCCGAGCCTGCCGAGATTCTCTGCTGATCCCACGCTGGCAACACCCGTCATTATGGAACAGAAGATCAGCGGAACAATCACCATGTTAAGCCCCCGCAGGAATATGTCACCCATCCAGTTGGTGTATTTTGCCAGATGAGGGAAAAAGTAGCCGAACAGCCCGCCTAGACCAAGCATGATCAGTATCTGCCAGTGCATGGCAGGAAGGGATCTTTTTTTCACCATATGTCAGATTCTTTTCCGGGATGCATGAAACTCACCGGGAGGGATAATCAAGGGGCTGAAGATAATCAAAAGAGGGGATGGTTCATATGTTATAAATTATGTTTCCTCTTTTCGATATCCGGTGAAGAGGGAAGGAGAGGATTGAAATATCAAATTCTCAGAGGGTTTAGCCTGAAACAGAAAAATCTCCGGATACCGAAAAAATCCTGAATCAAATTTTCTGCTACAAACGCCCGGTTACAGTTGTAATCCATAGAATCTTCAGCTGATTAAAATGAAAGTTATCGTTGTAATTCGCCCTGTGATTTACTTATGTAAATAATAGTTGCAATCGAATTAAGAGTATTTCAATAGATTGTATATCAGAATATTAAATTGAGTAATATCTAGCATACATTAAGGTCGGGTATCGTTATTTGTGGCAGCATTGTTAGATATCAGTTAAATAATGCTATAATAACTTGATATTCAAATTTAATAATAAACTAAACACACTAATCGCTTCAATTGGTTACCCTTATAGAGATTGCAATCGATGCTCCCTTATTATGAATATCTCATCTCTGTCGAGCTTATAGTTACATGTGTAAATGGCATAAAATTACATATGTAAAAATATTTTGACTTACATTTGTAATATAATTGAATCCTGACATGAAAGAACGGCTGATCACATTCCTGCAGAGCGAGAATAAGAGTTACGCACAGTTTGCTGAAGAAATAGGCGTACAACCTTCCGGTATCTCACATATTTTGTCCGGACGTAACAATCCGAGCCTTGATTTTGTGATTAAAATGCTCACCCGTTATCCTTCAATTTCAGCTGAATGGCTTCTTTTTGGCCGTGGCCCTGTCTATAAAATGCCCGCCCAGCCTACACTCTTTGACAGTTCCCCGGAGATTCAGTCAGTGGAAAAGGGCCAATCTCTTATCAGCGGAGATAAGAGCATGTCATCTCATTACAATTATCAGTCTGGAGGTAGTGATGATACCATTAAGAAAAGCGGCAGGCCTGAAGTTGCCCTTCAGTCTCAAAGTCTGACTGCGCAGACTGAAAATGAATCTGGTGAGAAAAAGATTTCACGGGTAATTCTCTTTTATTCTGATAACACCTTCTCTGAGTACCGGCCATTCTGAAGCATGGTCATGTTTCATTTCCTCTTGTCCGGTTCAGCCCGGATGAGTTGGCCTCCGATACCCGGTTCTGTTTAAATTAGCTATTTTTGCTTCCTCGGAGGCCAATATGAAAAAACGTATCGAAGATTTCACTGTAACTGAAAATATCAGGGAGACCGATGACCTCTTCCTTCTTAAGCTGCGTTCTCCGGAAGCTCTGCCTGAAATTGTCCCCGGACAGTTTGTTCAGGTGCTGGTCGAAGGGAGCGATACCACTTTCCTGAGGCGTCCGTTCTCTGTCCATGATGTTGACAGGAAGAGCAATATCATATCCCTGCTGATACAGGTGGCCGGTGATGGTACCTGCCGGTTGTCACGGCTGGCACCGGGAGAGAGGATAAGCCTGATCTATCCTCTGGGAAAGGGTTTTACCCTTCCAGCAGCAGGCGAAAAGGTACTTCTGGTGGGAGGCGGATCAGGACTGGCACCTTTACTGCTGCTTGGTAAGGAGATAATCACCGCGGGCGGCCAGCCCCACTTCGCATTCGGCTTCCGGAACAGCGGGAGAATCTTTGACCTTGACCGTTACAAGGCCCTGGGTGAGGTGCATATTGCAACTGAGGACGGCTCGTACGGATACAGGGGTTATGTCACTGCCCTCCCTGTCCTGACCTGGGCCGGATGGGATCGGGTATACTGCTGCGGCCCTGAACCGATGATGAAGAGAGTTGCAGCTATATGCCGCGAGAAAGGGTTTTTCTGTGAAGTGTCACTCGAGAACCTCATGGCATGCGGCCTCGGAGTCTGTCTCTGCTGTATTGTGCCGACAACATCGGGCAACCTCTGCTCATGCACTGACGGACCGGTATTCAATATAAATGATCTCAAATGGCAGACCTCAGAATAAAAATCGGGCAGCTCAGCTTACGAAACCCCGTGATGCTTGCATCCGGAACTTGCGGGTACGGTGCTGAACTGGAAGACTTCATGGATCTCGCTGATCTCGGTGGAATAATTGTCAAGGGAACAACCCCCGAACCGCGGGAGGGAAATCCCTACCCCAGGATGGCTGAGACCGCCGGCGGAATGCTCAATTCGGTCGGATTGCAGAACAGGGGGATCGATTATTTTGAAAAGGAGATCTATCCCCGTCTGGCTGAATATGATACCAATGTCATCGTAAATGTCAATGGCGGTACCGTTGAGGAGTACGCCGGCCTCGCACAACGGCTGAACCGGCTGAAGGCTGTTCCGGCAATAGAATTGAACATTTCTTGCCCCAATGTCAAAATGGGCGGAATGATATTCGGAACCAATCCCTCGTCAGCCAGGGAGGTGATCGCGGCTGTTCGCAAGGTATATGACAAGACACTCATCGTCAAGCTGTCGCCCAATGTCACCGACGTCACTCAATTCGCCCTGATAGCAGAAGAGGAGGGAGCAGAGGCAGTCTCACTGGTAAATACCTTCCTGGGGATGGCTATTGATGTGAAAAGCATGAAACCCAGACTCTCAACGGTGACGGGCGGCTTGTCAGGACCAGCTATCAAACCCGTGGCCCTCAGAATGGTATGGCAGGTGGCAAAAGTCGTGGAAATCCCTGTGATAGGGATAGGAGGCATCATGAATGGTGAAGATGCTCTTGAATTTATTATGGCAGGAGCCACGGCGGTACAGGTCGGAACAGCCACATTCATCGATCCGCGTGCAGGAATAAAGGTGCTGAGGGGGATCGAAAAATTCATGGATGAGAGAAATCTTGATTCAATGGAGAGAATAATCGGAATAATAAATAGGAATTGAGAGTGATTAACTTTAAATTTGTAAATTAATTTCTGAGTTTTTAATAATTGAAAAGAATTTGAGAGGTTATCATGGCGGAAAATTTACAAATTGACAATCTGGACAGACAGATACTGGATATTATTACCAAAAACGCAAGGACACCCTATCTGGAGGTGGCACGCGAATGCAACGTATCAGGTGCGGCTATACATCAGAGAGTACAGAGACTGATACGTTTAGGTGTAATAAAAGGATCGGAATTCAAGGTTGACCCTATTATGGTGGGATTCTCTACATGTGCCTTTATCGGACTATATCTTGAAAATCCCGGCAAGTACAGGGAGGTGATTGAAAACCTGAAGAATATCCCTGAAGTAATTGAGTGTCATTATACCACCGGGAACTATTCGCTCTTTATAAAGGTTTATGCACGAGACAACGAACATCTGCGTGAGGTACTTACCGATAAGATACAGGCTATCCCGGTCGTAAAGCGGACAGAAACACTGGTCTCACTTGAGGAGTCAATCAGCAGGCAGATTCCGGTGCTCTCAAAGTAAAGTCATTTTATGGTCTGCAGGAGTGACAGTCCGGCACTTTGATTCCATAAAAAAAAGGCAACCATCCGGTTGCCTCGTGATCCAGCTGGGGATCGAACCCAGGACCCCATCCTTAAAAGGGATGTGCTCTACCTGCTGAGCTACTGAATCAAGCCGCTTTTTTGCGACTGCAAATTTAGGTAAAAAAAATTAAGGGCAAAATAAAACCGCATTTTTGCCGGATTTTGTATTTTTATTTGCTTTCAGAAATCAATGCCAGAATACAATTTATCTGTTTATCTCTTTGTAAAGCCATGGGTAATAACATTTTCCAGGGGAAGGTGGTTATCGTTACGGGAGCCTCATCAGGCATTGGGCGAGCCGCCGCTGTAGAGTTTGCCCGGAAGGGCAGCCGTGTTGTCATTGCCGCACGTTCAACCGAACGGCTGGCACAACTGGAAAAGGAGATAGCCGGAATGGGAGCCGAGGTGCTGAGATGTACCACTGATGTCTCAAGGGAAGATGACTGCCGGAATCTGATCGAAAAGAGCGTAGAACGGTTTGGCACAATAGACATTCTGATCAATAATGCCGGTATCTCAATGAGAGCTCTCTTTGATGATGTTGAATTATCTGTTTTGAAGAGACTTATGGACGTCAACTTCTGGGGTACCGTCTACTGTACCAAATATGCATTACCATATATTGTAGGGAACAGGGGATCAATTGTAGGGGTATCGTCAACAGCCGGATTTCATGGTCTCCCGGGACGAACCGGTTACTCTGCCTCGAAGTTCGCAATGCATGGCTTCCTGGAGACGATCCGGATTGAAAACCTGAAGGAGAGACTCCACGTGATGATCATTGCACCGGGCTTCACAGCCACCGAGGTGCGTAAGCATGCGCTGCTGGCTGACGGCAGAGAACAGGGTTTATCTCCCAGGAAAGAAAACAGGATGATGCAACCTGAATATGTTGCAAAGTGGATAGTGAAGGGTATCCGGAAGAAGAAGCGCAATAAGATCATGACCTGGGAAGGACGCTTTACTGCCCTGTTGCAGAGGATTGTGCCGGGAGTGGTAGACTATGGATACTATCTCGCAATGAAGAATGAGCCTGACTCACCCCTGAAATAGGAGAAATGGCTGAACTGGCAGCACAGATACGCGGCAGGCTGAGCCTGATACAGAAGGCTTTGACAACACCCCCTGCAGCCGGGGAGAAAAAGATGCTTGAAAGGGCCGCTGAGATAGTCAGGAATCACTATCCCGCTGATTCCCGGTATCTTGGCGAACCGCTGCCGTTATATTACCTCGAGCTCGCAAGGATGACAGCTCATGATATCGGTCTTGACCTGCCGGCCGTAATCAGTGCAATGCTATCCGGAATTACCCCCGAGAGTGAAGCATGGCCGCTTATCGATGAGATGGGAGACCACTCGGTAAAGGAGATCATAACAGGGCTGCTGCGCGTTACCGAGCTGAAAGGAAGGGATTTCACCGGCCAGACTGACAACTTCCGCAAGCTGCTGCTCTCACTGGCTGATGATGGAAGGGTAATACTGGTCGCACTCGCCGAAAGACTGCTTCTGATGAGACGCCTGGAGTGGCTGCCGGAAAAACAGCGGCTGCCTCTGGCTTCAGAGAGCTACTTCCTGTTCGCACCACTTGCACACCGCCTGGGCTATTACAACATCAAGTCAGAGATGGAGGATCTGGCTATGAAACTGATGGAGCCGGCAGAGTATAACGACATAGAATCCAGGCTGAAAAAAACCACTACCTCACGAAACAGACTAATCAGGGAGTTCCTGCTGCCGATCCGGGAAAAACTGGATGCCCTGGGGATCAGGTATGAGATAAAGAGCCGGACAAAATCAGTATACTCCATCTGGCAGAAGATGAAACGGCAGGGGGTACCATTCGAGGAGGTCTATGATATCTTCGCAATAAGGATAATCATTGATACTGAACCACATCTTGAGAAATCCTCCTGCTGGCAGGTTTACTCGGTGGTGGCTGACCTCTACCAGCCCGACCCCAGCCGGCTGCGCGACTGGATATCGGTTCCAAAGACAAATGGCTATGAATCACTGCATACCACGGTTGCAACCCCTTCGGGGCGCTGGGTGGAGGTGCAGATCCGGTCACGCCGGATGGATGAGATAGCAGAGAAGGGACTGGCAGCTCATTTCCGCTACAAGGGACTTAAGGGTGAGGGCGGACTGGATTCATGGATGGCCCAGATGCGGGAGGTGCTGGGGACGGTAGAGAAGGAGGGGAGCGACTTCCTGGGAGAGATACGGCCCGGACTCTATGCTGATGAGGTCTTTGTATTCACTCCCAAGGGAGAACTCAGACAACTGCCCATGGGGGCAACCCTGCTCGACTTTGCCTTTGATATACATACCGAAGTGGGAGCCAGGTGTGTGGGAGGAAAGATCAACGGACGCAACGTACAGCTGAAGCACAAGCTTCGCAACGGCGATCATGTCTCAGTGATAACATCGTCAAAACAGACCCCCAAGCGCGACTGGCTCTCGTTTGTGGTTACAAATAAGGCGCGTACCAAGATCAGACAGGCTCTTAATGAAGAGAAATACCGGCTGGCTGCCGACGGCAAGGAGATGCTTACCCGCAGGCTCAAGAACTGGAAGATACCCTATGGCGATGCCACGGTGGTTAAGCTGCTTACCGAGTATGACCTCAAAACTGCGCAGGATCTGTATTTCAGTATTGCCATCGGAGAGCTTGACCTGCTGCAGATAAAGAAGGTGCTCCTCAGAGCCGAAGGGGAGCATGATGAGACAACAGCAAGGAAGCCGGCACCGCATCCTGATGAGCCGGTGACAGAGGGCGACTTCCTGATCATCGATGAGAAGGTTGAAGGACTTGACTATAAGCTGGCCAGATGCTGTAACCCGGTCTTCGGAGACCCGGTCTTCGGGTTCGTCACGGTGCTCGAGGGGATCAAGATACACCGTACCACCTGTCATAATGCCGCATTCATGATGGAAAACTACCCCTACCGGATAATGAAGGCACGGTGGACAAGGCTCGATGCCGCCCGGGGCTTCTTTGCCAGTATCAAGATGGCGGGAGTGGAAAATATTGGAATAGTGGCAAGAATCTCTGAAATACTTGCTGAGTATAAGGGTATTGCCGTCAGAAACTTCACCTACCACATGAATAACGGCCTCTTTGAGGGGCGTGTGGAGCTGCTGGTGCCGAATATCAACGTGCTCTATAGTATTATCAAGAAGATACAGTCCGTCAAGGGGATCAACAGGGTCTTCCGGATAGGCAGCTGAATGCAGGAGAGCCGGCAGCAGCGGACCGCAGCGGTGCCTCCACCAGCTCACCCCGGCGGCTGTTTCAGTACCTCGGATCGGGCCTGACAGGCAGCCTGGCCATCTTCTCCACCTCCAGCGAGGCAAAGCCAAACTCCTCAGCTATCTTTCCCTCAATAAGATATGTGCCACTGCCGCGAAACGGCCAGGCGGCAAGCGCGGCCGGGAAATGGACCGTATCAAAGATCCCTCCCTCATGGTCAATGAAACAGCCGAAGCTCATCCGGTCGCCCCTGGCTGTCCTGATATGCTTCACCGTCACCAGCTGGCCTACCATCCTCACCCGGCGGCCGGCGGCGCCATTCATGCCTGAGGCGGTCATATCACCCCGGTAGTCTGTCTGAAGCATGTCAAACCATGTGAGTGTCAGCGGGAAGCCGAGCAGCTCTATCTCATCATATGCATCCTCAAGTGCCGACCCTTTGAAGTTAGGCATGACAAACCGCTTCGGCCCGGGATTGAACAGGGTGCGTGCCGTCTCCCGCTTGCCCCTGTTGATCAGCATATGTGCCTCCCACAGCAGCTGCGCCTTGCTCTTGCCGGTGAACCGGAAGGTGCCGGCACGTATCAGAATAATGGTCTGCTCTAGACCTGGACCAATACGTGAGATGAACTCTTCAATACCCTTGTAATCACCATTTTCATTACGTTCATCTATCAGCGATCTTGCCAGGCTGCCTTCCAGGCCCGCAATATGTATCAGTCCGAGAAAGATGGTCTCTCCCCTTATGTTGGTCTTGTAGCTGCTTCGGTTGATGCAGGGCAGCTCTATCACCGCCCCCTCACGTCGCGCCTCATGCACATAGACCCATGTGCGGTAGAATCCGCCGAAGTTGTTGATTACCGCCACCATAAACTCTAGCGGGTAGTGGGTCTTGAGCCAGAGGCTCTGGTAGCTCTCAACCGCATATGAGGCTGAGTGTGCCTTTGAGAAGGAGTATCCGGCAAACGACTCTATCTGGCGCCATACCTCACTGATGATCTCCTCCGGGTAGCCCCTGGCGCGACACCCCTCGGTGAAGCGGCCGGCTATCCTGCGCATCTCGCTGTGTGACCGGTACTTGCCGCTCATGGCACGCCGCAGCGTGTCGGCATCGGATAGCTCCAGCCCTGCGAAGTGGTGGCACACCTTGAGCACATCCTCCTGGTATACCATCACCCCGTAGGTCTCGGAAAGGACCTGCTCCATCACCGGATGGATATATGTGAACTTGTCAGGATTGTGGTAGCGGTAGATAAACTGCCGCATCATGCCCGAGCGCGCCACCCCGGGCCTGATCACCGAGCTGGCCGCCACCAGCGTAAGGTAGCTGTCACACCTGAGCTTCTGCAGCAGTCCGCGCATGGCCGGACTCTCAATGTAGAAGCACCCCATCGCGTCGCCGCGGCGGAGACGCTCCTTCACCTGCGGGTCACTCTTGAACTGCTGGATGGCATGCACGTCGACATCCTTCCCGCGGTTGGCACGTATGACCGAGGCACACTCCTTGATATGACCTATCCCTCTCTGACTCAGTATGTCAAGCTTCTCAAACCCCAGCTCCTCGGCAGTGTACATATCCCACTGGGTGGTGGGAAACCCTTTGGGAGGCATATCCAGCGCCGTGTAGCAACATATCGGATCTTCGGATATGAGCACACCCCCGGCATGGATGCTCCGCAGATTGGGGAAGTCTGCAATCATGTTGCCGGTATCAAAGATAAGCCTCTCAATCTCACCGCAGTCAGCTCCGGCAGGGGGGGCAGCCGTGAGGGCGTCGATCTCATCCGGGGGCAGTCCGTATATCTTGCCCAGCTCACGGACAATGGAGCGGTCACGGAACGTATTGATCGTGCCGAGGAGGGCAGTATGCCGGTGGCCATACCTGCGGAAGATATACTCGGTGACGGCATCCCGCTCCTTCCATGAATAGTCGATGTCAAAGTCGGGCGGAGAGGTGCGTTTGGGATTGATGAACCGCTCAAAGTAAAGGTTGAGGTCAATGGGGTCAACATCCGTTATCTTAAGGCAGTATGCAACCACTGAGTTGGCCCCGCTGCCACGCCCCACATGGTAGAATCCGCAGGCCATAGAGTAGCGGATTATATCCCATGTGATGAGGAAATAGGCAGAGAAGCCCAGCCTGTCGATGATCTCCAGCTCATGCCTGACCCGCTCCATCGCCCTGCGGTCATCCGCCCCGTAACGGTACTTCATGCCGTCCCATGCCAGCTTCTCAAGCAGCAGCTTGTCGTCATAGCGGCTGGCTGAATAGACCTGCTTGTTCTTGGGAGTGGAGAAGTCGATCTCCAGGGAGCACTCTTCCAGCAGCCTGCGCGTGTTCTCAATGACCACGGGCCACATCGCAAAGGGCGCTGCCGGCTGCCCCGCGGCGGAAATATACTCATCGGGAGCGCAGCACATGCCGGGGGTGAGGCGGCTCAGCAGCGTGTTGTTGTCTATGGCACGCAGGCTGCGGTGCACCCTGTACTCATCAGGCGACCCGATGGTGACGGGGGAGAGGATGACACACCTGGCTATATCGCTCTTCTCCATAGAGAGGAGCCTGCCGGCGGCAGCGGGAGGGATACCGGTGTACTCATTGTCGCGCAGCGGAAGGGGAGGGGCGCCCCGCTTTCTCTCTCCGGCCGGATAGATGATATATGCATTGGGGAAGGAGGGGGGCCTCTCCGGCAGGGGGGTGCCGGTGATGTTGTGGTGCGTGAGGAACTCGTTCAGCTCGCGAAAGCCTTCATTGTTGCGTGCTATGCCGATGTAGAGCAGCCTGTTGCCGTCACGGAACTCTATCCCTGCAGCCGGTATGATACCCCGGCTGTGGCACTCGCGCACAAATTCCGGTACCCCGGTGGTGGTGTTGATATCGGTCAGTACCAGGCGCTGCACGCCGGCAGCAGCAGCCTGCCCGGCCAGCTGCCCGGCCGTCAGCGTACCGTAACGGAGACTGTAATATGTGTGACAGTTCAGATACATTATTCATGTCCGCTGCGCTCTGCGGCGGTCATCACCCCGGCAGCACGGCGTATGGCATAGCGGCCGAAGCGCCCCCGCAGCCTGTCCATGGTCATGTAGAGTGAGACCATCTCCTGCGTATCCTCAAACATATTCAGCTGCTGCACGCCGCGCACCAGCCCGCTCACCCTGACACCGACAAGCCTCACCAGCATGCGGCGCTGCCAGAGACGCCGGAAGAGTTCTTTGGCCTCGCTGATGAGTACATGGTCAAATGCGGTATATGGTATGCGCCGCTGAAGGGTGCGCGTGTCGAAGTCAGAGTAGCGTATACGTACCGTGATACACGATGCCAGCTTCTCCTGGCTGCGCAGCTCCCACGCCAGCTTCTCAGCCATGCTGACAATCATCTGGTTGAGAAGTGCCGGGTCAGTGGTGTCACGCTCAAAGGTGTGCTCGGTACTGATCGACTTCTGCTCAGAGTAGCTGATCACCGGTGTGTTGTCAATGCCATTGGCGCGCTTCCATATCTCCAGCCCGTTGCTGCCCAGCAGCGTCTCCAGCATCTCTGCAGGCATGCTCCGCAGCGTGTGGATGGTGGTGACCCCCATTGATCGCAGCCTGTGCCCTGTTTTGGGACCGATCATCGGTATCTTCATGACAGGCAGCGGGTCGAGGAAAGGGATGACATGCTGCTGTGCCACCTCCCTCTCACCGTTGGGCTTGGCCTCGCCGGCAGCTATCTTGGAGACGGTCTTGTTGACTGAGAGCCCCATCGATATGGGCAGCCCCGTCTCCCTGATGATGGTGTCACGCAGCGAGTGCGCCCAGAGGGCACAGCCATGAAACCGCTCCATACCGGTGAGATCAATATAGTGCTCATCAACCGATGCCTTCTCATAGAGCGGGGCCCTCTCGGCGATGATGTCGGTCACCATGCGTGAATACCTGGAGTAGAGCTCCATGTCACCACGGATAAAGACCGCCCCGGGACACATGGCGCGGGCCATCTTCATGGGCATGGCAGAGCTGACACCGAAACGGCGCGCCTCATAGCTGCAGCTGGAAACCACGCCGCGGTCAGAACCGCCGCCGATGATGACAGGACAGCCATTGAGACGGCTGTCGCGAACCCTCTCCACCGAGACGAAAAAGGTGTCAAGATCAAGATGTAATATAGTGCGCCCCTCCATAACCATGTCATATAGTGAGTTCCGGAAATATGGCCTGCCTCCCGGCCAGCGGCCCCGCCTGCCTGCTGTTCCTGTCAACCTGCTGTCCTGCTAACCTGCTGTTCTGCTAACCTGCTGTTCTGTTAACCTGCTGTTTCTGCCAACCTGCTGTTCTGCATGCTTGCTGCGGTTTGCCACTGACAGACCTTTTCGAGATCCGGGCCTCATTTTTTCCTCATTTTGTTTGCCTGTTCAGAAATTATATCTATCTTTGATTAGAATTTAATCAAATTTATGATTACAATATAATCATTTTTAAAATATGTACTTCGCAGCGAACATAAAATTTCTGAGAAAGCGCAGGGGGCGCACCCAGGATGAGGTGGCGGCAGTCCTGCAGATGAAGCGTCCGACCCTCAGCGGTTACGAGAATGGTGTGGCACAGCCCGGTATTGAGGCCCTGGTGGCTTTTTCGGGCTATTACAACATATCGCTTGACACACTCCTGAAGGTTGATGTCACTGCTCTCTCAGAGAGCCAGCTGGGTGAGCTTGAGAGGGGGTATGACGCCTATATCAGGGGCAGTAACCTCAGGGTACTGGCAACCACCATCACCGCAGACAACCGTGAGAATATCGAGCTGGTAAGCGAGAAGGCCAAGGCCGGCTATACCACCGGCTATGCTGATCCGGAGTTCATCGGCGACCTGCCGCTCTTCAGCCTGCCATTCCTCTCGCCCGACCGCAAGTACCGCACTTTTCAGCTCAAGGGAGACTCAATGCTGCCGATACCCGACCGGTCGTGGGTGACCGGCGAGTTCCTGCAGGACTGGCGTGATATAAAGAGCGGACAGGCATATGTGGTTCTGACATCAGATGATGGCATCGTCTTCAAGGTGGTAGAGAACAATATCGAAAAGAACGGCCGGCTGGTGCTCTACTCCCTCAATCCGCTCTATGAACCCTATGAGGTCCACATAAGCGATGTCAGGGAGATATGGAAATTTGTCCACTATATCAGTGAAGAACTGCCTGAACCGGTGCTGCCCGAGAAACAGCTGATGCGTACCGTCGCCTCAATGAGACATGACCTGCACCAGCTTAAGAGACGTGTGGCCCGCGACATCGAGGATGCCACCGAACTGTTTTAGTCTTTTTGCTTAACTTTGGTTACTGTCATCAACCCGGTCTGGCATGAAACCGTTCGCTTTTTCCATAGCAGCTTTTCTGCTCTCCGTCTCAGTGAACCTGTCGGGTCAGCAGATACCCCTCCGTCTCGATGCCATCGAAAAGGGCACCGGCAGACTTATAACCATGAGAATGATCTCCAGGGATGGCCGGCAACCTGTTCTCATCACCGCAACGGACCAGCAGACGGGTCAGCAGATAAAACTGAGCCCTTCGGAACTGAAAAAATATGATATGATGCCTGCCGATGTGGAGGCACTCTGGCAGCACAGCCTGATTGAAGCGCGTGTCTACAGCAATCTGCTTACCGGTGGTTATCAGTATGAGAGGCGCTATGAGATGGATGAGCTGATGAGGGAGTTCATGAGCCGCGCCGAGCAGAACTCTTCATTCTATATCGACAGCTATCTTGAATCAAGACTTTATGGCATACTGCGGAAGGTCTACCCGGTCAGGAACAGTGACAAGCGCCCCGGTATAATCAGCCTGAGGATCTTCTCCGATATTGTACCCGATGCATGGGTGGGGCCAGACGGAACGCTGATCATAACCACCGGAGTGATAACCGCACTGGGCAGTGAGGATGAGCTGATGGCGCTGATGGCCCAGAGGATGGCCCACTATGCCCTCGACCATCACCTGAGCCTCTACCTCGACCTCTACCGCAGTGAAACAGAACCTGCCCTGGGCAATATTATCAGGTTTACGGCAAAACAGGAGCAGGAGGCAGACGTCTATACCATTCCCGTACTGAAGTTCAACGGCCGCGACTCCTCCCACCTGGCGGTGATGCTTCAGAATGTGCTTGCCTATGGGGAGCTCATGGGCAATTACTACCTGGGTGAGGAGAAGGGGTTCTTCCCGAATGCGGCAAGACGTTCAGCCTATGTCCCTGCTGGCAGCCGGGGCAGATCACGCGGGTATGAGGAGATGATTGCCGATGTTATCTCATTCAATGCCTATAATGCATATATCCAGTCACAATACCTGCTCAGCAGGTCACTGCTTGAACGTAAGGTTGCCCTGGGCAATGCCACCGCCGATGACCTGGTACTGCTCTCACAGGCCCTGCTCAGGCTCTCGGGATCAGCCGAGGATGATGAGAAGGCACTCACGGTGGTGCGTGGAGTGACTGCAGTACGAGCCGATGCCCCGGCAGCTGCCTTCAAGCAGGAGGCACTGATACTGATGCGCCTGGGACGGAACGGTGAGGCAGAGACGGCACTCGACGGATATGTCGCTGCGCTAGGCGCCGATGAACAGAAATACCGGTCTATGGCAGGCGACTGGTCACAGATGCTGACATACATTGAATCAGAAAAAGAGTGGGTACGGAAGATTCTGAGCAGGTAAGCCGGGAGAGGCAACCGGCCACTTTGAAAAACACCTGTAAAATATTAATGGCTGAAAAGCGTTTCCCTATTAGCAAATATACATTCAGCATGTCAGTCAAAGATTACAACCCTGCAATGCATACTGCAGAGCATATCCTTAATTCAGTGATGGATAAGATGTATCATTGCGGAAGGGCGTTCTCAACCCACATTGAGGACAAAAAGAGCAAGTGCGACTACCGGATCAAGAAGGGATTGTCAGACAAGGAGCTCACAGCAGTTGAGCGGACCGTCAATGAGATAATCAAACTCAACATACCGGTGGGAGAGGAGCTGGTCAGCAGGAGGGAGGCTGATCAGAGGTACTATACCGGCAAACTTCCGGATGATGCCGGAGAGATGATCCGGGTTATCACCATAGGCAATTTTGATGCTTGTCCGTGCATCGGTGAACATGTATCAAGCACTTCGGAAATAGGCTCGTTCAGAATAACATCAGCCGATTTCAATAAAGGAGTGCTCCGGATAAGGTTCAGGGTGAACGGAAAAACACCATGATTGCCGGTGAGCGCGAACAATAGAAAGAGGGTGCCCCATTGTTATCACAGGGCACCCTCTTTATTTTTCTCAGGATTTACAGCCTGGTTTTTCTCCCTCTTCAGCCCGTGGCTGGTGTCACTCTTTCGTGAGGCTGATGACAAGATCAATAATACCGGGGATCTCACTGTCAGGTATCTTTCCCTTGTAGACAGCCCGTACAACACGATTCTTGTCCACGATCACCACACTGTAGCTGTCCTTTGGCAAGCCCCAGATATCATGAAGCAGCCCCTTGCTGTCAAACAGTATCACGGTATCATACTTCTTTGCTTTTTTGCCTGCAATGGCACGTACCAGCACGTCGGGCAGCCGGGTTGACCTGAGGTCTACAATGCCGAATCCCTTGAAATGGTTGCGGTCAATGCGCTTGTCAATATCTACCGCCTTGTTGATGGCATCATTGAAGTTGTCATTGAGATCTTCGTTATCAGGATCAACATAGTTGATCTGCAGTACCTTGCCGGGCCATGAGTTCATCGTGAACTCCTTCTTTGAGGCATCGGGCAGAACCCACTCAGGGGCAGGTTTCCCAACCTCAAGCTTACCCTGGGCAGAGAGGAATGGCATTGCCAGAGCTGCCAGAATAGTGAGGACAATCAGTTTTTTCATGCTTCCAGAATGTTGAAATTTAGCCGAAAGATAAATATTTTAATTCTATCTGCCGTCAAGCAGAAAATTGTTTAAGGGATTCATTGCCCTGAAGGCCTCAGCAACCATGCCGGAGAATCGCGGGGAGGTCACTTCGCTGTCGGTGAAAGAGTGCTCGGCAAGGAAACTCTTCATCATCAGCAGCTCAATCCCCGGATGATCAAGAGAATAACCGCGGGGAGCTCCCTTTAGACTCTCACCGGTCAGGGAACCGAACCACTTCCGGAATTCACTGCCTGAGACAATCTCCTCAAGCCTGTCGCCATGCTCGGAGATGTTACGGCGTATCTCATTGAGCCATGGCGAAGGAGGCAGGTATGCACCGCCCGCAATAAACGATGCACCAGGCTCAAGATGAATGTAATAGCCCGGGAACCGGTCGCCGTTTCGCTTGCCTCCGCGAACGATGAATGCGCCCATATTGTTCTTGTACAGCGACTTGTCACGGGAAAAGCGGGTGTCACGGTTGATCCTGAAGATGCAGTTACCGGCCTCAAGTCCCTTGAGCATGGGCTCAAAGGTGATGATCTGATCAATCTGTGCCTGAACAAAACGGGAGAAGTTTGCGCGGGCTGCCTCATAGCGTGACCTGTTGGCGGCAAACCACTCACGGTCATTGTTGAGACTCAGATCATGGATGAAATCAAGTGTAGCCTGGTGTATGGTTTCCATATTCCGCTTTTTCCGACAATCTTACACAAATCATACCATCATTTTAAGACAGGAATGCCTTTATCATATAAAATATGACTGAAAAGTTACTGCCGCTTACTTGCAGTAGAGGCAACAAAGGATTTCGCCCCGGAATGTTGAATATGTTATATTTACCTATAATTAATATTATGTTAAATAGGAATTTCATGAGAAGGCTGAATGATTTCCGGTCTGTGCATAAGGCTCCTCCTCTCTCCTCATTCGTGGCATGACCCGGTACGACAAAAAAAAGGTGCCGCAACGAATGCAGCACCTTTATGTGATTATAGAAATTGTACCTGATTACAGATTCTCAAGCTTTGCCTTGTATACTTCGAATTCAGGCATCATTTTCAGCTTGAGATAGATCTCGCGCAGGAATTCGAGGGTAACATCGCTTTTCGGATTGGCTTTCTCTGCAGCAAGGAAATATGGCAATGCTTTCCTCATCTCATCAAACGCCTTGTCCCTTGCTATCTCATACTCCCTGTTGTCCATAATCATGTTGGCGTCGTTGAGCATTTTGTTGGCAATTGAGACGTAAGCCAGGCCAATGTTGTAGTTGCTTTCAAACTGCTCGGGGTTCTTCTCGAGGGAGACCTTCAGAACATCAATTGCCTTGTTGTACTCTTCGAGTTTCAGGTAGAGGCTTCCCTCAACCAGGTACAGTATATAGTTGTCGGGCTCCATCTCGATGGCCTTGTGTACGAACTCGAAAGCCTTGTTTGAATTGTCAGAGTCGAGATAGAACTGGGTAGCCTGAAGAATGATATCAAGTGTATCTGGATAAGCCTTGTAACCCTCCATCAGGACCTTTTCTGCATTGAGGGTGTCATGCAACTTCATATAGCTGTCGCTCATAAAGATATAAGGTTTGGTAGACTCTGTCCCCGATTCGGTACAGGTACGGAAATGGGCAATGGCTTCCGGATACATCTCGGCATTATAGGCGGCAAGTCCGGCATTGAAGATTATCAGGGTATCAACCATACCTACATAGAGATCACTCGATGAGACCAGCACGCTCCTTTCAAAAGAGGTCATGGCTCCTTTGAAATCCTTGTCATTGAATTTAGTGATCGCATCATTAAGGAGTGAATTGCCCAGCATCACATAGGCATTCTCCCTGATAACAAGGTTCCTGATCTTGGGATCAAGCTCCACGGCCTTCTGGAAGTTTTTGTAGGCCTCCATCAGCTGGTCGGGATAGAGTGACATATACTTCGGGTCCCCTGAATCAAATGCCTGCTGGCAAAGCTTACCTTTTACATAGTATGTCTTGGCAAGACCCATTGACTTCGGGTTCTCCACGGCTGCTTCGATGGCCTCCTTGGCTTTGTCAAAGGCACCCTCTCTTATGAAATTCTCGGCAGCAGATATTTTTCCTTTTTGTGCAACGGCTGCAGCCGAGATAATTAGTGCCAATAGTACGAACGTAATTTTCTTCATGTCTGAATAGTTTTCTTTAAATATTTCCCAAAAATATAACTTTCGAATATATTCTTCAAATAATTTGCCAAATTACTCCCCGCTGCTCCCTGGAAGCTCCTCCGTACCATTCTCGGTCTCGTTATCTTCTTCATTCACTTCAACATATGCGACAGAGGCAATTGAGTCGTTTTCACTGATATTGATCAGTTTTACCCCCTGGGTGGCCCTGCCCATCACTCTCAGGTCACTGACAGGGATTCTCAGGACGATGCCTGCCTGCGTAATTATCATCAGGTCATACTGGTCGCTTACCCCTTTCAATGCTATCAGCCGGCCGGTCTTGTCAGTGATATTGATGGTCTTCACCCCTTTTCCGCCCCGGTTGGTGATGCGGTAGTCTCCAATGGCCGATCTCTTTCCGTAGCCATGCTCTGACACCACGAGCACATCGGCAGCCTCATCCTCAACCGTTATCATCCCGATGACCATATCATCGCTGCCTGACAGTGTTATACCGCGCACTCCGGATGCGGTACGGCCCATGGGCCTGACGGCAGACTCATTGAACCGTACGGCTCTGCCTGACTGTACTGCGAGCATTATCTCATGCCTGCCGTTGGTCATGCGTGCCTCCAGCAGCTCATCGCCGTCCCGTACGGTGATGGCATTTACGCCATTGGCCCTGGGGCGCGAGTAGGCCTCCAGCGAGGTCTTCTTGATGATCCCCTTCCGTGTGCAGAGCAGGATGTAGTTGTTGTTGATATAATCCTCGTCATCAAGCGTCTTCACGTTGATAAATGCCCTCACACTGTCATCAGGCTCAATATTGATGAGGTTCTGGATTGCGCGCCCCTTGCTGGTGCGGGTACCCTCCGGGAGATCATAAACCTTCTGCCAGTAGCACTTCCCGTTACGGGTGAAGAAGAGCATGGTGTTGTGCATGGTCGCAATGTACATATGCTCAATGAAATCCTCATCGCGGGTGGTGCTCCCCCTCCTGCCCTTTCCTCCCCTGTTCTGGCGGCTGAACTCGGTGAGCGGGGTGCGCTTGATGTAGCCCATGTTCGAGATGGTGATAACCATCTCATCGTCAGCATAGAAATCTTCCGGATTGAACTCCCCTGCAGCAGGTACGATTTCGGTACGGCGCCTGTCACCATACTTCTCCTTCACCTCGGTCAGTTCATCCTTGATGATCTGCATCTGCAGGGTCTCATCAGCGAGTACCCTGTTCAGATAATCTATCAGCTGTTTGACCTCCTCGTATTCTGCCCTCAGTTTATCCTGCTCCAGGCCGGTGAGCTGCCTCAGGCGCATCTCGACTATCGCCCTGGCCTGCAGCTCAGAGAGGGAAAACCTCTCCATCAGGCGTTCACGGGCTATGTCAGCATTGGCCGATGCCCTGATGAGAGCTATCACCTCATCTATATTGTCACTGGCAATGATCAGCCCTTCAAGTATATGAGCTCTCTTTTCCGCCTGCTCAAGGTCGTACCGGGCACGGCGAAGCACAATGTCATGCCGGTGCCTGACAAAATTGTCAAGTATCTCGCGCAGCGGGAGAATCCGCGGCCTGCCCCTTACAAGTGCGATGTTGTTGACATTGAATGATGTCTGCATCTGGGAGAACTTGTAAAGATGATTGAGAACTATCTGCGCCGGCATCTCCTTCTTGAGTATGATGACAATGCGCATCCCGTTACGGTCAGACTCATCGTTGATATAGGATATCCCCTCCAGTTTCTTCTCATTGATCAGATCGGCGATCTTGCGGATCATCTCCGCCTTGTTGACCATATAGGGTATCTCGGTTACCACGATGCACTCCCTTCCCGAATGGGTCAGCTCCACCTCGGTGCGTGCCCTGACAACAATTCTTCCCCGGCCGGTCTCAAAGGCTTCCCTTATCCCCTGCTCACCATAGATGATGCCGCCGGTAGGAAAATCCGGACCCTTGATATGGGTCATCAGCTCATCAACCGTGATCTCGGGATTATCTATGAAGGCTATCAGGGCATCAACCGACTCGGAAAGATTGTGCGGAGGCATGTTGGTTGCCATACCTACTGCTATGCCGGCGGCACCGTTGACAAGCAGGTTGGGTATGCGTGTCGGAAGTACCGTGGGCTCATTCAGGGTATCGTCAAAATTGGACTGGAAGTCAACCGTCTCCTTATCAATATCTGCCAGTGTCTCCTCGGCTATCCGCTTGAGTCTCGCCTCGGTGTATCGCATGGCTGCCGGACTGTCGCCGTCAATGGATCCGAAATTGCCCTGACCGTCGACCAGCGGATAGCGCAGAGACCACTCCTGGGCCATCCTCACCATGGCATCATATACCGATGAGTCACCGTGCGGATGATACTTGCCGAGCACCTCCCCCACTATCCTTGCAGACTTCTTGTAAGGCCTGTTCGATAAGACCCCAAGCTCAGACATACCGAATAACACCCTCCTGTGAACCGGCTTCAGCCCATCCCTGACATCAGGAAGGGCACGCGACACAATCACCGACATCGAATAATCGATGTAAGCCGATTTCATCTCCTCCTCAATATTGACCTTTATTATCCTTGTTTGATCTGACATATCAGATTGAATATTAATATGTTGCTAATATTGCCCAATTCTGCGTAATGGATGCCCGAAGGTAATCAAAAAGAGCTATCGGTTAACCTTTTGCAACAGCTATTTGTTAACAGTGATGTTAAAAATTGGGCACAATTATTGCCTGTTATCTTTTACAATAGAATTAACTTTGAAAACCGGCGTTTTATGTATTTATGGCAGAAGATCTGACACAATTGCATGGAACACAAAAACTGGAATAATGGATGCACATTTCTCACAGAGAGTCAATGATATTCTGGGTTACAGCAAGGAGGAGGCGATAAGGCTGGGCAACAGCCATATAAGCCCTGAGCATCTTTTCCTCGGGATTCTCCGGGAGGGCGAAGGTGCAGCTGTCGACATACTGCTCAATAACGGGGTTGATCTTATGATGCTGAAGGGATCAATTGAAAAGAGCATCAAGGCAGATAAACCCGCCGTTATGGCGGATACTGACATATTGCCATTGCTTAAAAGCACCGAACGGGTTCTCAGGCTGGTCCATATAGAGGCCAAATCGATGAAGACACGGGTTATTGATACCGAACACCTGCTTATGGCCATACTGCGTGATGAGACCAACCTGGTAACCAGGTTCCTGACAGAACTTGATATAGACTATGCACTGGTCAAAAAGGCGGTTGAGGCTGGTAATCCCGCCGCACAGGCCGATTATCCGCGTGATGAGGATGATGAGGGTATCTTTTCCAACCCCGGCCCCAGGCATCAGTCGGGCGGACAGCAGGCGCAGAGGCCATCCTCCGAGACACCGGTGCTGGACAACTTCGGAATTGACCTTACCAAGGCAGCCGAGGAGGACCGGCTTGATCCGGTGGTGGGACGCGAGCGGGAGATAGAACGCCTCGCACAGATACTTTCAAGGCGGAAGAAGAACAACCCGGTACTGATTGGTGAACCGGGGGTGGGTAAGTCTGCCATTGCAGAGGGACTGGCACTACGGATAGCAAAACGGAATGTCTCAAGGGTACTGTTCAACAAGAGAGTGGTTGCCCTCGACCTGGCATCAATCGTCGCCGGGACAAAATACCGCGGACAGTTTGAGGAGAGGATGAAGGCAATACTCAATGAGCTTGCCAAGAACGAGAACATAATCCTCTTCATAGATGAGATACATACCATCGTAGGCGCAGGCGGCGCCAGCGGCTCACTCGATGCCGCCAACATGCTCAAGCCGGCCCTGGCAAGGGGCGAGATACAGTGTATCGGCGCAACCACACTCGATGAATACCGGCAGCATATCGAAAAGGACGGGGCACTGGAGCGCCGCTTCCAGAAGGTACTGGTTGATCCCACCACCATAGAGGAGACGATGGATATCCTTAACAATATCAAGGAGAGATATGAGGACCATCATAATGTCACCTATACCCCGGAGGCTATTGAAGCGTGCGTCAGACTGACCAACAGGTATATCAGCGACCGTAACCTGCCTGACAAGGCAATTGATGCACTTGACGAATCAGGCTCACGGGTCCATATAGCAAATATTGTCGTTCCGGAGAAGATACTCGAACTGGAGAAACAGCTCGAAGATACCAAGAAGGAGAAGAGCAATGCCGTCAAGAATCAGAACTATGAGCGGGCAGCCAGCTTCCGGGACAAGGAGCGGGACATACTCGAGCTGATCGAGAGTGAAAAGAAGCGCTGGGAGAAGGAGCTGGCAAGCAGCAGGGAGGTGGTCGACGAGGAGAAAGTGGCAGAGGTGGTGGCCATGATGACCGGGGTGCCGGTGCAGAGGATAGCCCAGACAGAGGGAACACGGCTGCTGCAGATGGGCGAGGAACTGAAGACCAGCATCATCGGACAGGATGAGGCCATTGCCAAGATAGTCAGGTCAATACAACGTAACAGGGCCGGACTGAAAGACCCGAACAAACCTATCGGCACATTTATTTTTCTCGGACCCACCGGCGTCGGGAAGACACAGCTGGCAAAGGTACTGGCAAAATTCCTCTTTGACTCCACCGATAACCTGATAAGGGTTGACATGAGTGAGTATATGGAGAAGTTCTCCGTGTCACGGCTGGTGGGTGCGCCCCCGGGATATGTCGGATATGAGGAGGGCGGACAGCTCACCGAGAAGGTTAGGCGCAGGCCCTATTCAGTGGTGCTGCTCGATGAGATCGAGAAGGCTCACCCCGACGTGTTCCACATACTGCTGCAGGTACTCGATGAGGGACAGCTCACTGACAGCCTCGGCCGCAGGGTTGATTTCCGGAATACCATCGTCATAATGACATCAAATATCGGCACACGGCAGCTCACCGAGTTCGGAGCAGGCGTCGGATTCGAGACAGCCTCCAGGAAGACCATGCGCCATGAGCAGAATAAGAGCATACTGCAGAAAGCGCTGCAGAAAACATTCGCCCCGGAGTTCCTCAACCGTATAGATGATGTCATAATGTTCAACCAGCTCTCCAGGGAAGATATTGACAAGATTATCAATATCGAGCTCAAGGGACTCTTCGAAAGGGTTGAGGCACTGGGCTATAAGATAAAACTGAGTGCCTCTGCACGGGATTTCATCGCCGACCGCGGATTTGACGTTCAGTACGGCGCCAGGCCGCTGAAGAGAGCCATACAGAAGTATCTCGAAGATCCTCTTGCAGAAGTGATTATCAAGAGCTCTGTCACTGAAGGAGCCGTGATCAATATCGGCTATTCAAAGGGGAAGGAGGAACTGACCATCAAGACCGCAGGGAAAAAGGAGAATGCCGAAGACGCAGGGTCACCCGGGAACGGCGAGGCGGAGCCGGATGGCGATGCCTGACCAATACCTGCTGCCCCGGGTATCAGCAATGTAAGGCCGCAGGCTGTTCAGTCAGGATATTCTGGACATTCAGGATTTTACAGGCCACGCCTCAGGCAGGATTCCCTGACACCTCACCATATAGATCGAACTCATTTGACCCGGTGATCTTCACATCGATGAAGGTGCCGGGTTCAATTTTTCTACCCGGCGATCTTACCAGCACCTCCTGGTCAACCTCCGGTGAGTCGTGCTCTGTGCGGCCTATATGAAACAGACCCTCCCTCCTGTCAACGAGTACCCTCATTATCTGTCCCCTGAGACGGGCGTTCCTCTCTGCCGAGATCTCCTGCTGAACGGCCATGATCTCCGCCACCCTTTTCTCCATGACCTTTTCAGAAAGCGTATGATCATAACTGAGGGCAGAATAGGTTCCATCCTCTTTGGAATACCGGAAGGCACCCAGCCTGTCAAAACGGAACTCCCCGATGAAGCGGACCAGCTCACGGAACTCCCTCTCCGTCTCACCGGGGTGTCCGGCAATGACCGTGGTACGTATGGCAGCTTCGGGCAACAGGCGCCTGATCTCATGCAGCAGACGCCGGGTGCCCGCACTGTCATGCTCGCGGTGCATAAGCCTGAGCATCTTATCTGTTATATGCTGAATGGGAAGATCTATGTACTTGCAGATCTTTTTATTATCCTGCATCATCTCGAGTATCTCAACAGGAAAGTCTGCCGGATGAAGGTAGTGCAGCCTTATCCACTCCAGCTCAGGTATCCGGGCGAGCTGTTCCACCAGCCCGGGCAGGGCAGGCCGGCCATACAGATCGCGTCCGTAAAGCGTCAGGTCCTGTGCTATCAGTATCAGCTCCTTCACACCACGGGAAGCCAGCAGCCGTGCCTCTTCAACCAGCTCTTCCACAGGGGTTGAGATATATCTGCCCCGTATATCCGGTATGGCGCAGAATGCACAGGTGCGGTCACAACCCTCAGAGACCTTGAGGTAGGCATAATGGGGCGGACCACTTAGAATCCTCTCCCCTGCCAGCCGGTCATTGTAGGCCAGCCCGAGGTGCGAGATGATCTCCTGCGGCCGGTTGACGCCGAACCATGCATCAACCTCGGGGATCAGATGTTCGAGCTCCTTGCGGTATCTCTCGACCATGCAACCCATTACAAAGAGCCTGCCTCTCCCCTCCTGCCTGATAGCTCCGGCATGCTTCAGGATGGTGTCGATGCTCTCCTCACGGGCATCACCGATAAAACCGCAGGTATTGATGATAACGATATCTGACGGAGCGGCGCCATCAGCAGTGACATCATAGCCGCCTGCCACAAGCTGGCGCATAAGTTTCTGTGAATCAACAGTGTTCTTTGAACACCCCAGGGTGACGATATTTACCCTGTTGTTCTTCATCAGCCCTGGTTGCTGAAGAGGGAATCAACGAACAGGTGGCGGTCAAATATGCGCAGATCTTCCATTTTCTCGCCAACGCCTATATACTTGACCGGTATCCTGAACTGGTCAGAGATTCCGATCACCACCCCTCCCTTGGCCGTACCGTCAAGCTTGGTCACTGCCAGCGCATTCACCTCGGTTGCTGCCGTGAACTGTTTTGCCTGCTCAAAGGCGTTCTGGCCGGTTGACCCGTCCAGCACCAGCAGCACCTCGTGGGGAGCTGAGGGAATTACCTTCTCTATCACCCGCCGTATCTTGGAGAGCTCATTCATCAGTCCCGCCTTGTTGTGCAGCCGCCCGGCAGTATCTATGAGTACCACATCGACGCCTGAGGCCACAGCAGACCTGACGGTATCAAATGCCACCGATGCCGGGTCGGAACCCATCTTCTGGCTCACCATCGGCACACCCGCACGCTCTGACCATATCTTCAGCTGATCAATGGCTGCGGCACGGAAGGTATCGGCCGCACCAAGCAGCACACTGCGCCCGGCCTGGCGGAAGTTGTAAGCCAGCTTGGCAATGGTGGTGGTCTTGCCTACTCCGTTGACCCCCACCACCAGGATAACATATGGCTTGGCGGGTAACGGACTGTCAAATCCCTGTGAAAGATCAAAAGTACCGGTATTCTCATCAAGCAGTCCGGCAATCTCATCCCGGAGAAGGGCATTCAATTCGGAGGTATTGACATACTTGTCACGGGCAACACGCCGTGATACCCTGTCAATAATGCGCAGTGTGGTTTCGACTCCCACGTCTGATGAGATCAGCACCTCCTCCAGGTTATCCAGAACCTCATCGTCTATCTTCGACTTGCCGGCCACAGCCCTGGTAAGCCTGGCAAAGACACTCTCGCGGGTACGGGTAAGACCCCGGTCGAGTATCTCCTTCTCCTCTTTCCTGAATATCCCGAATAGTGCCATCTTCAGTGGTTAATTGCTCAAAAGTAAAAAAAGAGACGCACTTTCAAGGCGTCTCCCACTAAACATCGGTCACTGACAATCCGAAGGCTACTTTTTGCTGAAGTACTCCTTGATATTGTCATTATGGACCATATCCTCCTTGAACTGATAGGCTCCGGTCTTGTCTGACTTCACCACCTTGATGCACTTGGTGAATGATTTCCCGACCCCGCTCTTAAGTGTTGCAACAACTTTCTTTGCCATTTTTCACTGATTTATTTGATCTCCCTGTGAACTGTCACTCTCTTGAGGATAGGATTGTACTTCTTTCTCTCAAGACGGTCAGGAGTGTTTTTACGATTCTTGGTGGTAATATATCTTGAGGTGCCCGGCATACCTGATTCCTTATGCTCAGTGCATTCAAGAATAACCTGCAACCTGTTGCCTTTGGTCTTCTTTGCCATCTTACTTACGGCTTGTTAGTTGATAATAATTCCTTTTTCCCTGGCCTCCTTCAGTGCCGCCTGAACGCCGTTCTTGTTGATGTTCCGCATTCCTGCAGCCGATACCCTCAGGGTGATCCATCTCTTCTCATCTGCAAGGTAATACCTCTTGGTAAAGAGATTTACCTTGAATTTCCTCTTGGTCCTCCTCATTGAGTGGGATACATTGTTCCCAACCATTGCTTTCTTCCCGGTGACCTGACAAACATTTGACATTATAACCTGCTATTTATTGGGTCGTGGTAACTTTCAAAATCGGTTCGCAAAGATGGTGATTTGTATCTTATTAACCAAATATTACTCCTCTTTTTTTTAAACGGTCACTTTTTTTACTTATCCCTGGCTCAATATAATCTTTCTGGCCAGGTTCAGCGCCATGTTTGCTGACCTTGAGATGTTGATCATGCGGTCATCTCCAAACCGGTGCTTCTCAGCATGTATTCCCTTCTCTGATGCGACAGCGATCCATACGGTGCCAACAGGTTTTTCGGGGGTGCCTCCGGTAGGGCCGGCAATTCCCGTTACCGCAACCGAAAAGTCTGTACCTGACAGCTGGCGCATCCCTGCTGCCATCTCCACGGCCGTCTCCCGGCTGACTGCGCCGAAGCGGCTGATAGTTGCAGGGTTAACGCCCAGGATTCCGGTTTTGATGCTGTTGTCATAGGCAATAACTGATCCGCGGTACCAGCCCGAGCTGCCGGGCACCGAGGTGATCATCGAGGCTATCCGGCCACCGGTGCAGCTCTCTGCCGTTGATATTGTCATATCCCGTGCAAGCAGTTGTCTACCCAGAACCTCTTCAAGTGTCACCTCATCTTCGCCATAGATAATTTCGGGAATGATCCGGTAGAGCTTTGTTACCTGCTCATCCACGGTCCGGTGAACCTCCTGCGCATCGTCGCCGCTGCCGGTCAGCCTGAGCTTGATGACTCCCTGTGCCGGCAGATAGGCCAGCCTGACCGACTGCGGCAGCTCGCTCTCAAAGCCTTCGAGCATCTCTGCCAGCCTGGCCTCGAAGGTGCCGAAGGTCATTATGTTCTTATGTACAATGACACCGCGGCCTGCCCTGGCCGATAACAGCGGCAGCACATGCCGCTGCATGATGTGCTTCATCTCGGCGGGTACGCCTGCCATCGAAACAATGATCCTGCCCTCCTTCTCGAACAGCATGCCCGGAGCCGTACCCGCGCCGTTGGCCAGCACCCTGCAGGTATCCGGTACCAGCGCCTGCCTGCGGTTGTTCTCATTCATCTCGAACCCCCGCCGGGTGATCCGCTCAGTGATATCGGCCAGCACTTGCTGATCAGTGACCAGCTTTGCTCCGAAGTACTCTGCCAGCGTCTGCTTGGTGATATCATCGCTGGTCGGACCCAGGCCGCCGGTGATAAGAACCAGCGGCACCCTGGCCAGCGACTCGTCCAGTGCAGAGACTATCTCATCCCTGGTGTCGGAGACCGAGACGATACGATTGACCCTGATCCCGGCCAGGTTAAGCTGCATGGCCATCCATGCCGAGTTGGTATCAACTGTCTGCCCGATGAGAAGCTCGTCTCCTATAGTGATGATCTCTGCGCTGTTCATATGTTTATCATATAATGGCCCTGAAGCAGGCAAAATTATTAATATTTTGGGCTGTTTAAAGTTGTGGATGGATGAAAAGCGAACAAGAGATCATCAGCTGTGCGGCAGGATTTGTCAGGGAATCGGTCAGCGGACATGACAGCGGCCACGGCTGGCTGCACATAGTGAGGGTGGTGAACCTGGCCCTCCTTATTCACCGGCATGAAGGGAAGGGAGACCGGCTGATAATTGAACTGGGGGCCCTGATGCATGACGTGGGAGACCATAAGTTCAGCCTCTGTGACGGGCCGGCGGAGATACGCAGGGTCCTTTCTGAAGCCGGCGCCGACCCGGAGATTATTGAAGAGATCGTCATGATCAATCAGCAGATCTCCTTCTCCAGGGGTGAGCCCGCCGGGGAGAAGAGCATCGGGATGCGGATAGTGCAGGACGCAGACCGTCTCGACGCCATGGGGGCAATAGGAATAGCCAGGGCGTTTAACTATGGCGGATGGAAAGGGAACGAAATCTATAATCCTGGCGAGCAGGTAGTCATCCCGGAATACAGCAGGGGCGGTGTTGCTGAACTTTATGAAAAATACACCGGTGCCGCCATTCCGCCGGAAAGGCGGTTGTCCGGCCCCTCAACAGGAAGCCATAAGCACTCATCCACACCCCGGAATGGTGCCACCGGCGAAGCCAGAAACCGGCACGTACTCTCTACCATCAACCACTTCTTTGAGAAGCTGCTGGTGCTGAGGGAGCTGATGAACACTGAGACCGGAAAGAGGATGGCGGAGGAGCGGCATAAATTCATGCTCAGATACCTCGAACAATTTTTCAGTGAGTGGAATGAGGCCAATGGTTTGTAAATGAAAGCAGACAGGCTATTGGTCAAATTGTTAATTTTATCCCCTGAAATCAAATTCCAAAGAGATGTTCTATGCACTTTTAATTATCATCGTTGTGCTGCTCCTGCTGGGGATCAGCCTATACAACCGCCTGGTGCGGCTCAGGAATAATCGCGAGAATGCCTTTGCTGATATTGATGTACAGCTCAGGCAGCGTCTCGACCTTATCCCGCAGCTGGTTGAAGCTGTAAAAGCCTATATGAAGCACGAAAGCTCGGTACTTACCGAGGTCACCAATGCCCGCGCAAATGCCATCGCTGCAAAGGGTATTGATGAAAAGATCAGTGCCGACGGCAGGCTCTCATCTGCGCTGCAGGGTCTTCGGGTGGCTGTAGAGGCCTATCCGGATCTGAAGGCAAGCACCAACTTCATGCAGTTGCAGGAGGAGATATCAGATATTGAGAACAAGCTTGCTGCTGCACGCAGGTTCTTCAACTCGGCTACCAGGGAGCTTAACAACGCAGTTGAGACATTCCCGTCAAATGTACTTGCCGGCATGTTCGGATTCCATCGTGAAACCATGTATGACCTGGCGGAGACCCGGGCACAGGCTGAGGAGACGCCTAAACTGAACTTCTGACACAATGAAGTATATCGGGCTGAACAGGCAGATAAGAGATAACAATATAAGGTCTGTCACCCTGCTCCTGCTCTTTCCGGTAATCCTGCTGTTACTGGTCTGGATCTTCCTGTATCTGATCGGTGCCGGCACTGTGACAGACCCGGATACCGCATTTGTCTCCGCTCCCTCCCTCGCCAGTGTGAACGATCAGTTTCTCCGGTCGGTGCCGTGGGTGCTCGTGGGGGTGGGCATATGGTTCCTGATAGCGTGGTTCTCTCATACGCGGATGATTGAAAAGGCAACCGGCTCACAGCCGCTGAGCAGAAAAGAGAATAAGCGGGTATATAATCTTGTTGAAAATCTGTGTATTGCCAGCGGAATGCCGTTGCCGGCAGTCAATATCATCAATGATGACTCGCTCAATGCCTTTGCAAGCGGAATAAACAATTCAACATTCACGGTATCCCTCTCCAGGGGTATCATCGAAAAGCTTGACGATGACGAGCTGGAGGCTGTGATAGCCCATGAACTGACCCATATACGCAATCGTGATGTAAGGGTGCTGATCATTTCAATCATCTTCGTGGGGATCTTTGCCTTCCTCACAGAGGCCATGTTCCGGTCAATCCGCTTCAGCCGCAGCGACAGACGCGGCAACGGCATGGTCCTCATTGCCCTGCTGCTCGCTGCCATAGGCTATCTGATGGCCTCGATATTCCGGTTTGCCATATCGCGGCAACGTGAATACATGGCAGATGCCGGCTCGGCAATGATGACCCGCAATCCGCTGGCCCTGGCCTCAGCCCTGGAGAAGATATCCGCTGATCCGTTTATTGAAGCGGTGAACCGCAATGATGTGGCACAGCTCTTTATCGATAACCCTCAGAAAAAATCTAAGGCTATCAGCTCCCTGTTCATGACCCATCCGCCTATTGAGAAACGGATCGCCATCCTCAGGCAGTTCTGACCAATAACGCCCCGGCTGTCATACATATCGCATTCCACAGCATATACGGCAATTCCGGTCGCAATACATAGCATGGCCGGCAATTCCGGTGAGGGATACCGTTGTTAACAGGCAGAGCTGTGCCTGATTCACATCGTGTGCCGCAGACGCCTCTCTGCAGGGAATGAATGTCATGCTGAATGATTGCTCCGGGAAGTGAGGAGATGTAAGCCAAATATTTGTAACTTATGACGGTCAGACCGGACTGACGATAACCGGTTACTGTAGATAAATCAACCATCTGTGATAATGAAGAATATAATAGCTTGTATTGCAGTGCTGCTGGTCTGCTCCCATCCACCGGTGCAGTGCCAGGACCTTAAAGGGATCAGGGCAGGAATGACCAGTGAACAGACTCTGCGTGCTATTTTGAATCCCTCGCTCTATAGTGCCACCACAGGATTTGATGGCCGCTATGAGGGAATAAAAGGCTCGTCCCGGCTCATTGACAGCCTTGTTCCTTCTACTGTTAAACTAAAGGGGTATAAAGAGATATTTGAGGTGGCAACCGACATTGATGTTGTGAGGAACACCATGATCTTCAGGCTCTCCTCCTCTGATGATCTTCTGCAGGTCTCCTCATCACATATAAGTGAACTGATCATGCATCTGCCCGATGGCGACAAGCTCTTCAGGGGTTCGGAAGGAATGCCGTTTGACAGGGAGATTACCGGAAACAAGTTCATCCAGGTGTTGAAGGAGAAGCCCTGGATGTTTGTCAGAATCCCTGACAGGCGATTCAGGGAGGCACATTTTACTGGTCTGTATAATCCTGACATCAGGTATGATGAGTATATCCCTGCAGACAGGTATTATATCATGGGCAATGACGGTATATTGCACCGGATTCAGCTCAACCGCAAATCACTCCTGAAACTCTTCCCTGACAAGTCAAAGCTGATCAACAGCAGCTTCAAGGAGAGAAAAGGAACCGAAATAAGAGAGGATGAGATTATCACTCTCCTTGAAAAGTTCTGAGCATATGATGCAGTGTACCATGCAGCCCGGTTTGACACAATCTATGGCCATCTGACCAGCAGCCGGCATCACCCGGGCAACGGACCGGCAGCCGGCATCTCCCGGGCAATGCTATTGGGGCTGGCCTATTTGCCCGGAGAAAATAAAAGTCAGAATGCCGGGTTAACGGTTGTGGGATGATTCAACAAAGTTACTCGTTGGGTTGAATCAGCCCAAATTGTTACATGAGAGTAGCAAGTCCTTTAAAGGCTTGATAAACAAGAAATACTGGCCAGACAATTGCCTTGAGAATTCCAAGTACTCCCATCCAGAAAGTTGTGGCAGTTGAAATAAACCAGATTGCTGCACCGATTACCCCTAGTCCATAAAAAGTTCCAGACGAGGCGTTTTGATTGAGACGTTCTTTCATGAGCTTATGATTGTTTGAAATTGGCGATTCAAGTTACAAAAGAAAGGCGACGGGTACTCTTTTTGAATAACTATAAGGCAATGGTTATTTTCACTTTCTATTTTAAATAATTTGCGGTACACAATTGCAAACAAAAGGGATCCGGAAGTCTGATCTCCCGGATCCCTTATTTACAAGAGCGGGAAACGGGATTCGAACCCGCGACCCTCAGCTTGGGAAGCTGATGCTCTACCACCTGAGCTACTCCCGCATTCTGTGTTGCCCCTCAGCTTGGGATCCGCCG
>CAZAVK010000002.1:0-263696 GCA_964488645.1 uncultured Rikenella sp. | reverse complement strand
CCGCCAGTTGGGGATCCGCCGGCAGGCGGACACGCTCAACTGAGCTAACGTCCCAAAACGTAGGGGCAAAGATAACCAATTTTTGATTTATCAATCAGTCGATCATCACCGGGGTGTTGAACGAAAAGAGAAATGATGATCCCTTCCCGGGCAGTGACTCCACCCATATGCGGCCCTTCATCAGCTCGGCAAGCCGCCTGCAGATGGCAAGGCCCAGTCCGGCGCCCTGCACCTTCGGGGTCTCCTCATCCCAGAACTGCACGAAGGGAAGGAAGATATCCTCAAGCCGGTCAGGCCTGATGCCATGCCCGGAGTCGGTCACAAAAAAGGTTATCCCGATGCGGCTTTCGTTCTGTGAAAGGCGGTAACCGAACCTGATATCACCCTCATCGGAGAACTTGATGGCGTTGCTGACCAGGTTGCTGAAGATCTGGCTCAGACGCAGTTCATCTATATACTGGTAAACAGACTTTTTCACACTCTCTTTTATCGGCACCAGCCTGAGCTTGTCCTTCCCGGAGGTCTGCAGCTCATGGTTGAAGCCCGACACCATCGCGTCGATGAAGCCATTTACCTCTACGTTGGTGTACTTGATCTCCATGCTGTTGTTCTCTATGCGCGACAGGTCGATCATGTCATTGATGAGCCGCAGCAGCCTCTGTGAATTGAGGTCGATCAGCTTCACCATCTCCTCTTTCTCCTGCTCAGTCGTATCCATTGAGGTCAGGATGTTGAGGAATCCCATCATTGCATTGAGCGGCGTACGGATCTCATGGCTGAAGTTGGCCAGGAAGGTGGTCTTCAGCTTGTCAGACTCCTCTGCCTTGTGACGGGCCGCAATCAGGTCATCCATGATCTTCTGCGTCTCGGTGATATCCTGGCAGGTACCGTAACGATAAATCAAACGTCCGTTCTCATCAAACTTCGTATTGGAAATGATGGCAACGGTCTTGACCTTTCCCTTCGGGGTGATGATACGGTATGTAAGTGAGAATGAGTCTTTTTTCTTTTCAACAGCCTCTTCAATCGCAGTGAGCAGGTATGAGCGGTCTTCCGGATGGGTGTAGTTCAGGTTGTCCTGGAAGGTGAACGACAGCCTGGAGAGGTCATCGGTAAAGATCCGTGAGATCTCCTCTGAACCGATGTACCTGTTTGTTTCCGGCCGGTACTCCCACCACCCGAAACGCCCTATCCGCTGTGCCTCCCGCAGCCGCTCCTCGTTCAGCTCAAGAGCCCGTCTGATACGGTACTCATCGGTGACATCGCTTATCAGGCTGACATTGAATTTTTCGAGGAGGCTGGTCTGTACCTTGATTGTAATGATCTTGCCGTCCTTTCGGCGTGCCGGACTGACAAACGACTCCTCACCGGGAGGGTTATCGCCTACGAAATCCCGCTCATTGTCAGTGAAGAGATCCAGCGGAGTCATCTGCTCCAGCTCTTTCATGGAGTAGCCGAAGAGGTCGGCGGCGGCGTTGTTGACCTTGATATAACGGTTGGTTGCCTTGTCTGTAAGCATAATGGCATAGCCTGCCTTTTCAAAAACCTTGCGGTAGGTTTTGAAAGGCTTGCTTGCACATAAATGCTGTATAAATCCCCCAATTGAAAAAGCGGTCACCTTTCTCAGCTTAGCGTTGGTATGCCGTGACAAAAATATACTTTTTAATGACTCATTCGTCAGAATGATTCTATGCTGTAGAACCTGCGTGAAATTGTCGCTCCCTCGTCGTCAACCGCTGTGATAGTGTGCTCTCCGCTGCCGGCCCTTATCTCAGCCTGGTGAAAATGACGCGTGGTGCCTATGAATTTGTCGTCGAGATGCCAGTAGATGGTGGCATTGCGCCTGCGATGGGCTATCTCCGGAAGCATTGACATCGCCTCCCCGGAGAGGCCGCGGGGGATGAAGATGCGGGCATCCCGGGGCGGATAGATAAACTCCATCACCGGGACTGAATTGTCGTCGGAGCAACCCTTTCGGAAGGGAGGAAGGCTCCGGTAGGAGGGATTACGCATGCGGTAGTAGTACTCCATCGCCGGAGGCAGCACGAACCATGACTGTGCTGTCATCTCCCCGGGTGTGGCGCAGGAGCTGTTCACCCTGTACCTGCCGGTGTTGTCGAGGGTGACGACGGTGTGATAGGGACAGGCATCGCTGCGCAGGCCCGCTTCCGTGATCCACTCCTCCCGTGTTTCCGTACAGTTGGGGCCGGCCCTGTATCCGCTGGAGGCACACACCTCCGCCAGCACCATCCCCTCCTCAGGCCGTGCGAACCAGGCTGATGAGCGGGGCAGAAGCCTGATGATATCGAACAGCAGCGGTGCAGCCGAAGTGATCCCTGTCAGACCCGGCCTCCCCTCACCGTCGGCATTACCGGCCCATACCCCGATGACATAGTCAGGCGTGGTGCCGATAGCCCATGCATCGCGGAAACCGTAACTGGTGCCGGTCTTCCAGGCAACACCCGAGGCGCCGGAGAGGTATTGCCAGCCGGTCTCGCTCTCGGGCCTGTTGACCCGCAGCAGGGCTTCATAGGTCAGCCAGATGGCAGGGGCTGACGGAAGGGGAGAGGGTGTAGGAGGAGAGGTTGCGTCTTTGTCATCCGGCATCTGAGCTATCCTCGAGATTGCCGGGTCATTATGAGGCGCATCAGCGGCGGTCAGCAGCGGCATATGCCAGGTCTCTGACGGCGGATAGTTTCTGTTACGTCTGTTTTCCGGGGTGGCAGCCAGTACTCGCGCCATCGATGCATAGGCGCCGGTCAGCTCCCAGAGGCTGGCCTCGCCGCCGCCGAGGATGAGTGACAGTCCGTAGTGGGAGGCGGGCCTGGTGAAGGTGGAGAAGCCCATCCGGTGCAGCAGGGTGTGGAACCGTTCCGGCTCGTACGTCTGGAGCATCCGTACGGCGGGTATGTTGAGCGAGCGGGCCAGCGCATCGCCGGCAGGCACGGCGCCGCTGTATGAGAAGTCTGAGTTCTCGGGGCGGAACCCCTGGAACCGGGTGGGGATATCCGGCACCAGGGCGTTGGGCAGGAGCATGCCTGATGAGAGCAGCCCGGCATAGAGGAACGGCTTCATGATGCTGCCGGTGCTGCGCGGCGCCATGATCATGTCAACATAACGGCCATGCTTGCCGGCGGTGTCGGCAAGGGTGCTGTTGCCCACATAGGCAAGAACGTTGCCGGAGGCAACCTCAACCACAACGGCGGCGGCGTTATGAACACCGTTGGCCTCAAGCTGCCGCTGGTGCATGTTGACCAGGTCAGTCACCTCGCGCTGCAGATGGGGATCGACGGTGGTACGGAACCTCACTGCGGGAAGCTGCTTCTGCGACTTGTTTCCGGGCTTTGTAGGTTGTCTGCCTGCGGAACTGCTGCCTTTTCCTGTTGCCTCTCCCTGCAGCCACAGCCTGGTGGTGAGGTGCGGTGCCAGGGAGGGCATAGGCTGGGGTGCTGAGGGCAGCGGCTCGCCCATCGCCAGTGAGCAGGTTAGTGAGTCGATTATACCCCGTTGCTCCAGGGTCATCAGCAGCCTGTCGCGCTTGATGCGCAGCTGATCACTCCGTCGTCCGGGCCAGGTACTGGAGGGAGCATTGGGAAGGACGGCCAGCATGGCGGCATCGGCCCAGCTCAGGTCGGCGATACCACGACCGGTATAGCGCCAGGCTGCAGCCTCAATACCCACGGTGTTGCCGCCGAACGGGGCATGGGCGGCATAGAGGGAGAGGATAGCCCGCTTGGAGCGGAACAGCTCCAGCTTCATGGCTGAGAAGACCTCAATCAGTTTGCCGCCGTAGGTGCGCCGGGGATTGCCCCGCGCCATACGCGCCACCTGCATGGTGATGGTGCTGCCGCCGCTTACGATGGCACCGCTGCGGATATTGGTGACCAGAGCCCTGAAGAGAGCAACCGGATTGACACCGGGATGGAGGCGGAAATAGCGGTCCTCATAGTTGATCAGACAGGTCACATACTTCCCCGGCAGGCTGTCGGGCGAAGGGAACCGCCACTGGCCGTCGGCAGCGACACGGGCACCGAGAAGGGTGCCGTCAGAAGCCTCCACAACCGTAGAGAGAGGAGCACGGAAGGAGGGTATCGGGGCAAGAAGGATGCCGAGCAGAAACAGTAACAGTATAAAGAGAACTATTTTAAGGATACGGTTCATCGGTTCTCAGTCAGTCAGATTTTATGCTGGTCAATCGCTGCCGGTGTTATCTTTTTTGCCTGTGATAATTCCAATCTATAATACCGCAAAGCCTTATTTGGTTGTTCGCTTTTGCCTATTTACAGTTATAATCTCAGGTACTATTTAGTTACTTCTACCGCGAAACCTGGGCGGCGGGCTGAGAAGCTGTTGTCATAGAGCGCCTCGCAGGTTACGGCCGGCATGCTGTAGCTGCCACGGTATGAGGCTGTCAGGATGATGAAGAACCTCTTCGTCTCACCTCCCTTCAGGCCAAAGTAGGTGTAAACCCTGTCATCACGGAAGTCGCGGTAGTCATAGCCATCATCCCTGACCGGCAGGGTCGTCTCAAAGAGGCGCGTGTTCTGTATCTCCCATCCTGAAGGCACCATATTCGTAAGCGCCAGGTCGCTGACCTGCCTGAAGGTGGTGTTGGTCACCTCCACTGACATCAGGAAAGTGGTCCCCTGCGCCAGCCGGCTGACACTGATCTGCTTCTGCTCCATATCCAGGAAGTTCACCTTCATCGTCAGATTGTTCTCCTTCACAGTGTTGTCGGTGACGGGGGGAACGCCCTCCTCGGTGACGGTTACGAAGAGCTGATTGTCGCTCTCGTTCTCCACCACCAGTTTGTTCGATGCTGCCGGCGTGTAGCTCTTCAGTATGGCTCCGCCCGGCGCGGTGAGTTTCTCCCGCTTACCGTTGAACTCCACTGATGCCTTCAGCGGTTTGGTGGCATCGCTCTTCGTCGCTCTGGCGTAGTTCATATAGGCGAAGAGCCCCCATGCCGTCGTCTGCGTGCTGTACCACACATCGCGGCTCAGCTCCGCGGCCACCTCCCTGAGCATCGCCATCGCCTCATCCTGTATGCCTGTCAGGGTGAGGGTGTAGAGTATCACCGACTGGTCCCTGAGGGTGCTGCCGTAGTAGTAGCTGACAAACTCATCCTCGGTCTTCATGTTACGTACATCGATGAGTGTCTGTGCAACCTCCTTCCGTCCCGTGGTGGCATATGCCCCGGCGAGGAACCACCTTGCCAGTGCCGGCAGGTCGGTTATCTCGCGCATGCGGTTCATGGCGCCCCTGTCGGGTGAGCCAGCCAGCGCCATGGTGAAGAGGCGGTAGGCCTGGTCATTGGCGGTATAGCGGTACTGCGGCTGGTATCGCCAGGCAGACGACTGCGACTTCTGGTAGGCGGTCCATCTGCTGAGGAACCCTGACGGAACGGCATAGCCGGCCTTCTGTGCCTCGATGGCGAAGTGTCCGGCATACGACGTCACCCAGTCGTTCGGGTATGCCCCTCCCGGCCAGGTGGTCAGTCCGCCGGAGCCTAGCTGCCTCCCTGTGATGGTACGCAGTGCCTCCTGCACATTGTTGCGCACCGCAGCCTGATCCTGCAGTCCGCTGCCGAGGAGGTCGGGCAGGTAAACCTGCGGGAAGGCGCCGGAGATGACCTGCTCGGTGCAGCCATGCGGGAAGGTGGTCAGGTACTTCAGCCTGCGACCCAGGTTGACCGAAGGAAGCGACGAGACCTCCACCGAGACCGATGAGGTGCCTGCCAGCCCGAAGGGTGTAAAGCTCTTCTCGTAGCTCTTCCCCGGGGCGACACTCTTCATCTCGGCTCTGCGCTCAGGCGGGTTGGGTGATCGTACCGGTACGGTGAGGCTGTAGGAGGCCTGCTCGCCGTTGCCCGCCGCGGTGACACTGATGGAGGCGGTGCCGGGCTGCTCTGCGGTGGTGAGGAACAGCTCCAGGTCCCGGTCACCCGGCTCCGCAAACCGTACCGAGCCCGATGATTCGGTGAACCGCACCATATCATTTGAAGAGGCCGTCACCGTCACATCCGAGATCCTGTTCTCCTGTGCGAAGACCGTCACCGGCATCGCTATGCGGTCTCCCGGCGAGAGCACCCTCGGTGCCGTAGCCAGCACCATCAGCGGGTCAGCCACCACCACGCTCTTCTCCGCAGAGCCGAAGGTGTTTCCCTTGCCGGCGGCGGTGACCATCACCCTGACCGAGCCGGTGTATTGCGGCAGCCGTATCCGGTGCACCCCGCTCTTCCCCGGGGCGATGGTGAACGGACCGATGAAGCGTACCACCGGCTCAAAGCGGCGGTCACGGCTCTTGCTCTGGTCGACGGCCGCCTCGCTCCCTCCCGTGGCGAGGGCACGGTCAAGCCGTCCGCCGAAGGCGCCGAAGACAAGGTCATAGAGATCCCAGGTCCTTACCCCCAGCGCATGCTTGACGAAGAACCATTTCCAGGGGTCGGGCGTGCGGAAGCCGGTCAGGTCAAGCAGCCCCTCATCAACCACCGCAAGGGTGTAGGTCATCTCCTGCCGGTTCTTCTCCTCGACCCTTATCTCCACCTCCTGCTGCGACCTGATGCGGTCAGGCATGGTTATCACCGGCACCAGCTTCGTGGCAGGATCCTCGACCATCACCGGGATGACCCCGTAGAGCCTTACCGGCGCATCGTTGACGGTCTGTGCATGAGGCTGCAGAAGCGTGACATAGAGGTAGGCGTTGGGCGCCATGGCCGGGGTGGCCCTGATCTTCACCTCGGTGTTGCCTGCGCGGGTCTTCTCGCTGAGGATATCAAGAAGCCCGGTGCTCCCCTCAACGGTGATGATGGCGCGGCCATTCTCAGGCGCCGGGAAGGAGAGACTGATCTCATCGCCCACGTTATAGCTCTCCCTGTCGGTATTGAGCTGCAGCAGGCTGGCACCGTCGTTCCCGCCGGGCTTCATGCCATAATCCCACGGCCAGTCAACCAGCACGATCATACCGGTTGAGTGTCCCGAGGGGAGCGTCGCCCTCACCAGGTAGCGGCCCCAATCCTCCTTGCCCACGGTGAACGAGAATTTGCCCTCTCCGCCGGTGGTGGTGATCTTGTCGGTGAAGATATGGTTGCTGCGCCCGCGTGAGATGTATGACCCGAGGTACTCCTGGTCTGACTCCCACCACCAGCGGTAGTTGAGCTTGTAGACATTGACCTCCACCTCTGTGCGGAGAGGCTTGCCGTTCTTGTCGAGGGTGACCAGCCTCACCTCGTTGGGGCGGTCGGTGTAGAGGAGGCGCCCGGTGGCTCCCAGCGCGGGTATATTCATCCCAACGAAAGCGGGATAGGGAGCATAGGGAAGCACGGTCTGCGTGATGCTGGCGTCGCCGCCCTTCTCGAAGACCCTGGTGGTGAAGACGGCACTGAGCATACCCGGCGCATCCAGATCCTCATCGGGGGTGAAGCTGACCGTCGCCTCCCCCTGGCTGTTGATGCTGCCGTCGAAGATGGTCTGGCTCTCGAACCAGAACCGTGCTGCAGGATCGTCAAAGTTGTACTGGCCATACCTGTCGAACTTCGTCTTCACCGGCCTGAGCAGCAACTCGACCGTTGACTTCATTTCGCGTGCAACGGTGCCGTTCAGCCAGGTCACCTTCATCGCACCCCTGATCGCCCGGGAGGTGCCTCCGGCCACGGCATCGGGGAAGTCAAGCCTGATCTTCAGTCTGTTGGGCTTGACCGTCTCCACCTTGATGATACGGGTAAAGGTGGCCGCGCCGATACGTACCTGGGCACGGTAGTTGCCTGTCTCGTCATCGTCGGAGGTTACCGATGCGAAGGTCATGAATCCCTTATCATTGAGGGTGGTGACCTGCTGGTCGATGCGCTGCCCCTTGCTGTTGTATAGCTCATAGTGTACGGGATGGCCTGCCGGCAGCCCCTTGCCCAGGTCGCGGACGATCACCCCGAGGAAGATGGAGTCGCCCGGCCGCCTTACGTCGCGCTCGGTGTAGAGGAATGCCCTGATGCCATCCTGGGGTGTCTCGCCGGAGACATCGAATGAGCTCATCGAGAGGGAGCCGCCGCTGCGCAATGAGAGATAGTTGCGGTTGTTCTCCTTGCGGGCTATCACCAGGAAGGGTGTCCTGGGACAGGCGAGAGCGGCGGTGCCGTCACGGGCGGTGGTGACAACGCCCAGCAGCTGGTTCTGGTAGTCATAGATCTCAACCGTGGCACCCTCAACCGGATCGGCGGTGCGCAGGTCGCGTACGAAGAGGGTGAGGCTGTTATCGGTGCCGCTCTTTGCAATGATGCCCAGGTCAGAGGCCAGGATATTGCTGATCAGCTTCTTGTCGGGAGAGTAATAGGCGTCGCTGCACGGATCATTGTACTCGCGCCAGTTATAGGCATACTCGTAGAAGAGCCCCTCCTCGGAGAGGTGGTAGTAGTTGTCAGAGCCTTCCCACTTGCGGTCGAGGTCGGCCAGCTCGAGCATCTCCTCATAGCGTGTTGTCTTCCGCTCGCCGCTGCAGGGATAGAGCGAGTAGGAGGGGCGCATGCCCAGCTCGATGCGGTAGAGGACTCCCTGCTCCGGCTCGATAAAGTCGGAGAGGTCGATGGTGAAGAGGTTGTAGCGGCTGGGATCGAACTGCGCGGTGGCGGGGGTGGCTTTTCCGGCGGAGGTCTGTCTGCCACTGCTCTGGGTGCCGGCAGCCTTCCTGCCACTGCCCTGACCGCCGGAGGTCATCCCGCCGGCAGCAACTCCGCTACTCAATCCGCCAGCGCTCGCCGCTGGCGCCATCCCACCCGTCAGGTCAATGCGGCCGCGCCAGACCGGCCGGCCGAACGGGGTAACGTCATTGTAGTATGATGCATCGCCCATGCCGTACTGCTGCAGGAACCAGGGGAGGTTGTTCTCGTAGATCTTGATGATGGTGAGGTCAACGGCGCTCAGGCTGGCCGCCATGAAGGGGAAGATCAGGTTACCCGATGAGGGCATGATGACGCCGCGGCCGGCTGACCTGATCCCCGGCTCAACGGGCGTGAAATTGATGTTGCGGGTGACCGCCTCACCCAGCCTGTTGCCACGCGAGTTGCGGAGCGAGCCGTCAATGGTGAGCAGGACCTCACCGGATACCGTGACTGCCGGGATGACCAGCAACCGGTTGGCCTCGGCGGTGATGGTGAGCTGATGCGGAGGCGTCATGGAGACAATACCCTCCAGATCGGCGGTGGCATCGAGAGGGTCAGAGAACCAGATCTCGATACTTTTGCTCTCGCCGGTACTGACCCTGAGGTCGGTCACGGTGAACGATCCCCTGGCAGGGATCACAACGGTCGTCTCCCCTTTGGTCTTTACGCCCCACTGGTTGCCGTTCCACGCCAGCGTCAGGTCGGTATCATCATCCTTTCGTGCGATCTTGTCAACCGAGAAGGAGTGGGTGTTGGCTGATGAGTGATCCCATACGATCTTCTCGCTGCGGTTGCCCGCTTTGGCCGTCAGATATTTCTCAACCTCCGCCTTGTCGATATAGTCAGATGTGATCACCGTCCCCGTCAGGGTGTAGCTGTCGCCGTCAGGCAGATCGACCGTCACCGGGTCGACCGTGACCGTGAAGTTCTTCTCCAAGGTGTGGAAGCTCAGCGGGAAGCTGCGGAAGGATTCCTCCACTGAGCCCAGCCTGCTCAGGTTAAGGGTGCCCTGGTAGGCGGTGCCGTGCGCGAGGTGCTTCGCCGGCCTGAAGACCAGGGTGATATCATCAGCCCATTCAGCCGTGCCCTTCACCGAGGGGGTGAACGAGAATAGGCCCTGCGTACGGCTGCGGTCGATAGTGGCTGCGAACTCAGGGGTGAAGACCACCTGCAGTGAGCCGGTCACCGGTACGGTGCCGCTGGTGTAGGCCGAGATATATCGGCTGAATCCCTTGTCAATGATGGTGACAGCCTGGGTGAGCAGGTCAGCGCCCCGCTCCCTCCTGCCCTTTCCGCATGAGAGAGCCAGAAGCGCGACAGCCAGCGCAACGAGGATAAGACGACGGTTCATGTTATATTGTTTTAGGTCTATACAGGGTTATCTGATCACTGCTTCCGGTCAGCACTCCCGGGGCCTTCCAACTGCATCAAAAAAACTTTCCGGCAGCATGCGGCACACATCTAGCCAGCATCCGGCAGATTCCGGCATCTCCCCGGAACAATCCAGCCCTCTTCACGACAACCTCCCGGCATCTCCCCTAGTACACCAGGTTAATATATCACTGCAGGAGTCATTCCGCTCCCGCCACACTCTCCGAAGGTTATCCTTGTGGTTTCGTCAGATAGCCGTGATCTCATCCCTCAGCTTCGCCACATAGTCACGTATCTGGTTGATCGTCTCCACGGTGACGTTCATCTCGGTGCCTGAGGTGGTGATCACCTGCCGCATGGTGTCAATGATCACATCGCCGGGCTGGTAGTAGATATCGAAGGTATCGAACCAGCGGTTGAGGTATTTCAGCTTCTTGGTGTAGAAGACCACCATCGGCTCGTTGTAGTAGTTCTTCATGAAGCTGAGCAGCGAGAGCAGCGAATATTTCTGTTCGGCGATCTTACCCACCACCTCGGGATCGGGATTGTCGGGGTCATATGCCAGTTGTGTCGCAAGGTACATCGCCTCTATCCACCCGCCCATCAGCATCAGTCCCAGCGTCCCCTCATTGCCGTCGTTCCTGAGGCAGCTGTCTATCCGGCTGAAGGCACTGTTCATAAGTGTGGTGAGCGAGTCAGGATGGCTCATCTCAGGGTCGATGCTGCGGATCGCATCGGTGAGCAGGTTGGCAGGCATGTTGAGCCGGTCACTGAGCGTCTTGATGGTATTGAAGTAGCCCATCGTCTGACGGCTGACCCCGAACAGCCGCAGGTAACCCATATCCACGCCGTAGACACCCAGGTTCATCGCCGCCTTGTAGCTGCTCATGTAGAGGTCGCGGTTGCCGGCAGGAAGGATGATGGTGTCATTGAGGCGGATGCCGAGCCGCTCGAAGATGTTGCACGCCTCAACCGGCGACAGCAGCCCGTAGTAGATCTCGCGCTTGCGGGTAATGTCGGAGGGAGACTCCGGCGGATGGGTCGAGAAGACCGGAACGGGGAGGCTGAAGCTCCTGTCAGCCCTCCTGCATGATGCGCTGAAGGCGATAATCAGGCAGAGGATGATGACAACGGCTGGCTTCGGTCTCATTGGTCGCGGAAATTTTTGACAAGGTAATAAAAAAGAGTATCCGATTGACAGCAAAACCGGCTGAAGCAGGAAGCTTGTTGGTCTGCGGCGGGGGAGGATGGAGACTTGCGGCGGCATGGGTGTCCTCATGCGGCGGGTGTATAGGCATGACCGGGGCAGATAGCTGCACCCAGGTAGCCGGGGTGTCCGTATGCGGGCGGATAGCGCTGGCGTTGCCCGCAGGCTGGTGAGTGGGTCAGAGTGTTATCCTGGTGCCGATGGTGGCGGCGATCCTCTTCTGCAGCTCGCTCATCGCCTTGTGCTGCTCGAGGAGCTGTGCCACCTTCTCCTCATCATCGCCCGCCTCTTTGATCGCCCTGAGTATATCGCGCTGCATCAGCTTGATCTTGTCGCCCTTGAACTTCAGTACAGCGTCGGGCACGATCTTCTTCAGCTTCATCTCTTCGGTCTCGACATAGGTGCCATGCTTGCGCCAGAGCGGACTCAGAACCTCCTTCTCCGTCAGCAGGTCGACGGCGATGACGCTGAAAGCGGGGTTGGCATGGTGGACGAAGTTGCGGTCAACGGGCACCAGCCCCTGGCTCACCCCGAAGGAGATCTCGTCGAATATCGCTGCGAAGGTGGCATCATCGAACTTCAGCCCGTCCTCAACAATCTCGCTGATGATGTAGTCAGCCACCGTTATAATGGTCTCGTGGCCGGTTTCCTTGTCGGTTCTGCGTGTCATCACCTCGGTGCCGTACCGCATCAGCAGCCTCAGCAGCTCCCGCTCTGAGTAGTATGAGGTTACTCCGACCCGCTTCTGTCTGGGTGCAGCGGTTGAGATAGACACAGTTCCCATCTCTGCCAGGTTGCTGGTGGCGGTGTCCTGCCCGGGCCAGCTGTTGCGTTCGCGGAAGCTCTGTTGCCTGCGCAGCTTCATCACCTCATCCAGCACCACCTCCTCGGGCATGGCGAGCTGCGTGCTGCACTCCTTCACATAGACCGCCCGGGTGATCTGGTCGGGGATGACCGCTATCGATCGCACCACCTCACGCACCAGGTTGGCGCGCCTGACCGGGTCGTTCTTCGCATCATCAAGCAGCAGCCCCGTCTTGAAGGTGATGAAGTCGTTCTCGTTCTCCTTCAGGTAGCGCCTGAACTCCTCATGCGACACCTTTTTGGAGTATGAGTCGGGGTCCTCGCCGTCGGGAAGCACAACTATCTTCACGTTCATCCCCTCCTCGAGGACCATGTCGGTGCCCCTCAGCGATGCCTTCAGCCCGGCCTGGTCGCCGTCGTAAAGCATCGTGATGTTCGGGGTGAACCGCTTGATCAGCCGTATCTGCTCAGGGGTGAGGGCCGTACCCGATGAGGCCACCACGTTCTCCACACCCGCCTCATGCATCGAGAGCACATCGGTGTATCCCTCCACCAGGTAGCAGCGCTCCTCGCGGGTGATCGCCTGCCGTGCCTGGAAGATGCCGTAGACGATGCGGCTCTTGTGGTAGATCTCGGTCTCGGGGGTGTTGACATACTTCGCCGACTTCTGGTCGCTTTTGATGATACGGCCTCCGAACCCGAGCACCTGGCCCGAGAGGGAGTGTATCGGGAACATTATCCTTCCCGCGAAGCGGTCGAAGAGGAAGCCATCCTTGTCTATCGTGAGGCCGCTGCCCACCAGGAACTCGGTACGGTAACCGGCAGCAATCGCCTTCTGGGTGAAGTCGTCACGCTTCTCATTGCAGTAACCCACCTCGAACTTCTGCAGCACGGCATTCCCGAACCCCCTCTCGCGGAAATATGAGAGCCCCAGCGCCATCCCCTCCCGGCCATGGAAAAGGTTCTCTGCAAACTGCCGCGCGGCGTAGCGGGAGACCACCAGCATGCTCTCACGCTCATTCTGCTTCTGTACCTCCTCGGCGGAGACCTCCTTCTCCTCAACCTCGATGTTGTACTTCTTCGCCAGCCAGCGGAGCGCCTCGGGATAGGAGAGGTGCTCATGCTCCATGATGAAGTTGACGGCGTTGCCACCCTTGCCACAGCCGAAACATTTGTAGATGCCCTTGGCCGGCGAGACGGTGAACGACGGGGTCTTCTCGTTGTGGAACGGACAGAGGCCGAGGAGGTTGACGCCCCTGCGCTTCAGCGAGACAAACTCCGAAACCACATCGGTGATCTGTGCGGCATCGAAAATACGTTCTATGGTTGAGTGGTCAATCACGGGAGGATAAAGGTACTAAAAAAGCTATTGCCCTGAACATGGTGATGTGTAATAGCTCATAATAATACCATGAGATCCAATAGTGTTTTGTATGATTAATCGCTTAAATCCAATAGTGTATTGGCAAAATATTTCGTCAATCCAATAGTAATGCTTAACTTTAATCCGCTAAACAGGGAAGTGATGAAGAGAGGAATTGACGAATACCTGCTCTCATGGAAAGAGAGCGGTAACCGGAAGCCGCTGATGGTAAGAGGTGCGCGCCAGGTTGGCAAAACGTATTCCATTGAGAAGTTCGGCGCAAAGCATTATCGCAATATGCTTAATGTTAACCTGGAGCAGGAGCGGGATATCCATCCGGTCTTCGAAAGCCTCCATCCGGATAAGATAATAAATGAGCTCTCTGTAATCTACCAGACTCCGATTGAAGATGACCATACCCTGCTGTTCATTGATGAAATCCAGGCATGCCCTAAGGCGATAGCTGCCCTGCGTTACTTCTACGAGCAGAGGCCGGGGCTGCATATTATCTGCGCTGGCTCGCTGCTTGACCATACGCTTAACGAATTGCAGTACTCCATGCCGGTGGGAAGAGTTGACTTTGCCTACATGTATCCGCTGAGTTTTTCCGAGTTCCTGGCAGCGGCCGGGGAGAACGGACTGCTGGGGTTTATTGACCGGTTTTCCCTTGAGGGTGAGTTCAGCCTTGCGATCCATAACCGGCTCCTGGAGATGCTCCGCCTCTACTTTTTCATCGGCGGCATGCCCGAGGCGGTGAATTATTATCTGAGAACCAAAGACCTGTCGGGCATTGGCAGGATCCACTCCGCATTGATTACCTCGATTGAGTACGATTTTGCAAAGTATGGCACCAGGAAACAGCAGGAGTACCTGAGGGATGTGTTGCATTACGTGGCGAACAATATCGGGCATAAGGTTAAGTATGTGAATATCAACCGGAGTGCCTCGTCCGGCCTCTTGAAGGATGCTTTGATGAAGCTGGAGATGAGCCGTATCATTCATCTTGTCAGGCACACAAGGGCTTCGGAGCCTCCCCTGTCGCGGATGCAGGATAATGACGTCTTCAAGCCCATCCTTTTCGATATCGGTATCCTGGGTCATATGGCCGGCATCACACTAATGGATACAAGCAGCCTGGCAACAGGGTTCGGAGGGGCTATGGCAGAGCAGTTTGTATTCCAGGAACTCATTGCGGGCGGATTGCCCTACCGGGAGCAAAGACTTTATTACTGGATCCGCGAGGCCAGAAACTCCAATGCAGAGATTGACTGCCTGCGCCAGATCGGCAGCAGGGTTTATCCCATTGAGATAAAAGCCGGCAAGAGAGGTACCCTGAAGTCGCTCCATGTCTTCCTGGCTGAAAAGAAGAAGAGTACCGGCATCAGGTTCAACAGTGATGTTCCGTCAGTGGGGAACAATCTGACTGCCGGGGTGAATCTGCCGGATACCGGAGAGCTTACATACAATCTTATCTCCCTCCCGCTATACCTGGCCGGCAGGCTGGACAGCATCATCACCTGACTGCCATATGATCTTCTTGCCAAACCCCAGCCGGTTGTCGGTCAGTTTGATATGATCAGGACGTACCTCCCAGAGGTGCAGCTCAACCAGCGCGGCATAGGGAAACCGATTCAGGTAGATGCGGCGGGCACGTTTGAGGCGCTCTCCCGAGAGTTCGCTCACACGGCCGGAGAACTGCGCTCCGCGTATGCGTCCCACCCTTCGGGTTTCCAGGGCAATGGTGCCGGCTACGTGAGGATTGTCAAGGAACTCCTTTCCGTGGCGGGTGGTCAGGTCGGTGGTGATGATGAAGACGTTGCTCTCTGGATCCCACGCGTAGAAGCAGGATGCACACCATGGCCCGCGCTCGCTGACGGTGGCAATGCTCAGCACATGGTGACGCCTGAAGAGAGACCTGATACGTTTATGAAGCCTTTGCTGTTCCACGAGGGTCAATGAAGGGGAAGATTTGCAGGACCTGCCGGGGTTGCTTTTGTTGAATTTTGCTGCCGGCAGTTATTCATTGCCATTTTTGTCATCGCTAAGTATTGCTGTAGGCACCTATTAACTACCATCTTTTTCATTCCACCTGAAGGTGTTGACCGAAAAGCCTGCCAGCGTCATCACCCGGTCTGTCACCGTCATCACCAGGTCGTCTATGGTCTGCGGGCGGCTGTAGAACGAAGGTGTGGCCGGACAGACTATTGCGCCGGCTTCGGTGAGCAGCTTCATATTGATGATGTGGATGAGGCTGTAGGGTGTCTCGCGAGGCACCACAATCAGGCGGCGGCGCTCCTTCAGCATCACATCGGCGGCGCGGGTGATCAGGTCGTCGGAGACTCCGTGGGCAATCCGGCCAACCATACCCATCGAGGCGGGACAGATGATCATGGTGTCATAAGATGACGAGCCGGAGGCGAAGGGGGCGTTGAAGTCGTTGTTCTGCCACAGCCGCTCAACACCCGACGGCAGATACCCCTGCCCGGTCTCGTGCAGCATGATCTCCTCCGCATTGCCGGTAAGAATAACCGCCACCTCACTGACCAGATCCTTATCTGCTACCCGCGACTCGTCCGAAAGCTGGTATGACTGATCCTGGCTATGGAGCAACTCATCCGGCAATTTGGTTCTCTTCCCCTTGGTCAGGCCTCTGTTCTCCACTGGCCGTTCGACGGTTCCGGCGAGCCGGCTGGCTTCCAGCCCCTGCAGAGTCAATCCCCTCAGCCTCTCCAGCAGCTTCAGACCGTAGATGGCACCGCTGGCGCCGGTGATGGCAACTATGACCTTCCTGTTGTTCATGGCGCAAAGTTACAGATAATAAATACCTGTTGGGGTTCCGGACTATGGGTTTTCTGAGCCGGAGCCTATTGGTTTTACCCTGTACCTACGGATTTTCCAGGCCAGCGCTTACTGGGTTGCCAATCCGGTGGTTACGGATTTGCTGACCCGGGCTTTCCGTTATTCTGATTTACTGATTCCGGGAACCGGCCACGGATTCGCCGGCAATCGCAACCCCGCCCGCACCCCTCACTCTTTCCCCAGCTGCTGACGGAGGATCTTCGCGATGTATTTGCCGAGGATGTCGAACTCGATGTTGACCACCGTGCCGGCCTTGATCTGGTGGAAGTTGGTCACCTCATGGGTAAAGGGTATGATAGCCACCTCAAACGATTTGTCCCGCGAGTTGACCACGGTGAGGCTGACGCCGTTCACGCTGACCGATCCCTTTTCAACTGTGATATGCTCGGCCGACTGCGGCTCATACTCGAAGGTGTAGTACCATGACCCGCCCGCCTCGCGCACCGAGGTGCAGGTGGCGGTCAGGTCGACATGGCCCTGTACCATATGTCCGTCAAGGCGCCCGTCGAGGCGGGTGCTCCGCTCGAGGTTGACCTTGTCGCCCGGCTTCAGCAGCCCGAGGTTGGTCTTCTCAAGCGTCTCCCTGATGGCGGTGACGGTGTAGGTGTCGCCCTCGGTCTTCACCACTGTGAGGCAGACGCCGTTATGCGATACGCTCTGGTCAACCTTCAGCTCATGGGTGAATGAGCAGCGCATCGTGATATGCAGATTGTCCTGATCCTGTTCAATGCGCACCACCGGCGCAGCCTCCTCAACTATTCCTGAAAACATGTTACCTCAGTTTGTTTGCGACAAAGATAAAAAATGGGTCACACCTTCTCCACCAGCACCTTCACCATCTGCTCCTCGATATCCGTCTCGCGAGCGCCGCGTGCGGTGAGGTCGGCTCCCGGTGCCAGCGACACCTCGCGGGCCAGCGTCTGCGAGGCGATATAGTCAGAGTGCTTCTTCACGGCGGCCGACACGAACGGGAGGTCTTCGATCACCACCCTGATCTTGTCGGTCACCTCATACTGGTTCTCCTTGCGGATATTCTGTATGCGGTTAACAAACTCGCGCGCTATCCCCTCATGCAGCAGCTCCTCGGTCACCGAGATGTCGAGTGCCACGGTGAGGCGACCCTCATTGGCGACGAGCCACCCGGGTATGTCCTCAGAGATGATCTCCACCTCATCGGTGTTTATGCGGAACGAGTCGCCGTTGATCTTCAGCTCGAAAGAGCCGTCCCTCTCGAAGCGGGCGATATCCTCGCGGGTCATCGCCATGATTGCGGCGCCCGCCTCCTTCATCTGCTTGCCGAAGCGCGGACCGAGCAGTCGGAAGTTGGGCTTGACGCGTCTCACCAGCATGCCGGAGGTGTCATCAACATACTCCACCTCCCGCACGTTGACCTCGGCGAGGATGAGCGGCCTGACCGCCTCGAACCGCTCACGGAAGCGGCTGTCGGTCACCGGCACCATGATCTTCGCCAGCGGCTGACGCACCCTGATGTTCACCTTCCGGCGCAGCGCCAGTATCATCGACGACATCTTCTGGGCTATCTCCATACGCTCCTCCAGCTCCTTGTCTATCAGGCTGTCGTCCCATACGGGGAAAGGAGCCAGGTGCACCGAGCCCTCACTGTGACGGCCACTCACCGAGTTGAGGTCGGTAAAGATGCGGTCGGTGTAGAAGGGTATGAGCGGGGCAGCCAGCTGAGCCACCGTCTCGAGGCAGGTGTAGAGCGTCTGGTAGGCCGACAGCTTGTCCTCGCTGAAGCCGCCGCCCCAGTAGCGCTTCCGGTTGAGCCGCACGTACCAGTTCGAGAGGTTCTCGGTGACGAAGTCGGAGATGGCCCTCCCGGCCGGGGTGAGGTCATAGTCGTCATACCATGCCGTCACATCCTTCACCAGCGTGTTGAGCAGCGAGATGATCCAGCGGTCGATCTCGGGCCTGCGCTCTACCGGCACCTGCGGCTCCTGCCCGGTGAAGCCGTCAACATTGGCATAGAGGGCCAGGAACGAGTAGGTGTTGTAGAGGGTCCCGAAGAACTTGCGCTTAACCTCCTCAACGCCTGACATGTCGAACCGCAGGTTGTCCCACGGCTGGGCATTGGTGAGCATGTACCAGCGAAGCGGGTCGGCGCCGTGGTTATTGATCGCAAGAAAGGGATCGACGGCATTGCCGAGGCGCTTTGACATCTTGTTGCCGTTCTTGTCGAGGACCAGTCCGTTCGAGATGATATTTCTGAACGATACCGAGTCGGAGATCATCGTGGCGATGGCGTGCAGCGTGAAAAACCACCCGCGGGTCTGGTCAACCCCCTCGGCGATATAGTCGGCGGGGAACATCTCGCTGAAGTTGTCGCGGTTCTCAAACGGGTAGTGAGCCTGTGCATAGGGCATCGCACCCGAGTCGAACCATACGTCTATCAGGTCGGTCTCGCGGTACATCGGACGTCCGCCGGGACTGACCAGCACGATGTCGTCGACGAACGGACGGTGCAGGTCGAGCAGCGAGTAGTTCTCCTCTGAGAAGTCGCCCTCCACGAAGTCGGCCAGTGGGTTATGGGTCATGTAGCCGGCATCGACGCTGCGGGCTATCTCCATCTTGAGCTCGGCCACCGAGCCGATGCAGATCTCCTCCTGGCGGTCCTCGGTCATCCAGATGGGCAGCGGCGTGCCCCAGTAACGTGAGCGCGACAGGTTCCAGTCGACCAGATTCTCGAGCCACTTGCCGAAGCGGCCGGTACCGGTGCTGGCAGGCTTCCAGTTGATGGTGTCGTTGAGCTCGATCATGCGGTCACGCAGTGCGGTGGTGCGTATGAACCACGAGTCGAGCGGATAGTAGAGCACCGGCTTGTCGGTGCGCCAGCAGTGCGGGTAGTTGTGCACCTGCTTCTCTATGCGGAACACCTTGCCCTGCTGCTTTAGCATCACCGCGATATCGACGTCGAGCGTATCATCATCGGCAGTAAGGGTGTCATCATACTCGTTCTTCACGTAGCGCCCCGCGAAGGGAGCATAGGTGACGGTGTTGACGCGGGTGGCCACGAAGGCCGGGTCAAGATCCTCTATCGGAACCATACGCCCGAGGCGGTCAACCAGCGGACCAGAAAAGCCGTCGGCCATCATCACCATCAGGGGCGGGATGCCGTTCTCCTTCCCGGCACGGTAGTCATCGGCACCGAAGGTGGGAGCGATATGCACTATCCCGGTACCGTCGACGGTGGTGACGAAATCGCCCGTGATAACGCGGAAGGCGCCATCATCAGGTTTCACCCAGTCGATCAGCTGCTCATAGCTCACCCCGCTCAGCTCAAGGCCGGTGCAGCTGCCGGTAACGGTGTACCCGGAAGAGCGGCCGGCGGGGAAGATCGACTCCAGCAGGTCGGCGGCAAGGATGGCGGCGATGGGCTCGGAGGTATACGGATTGGTGGTAAGCACCCTCACATATTTAATATCCTCACCCACGGCCAGGGCGGTGTTCGAGGGGAGGGTCCACGGGGTGGTGGTCCACGCCATGATCTTCACCGTCTCAGCACCGGCACCGCTGAAGAGGAACTCTGACTTCTCATTCCGTATCACGTTGAAGAGTGCGATACAGGTGGTGTCCTTCACATCCTTGTAGCACCCCGGCAGGTTGAGCTCATGTGAACTGAGGCCCGTGCCGGCTGCCGGCGAGAAGGGCTGAATGGTGTACCCCTCGTAAAGCAGCCCCTTGCGGTGCAGCTCCTTCAGCAGCCACCAGAGGGTCTCGATGTAACGGTTATCATAGGTGATATAGGGGTTATCCATGTCGATCCAGTAGCCCATGTGGCGGGTCAGCTCCTCCCAGGCATCGGTGTACTTCATCACGTCGCGGCGGCAGGCATCATTGTACTCTTCCACCGAGATCTTCGTGCCGATATCCTCCTTGGTGATGCCGAGAGCCTTCTCCACGCCCAGCTCAACAGGCAGGCCGTGGGTGTCCCATCCCGCCTTGCGCTTCACCTCATAACCCTGCATAGTCTTGTAGCGGCAGACGGCATCCTTGATGGTGCGTGACATCACATGGTGTATGCCGGGCATACCGTTGGCAGAGGGGGGACCCTCATAAAAGACGAACTCGCCACGGCCGTCACGGCTGCGGAGCGACCGGCGGAAGGTGTCATTCTCATCCCACATCTTCAGCACCTCATCGTTAACCTTCTGAAGATCGAGACTCTTGTATTCGGGAAATCTCTTCGACATGAAAACTATCTGTAATTTTTTACGGCGTGCAAAGTTAATAAAAGTTGAGAAATTAGGTGGTTAAAATGACAATAGGCAAGGTGCGTGACAGATATGGGAGAGTAGCGTCAGAGATTGAGGAAAGCGGAACTTTCAGGCTGTCATTATTGGTTTTTAACCGGATTAACTGTAAGACTATATTGTTCTAACCGGATTAATAGCAAGACTCTATAGTTTTAACCGGATTGATGGCAAGACCCTATTGTGAATTTTGTAATCCGGGATTTGTATTTACTAATTATAATGAGTAAATTTACTCAGCATATTGAGTAAATTCTAACTACATGTATCAAAGACCTGTTATAAAGGAACTTGAAGCCAGGATGCTTGAGCCGAGACGCTTCATTCAGGTACTTGCTGGTCCGCGGCAGGTTGGCAAGACCACCCTGGTAGGCCAGCTGCTTGAGAAGGCAGATCTGCCTTCACTCTACATTTCTGCTGACGGAGCTGATTTTCGGGGTGATGCCTGGCTTGCAGGCCACTGGGAGGCTGCACGCCGGAGACTCAGGACAGAGCAGGCTGCAGGCTTCATTCTGGCCATAGACGAGATTCAGAAGATCGATAACTGGAGTGAAACGGTTAAGAGGCTGTGGGATGAAGATACCCGCAATGATGTTCAGATAAAAGTGGTTATCTCAGGTTCTTCGAGATTGCTTGTTCAGAAGGGTCTGACAGAATCACTGGCCGGGAGATTTGAGATGATATATTTGGGACACTGGAGCTTCAGTGAGATGCATGATGCCTTTGGCTGGACTCCGGAGCAGTTCGTCTGGTTCGGAGGATATCCCGGACCGGAGGCTCTTACAGTTGATGAGAGGAGATGGAAGAGATACATTGTCGACTCGCTGGTTGAGACCAGTATCTCAAGGGACATTCTGATGCTTTCAAGAATTGACAAGCCGGCACTGTTGCGGCGTCTTTTTGACCTGGGTTGTCGTTATTCCGGCATGGAGCTCTCCCTTTCAAAAGTATTGGGGCAGCTTCAGGATGCAGGCAATACTGTTACCTTGTCGCATTATCTCTCATTACTGGGTTCGGCAGGACTGCTGACCGGTCTTGAGAAGTACTCCGGAAGCGTGGTCAGACAGCGTGCATCCAGCCCGAAATTCATGGTACACAATACTGCACTGATGAGTTCCGCAGTCCATGATCTTTTAGATGAAACAATGCATCTGCCCGACCGCTGGGGCAGGTACGTAGAGTCAGCCGTGGGTGCACACCTGCTTGATGGACAAATGAAAGGATACTATTCACTTTATTACTGGAGAGCCGGAGAGAAGGAGGTGGATTTTGTGTTGTCAAAGGGCGATGAGATTCTGGCCCTTGAGGTAAAAAGCGGTGCTCTGCGAAACAGGTCAGGACTCGAAGCTTTTACCAGGAGTTATCCCGGCGCCCGGGTATTGCTTATCGGAGAAGCGGGTATCCCGTGGCAACAGTTTCTCCGGCTGGATATGGCCACAGTAATCTGATAGCCAGGAAATGAAACAAGGGATCGTCCCTGGAAATGGCCGGTACAATAATTTGCCCCGCAGCGGGTTATAGATGAGAGCGGATACCTTCTCCGTAATGGAGAACATATCTTAAATTATATTACCTTTGCTTATCAATTTTAATACTTGTAGCCATGGCAGAAAAGACAAGATACACGGATGAGGAGCTTGAGGAGTTCAGGCAGATAATCATGGCCAAGCTCGAGAAAGCCAGGAAAGACTACGAGATACTCAAGGCAAGCATTACCCACGAGGATAATAACGATACCATGGATACCTCGCCCACTTTCAAGGTGCTTGAAGAGGGGGCAACCACCCTCTCCAAGGAGGAGGCCGGCCGGCTGGCACAGCGGCAGCTGAAATTCATCCAGCACCTCCAGGGGGCACTGGTGCGGATTGAGAACAAGACTTACGGCATCTGCCGTGAGACCGGACAGCTCATCGGCAAAGAGCGCCTGAGAGCCGTTCCGCACGCCACACTCTCAATGGAAGCCAAGCTGAGGCAGAAATAAGGGATTCTGACCATCACCGCCGATACAACTAATTTTTACTCTTTTTAAACTTTTCCGGGGTTACGGCGTAAAACCTCCAGATAACCTTTTTATGACTGTTGTTTAAAACTTATTGCAATGAAGCAGTTTCATCTCCTTATAGTGATAACCGCGCTGCTGATGACCGCCTGCCGCGAGACACCTCCCGAACCGCAGCCATCCTCAGAGAAGGAGTTCGTGGCATTCACAATTGACAGGACACTCAACCCCGGCCTCGAGAAGACCATAATAGCCGAGATTACCGATAAAGAGATCCGCCTGAAGCTTCCCGAGCTGGCTGACCGTACAGCCCTTATCCCCACCTTCGAGTACAAGGGGGAGCAGGTACTGGTAGACAACGATGAACAGGAGTCAGGCGTGACCGAGATCAACCTGACAGTGCCGGTAGAGTACGTTATCAGGGCTGAAGACGGCTCAGAGAAGAGCTACAGTGTGGTGGTTACACTGGTTGACAAGCTCAGGTCGTCACTGCCGCACATATATATAGATATTGAAAACGGTGATGAGATCACCTCGAAAGAGGACTATGTCAGCGGAACCGTCCGCATCGACGGAAAGGGGGAGTATGATGACTATGAGGGGACGATGAAGATCAGAGGCCGGGGGAATTCATCCTGGAGTTATCCGAAGAAACCCTATAAGATGAAACTTGACAAGAAGGCCTCTCTCTTCGGGATGCAGCCCTACAAGGAGTGGATCCTTCTCTCTGAATACCTCGACGGCACCATGCTAGACAACTCCATCCCATACAAGGCAGCCCGGTTGCTTGAGATGCCGTTCACCAACCATATGTTGCCGGTAGAGCTGACCATCAACGGCGAGTACCGCGGCGTCTACACCTTCACCGAACACAAAGAGGCGGGCCCCGGTCGGATTGATGTGGGCGACAACGGGGTTCTGCTTGAGCTCGATACCTATTTTGATGAGGCCTATAAGTTCCGGTCGCCCAACTACAACCTGCCGGTGATGATAGCCTATCCGAAGGAGAAGGAGATGACCGGCGAGCTGTATGAAAAGATCCGTGACGACTTCAACGCGTTCGAGGCGCTGGTCTTTGATGGCTCCTTCCCTGATAATGGATACCGCGACTATTTTGACGATATCTCATTTGTCAATTACATGATCGTTTACCAGCTCACCCTCAACCAGGAGATCAATCACCCAAAGAGCACCTATATAAATAAGCCCGAGGGCGGCAAGTACCGCATGGGTATCATATGGGACTTCGACTGGGGGTACGGCTTTGAGCAGGTCTATACACACTACCGCCTCTCCACCGCCGGCGAGCCGCTCTTCTGGAGCAAGAATCCGGGCAGCCTGGGGCGCATATTCTTCCTCCGGCTGATGTCAGACCCCCACATGAAGCAGCTCTTTGTCGAACGATGGGAATGGTTCAGAACCAACAAGTATGACGAGCTGAAAGAGTATGTCACCACCTGGTCTGGATTAATCGCACCGGCACTGGAGGCCGACCATGAACTCTGGGGAGCAAGGGGCTCATCAGGCAATGCTGCCACCGATCTGCAGAGGGTACTCGGCTGGCTCGACGCCAGGGTGCAGTATATCGACAGCTGGGTGGCAGATTTTTAATATAGCATGGGCAGTTGATTTCTAGTATAGGCTGAGTGGACGGGTTCTGGTAGAGGCTGGGTGGCTGACTTTTAGTATTGTAGATATAAGTGATAGCCGTTTCGGCGGCAGCTGAACAGCTGCTCTTTATCAGTCAAGGGCAGAGGTTTTACCCTGAATTGCCCAAGCAATCTGCAGGCCTTGCTCTCTGAAGTACCCTGGTTTTACGCAGACCTCGCGTTTCTGAAAAAGATATTGTAGATGCTGCGTGCGAAGTAGCGTATGTCGGTACCCACCGGGTTGCGGTCCCATGAGTCGAAATAGCGCAGCTCCGAGTCCTGTATGGCAGCCAGGCTGTCGGGCAGGTCGGCATAGTATGGCGGAAGCAGTCCCGGCTTGTACTGCAGCCTGCGCACACGGGTCTCATCGTTATAGAGGCTGAAATAATGCTTTGAGAGCGGGCGCACGCCGAACAGCCTGATATCACCCTTCAGTATGTTGACGATCATCGGCAGCTCATCAAGCCATACCCTCCTGGCAAAGCGCCCCCACGTCGTCACACGGAAGTCGTCATTCATCTTTCCTCCCTCCTTTATCGAGTGCAGGTCATAGATATAGTCCTGTATGTACTCAGAGTAGGGGTGCATGGTGCGCAGCTTGTAGACGTTGAATGTGCGTCCGTCGCGTCCTATGCGGGGCAGGGTGATGATCATTCCGTAGTTGTTCTCGTTGACCGGCCGCGGCGAGGAGCGTCGTTCGGCCTTGATGCAGAGCATATCTCCCCCGAACTTCTCCTGGCGGATGGAGAATCCTGCACGACTAAGTCGCCCCAGTGCCTCGGCCCGTGAGAAGGGCGGATTGGCGCCGCCGGTGAAGAACTCCCAAATGCCCCGGGTGATACGCAGGCGGGGAATGACACGGTTGATAATGAAATCGGGTCCGGCCACGATGTAGTAAATCAGCGGCGACAGCTTCTCGCGCAGCCGGGTGGCACGCTGCTCGAGGGTCTCCACCGAGCAGATGAAGAGCCCGTCAGCCGTCAGCCGGCCGTTGACCACATCGAGGAAATGGTCGAGCTTGCGAATGCTGTTGAGCGGCCTCAGGTTGATGATGCAGGTGTAATCGGCATGCTCGAGGTTCTGAATATTGAAGGGGTCAGAGGTGGAGACGATGGCCAGCCGCACGGTGTCATCACTGCTCACCATAGATGAGATGGCCTCGGCACGCACCTTCGAGCAACCCTCCTGCAGCCGCAGCGTAAGGGCAGGGTCAGGCTGGCTCTCGTGCGACTTCTCGGGATGGGAACGGGCCACCAGTTCACGCTCGGAGAGACGAGCCGGCGCCGGGGTGATCAGCGGCGCCTTGCGGAAAGCCAGGTAGATCGATCCGAAGATCAGCTCCAGGAAGGTGGCGGTGATGGCGGTGCCAAATACCACCTGCCGCGAGTAAGTCAGGTCACGTATGGCGAAGAGCAGCAGCGCGGCAAAACTGGTGGCAATAAGATTGACCATGATCACCCGCATGAAGAGGGTGCGCAGGTTGACAATCCGGCCACGGCCTATCTTGCCGCCGGCATATGAGACAATGATCCAGAGAAACGCCAGTATCCCGAAAAATGAGAGATGTGACGGAAAGTATGCCTTGATACCGGCTGGCTTGAGCATCGCCATAAAACTATACGCAACTGCAAGTATCAGAAGATCAGCAAACAACGAGTAGACCCGGAAATTCCCCCTTTTCATCCTTTTTGATTTTCAACAGAAAGCCGCTAATATTCCGTAAAAAGTATCTTTGCGGAAAGCTACTTTCTGTGAACTATTCAACATCTGTAATAACTTTATTAACCGCCCTGTTATTGTGTGGAACCGCACCTGTTGCGGGACAGATGATACCCGAGCCGGTGGGCGATGAGGCCATATACCTCTTCCTCGATGAGCTTGCTGCCGATGGAGCGATCACCCTCAACGGTGTGGTTAAGCCCTACAGCCGCCTGGTAATCAGGAAGAAACTTGAGGAGGCGCAGGCATGGCTGGCAGACCGGGCAGTTGAACAGAAGGAGGGTATCACGTCCGGCAGACCCGATACCGGTACTACGGACCGGAGCGACCGAAGTCTCTCAGGCCGCCAGGTGAAGGAGCTTGCTTTCTGGCTGAGCATCTACTCTGATGGTGAGCCCGACGCGAAAATGAAGATACTGCTCAATCCTGCCGTTATCTATTACCGCGACTCGCTCTTCAGCGTCACCGTCTCGCCTCTGTTCGGCTTCAACGGGGGGCACAGCCGCGGCAGGGAGGCAAGGAGTGGCGGCACAGGCGGAACTCCCGGTGGTACCGGGCCCGGGGGAACTCCCGGAGCCATCCCGGGCAGCCTCGCCCCGGGTGAGAGCCTCAACACCTGGTCATGGAAGAACGGTGCGAAGGTGTATGGCAACTACCGCAACTGGGCCTTCTTCGCGGCGCTGCAGGATAACCACCAGAAACCGCTCCTCGGCAGGCCGGAGTACCTCACACCCGAGAGGGGCGGACACCTCAAGGGCGGCACTGACTTCTCCGAGATGACCGGCGGCATCAGCTACTCATGGCGGTGGGGAAACATCGCATTCCTGAAGGAGTCGCCGGTATGGGGCAGCGGCTATGCCGGAACGAATATCCTCTCGGGCAGGGCGCCCTCGTTCATGCACCTGCGGCTATGGATGAAGCCGGTGCGCTGGGGCGAGATGACATGGATACACGGGTGGCTCACCTCGATGGTGGTTGACTCAACCCGCTCATACTGGGTCAGCAACGCCTACGGCACCGAGTACCGTGAGCACTACCGTCCGAAATACTTCGCCGCCAATATCTTCACATTCACCCCGGTACAGCGGCTCCATATCTCCGCCGGTAACAGCGTGGTATGGTCTGACCCGCGCATCACCCCCTACTACCTGATGCCGCTCTTCTTCTACAAGTCGGTCGATCATGGCGTCAACTCGGGCATCAGCAACAGCAACGCGCAGATGTTCCTCGATATCAGTTCGCACAACATACGCCACCTCCACCTCTACGGAACGCTCTTCATCGATGAGCTCTCGACGAAACGGTTCACCACCTCCGACTACAACTTCTTCTCATGGAAGGGAGGCATGCGTACCGGTAACTACGGCTTCCTGCCCAACATCTGGGTTACTGCCGAGTTTACCTTCACCTATCCCCTCACTTTCCAGCACAATGTGCCGGTAACCACCTTCGAGAACCAGGGATTCAACATGGGACACTGGCTGCGCGACAACAGCCGCAGCTGGTACCTCGCGCTCGAGTGGCGGCCGCTGCGGGCATCGGGGGTGAAAGTGTGGCATGAGCGGTCAGAGCGGGGACCCGACTACCAGAGCATCGGCGGAAGCCGTGTCGGACTGCCATACCTGGGAACCATCGATTGGAGCAACCGGGCAACCGGCATAGAGTTCAGCTACATGATCACCGGCGGGGTGCAGGCAGCCCTCTCGGTAACCATGCGCAATGTCAGCGGCGAAGGCTGGTGGTATCCGGCACATCTTTACGGCAGAACCACAACCTTGGGCGCAGGAATGGTGTGGGGGTTCTGACAGATCAATCTGCTTCTGACGCGTGAAAATTCCGGGAGTATTGGATAGGGTGTTTCCTGGAATCTGACCGGTTAATTTGCTGCTGCCGCGAAATAATTCCGGATGCAATGGCTGAAGTGTACCGGGGGTTCTGACTTTCACTACATTGGGGAAATTTGTAACCAGAATTAATCCTGACAGACAAATAGCGATCAAAAATCATAATGTTAATTATATTATACAATATTCATTATATTTGTATGTTTGAGTTTACATTATGAAAAACAAAGGCTATATTCTTTTACCCAGGCCCAGGAAAAATCTTACATCACTGGGTGAAAACATAAAACTCGCAAGGTTGAGAAGGAGATACAGCATGGTGCAGGTGGCAGAGAGAGCAGGTATCAGCAGAACTACACTGACATCAGTTGAAAAGGGCAATCCAAATGTCGCTATCGGCGCATATATAAAGGTTCTGTCTGTATTGGGACTCGACAATGATATTGCTGTCGTGGCAGCTGATGATATACTCGGCCGAAAAATTCAGGATGCCGGCTTATTGGTTAAAAAGCGGGCACCGAAAACAACCTCTCTGAAAACAAGGGAAGAGCCAGGCAACAATTCAAAGCCATCTTAAGCAAATGAAACCAGAAAGCAGCTCAAGACTTATTTATGTTTATGCCCATTGGAAAGGTATGAGCAAACCACTTCTTATGGGCCAGTTGAGGGCAGAGATGGCACGCGGAAAAGAGATCTTCTCATTCAGCTATGAGCGCGAGTGGCTTGAGTCCCGTGCTTCACAGATACTTGATCCGGAGTTGTTGTTTTACCCAGGAACCTGGTACGCTGACAGTGAAAAACAAAATTTCGGACTCTTCCTTGACTCCTCCCCTGACAGATGGGGACGTATGTTGATGACCAGACGTGAAGCCCTGTTGGCCCGGAATGAGAAACGGCCGGAAAGAACACTCAGGGAGTCTGATTACCTTCTTGGGGTGTATGACAACCACCGTATGGGGGCCCTGAGGTTTAAAGAACAGGCTGATGGTCCGTTCCTTAATGATAATGCCGAATATGCCACTCCGCCATGGACCTCCGTCAGGGAGCTAGAACAGATCAGCCTGCTGCTTGAGCAGGAAGATGTATATGATAACCCTGACTATGACAAATGGTTAACCATGCTGGTCAACCCGGGCTCATCACTGGGCGGAGCACGGCCTAAAGCAAGTGTTGTTGACAGTGACGGAGCTCTCTGGATCGCCAAATTTCCTGCGAGGGCTGACAGAAAAGATAATGGTGGCTGGGAGATGGTTGCAAACGAGCTGGCAAGAGCGGCAGGACTGAATGTGGCACAAGCAGTTGCCAGAAAATTTTCAGGTAACCATCATACATTCCTGACAAAGCGATTTGACAGAACTGTAAAAAATGAGAGACTTCATTATGCCTCAGCATTGACAATGCTGGGATATAGAGACGGCGATGATCATACTGCCGGAGCAAGCTATCTTGACATCGCAGACTTTCTTACACGGCATGGGGCCAACATCAAGGGTGACCTGAAGGAGTTATGGAGCAGAATAGCCTTCAGCATACTTATCTCAAACAGTGATGACCACCTGCGTAATCATGGTTTTATCCTTACGGAACAGGGATGGATTCTTTCCCCTGCCTTCGATATCAATCCTGATGAAACGGGACGAGGACTGTCACTAAATATAAACCTTGACGACAACTCTCTTAGTATAGAGCTTGCCCTGGAGGTGGCGGAACATTTCAGACTGACCAGAGCCGAAGCAGGAATGATTGTTGAAAGATTAAAAAGATCAGTAAGTAAATGGCGCAGGGTAGCTGAAAGATATAAACTTTCCCGGCATGAACAGGAGATGATGGCCGGGGTTTTTGAGAGATTCTGACTTTCACCCTTTTTGATTAATTTTGCCCCTCGTAGGAAAAGGACCATGGAAGAGAAGCAGTCACAGCCGGTGAAGGAGGAGCTGCAGCAGCATAAGCTGAAGTCGCTGCGGCAATCTGAGCCACAAAAGCCCCAGGAGCTTCCTGGGCCGGATAAGCTGCAGGGGTCACAGGCACAACAGAAGCCAGACGCGCCTCAGGAGCTTCCTGAGCCGGATAAGCTGCAGGTGCCGCAGGAGCTGCAAGCACAACAGAAGCCAGATGTGCTGCAGGAGCTGCAGGTGCTCAAAAAGCCTGAACGGGTGTGGTATGCCGTCTATACCAACTCGCGTGCCGAGAAGAAGGTCAATGAGCGTATCGCCGAGCTGGGTATAGAGACCTTCCTGCCCCTGCAGAAGACCCTCCGCCAGTGGTCTGACCGCAAGAAACTGGTCGAACGGCCGCTCATCAGCTCATACGTCTTCGTCAAGACGATCCCCAAAGAGGCATACCTCGTTCGCAAGGTAGACGGCGTGGTCAAGTTCATCACCATCGAAGGCAAGCCGGTGCCCATCCCCGAGGAGCAGATAACCAACCTGCGCATCCTCTGCGGCAGCGATGCCGATGTGGAGGTGAGCCGCGAGGTGTTCCAGCGGGGAGACATGGTCGAGGTGACCATCGGCAGCCTCACCGGACTGCGTGGCGAGCTGATACGTGCCGGACGTAAGCATAAGGTGGTGATACGCATCATCCAGCCCGGCATGAACCTCACGGTCGATATTCAGACCAATATGATACGGAAACTCGAAAAAAAACAGGATATTTAGTACGCCGTTAACCCGGAAGAGAAACAGACCCGAAATGAAAAAACTGATCCCCCTGATTGCATTTGTCCTCCTTGCTGCAGCCTGCTCTACGCAGAAGGAGCTCTCATACCTCCATAACCTCTATGAGCTCGGCGGCGAGAACTACTTCCCGATGGAGGTGCCCGACTACAAGGTTCAGCCGCGCGACCTGCTCTACGTCAGCGTCAAGATGCAGACCCCTGAGGGCACCCTCACCGAGGTGCTGAGTGACCGCGGTGCTGCCAACGTCAACTATATCACCTCCGAGGGGGCGGCATACGTCCAGGGCTACAGCATCGACCCCGATGGCATCGTCACCCTCCCCCTGATAGGGAAAGTCCCCGTGGAGGGAATGACCCTCTACGAGATACGAGACCTGTTCCAGGAAAAGGTGGATGCCCTCTTCCGCCACGCCTATGCCGAGGTGCGGCTGCTGAGCTACAAGTTCACCGTACTGGGTGAGGTGCGTGCGCCGGGAAGCTATATCAACTACAATGACCAGCTTACCGTGCTCGAGGCTATCGGCCGTGCCGGCGGCATCGCCGAGACCGGTACCAAGGAGAAGATACTGGTTATCCGTCCCAAGGGCGACCAGACATTCACCTACAGCATCGACCTGCAGGACAAGAGCCTGCTCTCATCACCGGCATACTTCATCACCCCAAATGATGTGGTGATTGTGCAGCCCAACCCGAAAAAGGTGTTCAGCGTCAACCTGCCAACCATCTCATTCATCCTCGCCACCGTAACCAGCACCATCTCAACCACACTGCTGCTGATCAACTACTTCGGAAAATGAGGGGCAGATAATCCCTGAATCAAAATCACCATGGAGAATCCTGATCAGAACATCTATATCCCTGAGAGTGAAGGCATCGACTTCCGCAGGTACCTCTCGCTTTTTGTCAGCAACTGGTACTGGTTTGCGGGGGCGCTCTTCCTTGCCCTGGCCCTCGCCTACGGCATCAATCGCTGGGGCGATGAGCTCTACACCGTACAGAGCACCCTGCTGATCAAGGATGATGAGTCGGGCGGGTTCGGCGGCATGGATCGCATCATGCCGGGCGGCGACCTCTTCTCGTCGAAGCAGAACCTGCAGAACGAGATCGGCATACTCAGGTCGTTCGACCTGAACCACAAGGTAATGTACAAGCTCACCGACTTCCATATCGTATATACATCGGTGGGCCGTAGGGGGATAGCCGAGACGCGGCTCTACAAGAATGCCCCGTTCGTGGTCTGGACAGAGGATGTCAACAGCCAGCCGGCCGGGGTGCGGGTGGATATACGCATCGACTCGCCCGAGGGGTATACCCTCAATATCGGCGGCAATGATTTCGAGGCGAAGCTGGCTTTCGGCGAACGGTTCAACCAGATGGGGTTCGACTTCTTCATCTACCCGAGTCACAGGGATGTCTCCCCCTACCGCGAGGGAGGCTCGAACAGGTATTACTTCTATTTCGTCAGGCCCGCCTCGCTGGCCAACGCCTACCGCTCAAAGCTGTCGGTCACCCCGGTCGATGAGGATGCCACCCTCGTCACCCTCTCGGTCACCGGTGCGGTGCCCGAGCAGGAGGCTGACTACCTCGACACGCTGATGACCAGCTACCTCGAGCTGGGGCTCGAGTGGAAGAACCAGGCGGCCGAGCAGACCCTCCGTTTCATCGACCGGCAGCTCAGCCTTATCTCCGACTCGCTGCGGCTGGCAGAGAACCGTATGGAGAACTTCCGCACCGACCACCGCTTCGTCAATCTCACCACCGAGAGCAACCTGGTGCTTCAGCGCCTCGAACGGTACGAGATGGAGCGCAACTCACTCAGCCTGCAGATGCAGTACTATGAGTACCTGAAAGAGTATCTCACCTCCCGCAATGAGAGCGGACTGATCGTCTCGCCCAGCGTGATGGGTATCTCTGACCCGCTGCTGATCAGGCTGGTCGAAGACCTCGCCTCGCTGCAGCTGCAGCAGAAGCAGCTCGGGTTCATGGTGAAGGAGAACCAGCCTGCGGCTAACCTCATCACCGGCAAGGTGGAGCAGGCCCGCGATGCACTCAATGAGAACGTCACCAACAGCATCAACCAACTGCGTATCTCGATGAAGGATGTCGAGAACCGCATCGCCGAGGTGAACCTCGACCTGGGGCGACTGCCCGGCACCGAGCGGCGGCTGGTGAGCATACAGCGCGACTTCGATCTGAACAACACCGTTTACAACTTCCTGCTTGAGAAGCGTGCCGAGGCGGGCATAGCCAAGGCTTCAAACATATCGGTCAACAAGATCATTGACATGGCCGAGCCGTACAACGCGGTACGCATCAAGCCGCGGACACGGCAGAACTATATGATGGCGCTGATACTCGGACTGTTGCTTCCGGCGATAGCCATCATCATCATAGACCTGCTCAATAACAAGGTGATCGACCGCAAGGATATCGAGAAGATCACCCGGGTGCCTATCCTCGGGTTCATCAGCCACAGCGGCTACGACACCGAGGTGCCGGTGGTCGGGAAGCCCGGCAGCACGCTGGCCGAGAGCTTCCGCAGCATACGCACCTCGCTTAAGTACCTGGTGCCCGATGACCAGCCGGCAGTGATCGCGGTCACCTCAACCATCAGCGGCGAGGGGAAGACCTTCGTGGCGGCCAACCTGGCAGCCATCATCTCGCTGCTCGGACGCAGGACGCTGCTGGTGGGGCTCGACCTGCGCAAACCGCGCATACACAAGATACTGGGGATGGAGAACAGCCACGGGATGAGCAACTACCTGAGCGGCAACAGCAAGTATGAGGATGTCATCGTGAAGACCGGCATCAGTAACCTCTGGTGCACCATCTCGGGACCGGTGCCGCCCAACCCCTCGGAGCTGATCGAACGGGAGACGATGACCGCCTTCCTTGAGAAGGCCCGCAAGCAGTTTGACTATATCATCATCGACACTCCCCCCGTGGCGGTGGTCACCGACGCGCTGCTGCTCTCGCGGCTGACCGACGTGACCCTTTTCGTGGTGCGCCAGCGATACACCTCGCGCAACACCCTCAGCCTGATAGAGGAGATCTACCGTGCGCATGAGATAAAGAACCCCGGCATAGTGGTCAATGACATCTCAATGTCAGGATATTACGGCTACGGACTGCGGTATGGCTACAGCTTCGGGTACAACTATGGCTACAACTACGGCTACAAGTATTACGGGCATACCACCTACGGCAGGAAGGCGCGCGAGGGAGCAGAAAGCTATTACACCGAAGAGTGAGATGCAGGCTGACGGTGAAACGACATCGCAACCGATCGTTCCCGGAAACCGCTTTTTGGGCAATTTGTATATATTTGCTCATTGCTTTTGCCAGAATGCAGAGACAATAAAAGGGGAAGGTTTTAAAATATTTTCGGGCCACAAGAAGACAACCGGCCCGCATTTTATTTAACTGAATCTTAGTCTGTTGGCCGCTTCAAATGATGTGACTGACCGGCCGGAGGAGTATCAGGACCGGAATGGCCTGTATTCAGGTCAGGAGCAAAAGCTGTATAGATCTGCAGCCGGCTGCACAGCATTCTATTATAATTCGTAATCCCCGTCCCCCTTACCAACATATCATGGAAACTCCCAGGAAACCCGCATCATCGTCTTCTGATGACATTGACCTGATGCGCTATGTCTCGCTCTTTATCAGCAACTGGTACTGGTTTGCCATTGCCCTCTTCCTTGCGCTGGGTATAGCCTACACCTACAACCGCTATTCGCAGCGGGTTTACAATGTGAAGAGCACCCTTCTCATCAAGGAGAAGCAGTCGACCGGCGCCGTAGCCAATATGGAGCAGATCTTTGCAGGCAGCATCTATAACGCCTATCCCAACCTGGATGATGAGGTTGCCATCTTGCAGTCTTATACACTCAACCACCGTGTTGTCGAGGATATGCCTGAGGCTCATGTGGCATACGTCCCCGTCTCGCGCAACGGCATCCAGGGGCAGCGCACCTACCGCTCATCACCCTTTGTGCTGAAGAAGCTCTCCGACACACAGCCCGAAGGGGTGGCCATGACCTTCCGCTTCCGTGATGACGGCCGCTACACCGTAGAGATTGATGAGGATAAGCTTACCGCGAAGCGCAGGAGCAGGACCGGGAGTGCCGATGGCGATGACCTCACTCCGAAGCGGGAGTACCTCCCCGGTGAACCTTTCGAGCAGGGCGGCTTCAGCTTCACCCTCGAATGGCGGAATGAAGCCCCGCCGGCTGCCAATCCCGGCCGCTGGCTGGTCTGGTTCGAGTCGGTGCCCTCACTCGCCAACAGGTACCGCTCGGCACTCAAGGTGGAACCGGTGAAAGACTATGCATCGGTCTTCACGCTCTCGTTTGACGGATACTCCCCCGACCAGGGTGCCGACTACCTCAATACCCTGATGAAGCTCTACATCATCCAGGGGATGGAGTGGAAGAGCCGCGCCGCAGACAATACCATCAGCTTCATCGAGGCACAGCTCGGACTGATCTCCGACTCGCTCCGGCTGGCAGAGAACACCATGGAGAGCTTCCGGCTCAACAACCGCTTCGTTGACCTCACCCTCGAGGGTACGCTGGTGCTGCAGCGGCTTGAGAAGTTTGAGGGTGAGAAGAATATGCTGGGGATGCAGAAACAGTATTATGAGTATCTGCTCGACTATCTCAATGCGCGTGACGACAGCGAGAGCGTTATCTCACCCAGCGTCATGGGGGTGACTGACCCGGTACTCGTTAAGCTGATCAATGAGTTTGCCACCATCCAGCATCAGCAGAAGCAACTGGCCTTCACCATTAAGGACAAACTGCCGCAGGTGCAGCTGGCCAACCAGGAGCTTGAGGATGCGCGGTCGGCCCTCCGGGAGAACGTGAAGAGCGCCATCAGCCAGCTCAATATCTCTATCGGAAACGTCGATGAGCGGATCGCCGCCGTGGAGAAGGAGCTGGGGCGCCTGCCGGGAACCGAGAGGCGACTGATAGGCATACAGCGCAAGTTTGACCTGAACAACTCTGTCTACACCTACCTCCTCGAGAGAAGGGCTGAGGCCGGCATAGCAAAGGCTTCCCAGATAACCGACAATCGCATCATTGATGAGGCGCTGCCATACAACAGCAGCCGGATACGCCCCAATACCACCAAGAACTACCTGATAGGGCTGCTGCTGGGAATTGTGGTTCCCATGCTCTTCATAATCCTCTTTGACCTTCTCAACAACCGTATTATCGGCAGGCATGATATCGAGCGGGTCACCCGTGTACCAATTATCGGCTATATCAGCCACTCCGACTTCCAGGTAGAGAATCCCGTTGCCGAGAAACCCGGCAGCACCCTGGCCGAGAGCTTCAGGGCGGTGCGTACCTCCCTCTCATTCTACACCGGCCAGACTGAGTGCCCGGTGATAGTGATCAGCTCACCCGTCAGCGGCGAGGGCAAAACCTTCGTCTCGGTCAACCTGGCAACCATCATCTCCATGATGAACAAGCGGGTGCTGATCGTGGGGCTTGATATGCGCAAGCCGCGGGCACATGCCATACTCAGGTCAGACAACGGCACCGGCATGAGCCGCTACCTGAGCGGAACGGCTGCCTTTGATGAGGTGATCAGGCCAACCGAAACGGAGAACCTCTGGTTTGCACCCTCCGGCCCCGTGCCACCCAATCCCGCAGAGCTGATCGGGTCACCCCGGATGAGTGAGTTCCTGCAGGAGGCACGCTCACGGTTTGATGCGGTCATCATTGACACCCCGCCGGTAGGGATCGTCACCGACGCCCTGCTGCTCGGCCCCCTGGCCGATGTGACCCTCTTTATCGTGCGGCAGAAGTATACCACCAGGGGATCGGTGGCAATGCTTGACGAGATTCATCGCAAGGGCGAGATGAAGAATATCGCCATAATCGTGAATGATATCTCCGCATCGGGATATTACGGTTACGGACTACGCTACGGATACTCACTGGGCTACGGGCACCGTTATTATGATCCGGGGCACTACTATGCAAAGGCCAATGCTGATAAGTCAGGTTACTATCACAATGAGTGACGATGCATGATCAGAACCCGGACAGGTTTTAAAAACGATGAGATGAGACTGCTGCTTTTTGTTCTGGTACTCTCTCTGCCGGCGATGGCACTGACCGCTCAACCCAGGCAGAAGATAGCCCATGACCGTGATATCAACGCCGACTGGCAATCGGGTGTGGTCAGTATAACGGAGATCACCGGCGCATCCGGACTGGGGCAGACGGAAGATGCCATGTCAAAGTATTACTACGGCATCACAACCATTGCAGGCTACCAGTTCACCCGCAACATGCGCACCGGCGCCGGCGCGGGGCTGCACCTCCATAACGGCGGGATGCTCATACCCCTTTTCCTCGATATCAGGTACAGCTTCAACGGACAGAGATGGGTTCCCTATCTTGATGGGGGAGGAGGCATAATGCTCGACCCTGAAGGAATTAATGAGAGCCGCGTATTTATCAACCCCGCGGCCGGTATCAGACGGGTGACCGGCTACCGGAAGGCACTATCCCTCTCGGCAGGGGTGATGGTCACTACCGGCGGACCCAATGCCCGCAAGTCGTTCCTGAACCTGAGGCTGGGATTTGAGTTCAAGGGGAGATAACCTTTACATGCAATACTGATACCGTTTGAGGAACCATACCCCGGTCATCATGACAGCAGCGGCTAATCGCCTTAATGACAGCAGAACAAATAATTGAACTCCTAAATATACGACTCGGAAATATTTTGTATTTTAGAACCCAAGTCACCGGAACCCATTAAAAAGGACTATCATGAAAAGACTCTTCACTCTTTTGCTGCTCACCTTGCTGGGTATGACCTATGCCAAAGCCCAGATCGTCACCGAACGCTGCTGGCACCTCGACAAGGTGCAGTTCCTGGAGCACAGGCAGGATTTCTGGCGCAGTCACCGGCTCTTCTCCACCACCGCCCGGGCATACAGTGATATCACCGGCGGACTCTATAATATCACCGAAGGAACCTACGGCTTCGGCCTGAAGGTCAAGAGTACCCCCTTCTCGCACCACTTTGCAGGTGTGACAACCGCCTTTGGCTGGAGGTTCGGCAGCGGACTCGCCCTGGGCGGCGGAACCGGCTTCCTTGCCTATGACCAGGGGCTCGATGACCATGACGGGGGATGGATGCTCCCGCTCTTTGCAGATGTACGGTTCTACTTCGGGCGGCAGAAGAACAAGTTCTTTGTGATGACCGATGGCGGTTTCCTGATCAACTTTGCAAACTTCAAGGATGAAACACGCTACTTCCTCAACCCGGGGCTGGGGATTACCATCCCCATGGCGCGGTCAACACAGTTATCATTTGCTGCCGGATTTTATACGCAGTACGATTACAATTTCTTCGGACGGAAGGTGGGTATACGTGACTCATTTGTCAACCTCCGGCTGGGCCTGCTCTTCGGGCAGTAGCCCCCGTGGTGGCATGATCACTCTCTCAGGCCGGCCCTTCAGAATCAGTTAACAACTACATATCACAATACATTGCGACTTCTTGACCTTATTGTTGGCGCCCGTCCCAACTTCATGAAGATAGCCCCGGTGATCAGGGCTATCACTGCATTTAATGAGAGGCTCTCCTCATCATGTGAGGGCTGCGGGGAGATCACTTACCGGCTGGTGCACACCGGCCAGCACTATGACCGCAGCATGAGCGGCTCCTTCTTCGATGACCTGGGCATCCCCGACCCCGATGTCAACCTCGGCTCGGGCAGCGGTACACAGGCTGAGCAGACCGCTGCCATCATGCTGGGCTATGAGAAGCTGCTGCAGCAGCAGAAGCCTCATCTCTGCATCGTGGTGGGTGATGTCACCTCCACTTTGGCCTGCGCCATCGTGGCAAAGAAGATGCAGGTGCCGGTGGCACACATCGAGGGGGGTATCCGGTCGGGCGACATGACCATGCCCGAGGAGATAAACCGTATCGTGACCGACAGCATCACCGACTGGTTCTTCACCACCTCCGGGAGGGCCAATGAGAACCTGCTGCGCAGCGGTGTGCCGGGTGACCGGATCTTCTTCGTGGGAAACACCATGATAGACACCTTGCTTCACAGCCGACCCAATTTCCGCAAGCCCGCGATATGGGATGAGCTGGGGCTGCATGAGAAGGGCTATATCGTACTCACCCTTCACCGCCCCAACAATGTTGATGATGCTGCCGGACTAAGGCGGCTGCTGGATGAGATCTCCCGAACCGCCGGAGAGCTGCCGCTCATCTTCCCTGTACACCCGCGCACACGCAGGGTGATCACTGAAAACGGCATTCCGGTCAGCCCGCAGCTATCCCTTACCGAACCGTTGGGCTACCTTGAGTTCAACTACCTGGTTGAGAAGGCGCTGGCAGTGATCACTGACTCCGGTGGTATCACCGAGGAGACCACCGTGATGGGTGTGCCCTGCATGACGCTGCGTGACAGCACCGAGCGGCCCGAGACAGTCACCATGGGAACAAATGAGTTGCTGGGTACCAATCCTGATGCCATCGCCCCGGCCATGGAGCGGCTCCTGGCAGGCAACTGGAAGAGGGGCGAGGCGCCGCCTTTGTGGGACGGCCGCACCGCCGGCCGGATAATCGAGATCATCTCTGTGCTTGAACTCTAAAACATTGCCATGAATATCTCCATTGTCGGCACCGGCTATGTCGGCCTGGTCACAGGTGCCTGCTTCGCCGAGCTTGGTGCAACCGTCTGGTGTATCGATACCGACACCGAAAAGATCGGGGGGCTGAACCGAGGCATTATGCCCATCTATGAGCCCGGCCTCGAGGCCATGGTACACCGCAACGTGAATGCCGGACGGCTCTTCTTCTCCACCGATCTGGCTGAGAGCCTCAATGAGGTGGAGATGCTCTTCATTGCCGTCGGAACGCCGCCTGAGGAGGATGGCAGCGCCGACCTGCGCCATGTGCTGGCGGTGGCTGAAAAGATCGGCAGATACCTCGAGAAGTACCTCCTGGTGGTGACCAAGAGCACTGTCCCGGTAGGATCATCGGAGAAGGTGCGCGGCACCATCGCAGCCGAGTTGAAGAGGCGCGGAAAAGAGATCGAGTTCGATGTGGCCTCCAACCCCGAGTTCCTGAAAGAGGGTGCCGCCATAGACGACTTCATGAAGCCTGACCGGGTGGTGGCGGGCGTTGACAGCGAGCGGGCCAGGGAGCTGCTCACCCGCCTCTATGCACCCATGCTGCTAAGTAACTTCAGGGTTATCTTTATGGATATAGCATCGGCCGAGATGACCAAGTACGCGGCAAACGCTATGCTCGCAACACGTATCAGCTTCATCAACGAGATAGCCAACCTTTGCGAGAAGGTGGGGGCAGATGTCTCCATGGTGAGAAAGGGTATCGGCAGCGACAGCCGTATCGGCCAGAAATTTCTTTACCCAGGACCGGGATTCGGGGGATCGTGCTTCCCAAAGGATGTTAAAGCACTGATAAAGACCGGCCGCGATCATGGCTCACCGGTAACACTTCTTGAATCAGTCGAAGCCATCAATGAGCGGCAGAAAAAAGTGCTCTTCGGTAAATTCACCGATTACTTTAAAGGAGATGTGAAAGGGAAGCATGCAGCCGTCTGGGGGCTCTCTTACAAGCCCGGCACGGATGATATGCGCGAGGCACCTTCACTTACGCTTATCAGCCAGCTGCTTGAAGCAGGATGCAGCGTGAAAGCTTACGATCCCGTGGCAATGGACGAGGCACGCCGGCGGCTGGGCAGTACCATTGAGTATGCCACTGATATCTATGACGCGGTCACCGGGGCTGATGTGCTCTTCCATGTAACCGAATGGAAGGCGTACCGCATGCCCGACTGGCAGAGAGTGCATGCACTGATGAGACACCCGCTGCTGGTAGACGGACGCGGAGTATTCGATAAAACTTCCCTCGGCGGGATCATCTATCTCAAGATAGGGTAACCCCGGCCCCGCTGGGGCTGCTGACCCGGATCCCTTGACTCGGGTTGCTTTAATTCATAAATTGGTATTGTCTGATCAATACTGCTCTTTATGAAAAAGTCAACTCTTTTTGCGGCAATCATTGCGGCATCCCTGCTCATGAGCGGATGTGCCTCGGTGAAGATCTACTCTGATGCCTCCCTGAAGAGGGAGACCGGCCTCCGTTACTACACCCTTAAGCCCTACCTGCTGGTGGAGTATCAATCTGTGAAGGACAATACCATCAAGACCTCCGTTGTCTATCTGCCCGACCTGCTCTCGCCGCAGTATGTGCGGCTGAAGCCGGGCATCGGTGCCACCAATGCCAAGCTCACCTTCGCCAACAGCGCCCTGGCATCGTACGGGGCCGAGACCGACTCGCAGCTGCCCAAGGCGATGGATGCCTTTGCAGCCATCCTCTCCAAGTCGGCCTACGCATACCAGACCTTCACCGGGCCTGAGCCGGTGGTGCGCGATGAGCAAGCTCTGCCATCACCGGGTGACGACCTGCGTGCCTCGTTCAGGCTCTTCGAGATCATCTTCACCCCGGAAGGCACCATACTGAAGGAGGTTCAGCCATGAAAAACCAGCTTCTCTCACCACGGATACGGGTCAGTGGTGTACCTCACAAGGTGGGTACCGGCTGGCTCTCGCCGCAGCCTGACCTGCGCGACTACACCCCGGCACATAACCAGATCAGGAGCTTCAACCGCAAGCTGCGGTTTCCCGGCCCGAAGCCAAAGGGTACTTCAGCTACGGATACTCAAAAAACAGCACTGCCTCCGGCGGTTGACCTGAGGGAGTGGTGCTCACCCGTTGAGAACCAGCTTCAGATAGGGAGCTGCACCGCCCATGCTGCGGTGGGTATGGTGGAGTACTTTGAGAAGCGCGCCTACGGTAAGCATATCGATGCCTCCCGCCTCTTCCTCTATAAGACCACCCGCAACCTGATGCAGGTGACCGGTGACACCGGGGCATGGCTGCGTGAGACCATGGGCGCGTTGGTGCTGTGCGGAGTGCCCGATGAGAAATACTGGCCATACAAGGTGAAGGACTTCGACAAGGAGCCGACAGGGTTTGTCTACTCACTGGCAGAGAACTTCTCCACCCTGAAGTATTTCTGCCATGATCCTGTCGGGTCTGATACCCCCACCACAGAGGTGCTGGCATCGGTGAAGAGCTACCTGGCGGCGGGTATTCCCTCCATGTTCGGATTCTGGGGATTCGGCTCCTTTGAAGAGAGTGATGTGCCGGGTGATATACCCTATCCCTGCCGCGGTGAGAAGGCTGAGTGGGGACATGCCGTCATGGCGGTGGGATATGATGATAAGCGTAAAATCACCAACCTGGCATGCAAGAGCGAGACGAAGGGCGCATTGCTGATACGCAACTCATGGTCGAAGAGCTGGGGCGACGGCGGATATGGCTGGCTGCCGTACGACTATGTGCTTACCGACCTGGCGCTCGACTTCTGGTCGCTGCTCGACATGCGGTGGATAGATACCGGTAACTTCGGGCTCTAGGCAAGCCGCGGCTCACGGGTGAACATACGGTCCTGCGAGTTGGTGGCAAGGCACTTCAGCAGGTAGGAGAGAGCGGCAGAGAGGCCGGCTATAAGCACCGGCTTGATGGTAGCCCAGGTGAACACCGCCCCGGCATCCAGGATATTGATCAGCCCGGTCAGCAGGGCTGTGAGTACCGCAATCAGCAGACCGCGCAGGAAGTCACGCGCATTGAGCTTAAGGAATTTTGATCTCATGGCAACATCTCTTTTGAATTAACTTTCACTGCATTAAAGTTAATCCTTTAAGAGATTGAATTCAATATTGATTCTTTCAGAGGAGTTTTAAAGATCTGACCCTTATGGAAACAAACCAGCAATTTACTGATCCGGAGCTACGTGAAGCGTTTGGTGTCATCTTGTCACTGGACTGTTTCAGTGATTATATTGCCGCAATCGCCGGGCTAATCTACAATGACAGTCTCAGTAAGGAAAGCTTAAGCAGGATACTCAGTGACCACAACATTGAACGGGTCGAAGATATTAAGGAGGAGCTTCTGGACTTGCTGCTTGTTTATATCAACCTGATTCTGAATGACCACATTATCGCAGAGAAGGAAAGGGAGAACCTCGGACTCTTTAAAATATACTTCAAGATAAAAGAGGGAGATTTCTATAAGCTGCGATATGATGATATTCAGGATATCATCTCCCGGCAGTTTGAACGACTATATCTGGATCACAAAATTGATCATGAAGAAGCTATCCATACAGGCCATCTGCAAGGGCTGTTTGACTTGAGTTATGATCAGATAGATAAGTTTAAAGAGTATTATGTCATACTGGCATTAGAGAGCGGCGCGGATATTACTGACCTCGATACGGTAAAAGTTCCTGATTTAGGCGAAATGAATTGTACGCTTAGCCGCAATCCTTCCCAACAGGTTAAAGATATAGTCTGGAACAGAGATAACGGACAGTGCACAGGATGCGGTAGTACTGAAAATCTTGAATTTCATCATATAATTCCCCTTTCAAAAGGGGGCTCAAACACTGTCAGGAATACCCGGCTTCTGTGTCAGGCATGTATTAAACAAAAATCATTAACAACGGACAATAATCAGACTTAATCCGTCCGATTCAATGCAGAACTTTGTCCATAATATGAAGTTTTCCAAAACGAAAGGGTTTAGTCAGGTCAACAGGGTGAACATTGAAGAAAATATCAAAGATTTGGCCGATAATAAGTCTGAATAATACCACACCTATGCCTGTTTCTGGCGAAAATATGAGCTACATAAAGAACATGTACCTGGGAACACAATGTTACTAACGTTAAATAGTCGAAGGATGAACTGAACATGAAGATTGTTTGCAATGGCTGGGGATTTTTGATTTGGATACCCGATAGACTTGTAATTCAAAATCACTGGTTCAATGATGGGAGTACTTTCGAGTTAGCTCTAATGTAATATTTGAAACCAGGATGATTTGTATTTCAAAACACAAGAAATAGAATGCTTAAAAGATCACGTAACCAGATATATGCTGGTGTTTGCGCCGGAATTGCCGAGTTTTATGGATGGCAACCTAGACATGTTAGGAATGTATTTATCTTAGGTGCCATTTTCGGAGGGTCAAGTGTGATTGCCTATGTTATTTTATATTATGTAATGCCTCCTCCATATTAATAGTCGACCCTAGTCCATTCTTGTGGTAGAGAACATAATGCCAGGCAATGCCAAAGGCAAGACAGCCCATGAGAAGCACGAGGACAGGCTCTGCTTCAGGCGAAGGGCATCGATTGAACCGGTTATCGGGCATCTTAAGAGTGATCACCGAATGCTAAGGAATTATTTCAAGGGTTTTGAAGCCGACATGATTAATGCGATTATGACAGCAGTAGCCTTCAATAGGATGAAAAAGCTGAGGCAGATCCGGAATGCCATTAGGTTTGTGCTGGATTTATTGATCGGTAACTGGCCGGTGAAATACGTAACAGTATCGATTTTTTGAAAAACAAATCTTTTACAGGGTCGACTAATTATCTCTGGGCACATACAATTTGTACGCAAAAATAAGATCCTGTCATCTTTACTTGAAATACAGAGTGTAAATCATTGTTTGTAGGCGATTTAAATTCTAACAAAGCTAAGCCTATGAGATTTCTTCCATTGCTCTTTTTCGTTAGTATTCTCGCTACAGGTTGCAAACCAGACAAGAATCTACGAGTAACAAACTTCCCTAAACTGGTCGAAAAAGTAAATGTTATGCCTGCCAAAAACAATCTTTGGGTGTTTGTAATGGCAGGACAATCAAATATGGCCGGAAGAGGTTTCATAGAACCTCAGGATACTATTTCTGACCCAAGAGTTATGATGCTGAATAAAAATAATGAATGGGTTCTCGCTAAAGAACCTCTTCACTATTATGAACCTGATTTAGCAGGTCTTGATTGCGGACTCTCTTTCGCGAAAACTCTTGTGAATAATCTACCAGATACGATTTATATTGGAATGGTACCCTGTGCTGTTGGTGGTACAAGTATTGAACAATGGGTTGACGATTCTCTTTTCAGAGGAGTGAGATTGAAAAGTAATCTGGTTGAAAAAATCAGACTGGCAGAGACCCATGGTATCATAAAAGGCATTCTTTGGCATCAGGGAGAAAATAATGCTAATAGGGGGGGGGTAAGTGGCTATAAATCAAATATAAAACTTTTTCTTAATGAGATCAGGAAAATGACAGAGAATGATTCTTTGCCAATAATTGTTGGAGAAATTGGCCATTTTCTCAAAGAGGAGACCTTCTCTGGTTATCAGGATACTATTAATTTGATTCTGAAAGATCTTTCCAACTCAGATCCCAACATTGGATTAGTTATCGCTGATGATCTTGAACACAAAGGCGATTTCATTCATTTTAATTCAGCTTCCCTCAGAATTCTTGGCAGACGGTATGCCGAGGCATATCTTTCAATAAAAAAATTATAGAAACAGCGGAGAAAATAGAGACCCATCAGGCATTACCTGAAAACAAAAAGCCTGAAGTTTCCAGGACATCAAAGGTTCTGGCACTATCGTTGGGTAAAACACTTACCACTTTGGCCAGCATTGTTTTCGGAATGATTGCAGCGCGGGTTTTATCAAAGCACGACTATGCCACAATGCGTCAGACTATGCTGGCTTACAGCTTTGTTGCTCCTCTTTTGATGCTTGCTCTGCCTGACGCACTATATTACTTCCTTCCCAGAGCAGGAGACAGAAAGAGAGGAGTTATCATTGATAACATATTCCTCTTGTTCGTAATGGCACTGATATTTTCTGTCTTTTTAGCATTTGGAGGCCACAAACTACTGGCGATGAGGTTTAATAATCCCGATTTGAGTATTACACTAAAATGGATGATTCCTTATCCACTTTATGTTATGCCTGCTGGAGTTATTGGTGCAGTACTACTCACGCAGAATAAAACTTATCTGCTGGCAAAATACAATGTAGTCTCAGCAATCCTTCTTACTTCATTGACAATTACCGGTGTATTGCTTACAAAGTCCTACTGTGGACCTCTTATTGCCCAGATATATTTCCCATTAATCCTGCTTCCGGTCGTTTTATGGCTGGTATTCAGGTATGTCCCGGGAAAATTTTCATGGCCTGACCTGAAGAGTATGAAAGCAATGCTTAAGTATGCTGTCCCTCTTGGTCTTGCCAGTATGATTGGAACCGTTATGCTCGAGACGAACAAGATCATTGTCTCTGCAATGTGCACACCCGAAGAGTTTGCCAACTATGTGAATGGCGCAATTGAAATTCCTTTGATTGGCATAATTACCGGCTCAATATCTGCAGTAATATTGGTTGATATGACTGCTTATATCCATAAGGGTGATATGACAATGGCTTTGGATCTCTTCAGAAAAGCCTCTCTAAAGTCTGCCGTTATTTTATTTCCTGTTATGATATTTCTTTTACTCGCGGGGAAGTCTTTTATTGTAACTCTATATTCTGAAAAGTATCTTGAAAGTGTTGCCCCGTTTTACATATACCTTTTTGTTCTGCCTGTTAGAATCGTTGTTTATGGTTCTGCGCTGATGGCTCTCGGAAAATCAAGGATCATTCTCTATAGGAGCATTTTGGACCTGACAATCAATATTGTATTAAGCATTTTGCTCGTCTACTTGTGGGGATATCTTGGCGCTGCCATTGCTACAATACTAACTCTCTACTTATGGACGGTTCCATATAATCTCTACAAGATCGGGCAAGGCTTCAATGTTAATATGTTTACTACTCTCCCATTGAAGCAGCTTGGCAGGATATTTATAATCTGCCTGGTTGTCATCCCTTTGCCTCTTATGTATTTGTTGTATTTTAACCATCCTTATCTGATTCAGTTATTAATCAGTGCAATTCTCTATTTTACACCGCTTACCTTTCTATTACTGAGAAAAGGTATGTTGGAAATACCGGAAGCATATAACAGGTATATTCCACGGTTTATAAAAAACTTTGTTTTGAAAAATGAATAAAGCTCCTTTTAGAAAGAATGCAAAGCTACGGTTCTGGTTATGGCCGATAAGGTTAATAGGAAAATTCTGGAAAAACCCTGTGCCTCCCGGGCTCTGGTTGATAAATAAGTTTTATCAGAATGTACTTGATGTTAACAACGATATTCCCTGGATGGTGCATTTTACCTCAAGGGTTACGGGCAATATTACGATCGGGAAAAACGTATGGATATCCTTCGCAGTGAGCGGTGGATGTTATATTCAGGGTATTAACGGTATAGAGATAGGTGATAATACCATATTTGCACCTGGAGTTAAAATAATCTCGGCAAATCATGATAAAAACAATTTGAATAGGTTTGTAAGAAATAAACCTATAAAAATTGGAAAAAACTGTTGGATTGGAGCAAATGCCGTAATATTACCTGGCGTGGAATTAGGCGATAATGTGATTGTAGGTGCAGGATCAGTAGTTACAAAAAATATTCCTTCCGATTCGATAGCTATTGGTATTCCATCGAAAATTATTGGCGACATTCCCGTATAGGCCTGATTAGCTGGGTTTTATTCTGAATCGAATCACTTTGTGAAGTGATTGATACTTTTTACTAATCCAGACTAAATGTTGCTCTAATTTTGCATGTCTATTTTCTTTTTTTAACCTATGAAAAGAGTTTTAATTATTACTTATAGTTTTCCACCTTACAATTATGGATTAAGAGCATTTTCTTTATACAAATATTTGCCTGAAAGGAATTGGATCCCTAAGATTGTAGCATTAACGGGAACGGATAAAATCTTTGAGGATAAAATCAAGGACGTTGAATACATTACAAACAGTAATATTAATACGTACAAACTTAATTTCATAAAACGGTTTATATATATTGATAAAAGCTGGGCTGGGAATCAATTTCCAGAAGCATATAGAATTTGTGAAAAACATATTAACTCTAATAAGTTTGATTTGATACTTGCAACCAGTTGTAACGTTTTGCATGTTTTTACACTGGCTTATGAGATGTCAAGAAAATTTAAGATTCCATGGATTGCAGATGTAAGGGATATAAACGAGCAGTTTGGTAAAACCCTGAATAAATCTTTGATTCAAAGACTAGCCAATTTTAGATATTACCTACGAAGGAACTATTTGTTAAAACGAGCATCTGCAGTTGTAACTATATCCGAATGGCATCAATTATATCTCTCCCAAATATTAAAGCGTAAAATCCATTTGATTTTTAATGGATATGACCCTGAGTTGTTCTCGATTATTCAGAACGAAACTTTGGCAACCACAAGTACATTCAATATTTTATTCATAGGAAGCCTGTCAAATGACAGATTACAAGGATTACAACTCTTAGTTGAGGCAATTACTTTATTAAAAGTAAAGTATGGTCTAACGGATATTAATTTGCATCTGGTTGGTTGGAGACAAAATGTAATTATTGATTACCTAAATAAGAAAAAGTTTGATTTCATAAAAGAGGAAGGACAGGTAAGTATCAATGAAATTGAACAATTAATGAAAGCAGCATCATTGCTTGTTATATTTAGTAATCCTGGATTTAAAGGTGTGATGGGAACGAAGGTTTTTGAATATTTAACCGCAAGAAAACCTATCATATGTCTGCCTGTTGATGATGGAACTATTTCTAATCTTTTAGAGAAAACTCAAAGTGGGCTAAGCTTTAACACTTCAGAGGAATTGGCTTCTTATCTCATGTCTCTTTATGAAAGTTGGAAATTAAATGGATATACTTTTGTAAAAAGTGATATTACTGAGATAGCCAAATTCTCACGTAAAGAGCAAGTTTTTGAATTTGTTAGTTTAATGGATAAATCAATAGATCCAATTAACATTAGCAGCGAATTCAATCGTATAAAAAATGTTAAAGAGTAATTTGGTTTTTCTGAAAGAATGCTGGGCATCATAGTTGTAACATATAAGTCTCACGAAGACACAGTTAGATTTATAACAACGGAATTACCAAAAATAAAAATTCCCTACAAAGTGGTAATCGTTGATAATGGTGCAACATTTAAAGAGAGTGTACAACTTTCAAAAGAATGCGGAGCAATTTTGGTTTCTGCAGGAGATAAGATCAATTTGTCATCTAAGGTGTACCTGCTTAACTCTTTTAATAATTTGGGGTATGCCAAAGGTAATAATCTTGGAGCTACTTTTTTAATAGATAACTTCAACCCTCAGTATTTATTGATTTCAAATGATGATATTTATAACGTAGATAATGAGGTAATTAAACAATTAATTAAGAAAATCGAGGGTTTACCCAAAATAGCCGCAATTGGGCCTAAAATAATTCAATCGAACAATGGATCAATAAGTAACGGTAGTCCAAATCCTGCTAAAGTCAAACCTTTGAGGTTTATTAGCTGGTACTTATTCCTCCCAGTTCACGAACTTATTAAGAGTGTTAGGAAAATAAAAACAAAGAATATAAAAAATCAACTCCAGTTTGAGCTGGAAGGGGTTAAATATTGGATTAGTGGGTGCTTCATGCTTTTAAGAACGAGCTTCTTTTGTGAAGTGAATATGTTTGATTCAAACACTTTTTTATATGGGGAAGAGATGATTCTAAGTGAGAGATTAAGCCAAAAGGGCTATAAAATGTATTATTATCCGGAAGTTTCGGTCTGGCATAAAGAGCATGGTGCTGTTGCCAAATCTTTTGATCAAAAGCAAAAAGCTATTTTAGTCTTTGATAGTTTAACATATTATTACCTAAATTATATAGTCAAAGGAATACTATGGCCTACATTATTCGCATTTACTAAAAGAATATATTTTAAAATATACTATCCTATATTCTGTGAATAATCACCTTCAGCTATAGTTTGATTTGAAGCTCTTAATCACAATACCATGCCTTCTCCCCGGGGGTACAGAAAGACAGACTCTAATGTTAACAACGGCTCTGAGAATATTGGGACATGAAGTCACTATTTTGTGTTATTTCGAGTATGATTATGATATTGTAGGTGAATTTGAAAAATCTGGGGTAAGTGTTAACCTTCTCAAATTTGATAGAAGTTTAAGCTACACTAAAATAATTGATAGTTTAAGAAGGGTAATTCGCTTTTATAAACCAGATGCCATTCATATTCAATATATGGCTCCAGGAGCCTTACCAATATTTGCTTCAAGGTTCGCAGGGGTTAAGAAAATATTCGCTACCGTACACCAACCATATACAATGACGCATAGTCGGTTTTCTAGGATTATCCTTAGGTGTGCCTCCATATTCACCACAAAATTTGTTAGCGTATCACAAAATGCAGAAAAAAGCTGGTTTGGCTCATCCAACCTTTTTGATGAGACTAAATCTCTTAAATCTCAACCTCATCATTTTACTATTTATAATGCAGTAGATGTTAATGAGATTCAACGAGTGGTCAATCGTACTGTTCAGAGTGAACTTAAAAAAAGAATGAATATTTCGGATGACAATATCATAATAGGTGCTGTTTCTAGGTTACGACATGAAAAAGGTATAGATCTTTTAATTGGTGCTTTTATCCAGTTGGTCAAAATACATACTGGAATCCGCCTTTTGATTGTTGGTACAGGTCCAGACGAAGAATACCTTCAGGAACTAGTAAGGGAGTCAGGCAATTCATCGCAAGTTACTTTTTACGGCGCTGCTTCATGGGAGCACGCTATTGAACTTCTTTCAGTAATGGATATTGTTGTAGTGCCTTCACGTTTCGAAGGTTTTGGGCTGTCTGCCGCTGAAGCAATGGCCGCATGTAAGCCTGTTATAGCTTCAGACACTTCAGGACTTAAGGAGGTGGTGAATCATAATCATACAGGATTACTTTTCTCGGTGAATGATGTTTCTGCCCTAAAGAACGCAATACAAACCCTGATTTCTGATTCTCAGCTCAGAGATCAATTTGGTAGGGCTGGAAAAGAAAGAGTGTTATCTAACTTCAGCAATGAGATCTATGTGAAAAGAATTCAGGCTCTCTACAGCAATTGGTAATTGAATTATAACCTAGGAAGTAGACTTATTGGTCAGCCTTTAAAACGTAGCATATCTTTAATTTTCGTCAAGCGCCTTACTCGTTGTTAACGATATGCAATTTATGGTAATAGTTCTAATAATCTGCATTTTAATTTGATTTGAATTGACCAGTCGTTTTAAACTCTTCTATATTTCACTTTTCCTCACTACACTCCTGCCGTTTCTGCCGGCTGTTTTCAGGTTTATCCCTGGTCATTTGCTGGGATTTAATCTAACCGGCTGGGCATGGATAATAATGTTCCTAATAACTGTGGGCAATATTTTCAGGAGCAGCCAGATTGTGTTTCCCTTCCTTTTTTGGATCCCCTGGATTCTTTATATAGTAATTTACCTCATTATCGATTTTTCATTTCTTGGGCTGCAACTTACTCTTCAATATTTATTACCATTACTGATAGGAGTTGTTGCATCAGGGTTTACCTATTGTGAGGAGGATCTTAATTGGTTGTTCAGACGGTATATGGGCTTGACTTCTTTCATTTATGTTTTGTTTTTATGGGCGATACTGTTCGGAAGTGGATTTATGCCTGGAATGTCAGTTATGCCAATGCTTTTTTCAGTTGCCATAAGTCTGCTTGCAGCGATATTTTTTGTTACAAAAAGGATAATTTATTTAGTTTATATTACTATTCTCTTCATTGCTCCTGTTGTACAAATGACACGTATGGGAATAGCGGTAATCGCAGTTGTTTTCATTCTGCATTTTGCCAATCGCAGTGTGAGGAGTAAAATAATTTACGGGGCAATAGGATTTCTTGCTTTCTTAATGGTCTTCAGCTCTGAAAGATTTCAGGAAAAAACTTTTTACAGCAAACAGGGAACTCTTGGCAGTGTGACAATTGATTATTATGATAATCCCGACCTTAAAAGTAGTGGTAGGATCTCCTGGAAGAAAGCTCTTGAGCCTGGAATAAAAGCAGCTCCAATTTGGGGTAATGGACCGAGGGCCGATAATAAGTATTTGACTAAAATCACGAAAATGCGGAGCGGGGAAGCACACAATGATTATTTGTCAGTCAGATTCAATTATGGCTATGTCGGTCTGGCAATATTACTTTTGGGTTTTGTCGGCTCGTTCTTTTCGCTTGTAAGAGTTTCTTTGCAGCACCGGGCCAATTGGTATCTGTGGCTAATATCGACTTCTGTTCTGACTCTTTATTTGGCCTTTCTGATGTTTATGCTTACGGATAACATTTTGAAATACACAATATTTTTTCCGAATTATTTTTTCGCCCTTATTGGCATAGTATATAGCCTAAGAAGAGATGAAGATATCGGTGGTGATACCACTCTACAACAAGAAGGAGGCAGTTTTAAGAGCTGTTAATTCTGTCCTTGCTCAGACTAGCCCGCCGGAAGAGATTATTGTAGTGAATGATGGATCAACGGACGGTTCTGAAAAAATAATAACTGAACTGAACCATCCCTTGATACGGCTGATTAACCAGACAAATGCCGGAGTTTCTGCAGCAAGAAACAAAGGGATTTCTGAGGCAAAAAATGACTGGATCGCATTTCTCGATGCCGATGATGAATGGCTCCCACAATATCTTCGGACCATCAATCATCTGCATTCTGGATACAGTGATGCCAAAGTGCTTGCCACAGCGTATTATCTCCATGATCAGGAACGAGCGGGAAGAAAAGTAATCCTGAACCGTCTGCATTTCACTGAAGTCGGGATACTTGATAATTATTTTGAAGTTGCAGCTTTTTCAGAGCCCCCCATACATTCCTCATCAGTTGTGGTAAATAAACAGGCAATGTCAGGTATTGGTGGTTTCCCGGAAGGGATAGCCTCAGGTGAAGACCTTCTTACTTGGGCTCGGCTGGCTGTCAATAATAAGATTGCTTATTCAGCCAAGCCAATGTCTTGTTTTATAAAAGAGATAAACACAACTGCCAGGTTACCGCAAGTTCCTGATAGCGTTGGAATGGCTTTATATCAATTAGTGAAGACAACTCCTGTGCCTTATATGAGGCGTTATATATCAGTATGGCACAAAATGAGGTGCAGGGATTATTTATCTTTAGGTAAAAAGTATTGTGCATTTACTGAAGCCTGCAGATCAATTAGGTTCTTCCCATTAACACGCGCTTGGTTGTTTCTCCCTTTTATAGTTATGCCTTCCGAGCTATTTTATAAAATTAATTTGATTAGTAGAAAAGATTAATACGTAAATTATATGTGCGGCATAGCTGGTATTATTAATCCAACCGGAATTGAACCAGGGATACTTACAAAGATTTCCAGCATAATTAAACATAGGGGACCTGATGATGAGGGGTTTATGGTCATAGATGAATGTAATGAAACACATTTGTTAAAGGGGAAGCATTCTATACCAGAATTTGATCATTTGCCATCAGCAGAAGCATTAAGCGGGGTGGTTAAGCTTGCATTTGTTCATCGCCGACTATCCGTAAACAAAGGCGGAGCAGTTGGGCATCAACCATTGATGCAATCTGAAACCGGTCTGTCAATTGTTTACAATGGGGTAATTTACAACAATGCTGAATTACGACAAGAGCTGGAAACACTTGGATATAAATTTGAAAATGGTAATGATGCCGAGGTTATTCTAAATAGCTATTTATACTGGTCCGATCTATGTGTAAATCATATTGTTGGCATGTGGGCATTTGCAATATTTGACCAAAATAAGAAAATACTTTTTTGCTCCCGTGACAGATTTGGAATTAAACCTTTCTATTATTATGAAAAGCCGGAGCTATTTGTTTTCGCATCTGAAATTAAAGTGATTCTTTCATTGCCCGGGATAAATGCTGCGCTTGATGAAGAAAATTCCATAGAGTTCCTGGTTAACAGTAACATGAATTTTCATGGAAAAACTTTTTTCCGTGGTATCAATGAATTGCAGCAAGGCCATAACTTGATCTATGATCTTGGAAAACAAAGGTTATCAGTTTACAGGTACTACCAATTGCCTATTTCAGGTATACACGATTTTATATCTCCTCACGAAGCTTTAGAAAGATTCAATGAGCTTATTGATTCATCCCTGAACTGCCATCTTAGCTCTGATTTTCCCGTCGGGACAAGTTTGAGCGGTGGACTGGATTCATGCACTATTTTAACAAGAATGCTAAATAAAAACCTGCCATACAGGGTCAATACTTTTACGGCTGCTTTCCCGGGGAATAATGCAGATGAGACAACATATATCCAAGCCCTGAGAAAAAGATATGATTTTTCAGATTATTATACATACCCTGATATTAATAAGGTACTGAGTGAGGCTGAATTATTTTTCTGGCATCAGGAACAGCCTGTACAGAATACTTCCATGTTTGCCCATTGGGAGGTGATTAAGCTTGCAAACCAACATTCAGTAAAGGTGCTGGTTAATGGACAGGGAATGGATGAAATACTTGGGGGGTATTCGGAATTTGTAGGATCATTTTTATTTGGTAAGCTAACTGGGGGCCATATTATTGAATTTATTAATGAATATAGTAAACTGAAAAACAATTATAAAACATCTTCAATAAACAATGAATTGTTCCGCACATTGTTTTATTACCTGCCATCTGCTTTGCGGAACAATATCTACTCCCGGAAACGAATAGGCCCTTCAATAATATCAAAGGATTATAATTATGTTTTAAAGAGAATCAGATTCGAAAAAAGGATTTCAAATTCTATGAGTGAAACCTCTGTTATGAGCATTAACAATATTTTACCTGCATTGCTAAGGTATGATGACAGAAACAGTATGGCATTTTCAATTGAATCAAGGATGCCTTTCCTGGATCATAGGCTGGTAGAGTTCTGTGTCAATTTGCCTGACAATCTGAAAATTTACAGTGGATGGACAAAATATATTTTAAGAAAGTCATCAGAGCCATATCTGCCTCCTGAGATAACATGGAGAAAAGATAAATTTGGATTTGTAACCCCGGAAAAAATATGGACAGATAACTTTAAAAAGCATATACATGATTTTATGATGGGAAGTAACATGCCTGCCATTATTGATAAAAACAAAATGGCGGAAATTCTTACCTGCGAAGAAGACAATAGTATAAAGATCGGGGAGATATGGAAGTTGTTACTGTTTGTAAAATGGTTTAATACTTTTTGCGCGGGTTAAACAATGCGGGTTTCCTGAATCAATAATGCACAAGATTTCGATTTAATTTTTATGAAAATAGTTCACTTATCAGAATACTATATCGATAATTGGAATTATCAAGAGAATTATTTACCCGCATATCAGGCCAAGTTAGGTCATGATGTGACACTTTTGGCATCAATTAGATATCCCTCTTTTTTAGAAGGACAGATTTATTCTGGAGATAAAGTATATTTTCATAATGGAGTTAAAATTGTTAGGTATAAATTAATTAATCATTTTATTCATTTCTTAATTCCCGGGCTTGTCAATATGATCGAAGCAGAAAATCCAGATCTTTTGTTCATTCATGGGTTTCATCTATTAAAATGTAAGAAACTAAGGAAAATAATTTCTGAGAATCCTAAGTATAGAGTTTCTATGGACAGCCATGCGGATTACTTTTCATCAGGGTTCTGTTCGGAAAGTAAACTCAAAAGATACAAGGCCCATTTCGCGTACACCCTAATTTATAGGAAATTACTGAGGGGAGTATTTAATTATATTCACAAGTTTTATTGCATATCTCCAGCAAGCGAGGTTTTTGCACACGAGATATTACAAATACCTAAATCAAAAATAATTTTATTACCTCTTGGTGTTGCTTTGGAAGAAATACCATATGATAAAAAGCAAACCATCAGATCAGATATTAGGATTAAGTATAAAATACCCTTAGACGCTATACTTTATATTACCGTTGGTAAGCATGATAAAGAAAAAAGAACCATATTTCTTACCAAAGTCTTCAATCAGATTAGTGATTCAAAGGTATATCTGATTATTGCGGGTAGTATTAAAGAAGAGATACGATCAGATCTTCAGAGGGAGATGAATTATAGCAAAAGGATCCTATTGACTGGTTGGATTGATTCACAGGAAATTATCAAGTTAATGCTGGCTTCTGATGTTGCGGTTTTCCCAGGCACTCAATCAGTTCTTTGGCAACATGCTCTCGGATGTGGTCTTCCTGCTATTTATAAATATTGGCCTGGTCTGGAGTATTTAAGTATTGGGAATGCCTTTTTCTTACACACTTCAGATGAAATGGAATTAGAGAAGTACCTTAGATTTTTTATTTGTAATCAAGTAGAAAAAAAGAAAATGGGTGAATTGGCTAGAAAGCTTTGCAATGAAAAGTTTGATTATATCAAAATTGCTGAGACTAGTATAAACTAAATCAATCGACTGATCTATAGTTACTCTTTGATTATATAATTCCTTTACTACCTATTAACCTAGTCTATTGTTTACTAATTATTCGTGTTTGAAGTTTTTATTTGTATTACATTACCCTCCCCCGATTCACGGTTCTGCGATTGTCGGTAGTTTCATCAAAAATAGTCAAAGTTTAAATGAGACTTTTGCCTGCCGATTCATTAATCTTAGTATATCTTCTTCAGTTGAAGAGATAGGCAGTAATAGCCTGAGAAAATTCTTACGCTATCTCTCTCTGGTATGGCAGGTTAATAAGCAGCTACTGCTCTTCAGGCCTCAGCTATGCTATTTCACCCCCACAGCACAGGGAACCGGATTTTATAAAGACCTCCCCCTGATAGCCCTTGCAAAGCTTTTCAGTGTAAGAACAATATATCACTACCATAACAAGGGGGTCAGTACACGTCAGGAACACTTCCTTGACAACCTGCTCTACCGGTTTGTTTTCAGGAATTCATATGTGATCCTTCTATCAAAACACCTCTATCCCGATATCCGGAAATATGTGCCTGAAGAAAGGGTCTTCTATTGCCCTAACGGTATTCCTGAAATCCCGGGCATATATGGAAGTGACGGTCTTTTAAAAGATGTCAGGCGAAATGAAGAATCATTCAGTGATCAGGTCAGGCTACTGTTTCTTTCACATCTGATAAGATCAAAGGGTCTTTTGATCCTGATTGAGGCCTGCTCATTACTGAACGAGAGAAAGGTCAATTTTCATTGCACGATTGCAGGTGGTAACGCTGAGTTGTCAAAGGAGGAGGTGGAAGGGGTTATCCGGGAAAAAGGATTATCGTCTCTGATAACAGTTGCCGGTTCCGTGCATAATGAAGCAAAAGCTGAGCTTCTGAACAAGAGCGACATATTTGTTCACCCCTCTTACAACGACTGTATGCCACTGATCATTCTTGAGGCTATGCAATTCTCACTGCCCGTGATCTCAACCTTTGAAGGGGCAATACCTGATATGGTGGATGATGGTGTAACCGGGTATCTTGTCCCCCAACATGATGCCGCTGCCCTGGCGGGAAAGCTGGAGGAGCTGATCAGAAATCCCGGCATGCGCCAACAGTTGGGGCGTAACGGAAGGGTAAAGTATGAAAGGGAGTTCACCCTTGAAAAGTTTGAAGGCCGGCTGACAGAGATACTTGCAGAGGTGGCCGATAAATAATCAAAGTATATTCTGATAGTTGTATGGCATCAGTGCAATTAGTTGTAAATTGTAAAAGCAATAACCTCAAACCATCGATAAATTATGAAAGCACTGAAATGGCTGGCAATGATCTCTTCCGGGATAGGCCTGGTACTGGTGCTGCTTGGATCAGTATCGGCGATATTTCACCTTCACCTGCTGCGGGTTAACTACATGGTAAGTTACTTCTGGGCAGCAAACAGCTTTTTCCTTATAACTATAGTGATACTGCTTTTTCTCCATTACAATAAAAGCGAAAAGTAAGTGGCCGCCTCTGTGAGAGTGGCCGCCTGGGCTGAGTCTCCGGATGCATTGATCATTACCGTTGCTCTTTAACTCATTCCAATATTTCTTCTTCCTGCCGGTAGTAGTGCTTATCTACTTCCTGCTGCCTTTCCGGTGGAGGAACCTCTTCCTTCTGACAGCATCATATTATTTCTATATGAGCTGGAAGTGGGAGTTCGGCTTTCTCATGCTCTTCACCTCACTGGTAAATTATGTTGCAGGCCTCAGGATAGAGGCGGCAGCCGGCCGGAGGAGCCGCAGGCTGTGGCTCACCCTTGCCCTGATCCTCTCACTGGGTGTACTGGTTTACTTCAAGTATGCCAACTTCTTTATAGCAGAGGCTACGGCACTGTTAAGGGCAATTGGTATCAACATAAGGGAGTCGTATCTCAACGTCATTCTGCCGGTAGGTATATCTTTCTTCACCTTTCAGGCCCTGAGTTACTCAATAGATGTCTATAAGGGCAGAATGCATGTGGAGAGGAATTTTATCACCTTCACCCTCTTCGTCTCTTTCTTTCCTCAGCTGGTTGCCGGACCGATTGAACGTGCAACGAACCTGCTTGACCAGTTCAAAAAGGAGCAGCACTTCTCCTCCACACGGCTGCTCGAGGGAGCCAAGCTGATACTGTGGGGGCTGTTCAAGAAGGTGGTGATCGCTGACCGCCTGGCAACATACGTTGAACAGATCTATGCTGCACCGGAGGCTTTCGGCGGGAGCACTCTCTTCCTGGCAACCCTCTTCTTCGCATTCCAGATATACTGCGACTTCAGCGGTTACTCAGACATAGCCATTGGCAGCGCACATATACTCGGGTTCAGGCTGATGCAGAACTTCAACCTGCCCTACCTGGCAACCTCAATACGTGACTTCTGGCACCGGTGGCATATATCTCTCTCTACATGGTTTGCCGATTATGTCTATAAGCCTTTGGGAGGCAACAGGGTATCTACCGGCAGGTGGATGTTCAATATTATGGCTGTTTACCTGGTGAGCGGACTGTGGCATGGGGCCAACTGGACATTCATCGTCTGGGGCGGGATATTCGGGGTGCTCTACCTTGCTGAACATGCTGGTGACAAGCTCCTGAAAGCAACCGGCACAGACAAAAGGTTTTACGGCTCAGGATTTCTCAAACCGCTGCGAATGGTTGCAGTATTTACCGCCGTACTGGTCTCATGGGCCTTTTTCAGGGCTGCGAATGTGGGAGATGCATGGCACATAGTCTCTCACATGTTTACCGGATGGGGCAGGATGCCATGGCTGGGTTCATCGGCATTCGATACCCTCCTCGGACTGGCTCTGATCATACTGTTGCTGTTTATACAGGTACTGCAATACCGCGGTGTGGTATCAATCTATATGAGCATGTCTGCCGTACCGGTTTCGTTGCGCTGGGCAGGCTATGCCATCATGACGATAATGATTGCCATGCTGGGAGTATCGGCGGAGCAGTTCATCTATTTCCAGTTCTGAGATTAGAATATGTCAAACAATCTGGCCACCGACCTGAAGCATGACAGCCGTTTAAAGCGGAATCTGCTGCGTGTGCTGCTGTTCCTGGTTATTATCGTCCTTGCCGACCTTGGGGTTTCTGCCATATTGCTAAGAGGGGTGGAGCGGTTCTATGGCCTAGGGAGTGATACTGCCATCCTGATGATAGGTCACTCGCATCTTATGCTGGCCGTCGATAAGGTTGCCCTGGAGGAGGAGACGGGGCTGACTGTGGCCAAATATACCCGTGAAGGGGTAAACATGGCTGACAGGAAGGAGATGATTGAACAGTACTTCAATACTGCTGTAGCCGAACCGGAATTCGTGATACTCAGCATCGATCCCTGGCTCTTCTCAGGCGAAGGCCTCAGTGCATATTCATGGAAACTCTTTCTGCCTTTCATGGAGAACGAGGTCATGGATGAGTATATCGAAAGCTCTGCAGAAAGCCGCTTTGATTACCTACGGTATAAATTTATCCGTACCAGCAGATACAATGCACAATTGCTGAACGCATCCGCGAGAGGCTGGCTGCATAACTGGGAGAACCTGAAATACGGAGTGATCGACACTTTGCGATACTCTTCCCCGGAGAGGCTGCTGGCTTTCAGGCCGATTACCTTCAGTCACGAACTGATGGATGACTTTGCAGAGACTCTTCGTTATTTGAATGAACGGGATACAAAAGTGCTTTTGCTCAATACTCCGGTATGGCAGCCGCTGATAGACGCTAACAGATCAGGATATGACAGATCTCTGGCTTTGATCGATTCAATTGCTGGGGCGAACTGTCCCGGTGCGGCGGTGATTGACCTTGCTCCCCGTTTTTCGGATCGTACAGAACTCTTCTTTGATCCGATACACATGAATCCGGAGGGTCAGGCCGTGGTGACCCGAGCAGTGGCTGAAATAATAAATTCGCTAAAGGAGGAGGAATGAAAAGAACAAGATTGCGCGTTACCGGGATATTCGTTCTGCTGCTGATACTTCTTGTCGGTGGCTGCCGGAATGCGGGTCACTGGTTCTCAAAAGAAGCGGTGCCACAGCATGCTGATGCCCTGGTGCTGCTGATGGGAAACTTCACTGACCGTGTATTGAAGACAGCCGATCTATACGCTGAGGGGAAAGCAGGCAGGGTGATCATTGCCGAGGAGAGCATGGGAGGCTACCAGGGGCTGATAGACCGGGGAGTGTTCATCATCAGCCATACTACGCAGGCAGTCAACAGCCTCGTGGCCCTGGGCGTTCCCGCCGACAGCATAGCCGTGCTGCCGGGCGACGCTGAGAGCACACTTGATGAGGCACTGCTGGTCAGGGAGTATCTTCGCGAAAACCCGGGTATCGACACAATCATCCTGGTCTCCTCGCCCTATCACCTGCGAAGAGCTACGGCCATATTCCGTAAAGCTTTTAAAAAAGCGAATATGCCGGTCGTAACGGGAGCCATCGGCAGCAGCCCCTACTCAGCTTTCAATGCCGACAGGTGGTGGCGATCGAAAGAGGATATTCAGGATGTAGTTTTTGAGATGATCAAGATGGCAAACTTCCGGTTCATTGAGAGCAGAAGGCTGAAGGTAAAGGAATGAGGCCGGCCGTTAACATACCGGAGACGACTGTTCCGGTCATGGGGTATGATGTTTATGCCGGGCCCCGTGAGTACTTTGCAGATGGTGTTACCGGGGTGGTGGCTACACTCAATCCTCACTCTTGGGTTCTGGCCAGACGCGACCGTCTCTTCCGGGAGGCGTTGCTTGCAGCGGACATACTGATACCTGATGGTACAGGAATACAGGTTGCCGCACGGGTGCTGAATGGACAAAAGATCGAAAAGCTGGCAGGCTCTGATCTGCATGAGGTGATAATCAGATCACTTGCTGAACGGGGCGGCTCATGCTTCTACCTGGGAGCATCGGAGGAGACTCTCGCAAGGATCAGTGAGAGGCTATCACGCGAACATCCCGGCATCAGGGTGGGATCATACAGTCCTCCTTTCAAAGGAAAATTCTCTGATGAAGAGAATGATGCCATGATCAGTGCCGTGAACGCTTTTAAGCCCGATGTGCTCTTTGTGGGGATGACCGCGCCCAAGCAGGAGAAGTGGGTGCATGAGCACAGTGCAAAACTGGCTGCACCCCTTATATGTCCCGTGGGAGCGGTCTTCGACTTCTATGCCGGCACGGTGAAACGCTCAGGAGAGACCTGGATCAGACTGGGGCTGGAGTGGCTGCCCCGGCTCATCCGGGAACCGCGCCGGCTATGGAGAAGAAACTTCATCTCAACGCCACTCTTCCTGTGGTACCTGCTGGGGGCGAAGATCAGGAAAATGCAGAAAACCCCCTTAAGCGAATAAGAGAGAGTGATCCCGGGGTGTAAATTTTTTTAGAATTATAGTGATCATCTTTTGCAAACTGCCTAACTTCGCTCTGTCATGCGTGAGTTACTGATCACCGGCTGGCCTGCTATATTGCTGGCGTTTGGATCTTCGGTTGCAATAACCTGGTATTATCTGCCAAGGGTTCTGAAGGTTGTGAATGAAAAGCACCTGCTTGACAAGCCCGGCAGTCACAAGATCCACAAGCGCGAGATACCCACCCTGGGGGGGATTGGGATCTTTGCAGGATTCATTTTCGGGTTCCTGATGGGGGTTAATTCATATATGCCCTATGTGCCCTACCTGGCCGGAGGAGCCCTGCTGCTCTTTTTTGTAGGAGCCAAGGATGACCTGGTCTATATCGATCCGTGGAAAAAGCTGCTGGCAGAGACGCTGACCGCGTTGATAGTTGCTCTGTTTACCGATATCCATTTTACCAGCCTGCACGGCTTTCTGAAAATAACGTCAATGCCTGACTGGGTGTATTACTTCCTGACGGTTTTCATCATGGTGCTTATCATCAATTCGATGAATCTTATTGATGGTATTGACGGCCTGGCAGCATCGATCGGCATCATCGCCTCCCTCTTTTTCGGCGTATGGTTTTTCCTCTCGGGCGATTACGGCTATACCGTTATGGCAGCATCACTTCTGGGTGCGCTGCTGGTCTTCCTCAGGTACAATATCACTGACGGACCGCAAAAGATCTTCATGGGAGACACCGGTTCGCTGGTAATCGGGTTCACCCTTGCCGTCATGGCAGTACGGTTCAATGAGCTCGATGCTGCCGGAGCCTCATTCATTGATCTGAAGTCAACCCCCTCTGTCTCGATAGCCGTACTGATCGTGCCTCTGTTCGATACCCTGCGCATCATCTTCCTGCGTATGCGCAGCCGGCAGAGCTTCTTTGTTGCCGACAACCGGCATATCCATCATATGCTTTTGAGGGTCGGCCTGACCCATCGCAGGGCTACCCTCTCTCTCTCTCTCTTCACTATCCTGATGATTGCCCTGGCCCTGGCGCTTGACGGGCTGGGGATACTATGGCTCGGACTGGTGCTGCTGGTAATCTGCAGCATCGCTACCTGGATCGTTTACCTCCTTGTCAGGCGCAGGGAGGCCGCTGCCTAGCCCGCACTCCTGCTGAACGCCTCCCGGCATCTTCTCTTTACATGATCTCTCCCGAATTTGAACTTTTACTGTTATCTCTCAGGCCCGGTGACACGGATGCTGCAGAGAGGGCTATGGAAATTGTCAGGGGGAGTGTAATTGATTACAGTCAGCTGCTCAGCCTCGCCACCGCCCACGCTGTGAGGCCGCAATTGGCGCAACTGGTACGGCAGCTCTCTGCCGGATTCTCTTCTGCCGGCACCGCACCAGGTGATTCACACTCCCCGGATTTCCTTCCCGAAAAGTCCGGTGCGGTTAATGAGCCGGTTGCTGCCGGCACCCTGCCATCAGCCATTCTGCCGGAACCGTTCAGTGATGAACTGAATGAAGCCTGTACCGGGAACCTGATGAGGCAGCTCAACTATATTGGCGACTTTTTCAGGGTGAAGGAGCTGTGTGACCGCGAAGGGATAAGGGCTGTGCCGTTCAAGGGGTTCTGGCTGGCCCACGAGGCATACGGAGATACGGGCCTGAGGGAGTCGGCAGACGTGGATCTGCTTACCGATGTTGCCTCACTTGAGAAGATCAGGGAGCTGATGCCAAAGGAGGGGTACGTTGAGGAGGAACGCTACAGGGGGGTGTCAATAAAGGAGATAAAGCGGCGGTTCCGGGAGTATAATTTCGAGAGGTATGACGGGGGGAAGAAGGTGGTCCATATTGAGTTCCACTGGGGTATCTGTCCGCCCGGATATGGCATGCCGGTCTCGGCAGGTGACCTGGCAGAGCATATTGTAATGGTCTCTTTCCAGGGGAGGGAGATGGAAGTGCTGACCCCCACGGCGCATATGCTGCTGCTGCTGCTGCATCACGGCGGCAAGGATAGGTTCCATATGCTGAAACAGGTCAATGATATTGCCATGCTGATGAAAAATGGCAGGGAGATTGACTGGCACTGGCTTCAGAGAGCCATGACAAGGTATCACGCCCTGCCGCTGCTCTATACTGCGGTCAGTCTTGCTGTAAGGCTGACCGGTGTAAAGGTGCCTGAGGGATTTGAGAGCAAAGTCGGCGCAGCGACCATTGACCGGCTGGCAGATAACCGTATTGCGAAGATGGCCCTGCCGCCCCACAGGTGGAACAGCTTCCGGGAAAATGCGGGGAACTGGTGGTTCAGAATGAGGACCAGGACAGGCTTACAGACACAGATCATGGTTACGGCTGCAACGGTAAGGTGGCTGCTGACAGGCAGATAGCCGGCTGAATTGTATGAGTGATATCGGATACAGTCAGGGATATGCACTTGAGGGTGTGGAGATCGTTTCCGTTGCCCGTGTCAGCGAGGTGCGCCATGTGAGCTTTGCCGGGCAGGACTTTATTGCCGGCGAGAGCGAGTACCTGCTGAAGGTGCCGGGGGTGGCTGACTTCTATGTCTCCGGCGGCAATCGGGTTGAATACAGGTTGCACGAGGGTGCCGATCCCGACTGGGTGCAGCTTATCCTCAACAGCCGGGTGTTGGTGGCACTGCTGCACCAGAGGGGGATTGTGAGCTTTCATGCCGGCAGTTTCGTACATAACGGGCGCGGGGTGATGGTGATCGGCGCCACGGGGGCAGGGAAGACATCGCTGACCCTGGCATTCGCGCTGAACGGTGCAGGATTCCTGGCAGATGATTTGACCCCTGTGGTTTTTCCGGGGGGAGTGCCATCGGTCATGCCGCTACACCGCAGGGTGAAGCTGCGGCCCGACACCGCCCGGCAGCTTGCCATCTATCCCTCTCGGCTCACTGAGGCTGAGAGAGGTACCGGAAAGCTCTACCTGCCGCTCACCCCTGTTCAGGACACCTCCTATCCCATCAGTATCATAATCCATCTCGAAACCGGCCAGGCAGAGAGACCGCTCTTCAACGAGCCAACGTCGGCAGAACGGTTCGCACTGCTGCGCAGTGAGATCTGCTCATGGGAGATGCTGGCAGCCATGCCGGAAACAGAAAAGGCATACCTGCAGCAGCTGGTTGATATGATACACCAGGTAAGATTCATCAGGGTGGTCAGAACTGACACCATAACTGTCAGCACCCTCTATCAGGCAGTGAAGGAGTACCTGGATAATGATTTGCGGTGATGCGCAGGGTAAGGAAATATAGAAGGCTTGACCGGCAGGAGAAGCTGCTCCTTATCGAGTCTTTCTGGTATCACCTGGCAGCCGGACTCATGCTGAAGCTGGTTCCTTTCAGAAAAATTCCGCTCCTCTTTGCCGGGCCGGTGGAAGATAATGCAGCCGGCAGCAGGGAGCACCGGTCTGAAGAGGGAGAATCAGATCTGCATGATCTGGAACGTATAAAAGAGGCTGTCAGGCGTGCCGGACAAGTGTCACCCTGGAAAAACAGGTGCCTGGTGAGCTCACTGGCTGCACGCAGTATGCTGAACCGCAGGAGAATAGGATCAACCCTCTCACTGGGGATGGCACGCCGGCCGGATGGATCACCAGTTGCACATGCATGGATCACTGCAGGTACATGTGATATAGTGGCCGCAGGCAACGGATATACAGAACTCTACCGGTTCTAAAATTAAATTTGATTTAGTCAAATAAAAATATTTATATTTGTTTTCAGTTTAAGTAAGTCAGAGGAACAGCAGTAATGAGGAAAAAGTTTAGCACGGATAAAAAGGTCTGGCTGAAACCATCGGTAACAACCCTGAGCATCAGGAAGGATACCTTTAACGGTTCAGGGCAAACGGCGGAATCGCAGCCTCCCCACGCCGGCAATCCTCACGTTAATCATCCCTTCGTACCTGAGAACCCGACACCACGGGGCGGCTGAGTTCTCCCTTTTCGGTACGGCATCTCATTTTAACTCTTTATTGAACAGTTCAACCCCGCTTATAGATGATATCGGGTTGTTACAGGCTTCCCGGTGACTCATCGTCACATAATGTGGCGGAAAGAGCCACTGTGGTGCAGAACTCCCGCCTCCGTTTCTTCGGGGTGGAGGAAGGGGGTTTCTCCGGGGGTTACTGGCTGCATGACCGGATGCCGCTTAGGCGGAGGGATATATACTATTTTGACAGGGAGAGCGACCTGCTGGTTCTCTTCTCAGGCTATATCTACAACAGGGATGAGCTCGCCCGGTCCCATGGTATCACTGCCGGCGACCCTGAACCGGCTATCGCCGCTACCCTTTTCAGGATGCATGGCCCCGCATTTGTAAGTGAGCTTAACGGTGATTTTGCGGTATTCATCTGCCATCCGTCCGGCGGGAGAGCATGGCTCTTCCGTGACCATATAGGTATCAGACCGCTGGTATGGGCGCTCCATGAGGGGCACCTGCTCTTCTCATCTGATGTGCGCAGGCTGAGCCGCTTCATGGCAGCCGGTGAAGGACCCGACCGGTCATGGCTCTCAGGCATCTTCAGATACATCGACTATACCCGGGCGCCCTGCCGTAAGGTAGAAAGGGTGCCTCCGGGGCACTGGATGGAGTATGACCGGGAGGGGATCAGGCTGAGACGGTACTGGGATCCGGCACTCAACAAGACCGACCACTCCATGCAGTATGAGACAATGATTGCCGATCTGGAGAGGCTGGTCAGCGATGCGGTGACCATACGCTGTGACAGGCGGTTCACTGCCGGAGCACATGTGAGCGGCGGCCTCGACTCAGGGGTGGTGGCTGCCCTGGCAAGGAGGGAGTACCCGTCACAGTCAACGTTCCATGGCTACTCATGGTCGCCCGACGGCTTCAACCCGAAGGAGGTGCTTCCCTATGATGAGCGTGACCTGGTAAGGGGCCAGTGCCGCGCTTCTGACATTACCCCTGTATTTGCGACGGTAACATCTGCAGCCTTCAGGGAGAACACCGGACACCTCTTTTCGAACGGAGGCTTCTTTGTCGAGGAGAGCGTCGTCAGGCAGGCAGCCACGCGGGGGACAAATCTAATCTTCAGTGGCTGGGGAGGCGATGAGTTCATCAGCACCGGAGACCGGGGAGTCGATCTCGACCTGCTGCGCAGCCTGAAGCTGAGGCTCCTTTTCAGCCGCTACACCCTCAGGCCGGTGAAGATATACCTCAGGGCGATCCTCCGGTTTATGGCGCTGCCCGCACTGGGGATTCTCTACCCCTCTGTTGCCCGATCTTTTGCCGAAGGGACCCGGTACCTCAGGAAACCGTTCCGCCGCAGTGAACGGAAAGCCCTGAGAAACTTCTACTTCCATACCTCCAGGAGGCAGATGCACCTTCGCTATTTTAAGTTTTATCACCTGCAGGAGAGGTGCGAGATATGGACCATCATGGGATATATGTCAGGGGTTGAGTACCGCTACCCGCTGCTCGACAGGCGCATTGTTGAATACATGATCAGGGTGCCTTCTGAACTGCTCTGTAAGGATGGCATCTTCAGGCCGCTGCTCAGGGAGATCGGCAGGGAGCTTCTTCCGGAGGATGTGCTCCGCAACAACAGCAAGATGGACCATCTCTTTGCAGAATGGTGGTACGGAGTGATGAAAGAGGCAGCCCTCAGCTTTGTTGATGAGGTTGAGAAATGGGAGAGGAATCCTGACCTTGCTTTTGTTGATTTCAAGCGCCTGAAGGCTGATATCGGCGCATACAGGGCTGACTCGCCGGAGAAGGAGAACCGCAACCTCATCAGGGCACTGGTCAATATCAGGGCTGTTCATGAGTTTACGGTTGACTGGTATGGAGATGCATGAGCCATCCGTTGAGGGAACATGCTCTTTGTGCGGAGTGCGGACTCTGCGGTGACGGCGCCCTCTTCACCCATGCCACCTTGCAGCCGCGGAAGAGAAGGAGCTGCCAGGGTCTCTGCCTTCGCCGGGCCTCACTTGTCCCGGCTTCGTTTGCCCGGGCCTTTGCTTCCCCCGGGCTTCGCTTGTCCCGGATTCGTTTGCTCGGGTCCTTTCTTCCTCCGGGCTACGTTTGCCTCGGCTTTGCTTTTACGGACCTCTGCCTCCTCCGGGCTTCGCCTGACGGGACCACTGCTTCCCCCGGCTTCGCTTGTCCCGGGTTCCCTTAACACGGGAGGTGAAAACAATCTGGAATTAGGAGTATCTTCACACTGTAAAACAGACAGACAATGACCAGGTACGGCAGGAACAGTAAAACCATTTCCGGCAGGCTTCACGATGAACTGGTAATGATGGATATTGATCAGGGTAAGTATTTCTCGCTCAATCCGGTGGCCACCAGGATCTGGGACCTGCTTGAGACTGACATGAGCGTGGAGGAGCTGTGCGCACAGTTGCTTGATGAGTACGTCGTGGAGGCAGGCCGGTGCCATGATGAGGTGAGTGAGTACCTTGATGAGATGGTACAACTGGGTCTGCTGGTTGTTGTCGGAGATTAATGCTGTAACCGGTTCAGCGGTAACCTTTGCCGCAATAGCGGACCATTGGCTGGATATATGCAGAAGCTGGGTTTCATAATAAAGACGTTCAGGCTGCTCAGGGAGCATCAGCCATGGAAGCTGGCGCTGATCTTCCTGCTTACCCTGGTGCAGGGGCTCACCTCGGGCTTCTCAATAGTGCTGCTCATTCCCCTGCTGCAGCTGCTTGATATCGGCAGCGGGGGCGACCCGGGCGGGATTGCACAGGCAGTCCAGAAGGGTGCTGATGCCCTTGGCATTGAGATCACCATCGGCAGTATCCTGGCCGTATATATGGCCCTGCTCACCTTCAGCGCACTGATACAGTACTGGAAGACGATGGTGGATGTGCGCTACCAGCAGACCTTCATCTACACCCTCCGCCGCAGGCTCTTCCGCAAAATAATCATGGCCGACTGGCAGCAGCTCAACAGCCGCAGCAAGACCAACCACCTGCAGGTACTGACGCGCGAGGTACCCAACCTGGCCAACTACTACTTCTACTACCTGCGCCTGCTGATGACGGTCATCATGACCGGAGCATACACCGCCTACGCCCTGCTTATCTCGGCACGGTTCACCCTTGTGATAATCGCGGTGGGCGTTGTTATGTTCATCGCCATGCGGCGGTTCATCTCACGCTCGTTCCGCCTCGGACAGGGGTATGTTGATTCCTATAACCGGCTGCTGAAGTATATCGACGACTTCTGGCAGACGGTGAAGATTGCCAAGGTGCACAGCTCGGAGGACTATTATTATAACCGCTTTGACGAGGCGAGCACTTCGCTGCTCAATATGGAGTATCGTATGCAGCGCAACTGGTCGCTGCCGCAGCTCATCCAGCGCATTGCCGGGCTCATTGTGATGGTGGGGATTGTCTGGTTCGGCTACCGGGCCGGTACCACGCCGATGGCCTCATTTGTTATACTGATCCTCCTCTTCTCCCGAATTTTCCCGCAGCTGATCGCCATCAGCACCGATATCAGCATGATTGTGGCAAATCTCCCCTCGGTGAAGCTGGTAATGGAGCTTGACGAGGATCTGCCTGAACCCCTTCTCCGCCGTGAGGAGGAGTATCTCCCCCTGTCGCTTGGCCGGGCCATATCCCTCGAGGGAGTCACCTTCGCCTATCCTGACGGAGAGATGCTCTTCGACGGGTTCAATGCCCGGATAAGGGCCCACGCTATTACCGGGGTAGTGGGACGCAGCGGTCGGGGGAAGACCACGCTGATTGACCTTATTGCCGGGCTGCAGAGGCCGGCTGCCGGGCGGATCATGATCGACGGCAAGGTGCTTGACGATGAGCTGCTGCCCCGCTGGAAAGCGGGGCTGGGGTACCTTCCGCAGGACCCTTTCTTCATCGACGGCACCCTGCGTGAAAACCTGGTGTGGGACAGTGGCACCAATGATGCTGTTAACGCTCCGGTAAAAAGCGGGGAAGGCGATTCCCGCGGCAACAGTGATCTGAGCCCGAACAACACTGGAGCAAATCGCGGTGCCGGCATAATCACAGATGATGAGATCATGGCAGTCCTGGAGCAGGTGAATGCGGTACATCTGGTCAGCCGTTTCAGGAAAGGGCTGGATGCCTTTGTGGTGAACTGGCATACCTCGTTCTCGGGGGGCGAGTGCCAGCGGCTGGCACTGGCACGGGTACTGCTGAGGAAACCGTCGGTGCTGCTGCTTGATGAGGCAACCTCCTCACTCGATCCGGAGAATGAGGCAGCGGTGATGGAGGTGCTGGTACGGCTGAAGGAGAAGGTGACAATAGTCTTCGTCACCCACCGCGACTCGGTCATACGCTGGTGCGATGAGGTGATCAGGATCTGAATTCCGGTTAGTGGCTGGCTGAAGTCAACCTGCCGGAACTATATTCCCGGCCTTCCTCTCGCAGTTTTTGCTCTTTTTTCCTTTGATGTACAATCATAAAGGCTCTTTAGGTGTTATAGTGTTATGGAGAAGAAGATTTATCTCTGCAGTCCGCACATGGGCGGCGGAGAGATGAAGTATGTCAGGGAGGCTTTTGACTCGAACTGGGTCGCTCCCCTCGGGCCCAATGTGGATGCCTTTGAGAAGGAGCTTTCCGCAGCAACCGGCGCCCGGCATGTGGCAGCCCTCTCGGCAGGTACAGCAGCCATACACCTCTCACTGGTAATGCTTGGCGTCAGGCCGGGCGACTATGTGATAGGAAGCTCATTCACCTTCTCGGCAACGGTCAATCCGATAACCTACCAGGGAGCAATCCCGGTGCTGGTTGACAGTGAGCCCGGAACATGGAATATGGATCCGGTGCTGCTTGAGCAGGCCATCCTGTCCGTACGGGAAAAGATAGCTACTGAAGGCGGGGCTGCTGCCCGGACCGCCTCAACCGGCGCCTCTTCCGGAACCGGTTCAGTTGTTACAGCTGCTTCTGACCGCCTGCCCGAAATTAAGGCGATCATTGTGGTTCATCTTTACGGGATGCCGGCCAGGATGAAAGAGATCACCGCCGTGGCGGAGAAGTACGGCATACCGGTGGTTGAGGATGCTGCCGAGGCACTGGGATCGGAGTATATGGGCCGTCGAATCGGCTGGAACAGCCTTTACGGGATTCTATCGTTCAACGGCAACAAGATCATCACCACCAGCGGCGGGGGAGCGCTCTTGAGCAGTGACCCCGCGGTGATCGAGAAGGCGCATTTCCTTTCCACGCAGGCACGTGACCCGGCGCCTCATTACCAGCACAGTCATATAGGTTATAATTACCGCATGAGCAACGTGGTGGCGGGTATAGGCCGCGGACAGCTGGAGGTGCTCGACCTGCGGGTCAGGCAGCACCGTGAGATCAACCGGTGGTACCGTGAGCTGCTGCGCGATGTGCGGGGTGTCACCTTCCATTCGGAGCCGTCACCCGACTTCAGGTCGAACTTCTGGCTTACAGCCATAGTGATAGATCCGGCTGTGGCCGGGACCGACCGCGAGAAGCTGCGCCTGGCATTTGAGGCTGCCAACATCGAGTCGCGCCCACTCTGGAAGCCGATGCACCTGCAGCCGGTATTTGCAGGATGCCCTGCATTCGTCAACGGCACCTCGGAGGCGCTCTTCAACGACGGCCTCTGCCTCCCCAGCGGATCGAACATTGATGATGCAGGCCGCAGGAGGATAGCGGAGGTGTTGAAAAGAGTCTTCAGGTTCTGAGGGCAGGTAATCATATACGGTCCTGCCCGGACTGCCCGGCACTGTTTAAGATCCGGCGGCAGGTCTTCTCACAAGAGTCTGCTTGCCGAAACAGCAGTCTAATAATGCTCCTGCTGCAGGATATACTTTGACACTCTGTGGGGCTATATCGGGCAGACGGTTACACAGAATTGTCTACCCCTGCCCGGACTGCCGGGTACTGTTTAAGATCTGGCGGCAGGGCTCCTCACGTTAGTCTGGTTGCCGAAACAGTAGTCTTATAATGTTCCTGGCTGTTGGAACCCCCAGCGACCGGGAGGGTAATAGAAGTTTGATAAATTTTACTTTCTTTTGCCTGGTCCGGTTATTATATGGATAATCAGTAGTGATTCTCTATGAGGAAAAAGGTATTTGTCAGCGGTTGTTTTGATATGCTCCACTCGGGCCATGTCGCCTTCTTCGAGGAGGCGGCCACCCACGGGGACCTCTATGTGGGTATCGGTTCCGACAGTACCATCAGCGGACTGAAGGGCCGGCGTACCGTCAACGGTGAGCAGGAGCGGCTGTACATGATTAAGTCGCTGAAGCATGTAAAGGATGCCTGGATCAACCGTGGTAGCGGGCTGCTCGATTTTGAGGAGGAGCTCCGTGAGCTGCGTCCCGATATCTTCTTCGTCAATGAGGATGGCTACACCCCTGACAAGAAGCGGCTCTGCGATGAGCTGGGCATTGAGATGGTGGTCAGCCGCCGCATTCCGGTGGCCGGGCTGCCGGCACGTTCCACCACCGCTCTGCGTCGTGAGAACCTTATTCCCTACCGGCTTGACCTGGCGGGCGGTTGGCTTGATCAGCCATACGTCTCGAAGCACTGGCCGGGAGCGGTGATAACCATATCGATAGAGCCCGATCTCGAGTTCAATGCCCGCAGCGGCATGTCAGGCTCGACGCGGAAGAAGGCGGTGGAGCTGTGGCACACCGACATACCCGAAGGCGATCCGCACCTGCTGGCAAAGACCCTCTTCTGCCTTGAGAATCCGCCTGGAACGGAATATGTCAGCGGCTCACAGGATGCGATCGGGATTGTCTTCCCCGGGCTCAACCGGCTTGACTATGCTCCCGGTGAGTACTGGCCTGAGAAGATCACCCCGGTGCATGACCCGGAGATACTCGATTTCATTGAGCAGCACCTCTGGTTCATCACTCTGCCGCCGCGTCATGATGAATTCAACGTGCTGGATGAGACACGCATCACCAGGGAGGGGGCGCGTGCACTCGCCGAAGCGGCTGACGGCGTGTGGAAGGCACTGCTGACAAAGGATATTGAGGCCTTCGGGAAATGGTACCTGGCATCGTTCGAGGCACAGGTGGCAATGTTCCCGCTGATGAAAACAAGGGTGGTTGAGGAGGCGATAGAGCTTTACCGGGACAAGGCCCTGGGATGGAAGCTGAGCGGGGCAGGCGGCGGAGGCTACCTGGCACTGGTCTCGGATAGCCCGGTGGACAACGCGATCCGTATCCGCATTAGGCGCAACCGGATTGCATAACTTATGTTCCCGGTCTTCGTTGTCTTCGGGCAACCATCGGCACTCATATCCGGCGTTTCGTGATTGCCTGCCATACGGTACCGGAATTATCGGGTATCGTCGTGAGTTCCTGCCCTCTTCACGGTCCGGCAGCGCCCGATATACTCTTCAGGCGTTTTCGCCGTTGATTTATTAATATTTCGATTGTTATATTATTATCTGAAACATAAAAATGGGAAAAGTAGCATTGATAACGGGGGTGACCGGCCAGGATGGCGCCTATCTGAGTGAGTATCTCCTGAAGAAGGGGTACACGGTGCATGGTATCAAGCGCCGCGCCTCGCTCTTCAACACTGACCGCATTGACCACATCTACCAGGATCCGCACCTGGAGCACCGCAACTTCATCCTCCACTACGGAGACATGACCGACTCGATGAACCTGACGCGCATCGTTCAGGAGGTGCAGCCTGACGAGATCTACAACCTTGCTGCGATGAGTCATGTGAAGGTGAGCTTCGATACTCCCGAGTACACCGCCAATGCTGATGGTATAGGTACCCTGCGGCTGCTGGAGGCAGTCCGCCTGCTGGGACTTGTTGACAAGTCGCGTATCTACCAGGCATCTACCTCTGAGCTCTTCGGGCTGGTGCAGGAGGTGCCGCAGCGGGAGACAACCCCCTTCTACCCGCGCTCGCCATACGGTGCAGCCAAGCTCTACGCCTACTGGATCACCGTCAACTATCGCGAAGCCTACAAGATGCACGCCAGCAACGGAATACTCTTCAACCATGAGTCGCCCATCAGGGGTGAGACCTTTGTGACAAGGAAGGTGACCCGTGCACTGAGCCGCATAGCGATGGGGGTGCAGGAGAGGATGTTTATGGGGAACCTCTCGGGGAAGCGTGACTGGGGACATGCGAAGGATTATGTGAGGGCGATGTACCTCATCCTGCAGCAGGACGAGCCTTCAGACTATGTCATCGCAACCGGCGTGACAACCGCCATACGCGACTTCATCCGCATGGCGGCCGCTGAGATAGGACTCGAGGTAGTCTTCCGCGGACAGGGGCTGGAGGAGAAGGGACACCTGGTATCGGTGGATGAGAGGCGGTTCACCTCCGCCGTAGGCGAGGAGTTCCTCGAAATGATCAGCAAAAGGGCTGCCAGGGAGGAGTTTATTGTGGGGGTTGACCCGATGTATTTCAGGCCGACGGAGGTTGACCTGTTGATAGGGGATGCCACCAAGGCGCGCACCAGGCTGGGATGGTCGCCGCGGTATGACCTGGCCGGACTGATAACCGACATGATGGAGGGCGACATCAAGGAGGTGAAGCGGGAGGTCTATCTCAGGAAGGGCGGATTCAATACACCGAACTATTTCGAGTAAACAAGAGAGCTGAGTACCGGGAAGATGATAAACAAGGATTCAAAGGTATATGTTGCCGGTCACCTGGGGCTGGTCGGCTCGGCGATAACGGCTGCCCTGCAGCGGAAGGGCTACACCAGGATCATCGGCCGCTCATTTGCGGAGCTTGATCTGCGGCGGCAGGAGGATACCGAGCGGTTCTTCGCAACGGAGAAGCCCGATGCGGTGATACTGGCTGCCGCGAAGGTGGGAGGCATAATGGCCAACAACACCTTCAGGGCGGAGTTTATCTATGAGAACCTGATGATACAGTCGAACGTCATCCATGCCGCATACCTGAACGGGGTGAAGAAACTGGTCTTCCTCGGGAGCAGCTGCATCTATCCGCGCGACTGCCCCCAGCCGATGAGGGAGGATCACCTGCTCACCTCGCCGCTAGAGTACACCAATGAGCCCTATGCCATCGCGAAGATCGCCGGGCTGAAGATGTGCGAGGCGTACAACCTGCGTTACGGCACCGATTTCATTGCGGTGATGCCGACCAACCTCTACGGCCCGAATGATAACTTCAGTCTTACAGGGGGCCATGTGATGCCGTCGCTCATGCGGCGCATCCACCTGGGCAGGCTGCTCGAGAACGGCGACATGGAGGGGATACGCGCCGACCTGCACCGCCGTCCGGTGGACGGGTTCGACGGTGATGAGCCGGAGAGCGAGATCATGCAGCTGCTGCTCAGTCATGGTGTAACGCCTGTCTCCCCGGAGGGAGGGGCCAGTCCCGGTACCGCCTCAGCGGCCTCTGAAACTACGGGAGGGGCTCCTTCTGTTGGTTCCGCCCAGGCGGGCCTTTCTCCATCAGGCGTGACCGTTTCGGTATGGGGTACCGGCAGTCCCTACCGTGAGTTCATGTACAGCGGTGACATGGCAGATGCCACCGTCTACATCATGGAGAATATCTCATTCAGGGACCTGGCACCCGCCGGAACGGATGAGATACGGAATACCCACATCAACATCGGCACCGGTGAGGAGGTGACGATCAGGGAGCTGTCGTCACTGCTGAAGGAGACGGTCGGATTCAGGGGGGAGTTGGTATTTGACATCACCAAGCCTGACGGCACCCCGCGCAAGTTCCTCGATTCGTCGAAGCTGCGCAGCCTCGGATTCAGGCATGCCACATCGCTCAGGGAGGGGATGGCCCTGATGTATAAGTGGTATTTGGAGAATTTATAGCGTTTCCAACAAAGAAATATCTATTTTTACACTGAATTTCCCGGTGGCTTAAATCTGTGGATGGCAGGCAGCTGCCGGCAGATGACCGCGGGTCACCGCAGGGTGCCACGGGTTGCTGCGGGTCGCTCCCGGTAGTCGCGGATTGCCGCCGGTCACCACGAGTCACCGCGGGTTGCCACGCATCGCCACGGGATCGCCGCGGGGAAATGGTCCCTGATGGATTGAGTACAGAATAACAAGAGTGTAAAAATAGAGAGATGAAAAAATCGACAATTCTTTTCCTGGCGGTGGTGCTGGCACTTATGTCGGCCGGTTGTGCAGCATCGTTCATTGACTCCTCCCAGGGACGCGACGGCTCAACATTCCAGAAGGCTGTGATAGTGGGATCGGTCAGGGCAGAGTATCTGTACATTGACCGTACATATCCCGGATCAAACATCATCAGCCAGATGATAGTCGACAACAACGGCAATCCGTATGACCTCGTCAGCATCCGGCTGAAGGATGGCTCGGAAAAGAATATCTATTTCGACGTATCGAAGTTTTACCGCAAGAAGGTTTACCCTGACGACCTGAAATAGGTCTGCCGCCTTCAGAGGCAGCAGACCTGATGATTACCCTCTCAATTTGCAGCCTGTACCAGGCGGATGAACTCGGCGCGGTATCCGTCGGGGTCGCTGCCGCGTGCTCCCGAGGCAAGTGATATCACGTCTGCCCGGGTGGCTGTGCCCTTGAAGCTGCTATCGCGCAGTAGCATGCCAAAGGCAGCCACGGCGGCGGAGAAGCGGTACCGGTCGGTGGTCTCACCGGCCTTTTTTATCTCTGCACCGACGGCTTTGCTGAGGAATTTGCTGGTCTGTGAATCAGGCTCCTTGTACCGCACCTTGATATTGCACATCTCCCCTGCGGTATCTTTCCGGAAGGCTGCCGTTCCCCTAGCCGCGCGCCCGGAGCCGGCCTCCGCTGCCTCACTGCCGTAACCCGTTACCTGGTACCGCAGGGGATCAACCGTCGGCAGTCCGCCCTCATCCGATCCGGCCGGGACGATCTCATAGAGCGCGGTCACGCTGTGCCCCGATCCCATCTCGCCCGCATCCTTGCGGTCATCATTGAAGTCGCGGTCAGCAAGCATCCTGTTCTCATATCCCACCAGCCGGTAGGCCTTGACACGGGCCGGATTGAACTCGATCTGCAGCTTGACATCCTTTGCCATGGTGAAGAGCGTTCCGCCGAACTCCTGCACCAGCACCCGCCTCGCCTCCTGGATATTGTCAATATAGGCATAGTTGCCGTTGCCCTTGTCGGCCAGCAGCTCGAGCCGGTCATCCTTGTAGTTGCCCATCCCGAACCCTAGCACCGTGAGGCAGACCCCCGTGGCTCGCTTCGATTCCACGAACTTCTCAAGCGAGAGGTTATCGGTGACGCCAACATTGAAGTCGCCGTCAGTGGCCAGTATGATACGGTTGTTTCCCCCTTTCATGAAATTCTTTTCAGCGATCTCGTAGGCCTGCTTAAGCCCCGCTCCTCCGGCAGTGGCACCAGCGGCCCTGAGTCTGTCAATGACCTCCATGATCTTCTCTTTCCGGTTGCCGGGAACTGATTCAAGCATAACCCCCGTGGCGCCAGCATAGACGACGATGGCCACGCGGTCCTGCTCACGCAGCTCGTCAACCAGCAGCCTGAAGGCCGATTTCAGCAGGGGGAGCTTGTTGGCCGAGCTCATTGAGCCGGAGACATCGATCAGAAAGACCAGGTTTGACGGGGGAAGGTCGCTCTTGCTGACCTCCCTCGCACTGAGCCCGATGTGAAGCAGATAGTGGCTGCTGTTCCACGGACAGACGGCAGCCTCGGTATAGAGTGCGATGGGATGTTCACCCGCGGGCTGCGGATAGTCATAGCGGAAGTAGTTGATCATCTCCTCGATACGGACGGCATCAACCGGCACCTTCTGCCCCAGATTGATGAAACGCCGCACATTTGAATAGGAGGCGTTGTCGACATCAATGGAGAAGGTGGAGTACGGGTCACGGAGCGGATCCATGTAACCATTCTCGCTGACCGAAGCATACGACTCGGTGTTTTCCGGCTCGCGGGGCTGGTAGTGTCGGTAGCCGCCGTAACGGATCTCTGAGGGGGATTCGGATACGGCTGAGTATGACATATCATAAGCTTCGCACTCGACAAGCTCGATGACCGGCGCAAGCTGGTCCATCTTGCCGGCTGCCTTTTGCCCAAGGGTTACTTCCTTCCGCCTGGCCGGTTCCTCCAGCCTGGCTGCCTTTTCCCGCCCGGCTGCCTCTTCCCGTTTGAGTGCCTCCCCTCGTCCGGCTGCCTCCTCCCTTATGGGGTTCTCTTCCATCTGTGTAAGCATCACTGCCTGGTCGTCAGGTATCATCATGACATTGATGAGGGTGCGCCCCATTACAGGTTCCTCGTGCTGTTTCATTCCCCGAAGGGTGAAGAGAAGCACTTTCGCTTCCGCCGTGGCGGGAATGGAATACCTGCCGTCAGCATCGGTCATGGTACTGACATGTGTGCCTTTGATCATCACGATCACACCGCTGAGAGGCCTGCCGTCAGGACCGGTGACGGTGCCCCTGATGAGACCCCGAGTGGCCGGCCCGATGGCAACGGCAATCAGAAATGCAAGAACTGAAAATACTGTTTTCATGACATTGTGAGTTTGGTTTCTGTCATAAGGATGCAGCGGAAGGGCATATTCCATAAAATATGTAAGTTTATGCTGTGACTGAGAACTGATGAACATGAACTGAGATGCCGCCGCTGTTTTTTGGAAGAAAGATCAGGAGCCTCAGTGATGAGGAGCTCGTGGCACGGTTCTGCAGGGATGGCGATCTTGCCGTGCTGGGGGAGCTCTACGGGAGGTATATGGACCTTGTCTACGGCGTATGCCTGAGGTATCTCGGCGAGAGGGAGCAGGCCAAGGATGAGGTGATGAACCTGTTCGAGAAGCTGGTGACCGCCCTGCCGCAGCAGGAGATTGCGCGTTTCAGGCCATGGCTCTATGTGGTGACGAAGAATCACTGTCTCATGTTGCTGAGAAGCCGGAAGAGCGGGATGGCACAGGCCGGGGAGATGATGAACGACCCGCTGTTCCGGGCAGATCACCTGGTCGGGTCAGGTCAGGCAGGCGACTTTTCGGGCTCTGATTATATGGAAAACCGGCTCCTGATGCATCCTTATGAAAACGATGGGGAGGAGGAGCTGATGAGGCTGGAGGAGTGCATCGGCAGGCTGAAGGAGGAGCAGAAGAGCTGCATCGGACTTTTTTACTACGAGGGGTGCAGCTACCGGCAGATAAGCAGCCGGCTGGGGATGGAGGAGAACCGGGTGAAGTCATGCATACAGAACGGGAAGAGAAACCTGAAAATCTGTATCGAGAGCCTCAGGAAAACCGGATTGCCGTTGACGCCTGCCGGAGGACCGGAAAGAAGCGCAGGTCTGCCTGAAGGGAAAGAGGGGAGATCCGACAGGGTAACCGGGGAGGAGAAAGATAAAGCCGGGATGCCGGAAAGAGGTGCCGGAATTCCGGGAGGTGATACCGGCACGGCGGAAGAAAACGATGGAATGCCAGGCAGAGTGAGATGAAAGAGAACAAGGGAAACAAACGGGACAGGCGGCTGCTCATCACCCATGATGAGTTCGGGGAGGAGGCCGGAGAGGGTCTCGGACAACTGAGCCGCGATGAGGCTGAGGCCGATCTGGCTGAACTGAAGGGAAGACTTGAGCGGCGGATCGGCCGGCAAAGCTACGCGTGGCTGCCTGCAGCCGCAGCAGTGGCGATATTGCTGATAGCTTCGGCCGTGATCGTCACCCTGCTGCGCGACAGATCAGTGCATGAGATGAAGCTGGCTGAGGCAGGAGAAGCGATCACCGATACCGCCCTGATCGCAATGGCGCAGCCAATTGAAAAGAAGCCAACGGTAGTGGCTGAAGAGGATCGGGAGATAATTATGGAGATGGTAGAAATAGATTTGGCGGAGTCAGACAGCGACATACTACTAAAGACCGGGGAGGCGGAGGTTCCTGCCATCAGAAGACCGGCAGCTGCCGTATTGGCTGCCGGCCCGGTACGTCAGGCGGATAAGCTTGCTGAGGCCGTGCCACGCACAGAGAGAGATACAGACCAATTCCGGATGATTGCGGTGCTTGAGGCGGAAGCTGAAGAAACCCCGCAGGCACCGGCTGTTACGGTAAAGCAGGTGTCCGGAGAGCGGTTTTTGCCCCTGGGCGGGTGGGAGAGCTACCGGGAGTGGCTGGCAGAGAATCTCAGATACCCCCGGGATACTAAACGGGTTGCCGGAGCAAGGGTCATAGTCTCGTTCACAGTGCAGGCTGACAGTACCGTCACTGACCTGAAGGCACAGAGATCGCCCGGCCAGCCATTTACCGAAGAGGTTTTCAGGCTGCTGCGAGAAGGGCCGAAATGGGTGCCGTCTGACGACAGCAACGAAAAACGGCATCAACGCACAGTGACCCTGCAGTTTTTCTTCAGGTAACCGCAACGGGGAAGGATGATGACTATGGCACCTGACATGACGTTCACTATGGCATTTGACGGGACGATGACTATGATACCGGACAGGTGGATTACTGTGGTACCTGACGAAAGTATGCAGCATGCTTCTTGCTTCTTATGGCTCTGGGGCAGATGAGGCAACTTCTGTCCTCTCTGCCATTGATTTCTGTTCTCCTGACAATTCTCTCCACTTCCTTCACGTTACATTTTATTAGATTTGTGAAATTTCATTGCAATGACCCTTATATCTGAAAAGAGCGTCCTGGTTACCGGCGGAGCCGGATTTATAGGATCGTCGCTCTGCCACGACCTTCTTGAACGGGGCAACAAGGTTATCTGCCTTGACAACTTCGCCACCGGCAGACGGCAGAATATCAGTGACCTGGCGGATCATCCCCGCTTCACCCTGATTGACGGTGACATACGCGATCAGGAGGTGTGCCGCAGGGCGGTCAGGGGAGTTGACCTGGTGCTGCACCAGGCTGCCCTGGGAAGCGTTCCGCGCAGCATTGCCGATCCGGCAACCACCAACGCGGTGAACATTGACGGGTTCCTGAATATGCTGATAGCCACCCGTGATGCCGGCATAAAGCGGTTTGTCTATGCATCGAGCTCATCGGTCTACGGTGATTCAGCCGAGCTTCCCAAGGTGGAGGAGCGTACCGGGAAGGTGCTCTCACCGTATGCCGTTACAAAGCTGGTCAACGAGGAGTATGCCAGGGTGTTCGGCGCCCTCTATGGCATGGAGACCATCGGACTGCGCTATTTCAACGTCTTCGGGCGCAGGCAGGATCCCGAGGGACCATATGCCGCGGTGATACCGAAGTTCACCATGGCATTCATGAAGCATGAGTCGCCGGTGATAAACGGCGACGGCACAAACTCACGCGACTTCACGTACATCGATAACGTCATCCTTGCAAATAACCTGGCAGCAACGGCTGAAAACCCTGCCGCCATCAACCAGGTCTACAACGTTGCCTGCGGCGACTCGGTCAACCTGAATGAGATGACCAGGCTGCTGCGGGAGTACCTCTCGGCTCATGATCCGGCGATTGCGGAGGTTGTTGCAAAGCACGGTCCCGAGCGGCCGGGAGACATTCCCCACAGCATGGCCAGCGTAGGAAAGGCGGTGGGACTGCTCGGCTACCAGCCGCAGGTGCTCTTCGGTGAAGGACTGAAACGCGCCGTGGAGTGGTATGTGAAAAATCTCTGAAAGGGGGGCGACTCTACAATTACCCTCGCTCAACCCTCTCGGGCCGTGGATTCTCTGTTGAGGCCGGCAGGAGGTTGATATGCCCCTCCCCGTTGTTGATAACCTCTGATTCTCCTGACAGCCTGAGGCATCGTTCTTTTTTATCTTTGTGCCAATATCCTGGCGCCATACAAATCCGGACACATTCAAGTGGCAGTCAGGCAGGGCGTTAGACACAATCATGGTGTGACTGACGATGCCGGAGGAGTAAACTGCTGTCACCTCCGGCAATCCGGTTATGAGCTCTTATAGGGCATGATACAGTTATATTTCCGGCCTGTTTTACAGAACAATAAGACTCAATATCACTTCGTTCAGACCATTGGATTAGTTCAATGGGCACGGAATTAGTGGCTGCACCAGGTTCCTTAAGCAATATCGGGCAGCAAATACCTGATAGTTATTTTTCAGGGATGCAATAGATTAACTTTGGCAAGATGATAAAATTCCTTGATATTCAGAAGATAACCGCCAGTTATGAGCCGGAGCTGTCGGCGGCGGCGCAGCGTGTGATCAGGAGCGGCTGGTTCCTGCTGGGTGAGGAGACGGCAGCTTTCGAGAGGGAGTATGCCTCATACATAGGCGCCCGGCACTGCATAGGGGTGGCCAACGGCCTCGATGCCCTGAGGCTCATCTTCAAGGCGTGGATAGAGATGGGCGAGATGAAGGAGGGGGATGAGGTGATTGTGCCGGCCAACACCTATATCGCCTCGATACTGGCCATAACCGATAACCGCCTGAAGCCGGTCCTGGTCGAGCCCGATATGGCTACTTACAACCTCGACCTGTCGAAGGTGGAGCAGCATATCACTTCCCGCACCAAAGCGATTATGGTGGTACATCTCTACGGCAGGATATGCTGGTCAGAGGGCCTGGAGCAGCTGGCCGGGAGGTACAGGCTGAAGATAGTTGAAGACAATGCGCAGGCTGCCGGCGCGGTGCTACCCGGCACTCCGCAGAGGAAAAGCGGCGCCCTGGGTGATGCCGCCGGTCACAGCTTCTATCCCGGCAAGAACATCGGGGCACTCGGTGACGGCGGCACGGTGACAACCGGAGATGACGAGCTGGCACGGGTGGTGAGGGCCCTGGCTAATTACGGGTCGGTGAGGAAGTATGTCAACGACTACCAGGGCCTCAACTCGCGGCTCGACGAGATACAGTCGGCCATGCTGCGTGTCAAGCTGCCACGGCTCGATGCCGACAACAGTCACCGGCGGGAGATAGCCCTTTACTATCACAGGAATATCAAAACACCCGGCCTGGTACTGCCTGTGACGGATGGCACCGATAAGATAGCCGGTGACCTGAGCCATGTCTATCACCTCTTTGTGGTGCGTCACCCTGAGCGTGACCGTCTGCAGCAGCACCTGACCGACAACGGGGTGCAGACACTGATTCACTATCCCATCCCCCCGCACAGGCAGGAGGCATACCGGCAGTTCAGCTCGCTCAGCCTCCCCCTGACCGAGCAGATACACCGCGAGGTGCTGAGCCTCCCCATCAGCCAGGTGATGGAGCAGCAGGAATATGAAAGGGTTACAGAGATAATCAACGATTTCAGATAGATGCTTAGCATTATACTTTTGTCATACTACAGCAAGGAGAGGATAGGCATCGCCTACAGCCGGGTTTCTGAGGCTATGGATGCCAATCGGATACCTTTCGAATTCATTGTTATTGATGACGGATCGGATGATGAATCATTTAGCCTGGCGCTGGACCTGGAAAAAAAGCATGAGAATGTAACGGCTTACAAACTGAGCCGCAACTATGGTTCGAACTATGCGGTATTTGCCGGTCTGAGTGTCAGCCGGGGCGCATGCGCCACCTTTATCCCCGATGACGAACAGCTTCCCTATGAAAAACTTGTTGAGATGTACCGCCTCTGGCAGGCAGGCGAGAAGGTGATTGTACCGTACCGTACCGGCAGAGATGACGGTTTCCTGAATAATCTTGCAGCAAGAACATTTTATGGTATAATCAACCGTATCTCGGAGGTGCGATTTCCGAAAGGGGGAGCTGATGCCTTCCTTATTGACAGGGAACTGATAGACCTGCTCAATGAGCGGATACATCCGATAAACACCGCCATAGTGCCTGAAGTACTGAGGCTGGGGTTTAATCCGTGCTTTGTCCCTTATGACCGGGTGAAGGGTACAAATGCCAGGTCACGCTGGACACTTAAAAAAAAGATACGCTTTTTCAAGGATATTTTCTTCTCCGGATCGACCTGGCCGATCAGGATTATTACCTGGGTTGGGTTGATTTTTGCGGTGGTGGCATTTTGTATTATTGTCTTCTATGTATACATAGCCCTTTTCGGCAACCCGGCATTCTGGGGCGAGAGACTTCCCGGATGGACATCAACGGTTGTGATAATCTCCTTCTTCTCGGGTATAATACTCTTCTCACTCGGGATAATTGCAGAGTATATCTGGAGGATTTATGAAGAGGTGAAAGGACGGCCGGGCTATATAATCAGGAAGAAAGAAGATGGTGAAAAACAGCAGGGAAAGGTTTTATAACCTCTTTCTTATTGCCGGTGCTCTCTTATGCCTGTCGTACTGCCTTTTGTTCAGGCCGGTAACCACTGAGGCGCAGGGAGATTATCCGGCCTATCTGGATCTTGCACGGCAGATATATCATCTGCCCGGGGCAAGCGAGACGGATCAGAGTCACCGTTCGCCGCTCTACTCCCTCATCCTGGGCGGCTCTTTCATTGTTTTCGGAGAAGGCGGCTTCCTGACCGCCATGATGGTGTTACAATACACCCTGATCTTCTTCTCTTCATGGCTTGTCTACAAAATAATCAGCCGGATTACAGGGAATCAGCTGACTGCATTCATTGCCGGAATAGCAGGCGTCCTGAATCTGACAGTCATCTTTTTTGGATTTATGATGCTGTCAGAAACGATAGCCCTGGTTTTGTTTACCCTGCTGGCATGGCTAATACTGAGGTATTCACAACGCAGCAGGGCATTGACGGCCTTTCTTGCCGGTATTGTTGCCGGGCTGTTGATACTGGCCCGTTTCAACATGCTGGGGCTGCCATTTGTGATTGCATTCCTGATTGTCATCTCAGACATCTTGAACTATAACAGGGTGAGGCTGATGCAGGCAATCAGGAATCTGTTGCTCCTGGCCTTCGGCACCCTGCTGATTACCGGTTCGTGGTCTGCACACAACTATTTCAGTTACGGGAGATTTGAGCTCCTTCCGAAACATCATGCCGGTCAGCGCTGGGCAATCCCTTCTGTGATAGATCATTCAGTCCGGGTGAGTGAGGAGTATCAGCAGGTCCTTGACATATTCCTGCAGACCAGGGATGAACTGATGGCACAAGAGAGTGTGAATGAGCAGAGAAAGGCATCACTGCTCGGACAACGCTGCATCAGCAGGATCAATGATTATTTCAGGCCTGAGGTCAGCGGTTATCTGTTATACAAGAATTCGGAAGAAGATCTGTTGAGACTTTACGGGTTGCCAGGCACACCTGATGGAATACGGGAGCTGAACGAAAAACTGAAGCCCTTCTACCGAGAGATTGCGGAGGCAAACCGTAGCGAGATTATGAGGCTGCGAATCTACTCCTTTCTCTACTCTTTCAAATATGTTTCACCTACCCTCTCAGAAACCATTAAGATTAACCTGAATCTCCTTCCTGCCTGGATGATCCGGGCCTACAAAGCTGCCATGATCCTGATTGTTACACTAACGTATGCCGGCTCACTCATTCATCTGTTCTTTATGGTCAGACGCAGGGGAGGCCTGAGGCAGGGGGTTCCATGGCTTATCTTGTATGCCCTGATATGGTATTTCCCGCTCGTTAACACCTGGTTCAACGTGTTGAGCGATGCGAACCGGTTCCGCTTCCCGGCCGATATGTTGATTATTGCACTGTTTGTAACATTCCTGTTTGCCATTTGGCAGGGTTCAGGAAATTTATCTGAAAGAGATGAAAAGGTTCCCAACGCTGAAGGTTGATATCAGGATAGTGACGTTTGCTATTCTGATTGTGCAATTTGGCCTTCATCTGCTCTTGTATATCAATACGGAAAGCTTTGCCGGTATATCAGAGTCAGGAGCACTGTTCGGAAAACTAGGTCTGATTCTGGATGGCGGAAGACCGAAACCTATGTATGGCTTTTACTGGTACTACACCCCCGCTTATATCGCAGCCTTTTTTATACATCTCACAGGCAGCCTGGATGCTTTTTTTATTTTCCAGTGCCTGCTGGCAACCCTGACATCATTTCTTGTCTGGAAGATTGTCATGAGGGCCTCCGGGTCTGAATTATCAGGGCTGGCTGCAGTAGCCATGACCACTCTCTACACCGAGTTCCTGCTGTTGAGCTCTGTGCTTTACAACCAGGTGTATGAAAATTTCTTTACGGTATTGTTCCTGCTGGTGTTGCTGGAATTCCTTCAGGAAGGTAGCAGGTCACGGAAAATATTATGCGGCTCTCTCCTGGTTATTTCTGTCATGGGATCATTACTTTTCAGAAACACCATGCTATTTATCTTTTCTTATCTGTTCATTGCCGGACTGTTTTTTATGTGGAAGTGGAATAAGGTGTCAGGTATACAGTTGTTGGCTCTGTCGGTAATTCTATTCGGGCTGGTTTTTGTGATCAGACCTTATGATGGTTTACGTGAAGGGGTTCATAAACCGGGTATGTGGCTCGAGTTCTGGGGCCATACACCCTATGGAGGCAATGGTGGCGAAGTGGGTTTTATCTATAAGGAGAATGAGGATCTCTTCAACAGCAGGCTGACTGAATATGCCGGCCAGAAGGGGATAATCGTGATCACTCCGGAGGTTGTTGAGAGTTTCAAGGCTTATGAGGTTAAGCGCTTTATTACCAGGGAGCCGCACAGGTGGATCCTCCTCCAGGCGAAAAAGATATTGTATACTTTCGGTATAATGCCACAGAGAGACGGGCTTACAATGCTGGTCAACGGCAAGGCAGGGACAGGATGGGTAACTGCAGCACTCCTGTTGCAGCTGCCTTTTCTTGCAATAGTGATCTTGTTCATACTTACGGCAGATTTCAGCCTGAGCAGTATATTGGAGCCTCCGGGCTTCCGGTTTCTGTTCTTTCTTCTGGGTATATACCTTATTGCCGCGATTTCCGTTTATGCTGCATGGGCTGAGCGTTACCGGGTAGTGGCAATGCTGGCGTTCATTATTCCGGTTACTGCAGTCGATATTTCCCGGTTGTGTGAACTGTTCAGGCCTGAGAACAGGAAGAGACTGGCTATAAGGCTCATGCTGGCAGGGATAATGATCGTTGTATGGGGGTTACAGGCATATGAAGCTCTGGTGCTGCACCGGGAAAGATATTTCGAGGCGCTTGACAAAATGATTCAATGATGCAATAAGTCAGTACAGGTATGTGCTATAGCCTGACTGACCCGAATGTAAGGCAGATTATCTGATCGATAAACCAATACTCATCATAATGAAAATCCTGATTACCGGTGGGGCCGGATACAAGGGAACGGTACTCACCCGAAAACTGCTTGAACAGGGTTACCCGGTAACCCTGCTTGACAACTTCATGTATGGATATGAGCCGGTGATGCATCTTGCCAGCAATCCGAGGCTGACGATAATAAAGCATGATATCCGTAACGGTATTCCCGATCTGGCGAAGTATGATGTGGTTTTCCATCTGGCAGGTATAAGCGGATTCCCCGCCTGTGCCTCCAACCCGCACTCGGCACAGCTTATAAATGTTGAGGCAGTCAGGCTGATTGCCAGGGATCTCGCCCCGGGTCAGATGCTTATCAATGCATCTACAACATCAATGTATGGCAAGTCGGGCCTGCCCTGCGATGAGGAGACACCGGTGGATCCGGTGAGCAACTATGCCCAGACGAAACTGGCAGCAGAGAGTATTCTGCATGAAAGAGATAACGTTGTTTCACTGAGGTTTGCCACAGTCTTCGGGTTCAGCCCAAGGATGAGAATGGATCTGATGATCAACGATTTTGTTTATAAAGCTGTAAAGGAGAGGGTGATAGTACTGTTTGACAGCTTTGCCAGGCGTACCTTCATACACGTGGAAGATGCTGCCGACTGCTACCTCTTTACAATGAATAACTACTCTGCGATGCGCGGGAAGATATTCAATGCCGGAGGCAATAACCTCAATTTCTCAAAGGAGGAGATTGCACAAAAGATCAGGGAGAGGGTTGACTTCGCCATCGTAAACTCAGAGGTGAAGGATAAGGATCTGAGGCACTTCATTGTCAATTTCGACAGGATTGAGAAAATCGGTTTCAAGCCGGCACTGACAGTGGAGGACGGCATTGATGAACTGCTCAGGATCTACAGTTTTTATGAATACTATTCTCATTACAGGACAATCTGAAAGATGAACAGGCATAATAAGAGTCTTGCGATAAATGGCGGTGAGCCGGTCTCCCGCTCACCTGTGCTCATACATCGGCCCATGCTTGATGAGAGTGACTTCGCTGCAGTTGACAGGGCCATGAGGTCAACCTTTGTATCTGGCGACGGGCCCGATTGCCGGGAGTTTGAGCAGAGGCTGGCTGAATACCTGGGGGCAAAACATGTCCTCTTTGTCAACTCAGCCACGGCAGCACTTGAACTGGCATTCAGGGTAAAGGAGTTCCCGGCCGGCTCAGAGGTGATAGTGCCTGACTTTACCTATACCTCAACTGCCCTGGGGGCAATCTACAATAACCTCAGAATTGTGCTCGCAGACGTTTATGCCGACAACGGCAGTATTGATGTCTCGAGGATCGAGGAGCGCATCACCTCGCGTACAGTGGCAATCGTTCCGGTTGACTATGCCGGCATCCCGGCAGATATGGACGCTGTCAACGAAATAGCACGCAGACATGGCCTCTATGTGGTGCATGATACGGCACAGTCAATCGGATCTCTCTACAAAGGAAGAAAGACCGGTACCCTGGCTGATATCTCCACTTTCAGCTTTCACGGTACCAAGAACCTGACCACCGGTGAAGGCGGTGCTGTGGTGACCGATGACGATGCCCTGGCTGCACGGATAAGGATATTGAGGGAGAAGGGTACCGACAAGCACACTTTCATTACGGAAAACCGTACAAGGGGATTCTATGAATATGTCGATACCGGGAACTCGTATGTGCAGTCAAATGTACTGGGAGCACTGGGAGTCTCGCAACTCGCCAGGATAGACCATATGAACGGCCTAAGGAAGAAGATTGCCGCAGCTTATATTGAACAGTTAAGCGGGATCAGGGATCTGGATTTCATACGTGTGCCATCATGGGCGGAGACCAACTGGCACATCTTCGGCATACTTGTGCCCCCTGAGCACAGGTATTGGGTGATGGATGCCCTGAGGGAAGAGGGGATCATGGCCAATGTGCACTATTCACCGCTGCATATAAACGGTTTTTATAAACACCTGGCCAGTGATGACGAAATGCCCGGAACCATGGAGTTCTTCAACCGTTTTCTGAGGCTGCCGCTCTACCCGTCACTCACCGACGGAGAGACGGAGAGTGTTGTCATGGCGGTGAAGAAGGTATTCAATGGCTGAATCAATGATCAGGAAGCTCTTTTGGTTCATCGAAGATACCGGATGGCTCATCAGGTGCCGTTATGCATTCTGGCTGCATGGCCCGTACGGGTTGTCACATGTCATTGAAAGGATGCCTTTCAGGTTCATCCCTAAATATCTCAGGAGATATGGGGCAACTGTGGCGGAGAGTGTAAGGATTGAGAGGGGGATAATACTTCACCGCCCCGACCCGGTCTTGCCATTCCGGAACCTGATTCTGAAGGAGGGCTCATTCATAGGGCACAATGCAATCATTGATCTCAGTCATCAGGTGGTGTTCGAAGAGTATTCCGGTATAGGAGGGTACTGCCAGGTGTGGACCCATCAGACCACATCACTCATCCCTCCCTGCCCGGAAAAGAGGGGAGCGGTTATCCTCAGACCTAACTCAATATGCTATTCGGGTGTTACGGTATCTCCCGGCGTCACCATAGGTGAGAACAGCCGTGTGGGCGCAAACTCGCTTGTCAGCAAGGATGTTCCGCCTGACACCTTCGTAGGGGGAGTGCCCGCCAGACCAATCATCACCGGGAACCAGTGATCTGGCACCGGTAATGAGCTATTCCATAGAAAGTATGATGACTCAGCCGTATGAGTAGTTTAATGCGTCAGACAACAAGGGGTTTATTCTGGAGCTTCCTTGACTCATTCGGGGTATATGCGATCAAGCTGGGTTTCAGCATTGTCATTGCAAGAACCCTGTCGCCTGCCGATTATGGCCTGATGGGGATGATCGTGATATTCATCTCACTGGGGCAGGTGCTTATGCAGAGCGGCTTTTCACTTGCCCTTATACAGAGGAAGGAGAGTGACAGTGTTGACTTTTCAACAGCCTTCTGGTTCAATACATTTACTGCCCTGCTGATCTATCTTGTTCTTTTCTTCAGCGCAGGTGGAATTGCACGCTTCTTTGACAGACCCCTGCTGGTACCTATTACCCGTGTGGCTGCCATAGGTATTGTCCTTAATTCCCTCTGTTCGGTTCAGTCAGCTATACTGACCAGGCAGATGAACTTCAGAAAACTCACCTGGATCAACCTGCCCTCAGCACTGGTTTCAGGCATGACCGGGCTGGTTATGGCCATGAGGGGTTATGAAGTATGGGCGCTCGTCTTTCAGACCCTGGCAGGAAATGTAATCTACCTGGCAGGACTGTGGTTTACCTCAGGGTGGAGACCACAGTTTCTGTTCAGTCTGAGCTCTTTCAGCTCACTTTTCCGGTTTGGTTACAAGGTTCTGCTGCAAGGGCTTACAGATGTCATTTTTACGAAGAGCTATTTCCCCATTATCGGGAAGCTGTTTCCTGTGGCGCAGCTGGGATACTACACCAATGCAAACCGGTTTCATGAGATTTTCATTCGTCAGACAACGATCTCGGTCTCAAGGGTTATATTTCCCGCCTTTTCAAAAATACAGGATCAGAGGGAGAGATATGCCCTCAATTATCTGAAGTCGTTTACCCTGCTCTCGATGGTGATGTTCATGGGATCACTGATCCTGATCATTGCAGCAAGGCCATTTGTATCACTGGCCCTGACCTCAAAGTGGCTGCCGGCAGTACCCTATATGCATCTCTTTTTTCTGGAAGGCTTCTTCTATCCGCTCATGATGTTTAACCTGAACATTCTCTATTCTGCTGACCGCGGGGGAATGGCCCTTCTGATTGATTCTGGCCGGAAGGTGCTGATGGGCCTCGGCATACTCTTACTCTACAGGGCAGGCATCAGGGCACTGATTGCAGGGCAGGTGGCATCAACGTTTGCGGGACTGTTGTTCACGCTGCTGGCTGTTGTGAAAGATCAGGAGATAGATCTCGGGAAAGTGGTGCTTGGTCTCGTGAAGATGGGCCTGATAGCAGGAGCCTGCTTTGCCTTCAGTTACTTTCTTGTTGACCGGTTTGTCGGATCTGACCTGGCGCAGCTGGCGATTAAGCTAACGTTAGTGCCGCTCCTGTTCCTTCTGTTGGTGAGGGCCGCCGGGATGAGTGCACTCACTGAGCTGAAGAATGTTGTCTCATCACTGCCGGGCCGGAAAGGGCAGGCGGCAGAAGCAGCGGCACCGGACAATGACAGCACTTCATAAATCACGGATGGACCAATGGCGGTTATCAGTCTGAAAGAGCGGATTAAGCTCATCCCTGACCTCATAAAACTGGCAGGCCTGATTGCAGTGACAATCTTTGTCTCATATCTGGCCCCTGCTCCATTCAGGCTGGTATGGTACATTCTTGTGGCTACAATATATTTCTATTCTGAGGATGAACCGTTGTGGATGGCTTTTTTCCTGGTAACAACAGACGGATTTTTCAGTTTCTTCGGATTATATTCTGTTACACTGACCATTTTGCCGGGCCTCCCCAAGGTTGAGATCTCACAGATATATATTTTTTTAACGGTTATAAAGGCTGCCGGAAAGAAGAGGACTCCTGAAGTATTTTATCGCAGATACATGCAGCTGCTTTTCATATACATGCTGTTCAATATTGCATGGGGACAGATGATGGGTCTTAGCGGTGAGCTGAACGTCTACTTCAGGGTAATAAGAGGCTTTGTGCCAATGTTGTTGTTCTACTCGGTTCCCAGGTTGCTGATCAACGAGGAGATGTACAGGCAACTGTTCAGGCTGATGTTTTTCATTGTACTTTGTGCATTTGCAGCACAATTGGTGACATTGTTCATCGGACGGTCACCGATGGAGATGACTGGGTTCGGATCCACGGGTGAAAAAGCGGGCAAAGCTGACTTCCGGGTTTTCTACAGCGAGAATGCTACCCTGCTCGGACTGTTTGGAGCACTCTGGCTCATAAGTGAAAAGAAAGCTAGATTTTCCAGGCTGGCTCTTCCTTTCACTGTGGTTTTTGCAGCCCTTGCCATGGCACTTCTCTCGGCAACACGGGGCTGGATAATCAGTTTCAGCCTTATCATCGTGCTTGCCATGCTGCTGGGCGCCCTCTCATCAAGGGTTACCCTGAGAGCGCTGCTGGTCATCACCGCCGTCACCCTGTTTGCCCTCTCCAACCCTGTGATACACCGGCAGGTCAGCTTTGCAGGCCAGAGGCTTGATACAATGGAGGCTATATTTGAAGGTGACCTGACAGCGCGAGGCACTCTTCAGAGACTAGATTACCGAAGCATCAGGGTAATGGAAGGCTGGCGGGAAAATCCGTTGTTCGGATGGGGGATCTCTGACAAGGGGTATGAATATGGTGACCGGCATGTCGGAAACCAGAGCCTGCTGGCCATGGCCGGCGTGGCTGGGTTCCTCCTGCTGAACGGATTCCTGATATGGTTCATCTACAAGATAGTATCACTCTACGTACTGTCAAAAGGGAGAGTTAGAGATAGGGACATTCTGCTTGTAATAGTGATCTTTCTGACCGGATGGTTTATCATACACTCAACCAGCGGACAGCAGTTCAATTACACGAATATCCCGTCAAGGATTATTCCACAGGCTGTTTTTCTCAGCTTCAGTGCACTTCAGTATCAGAAAATATCAATGCTGGTCAATGAAAAAAGAATTTGAAAGGGCATTGCTGATCTGCCCTGCACGCTATTCCCTGTATGATTCGCTTCGTGATGTTCTGGCCGGAATGGCCCAGGAGGTAAGTGCTGCCGATATCAGATCAGGGATAAGCGGATTGGAGAAAATGGTTAATACCCAGATGTACAGGCTGCCATACCGGGTAAGGAAACGGTGGGAACTGAGTTTCCAGCTGAAGGTTAATCAGCGGATAATGCAACTCGCCGATTCATACAGGCCTGACCTTATACTTGTTTATAACTCACAGTATCTGTTGCCGGAGACCTGCCTCACTCTGAAAAAGCGTTCAAAACTGCTTTTCTTTATGGGTGACAGTCCTTTCTACACGCCACAGAACAATTTCTATCTGTCGTGCCTGGCTTCTGCTGACCTGGTGCTGTCACCTGACAGCTTCTGGGCGGGGCAGCTCAATACCCTCGGCATTGCACAGACAATGCATTTTATGCCGGGAATGAATGAGCGGATCTATTTCAGGATTGACGGGAATGGTGCCGGTAATGATGAGGAGGAGACAGACATATTGTATGTCGGTGCAAGCTACGTCAACTCGTGGGGATACCGGAAGGCGATGCTGATGAGCCGGTTCACCCGGTTCAGACTGAGGATTTACGGCAATGACTCGTGGGAGAGGTGGTTTCCCTTTTTCCCTGAGCTGGCAGGATGTTTCCGGAAATCGGGGTTCATACCGGATGAGAGAATAAACAGGATGTTCAACAAGGCCAGAATAATCCCGGTTGACGGTAACCCCGGCATCCTCAACGGGGTCCATATCAGAATGATGGAGGCCCTGGCAGCCGGATCACTTCCTCTCATTGAGTACCGCAAAGATGTGGAGGATCTGATCTTCCGTGATTCCGGCATCACCCTTCCGCTGATAAGAGACTATTCCACGGCGGGCGACCTGGCTTCGCGGTATCTGAGTGATGACCGGGCACGCAGGGAAACGGCGGATGCCATGAGAAAATTCATCAAGGAAAAATATTCACCCGTAAACAATGCGGAAAGAATAATTGCGAGGCTGAAGGAAAGGTAGAATGGAGAAACTGCTGAAGGTACATCTTGTGCATTTCTATTCCTCACCCGGAGGGATAGAGCTACTGCTGTCGAAAGTTGTCAGTTCGTGCAGTGATGTGGACTTCAGCGTTTTCACAATACGACCGCCCCTGGCCGGAAGCTATGATGTGTACAAGGAATCTACACTGACAAGAAACCATGGGTCTGTTAATAATATTGAGGCTTTTATCCGTCTATGGAAGTATGCCCGGCGGCACAGGGATGAGGTATTCTACCTGCTTAATGCGGGCCCCTATTTCCTGCTGGCGGTAAGGGCTGCAGGGGCAGGTAGAATAATTTACAATATCAGGGGCACGAAATACTGGAGCGGGGCTCTCCAGGGCATTGTGAGAAAGACTCTCTGGAGAATGGCACTTAACAGCCGGGTCAGACTGATAGCGAACTCAGAATACAGCAGACAGGTCTTCAATGAAAAGATCAGGCCGGGAAGAGATATTGAGGTCATTTACAATCCGGTGAACAGTGACAATCTCATATTCAAAGCCGGAACCGGAAATGAGAGGCCGCTGAAAATCATATATGCAGGGCGCCTCACCAAGGGCAAGAACCTGCTGAGATGGATTGAAACTGCCGGGCTCATTCATGATCAGATGCCGGATACTCTGTTTGAAATCTATGGCAGCGGCCCAATGGAAGAGTGCCTCAGGCAGAAGATCGGCAGACTGGATGCCGGCGACTATATCACCTTAAAGGGGTTCAGGCCTGATATTGAGGCTGTCTTCCATGATGCCGGAGCGTTGCTCTTTCTTTCCGAATATGAGTCATTCGGCAATGTGGTCGTCGAGAGTATACTGTGCGGGACACCTGTGATTGCATCTGCCATACCCAGTATACGTGAGATATTTGCAAATCATCCGGTATACCTGGTTGAACCGGGCAGCGGCATTGAAGAGCGTATTCTTGATAAACTGAATAACCTGGAGCTTCTGAGGGCGGAGCTACCTGAGACCGCTGCAGAATTCAGGAAGCGTTTTTCAATGCAGGGCCACCTGGAAAAACTGATGAGTCTTTTCAGCTCATTCAATAGTCGTTGACCTTGAAAGAGATACCAGTAGTCTTCTATCATTCAGTCGGCCGGAGAAAGCCCGAGTGGCTGAAAAACTACCTGACAACCGGATATGCCGAATTTGAGGATCATCTGAGGTATATCTCGGAGAACTATACCACCATCCACCTGAAAGAATACCGTGCCATACGCCATGGAGTGGCAGGAAAGATCAAAAACCCCCTTGTTATAACATTTGATGACGGCTATCTTGACAACTGGCAGTATGCATGGCCTTTGATGAGGAGATACGGACTGAAGGGAACCATATTTGTCAATCCTGAATTTGTTGATGAACGGAAGGTGGTACGCCCCGGAATGGAGTCAGCCGTCAGCGCGGGCAACGGACCTGACCTGCCGCAGCAGTGGGGCTTTCTCAGCTGGGAGGAGATGAGGATTATGGAGGAGTCGGGAGTAATGGACATTCAGTCACATACAATGTCTCACACAAAGTATACGGTCTCCGACAGGCTGATTGGTTTCCACCGGTTTGTCACCGGCGATTCCTCAGGATATCATCGCCCGGGAAGTGATAACTACCACCTTGTATGGAACCGGTTCCCCTCATTGAAGCCGGGCTATATTGAGGAGCCGCAGGCCGAGCGGCTGCTTCCGCCCGGATATCCGATATTTGAATCACGCCCGGCTCTCATGGCAAGACAGGTTGAGATCAACCAGGGGTTTATCGATTATTGTGTTGAAGCGGCAAGGGATTTTAAATTCGATGAATACAGTTCTGAGAAGATGTTTGACCGGGTACGGCCTGAGTATGAAAAGTACCGGGGAAGCGGTACCCTGATAGTCAGGTCAGAAAGTGAGGATGAATATGAAAGAAGGGTCAGAGAGGAGATTGTGGGATCAAAGAGAATCATTGAAACAAACCTGAATAAAACGGTAGAATTCCTCTGCTGGCCATACGGTGAAAACAATGAGACCCTGCATCAGATGGCTCTTGAAGCAGGTTATTTAATGACCACTACCGGGAAGTCACCGGGCGTTGCGAAGGATGACCTGACCAGGATCCCGGTTCGCATGGGAATGGATTTTTCGAGTACGGCGAAAAGAATGAAGACAAAATTCAAACTGCGTGCCTTTTCAGGGAAGAGCCCCTATTCAGAACTGCTGACACTGTTCAGGTATGGGAGAAGCGGGAGCTACTGATATCATTGAGGTGGTATGATCGGGTTTGTACTTAAGATACCTGTAGCAAAGGGAATGACACGGTGTATGGAGCTTTTCACCCGTATCCCTGTCATAGAGATGCACCTGGATCAGGAGGAATATGAGCTGGTGCTATGGGGTGATCCTGTCTGCCCGCAGTCACTCAGCCGCAACCTGGCGCTCAGCACGGAACCCGAAACGATAATCAGCAATGTCGCGGGCCATTATTACTTCCTCCTGATGAGAAAGAGTGACGGGAATATTTTCCTTGGCAATTCGCTATTCTCGGTTCTGCCGGTCTATTACTGCTCTGATCGTCATACGGTGCTGTTCTCTGACAGCGCCATTACCCTGGGGAAGCTGCTGGGCAGGCGAGAAATCTCAAGAAGATTTATCCTGGAAACTCTCCTGTTCAATTATCCACTTTTCAACCACACCCTTTTTGACGACATCAAACTGCTGCCTTCAAACAGTTATTTCCGCTTTTCGGGGGATCATCATACAATTGTAAGGCATACCAGTATCGAGGACTATTTTTCAGCATCTCCACGCCCATGGGCCCGGTCGGCCGGCAGGATAGCCGATATCTTCATCGAGGCGGTTCAGAAGTATCTGCCCGACGTGCCTTATGTACATGCCCTTACCGGGGGGTTTGACGGACGTACACTGGTATCGGCGGGGCTGCATTACGGCAAATCATTCGGGTGCTACTGTTTCGGCGCACCTGATTCCCTGGATCTGAAAATTGCTGATCTCCTGGCACGCAGGGCCGGTCTGCCCCTTATCCCTGTATTGCTTGACGATGGCTATATAAGGAATGAAAGCCGGAATTGCGGGGAGGAGTTTATCCTGAACTCATCAGGCAGTGCTACCTTTACCCGTGCACACTATCTGCATGCGGCCAGAAGGCTTTCCAGGGAATATAAGCACATGGTTACCGGCAATTTCGGCAGTGAGGTTTTCAGGGCTGCCCATGTGGCAGGCCCGGTCATATCTGCAAATCTCCGTAATCTGTTCGGTTCTGCTGACCCGGACCGGGGAGCCGGTATGCTGGAGGAGAGTGCAGAGTACCGCCTGCTGAACATGGGCCGCTTCAGGTCAGAGTGGGAGGCACTGAGAGAGGATCTCGGAAGACTGCCCTGCTACAATCCCTCATTCTCCGGGCTGACCAGAAACCAGAGGTTCTATGTTTTTGTGTTTGAAGAGATATTCAGGAAATATTTCGGTGCAGAAATGGTGAATCAATTCAGATACATCAAAAACAGAACTCCGTTCCTTGATACCGGTTTTCTGAAGGCTATCCTTGAGACCAGGCTGGCTGGTATACATTCCGGATATTTTGAACACAATCCATTTAAGCGTTATAAGGGACAGGTTCTTTATGCCCATATCATACGGAAAACCTATCCCGATTTCGAAACAGTGCCGACCGACAAGGGATATCGCCCTGATGATCTCATCAGCTTCCGCGGCAAGCTGCGGATTAGTGCGGGTTACCTCAGGAAGATCAGCGGACTGGGAGGCTATCCGCCTGATCCGTTTTCGGTGGGCGCCGCATGGAGAGAGAACAGGAAACAGTGGGAGGCGGTCCCTGTTTCCACGGAATATTTCAGGCAGGAGTTCATTAAAACGCTTTCTGCAGAGGCTCTTTACAGGGTCTTCAGCTTGTCATATCTTACAGGGGTGGTGTGAGGAGCAGGTCAGGTAGTATGCCTCAATGTGAGGCAGCGTGGCACCCTGAGGCTGGAGGCCTGCTGTCAGGGCATAGCCGGGGCGGGCCTCCCGGCTGCACGGGAGGACAATCCCTGCTTTATGCCGGGTAAATCGGGCAAAGAAGTAGTGCCGGGCAAAATGAGATAAAATGAGAAAATGAAACTAAGGGCGGTAATACTGGCTAATGAAAGCAGGGATGATCATCTTCCCTGGAGCGAAGCATGTGAGAAACATGCAGACAGGCTTGATTACAGGGTGGTGAACCTCGTCTCTGACAGCTGGCTGGAGCAGATCCGTGAGCAGCCCTTTGATCTGTTGCTTGCCAGGCCAGGAGGGCTGACAGCACATTACAAGCAGCTTTACGATGAGAGAATCTTCATTCTCGGCGTGGAGCTGGGTTACACGGTCTTTCCTGCTCCGCTGGAAATCTTCCTCTATGAGAACAAACGCTTTCTGGCTTCATGGCTGAAGGCATGGGAGATCCCTTCTCCGGTTACGCATATATTCTATGAATATGATGAGGCCCTCTCATTTATTGAGGAGAGTGCCTGTCCCATGGTTGCAAAAACCAATATCGGCGCTTCAGGCAGCGGGGTTACCATACTGGAGTCGGCCAGGCAGGCGCGCGACTATCTTGAAAAGACGTTCACCGGCAGTGGGGCTCCTCAGCGTTTAGGACCCAACCTGGCAAAGGGCAGGCTGTTGCAGCGCGGATTGCGGTATATTGTTCAGCCAAGTATGATTCCGGGGAAACTGGATGTCTATATGACCAAAAGAATCAGCCGGCAGAAGGGGTTTGTGATTATCCAGGAATATGTGCCGCATGAATTTGAATGGCGTGCCGTCAGAATCGGCGAAAGCTTTTTCGCACATAAGAAGCTGAAGTCAGGAGATAAGGCGAGTGGTTCTCTGTTGAAGCTTTATGATAATCCTCCTTATGAACTGCTTGATTTCATAAAGGGAATTACCGACAGACACCGGCTCTTTAGCCAGGCTGTTGATCTCTTTGAATCGGATGGCCGGTTCCTGGTAAATGAGATGCAATGTATTTTCGGTCAGAGTGACCCTTACCAGATGCTCGTGGACGGAGAAGCGGGAAGGTACAGATTCCTGGATGGGAGGTGGGTTTTTGAGGCGGGTGACTTTGCTGCAAACGCCTGTTTTAATCTTCGCGTAGAATACCTTATTGATCAGTTCCAGGCTCAATGAGCAGTAGAGGCAATGATAGCCGGAACGCGGCTGAACACCTGATGATGTCCCGGAACGGTATCTTTTACCGGTGTGACACTGCATGGTTATGAGAGTGCTTTTTATTTCCAGCGGCCGGGACGGCGGGCCAGGCAATGTGGTCAGAAACCAGGGGGAGTCTCTTGAGACAGAGGGAGTCAGACTGCACTATTTCCTGGTTCAGCCGGGTCTGGCGGGCTACCTGAAAGCCATAATCCGCCTGAGGAAATATTACAGGCAGGGAGGATTTGATCTTGCACATGCCCACTACAGCCTGTGTGGATTTATAGCCGGGCTTGCCCGATGCAAACCACTGGTTGTCTCACTGATGGGCTCCGATGTCTATGGCTCACGGACTGCACGGCTGCTCATCAGACTTTTTTCGGCAACTGTCTGGACCGAAACTGTTGTCAAGTCACGGGATATGAAGGAGAGACTTAAACTGAAGCGGGCATGGGTAATTCCCAACGGGGTCGATATTACCCGTTTCTATCCGCTACCGAGAGAAGTGGCGAGAACCAGGATCGGGTTCCCTGAAAAGGGGAAGCTGGTAGTGATGGCTGCAGATCCGGGGAGACCTGAGAAAAATACAACAGGAGCAGAGGATGCCGTCAGAGAGTTGGAGAACGTCGAGTTCAGGCTGCTGTCAGACATTCCCGGCAGTGAGATGCCATGGTACTTAAATGCTGCAGATGTACTGCTTCTTACATCAAAATGGGAGGGCAGCCCGAATATTATCAAGGAGGCAATGGCCTGCTGCTGTCCGGTAGTCACAACTGACGTGGGAGATGTCAGATGGGTTATGGGAGATACTGAAGGGTGTTATGTCACCACTTCCGAAGTGCCGGACATTTCCGAAAAAATCGGAGCGGCTTTGAAGTTCGGGAAGCGTACAGACGGCAATGAGCGGATCAGGCAGCTGGGACTGGATTCAAAGTCCGTTGCATTACGGTTGATTGATCTTTACCGGAACAGCCGGAAGGATGGTATGCCGGAACTGGAGGTATTGACAGATGACCGGATACCGGCAGACAAATGGCAGGAGTTTGTGGAAAGCAACAGGCATGGATCACCGTTCCAGACACGCGCGTTTTATGATATATGCAATGAAGTCCCGGGATTCAGGGCGACCGCAGTGGCTGTTTCCCGGTACGACAGGATTGAGTCACTGGCGATGGCGGTGATTCAGAAGGAGCGCGGTATCAAGAGCCGGTTTACACGAAGGGCAGTCATATATGGCGGACCGCTGCTCGGAGAGAAGAGTCATCAGGCTGACGCAGTGCTTCTCTCCGCACTGGTCTCCGGCCTCAAAAGGAAGGCAATTTATATTGAGAGCAGGAACTATTCTGACTACGCTGCGTCGGAGAATCTGTTCAGCAGCAGGGGATGGATGTTCATTCCATATCTCAATATGACTGTCAGTACCGGTAACAAAAGCCTGGAAGAGCTCCTTGCAGGAATGAATTATAACAGGAGGCGACAGATAAGACTCTCCCTCGAAGAAGGCGCCTCATACGGGGAATGTGATTCGGAAAACGAGCTGGCAGAACTCCATTCCATCCTGGCAGACCTCTATGCGAACGAGGTCAGGCTGCCATTGCCCGACTACTCTTTCTTCAGACTGTTATGGCTGAAAGATCCGGGGAAGGTATTTGTTGTCAGGCACAATAACAGGGTAATCGGCGGCAGCATCTGTCTGGTGCAACCAGGCCGGGCAATCTATACAATGTACCACTGTGGTCTGCGCCATTACGCCAGAAAAATCTACCCCACACACCTGGCCGTGCTGGCCGCAATGGATTATGCCGTCAACAATAACCTGCAAAAGGTTGATTTGATGGGAGCCGGGATAAAAGGCAGGGAGTATGGGGTAAGGGTCTACAAGAAAGAGTTCGGCGGGATTCAGAATGAATATGGCCGGTTCCGGTTTGTCTCTGACAGAGTGTTGTATGCTACAGGAAAGATATTGCTCTCTCTCTACGGGATGGGGAAGAGAGTTGGCCCGGGGAATCATTCATCTCACACCAGATAGCTGTGTCATCTGTAATGGCTGCATTACGGCTGAAGCCAAGACTGAATTACAACTATACACTCAGGGATGCCTTTAAGGCATTCAGGGGTATCCTGAAAAGGGAGCCCGACACCCTGATTGTCAGCTCTTTCTTTGGGGTCGATAACCTCTTCTTTGTGAATCATGCCCGGACGGGACTGCGTATAGCCCTGACTGCGATGAATTTACCTCCCGGATCAGGCATAGGAGTCACTCCCTTCAATTGCCCCACAGTGTTCAGTGCCATTCGCCGGGCAGGGCACAGGCCCGTATTCATTGATTTGACTGACGGGTTTACACCGGATCCGGAAGACCTCGGGAGAAAGAGCAGGGAGCTGAGCGCCCTGATAATAACCCATCTCTTCGGCATACCGTGCGATGTGGCGCGGCTGAGGGAGATCGCCGGCAGTATCCCGGTGATAGAAGATTGCGCACACTCTTTCCTCTCATATGACGAAAATGGATATACGGGCACACAGGGTGATTTCGGTCTCTTCTCAACCGGAAGAGGAAAGTTCCCCTCAATTGGCGAGGGCGGGATGCTGTTTATTAATAATCCACGCTATCTTTCCGGTGCGAAGGCCATAATCACGGCGCTTCCCCCGAGATCACCGTTAAGCGAAGCAGTGAATATTGTAAAAGGCCTGTTACTGGGCTTTGCCCACCTGTCCCTGGTCTATGGCGTTGTTACTTTCCCCCTCTTTAAAAGGAGGAGATTGAGAAAAGAGCGCCTCAGTGACAGCCGGTTTAACGAGGCAAAAGCGCTGAGATCTGATGTCCAGCTGTTCCTCTCCCGGTTTGCGGATTATGCGGAAATGGCTGATCAGCAGCGGGAGAATGCCCTGTACAACTGCAGGGTATTATCAGAAATGGTTGGCGGCATTGGCTGCGGTATGCCAGCCGTCATCAGAGGTTGGAACTGTTTTATGGTACCCCTACTGTGCAGGGAGAGGGATCAGATTATTGAGGCGGCCCTGAATCATGGGATAGAACTGGGCAGGCACTTTGCGCTGTCGGTGAAATGTGCCGGGGAGTATGGCTATAACTCCGGCGAATGCCCCAGGGCAGAGTATATTGCCGCACATATTGCAGCTTTACCCACATACTATAAAATGAGACCACTGAATGAAGGTTCTGATTGATATAGCCCATCCGGCACATCTCCATTATTTCAGGAATTTCAGCAGGCTCTTCAGCGAAAAAGGGCATGAAGTACTCTTTACGGTACGTAACAAGGGAATAATAGTCAGCCTCGCCACCGCCCTGAAACTCAGCTTTGTAATACGCAGCCGGAAGGAAAGGCCAAAGATTTTTTATGCTGTGACGGCCACATGGAATATTTTCAGGGCGGCACGGAAATTCAAACCTGATATCTTCATTGATATGGGGACTATTTTTTCTGCCCCTGTATCATGGGTGATGCGAAAGCCCCACATTGTGTTTGAAGATACCGAATCGGCCAGCCGGGCAAGGCGTCTTTTCATGCCTCTGATCAATGCCGTCCTGACTCCTGATATCTACCTCGGCGACCTTGGAGCCAAACAGATCAGATTTAACAGTTTCATGGAGTTGTTCTATCTGCACAGAAACCAGTATGCAAGAGGAGCGAGTGAACGGAGGGTATTGCCGGGAATCAGTCCGGATGAGAGGTATGTCATAATGAGATTTGTCTCATGGGAGGCACATCATGACAAGGGGTTGCAGGGCCTTACAGAAGCGAACAAGATCATTGCGGCGGCGGAGTTTTCAAAATATGCAAGAGTGATAATCTGTGCTGAATCGGGGCTGCCTGAACAGCTGCAGAAATACCGCTATACCCTGCCGCCGGAATCGATGCATGACCTTATTGCAGGAGCAAGCCTCTATTTCGGGGAAGGAGCTACAATGGCAACCGAAAGCGTCATACTGGGAGTTCCTACCGTTTACATTAATCCCAACTGGCTGGGGTATACGATTGAGGCAGAGAAGCAGGGGCTACTGTTCAATTTCAGATCTGATCCGGAGAGTCAGCGGAAGGCAATAGAGAAAGGAATTGAACTACTGAAGGATCGGACTGTGAAAGGGACTTTCGAAAAAGCCTCAGCAGAGTATATTGATACAAAAATTGATATGACGGCATTCCTTGTATGGTTTGTAGGGAGCTGGCCGGAAAGCTTCCGGATAATGAAGGAAAATCCGGAATATCAGAACAGATTCAGATAAAGCGTCAACTGAAACATAGGGGAACCGCAGACGTTTAATGGAAAGAGAGACTGGTTATACCGGTCGGTCATCACTGGTTTGCCCTGGCTCGCAGTAAGGTATAAAAGGAAGAGGAGAATCTGGCGAACAGTATGACCGGCCAAAGATGATAATGAGAATGAAGCAATTAAGAATCTGCCTGGGTGTAGTTGTAATGCTGTTGGTTTCCGGAACAGTCAGAGCCGGAAACCGCCATTTTATCATGCTGCCCGATTCTACATACATCTACCGGTTTAACATGACCGAAGCCCGCTATGAACTGGCATCAGTCAACTGTAATTATTACAGCAATGGCAGGTTTGACAGTACAGTTACATTGTCTCCTGAGAGGTTGCCGGTATCAAAAACCATCAATTACTATAACCGGGATCTTGTCTCAGAAATCAGGACATACAATTACAATGACGGTACCTGGCATGAGGTTCAGAGACAGTTGATTTCCTATGATGATTACAGGCGGCCTGATGAGAAGGTGGTTACTGTCTGGAGAGATGGTCATTGGGAGAACCTTAATCTGTTTACCCATACTTATGACAAATATGGCAGTCTGATAAAATATCACCGTGATTTGTGGAGAGAAGGCGGGTGGATTGATTTTGCCACTGACAGTCTCTTCTATGACAAGAGGGGATATCTTATTGAGCGCAGCGCCCGTCTGACCTCAAACGGGGAGTATCATTCAAGGTTGCTTTATACGTATAGTTCAGGGGGTCAGAGGCTCTCTCAGCTCAGGCAGGATTATACAGACTCGCATTGGGTGAATGTTGCCCGCACGGAATACTTTTACAACAAATGCGGGGTGCAAATATATGCCACCGGAGAGAGATGGTCAGGTGAGAGCTGGCTTAAGGATACAAAGACAGAAATTTTCTATCATTATGAGATTGTGTCAGGCTCCCGGAGAATCCCGGTCTGTTACAGGGGGGCTACTGTGATGATCAGGCCGGCTGAGCTGGAACGATACCTGAAAAAAGGGGCATGCCTTGGAGAGTGTGCTGACCAGTGCTCATCACATCAGCCGGCTCCAAAACCACACCCGGGACATGGTCATGGCAGAAAGTATGCACCATTCAGTATCTATCCCAACCCGGTAAATGACAGGTTCCAGATTAAACTACATGATCAGGAGTGCCCCGTCACCCGTATCGAACTTCTTGACTTCAGCGGCAGGGTTATCAGACTTATTGATAATCCGGGGCAGCAATCCCTGACGATGGATATATCATCCCTGGCGAGGGGAAATTACATCCTGAGAGTCTCTTCAGATACCGTCTACACCGAGGTGCTCACAAAAAGGTAGAAAATTTCCGTCTGCTGCTGAAATGGATTTTACCAATAAGGTTCTGGGTGAACTCTTCACGACTCTTCTCGGTTGTGGTTATTCTTTCACCACTGTGAGAGATTACGCCTCCGGTAAGATCAGCTCCTGCGAAAAGGTGGTGGTGTTGCGCCACGATGTTGACAAAAAGCCGGAGAAAGCATTGAAATGTGCCAGGTCGGAGGCAGAGCTGGGGATCCGCGGAACCTATTATTTCAGGGTTGCCGGCGGCGGTTTTGACAGCGACATAATCCGTGCTGTTTCGGGTCTGGGACATGAGGCGGGCTACCATTATGAAGATATGAGCAGGGTGACCATACGGAGCAAACGCCCGGCCTGGAAGCATAACCCTGCAACACCTCAGATTCGGGAAGAGCTGGCCATGACAAGCTTCTCCCACAACATCGGAGAACTCCGTAAGATTGTACATGTTGATACTGCCTGTATGCACGGTAGCCCATTGAGCCGGCATGACAGCCGTGACATATGGAAATATCATGATTATCTTGAGTACGGAATAATCTGTGAACCCTACTTCGATATAGTACTTGATGAGATGCTCTACCTAACTGATACTGGTCGGCGCTGGGACGGATCGGTATTTTCTGTGCGTGACCGGGTAGGCCAGAGAGAAGAGGGGTACTACGATTCATGGCGACGCCGGCCGGCCAGGGGAAGTGCGCTTGCGATGACAACGGCAGGTATGGAATTACAACGGCAAAATAGCTACAGAAATACTTTTGAAATCATCAGGAGCTTGAAACAGAATAAGTTTCCCGATAAGGTGCTGATGACCATTCATCCGCAGAGATGGAGTGACAACTATTCTGAATGGTTAATTGAAAAGCTGGCCCAGGGAGTGAAAAATCAGCTAAAATTTTTGCTTGGTAAGCTCAGGTCGGGTTCAGGCAGGATGATTTGTTAGGATAGCACCGGTTTTCATAAAGGGCAGAGTGACGGGCTTTTTTTAGCAGGAGAAGGTTGTATTAGGAAATGCAACCTTTTTTTTTGCTTTTTAGTCATCGCTGTATAAGAACCAGTGGTTCTCTGCGTTAAATGAAAAAAGACAATTAGTTATGAAGAGGCATGATATAACCTGTCAGGGAAAACCTGTTTCATATTGGGGATATTCAGGTATCTGGTCTGGCAGTGGAAAATCAGTAATGGGCTTTCTTTTTGCAATGGCGATTTTCCTTGCAGTTGCACAGAATGTCAGTGCCCAGTTGGTCGGAAGCCCGTCAAGCGGACAGAGCGCAGTTCAGTATTGTGCTCCTAATGCACAATATGTGGTGCGTTATCAGTATGAAGTCAGCTTCGGAGTCATGCCCCAGGGATGGTTCAGAATGGTGTTCAGGCTGGAAACCCAGTCCGGTACACTTGTCTCATCCGCAAACTATTTCAATGATGGTACACGAAATCAGATTACAATAGCCCAGGATATCAATCCTCCCCATAACTGGCTTATTACCAGGAACCATACCTTCACTCTTCCTCCTAATAACGATTGTGAGTATACGGCTAAGATCTGGTTTTATGAGGACCCGGAGATGGACGGAACATATTCGGTGGTTGACCTCACACAGTTGCAGTATCTTGCCAACTGGCATACCGATGATCAGGGGGACGGGTTCATTGATGTTGCACCTGCTATTCACGAAGTGTGTGAAAGAGACGGCCTGGCAGGATTTCAGTTTGCAGACGCCAGCCGGTTCGCCTGTACGTCAGCTACACTACCTCCATTGTCGAAGCCCAATTATTATGAGCGGCATGTTCAGTTTGTTTATGGTACTTCAGCCAATCCGGTAAGGGGAATTCCAAACCTGACCATAAATGTACATGGCACTCCAGTACAGCTTACAGATGCCACCGGGGCGCCGATGCCCAACCACTGGAATGTCAACCCGCTTAATGGTGCTATTGTGCCATGGTATTCAACGGCAAGCGGCTTCTTTGAAGGTCCGGTGATATCAACCGGGCAGAACGCTACGGGAGGCTCACAGCTTACCTTCCCGATCTCCTACCCGGCCGGATTAACCAAGGTGAATGACTATTTTGAGGTGACTGTCAGAAACTGGAACTTCTGCAATCCATGGAACGGCAGCCAGACTAACCCCAACGCCGCCGATGCGAGGACCGATGTCGGAAGAATCCTGGTTTTGGGAGCTCCGCCGGCACCCGGGGTGCAGGATGCAACAATCTGTTACGGCTCAGGTGCCAGCAGAACCTTACGTGCCACCACCAGCCCGGTGGGCCGCTTTTACTGGTACTCAGACCCCGGGCTGACAACACAGGTGGCTTCGGGGACCAATAATTACACTCCACCCCATACTGCTGTCGGCACTTATGACTATTATGTCGTAGACCGGGGGCTGACCGGCCTGATGTGTACCAGTGTACCATCAAAGGTAACCCTGACTATTTATCCGGTAATTACCAACAACAACATTTCTGATGACCAGACCATCTGCTACAACACCGCTCCAGCCCAGCTGACAGGCCCCCAGCCGACAGGAGGTGACGGAGTCACTTATGCCTATCTGTGGGAAAGGAGTACAACGGGACCCGTTTCTGGCTTTGCAGCCGCCCCGGGGGTCAATACAGGACGAAACTACCAGCCGCCGGCACTGACGCAAAACACATGGTACAGACGACAGGTGACATCCGGACCCTGTACGAGCACCAGCAACGTAGTGGCCGTAACAGTACGACCTACACCTGTTGCAGCCATATCCGGCCCGGCAACCGTCTGTCAGGATCAGACCAATGTCAGGATGCAGTTTACAAACGGCCATGATCTGCCGATAAGGATAACATATAACATAAACGGGGGCCCTGACCTGGTACAACTAGTAAACGCTAACAGCACTGCCAACGTTCCGGTAATTACGTCTGTTCCCGGAACCTTCGTTTACAGTATAACCAATGTAAGGTATCAGTCTGTTCCGAACTGCAGCAATACCCTTTCAACTCCCATTATGGCCACGGTGACAGTAAGGCCTACCCCAACCGCAACCATCAGCGGGACGACCTCGGTTTGTCAGAATGCCCCGTCCCCGGTGATTACCTTTGCAAACCCGGGTACCCTGCCGGTTCGGGTTACCTATAAGATCAACGGCGGCTCCAACCAGACAATAGATATTAATGGAGGCGCAACTGCCACGAGAACAGTCTCAACAACAACGGCAGGAGTGTTCACCTATGCTTTACAAAGTGTCCGGTACACCTCAGGCCCGGGATGCGATTACACTCTAACTGATGCCGCAACAGTAACCGTCAATCCCCTTCCTGTGCCAACCATCAGCGGCCCGGCTTCGGTTTGCCTGGGTTCGACACACACCTATACCACCGAGCCGGGTATGACCGGCTATAACTGGACTGTCTCAGCGGGCGGAGCAATAAACTCGGGGCAGGGGAGCAACACCGTTTCGGTGACCTGGTCGTCGAGCGGCAGCCGTACGCTGAGGGTTACCTACACCAACACAAATGGCTGTACTGGAACAAGTCCGGCATATACGGTTCTTGTAGGACTACCCCCCACCGGCGCCACCATTACCGGCCCTGATGTATGTGAGGGAACACCGGTCAGATTCAACGTCAATATTACAGGGGGAGCACCTGACTATACAATAGTGATTCCCGAGTATTCGGCTGCACCAATAAGCAACTATGTCTCAGGAACGGATATCATTCCGGGAGTCCTGCCGGTTGGCCCGCACACATTTACCCTGCAGTCGGCAAAAGATCTGTGTGGTATTGATGTGCCCGGATTACCCAAGTCCATAACGATAAATGTCAATCCCAATCCTTCTGTTCTTCCCGGAACAAACCCGGCAGTATGCCGTGGTTCGACCAGCGCCGTTCTGCCATACTCATCACCCACCGGGAGCCCTGACAGGTATAGCATCGATTACAGTGCGGCTGCCAATACAGCCGGGTTTGTTGACGTAACCGATGCTGTTCTGCCGGCCGGCTCGATCACTCTTTCGGTGCCTGCCGCTGCCCCGGCAGCTGTCTATTCAGGCAACCTGACAGTCAGAAACAGCATTACAAACTGCGTAAGCGCAGTATATCCCATTACCGTAACCATCAATCCCATTCCCGCCATTACCCCGGGTGCCAATCCGGCAGTATGCCGGGGAACCACCAAGGCAGTTCTTACCTACAGCTCTCCCTCCGCAAGTCCTGACAGATACAGTATTGATTTCAATGCAGCGGCCAACAGTGCGGGCTTTGCTGATGTTACCAATGCCATCCTGCAGCCCGGCCAGATAGAGATAGACGTTCCTGCCGGAGCACCTCCGGCAGCCTATAACGCAACCCTTACCGTGAGCAACAGCTCTACGGGATGTGTCAGCGCGGTATATAATATCAGGGTCACTGTCAATCCTATTCCGGCTATTGTTCCCGGTGCAAATCCTGCAGTATGCCGGGGTGTAACGGCTGCAAATCTTCCCTATAACGGCGCCACCGGCAGCCCTAACCGCTATTCGATTGATTATGACACTGATGCCAATACCGCCGGGTTCGTTGACGTAGTTGACGCATCACTGCCGGCCAGCCCCATTGTGCTTACGGTGCCGGCATCTGCTCCTGCGGCAACCTACTCGGCAAAACTTACCGTGCGCAACAGTACAACAGGCTGCGTCAGTGCCGAGTACCCGATTACCGTTACTGTAAACCCGATTCCTTCAATTAATCCGGGAGCAAATCCGTCGGTCTGCCGGGGCGTTACAAGTGCCGATCTCGCATATAGCGGTGCAACCGGAAACCCGGACAGATACACCATTGACTTCAGCGCTGCAGCCGAGGGTCAGGGGTTTGCCGATGTGGTTGATCAGCCCCTGCCAGCCGGTATTATTACGGTAACCATCCCGCCTGCCGCCGCACCTGCCGTATACAATGCCAATCTCACCGTAAGGAACAGCATTACAGGCTGTGTCAGCGCGGTCTATCCCATCACCGTCACTGTCAGGCCCGTCCCGCAGCTTACCTCTACCCTGACCCCGGCGGACGTCTGCAGCAATGTGGTATTTAACTATACGCCTGTATCAAGTGTAACCGGCACCTCCTTCAGCTGGGAAAGGCTGCCGGCAGCAGGTATCACCACCACCGCTCCTGATAATGGGACCGGCAGCATCAGCCAGACGCTGCGCAACCTCACATCGGCAACCATACCGGTGACCTACAGATATACGCTGACGGCAAACAGCTGTTCCAATGTGCAGGATGTTGTGGTCAATGTGAAACCGGAGCCAGTAATCTCTGATCAGAGTACCGGTGTCTGTTCGGGTGAGTCGCTGGTATGGCGAATACTGCTTGACAACTTCGCCAATCCCGGCGACAATGTCACCTTCACCTGGCCTGCCCCGGCTCTCAGCGGCGGGCTGACCGGAGGCACTGCGAGAAGCATACCCTCGTCAGCCGACATGACCGATGATTTCATCAATATCACCGGTCTGCCTGAGACAGCTACCTATACCGTAACTCCCTACTACCAGGGCTGTATAGGTGAAACAAGGGATATTGTAATTACGATCGCTTCACAGCCTGTGCTGGATGATCTTGATATGTCCGCCTGCAGCAACACTCCCACAGGGCTGGTACTCCGCGTGGCTTCCGGCTCTTCTGCTGCAGACAGCTATGATATTTCATCCATTTCAGTGCCTACGGGACTCAGTGCAGCCAGCGGAAATGCCTCTCCGGCAAATGGAATTGCTGATATCAACTATCTTGCCGGTGACCGGTTCACCAATGAGACGGGGGTTGACCAGACGGTCGTCTACCGGATCAGGCCGGTGCTCGGAACAACCTGTATCGGTGACTGGGTTGATGTCAGGGTGACCATCAGGCCTCAGCCGGTGATTGTACCCGGCCAGAAGCAGACCATCTGTTCCAACACTCCTGCATCACTTGAGATCAAGCTTCTGCCGCTGAACATACCTGCAGGAAGCACCTTCAGCTGGCTGGCACCGGCCATGTCTGACGGGTCGGTGCAGGGAACGGCGGCAACAGGGGTTGCTGCTGACCCGGCAGGCACTCATCATATCACCGAAACCTTTGTAAACTACGGAATTGCCCCGATCACTGCCACCTACACGGTTACCCCGTCAAGCTCACACGGCTGCCCGGGCACTCCCGTCAATGTGGTCATCACGGTCAATCCCGAGCCGGCAGCGCCGGTGATCACAGGAGATGACCTTCTCTGTACTGATCAGGCCAATGTTATCTACACCGTGCCCGGTCACCCGGGATCGATCTACACCTGGACTGTTCCGGCATCGGTCGGCAACAAGGTGTTTGATGTCAATTCCAATGCCATCATCATAACTGCAGCCTCTGTTGCAGGAAGCGGCACCATCACCGTCACCGAGACCAACAGCTACGGCTGCACCGGCCTGGCAGGCTCGTTCAGCGTAAACGTCATGGCACCCTCCATGCCGGCTAATGTTGCGGGTGATGATGAGGTATGCGCACTTGAGACAGGCACCTATTCGGTCCCGGATCATCCCGGATCGGTATATACATGGACCCTCCCGGCCGGTGCAGCCCTTGTCGGCGATCCCTCGGCAGCCTCCATCACCGTCACCTTCGGCAGCGTAAGCGGCAATATCCGTGTGCGTGAGGTCAATGCTGCCGGCTGTGTCACCATTCACAACCCGCTGCCGGTCAAGGTAAATCCGCTGCCCACAGCAGTGATAAGCAACAGCGGAACCATATGTGCAGAGGATACTCATCCTGTGAACATAACCCTGACAGGCACTGCACCCTGGACGGTGGTCTATGCAATCAACGGGGTGAGCCAGCCGGCGCTTAACATCGCCTCTTCGCCATATACACACATGGCTGATGCACCGGGCAACTACACCATTCTAAGTGTCACTGATGCCAATGGCTGTACCAACATCGGTACAGGCAATGCCACTGTCTCATACTGGCCGGTACCCTCGGCGGTGATAAGCGGCTCCACGGCGGTATGTGCCGGACAGAGCGCGGTGATCACCGTCAGCCTCACCGGAGCTGCTCCCTACACCTTTATATATAGTAACGGGGCCACGCAGACCCAGGTAACCAATCACCCGTCACCGGTATATAACTTCACCGTTACCCCTGCCGCCGATGTTGTCTACACCCTTGTCTCGATGGAGGACAGCCACGGCTGTAACGGTACGGTATCGGGCTCAGCCGCGGTGACTATCCATGCCCAGCCCCTGCTTGCCTTCAATGTGACGAATCTGCAGTGCTATGGTGACCACAGCGGCGCCATTGACCTTGCCGTTACCGGCTCGGCATCCAACAGCTACACATGGGTCGGTCCCGAAGGGTTCACCGCTGGTACCGAAGATATCTCGGGTCTCGGTGCCGGGCTCTACTCGGTCACCGTCACCAGCAGTGACGGTTGTGTTGCCACGGGCCAGGCCACGGTCACCCAGCCGCCGCTGCTCACCCTCTCATCCACGGGCAATATCAGCCTGCTCTGCAACGGTGACCACAGTGGTGCAGGCAGCTTCACCGCCTCGGGCGGAACCACGCCTTACACCTTTACCGTGGTGACCAACAATACCGGCGCATCACTCACTACCAACCCCACCTCTGTCTCCTTCACCGGGGCGGGCGCAGGAACCATAACGCTGAGGGTGACCGATGCAAACGGATGTACGGCACTCTCCACGGTTACCGTCAGCGAGCCGCCGGCACTGGCCATTACCGGCACTCTGAAGCACATAAGCTGCTGGGGCGGCAGTGACGGAACCATCAATACCACCGTCACGGGCGGTACAGCACCCTATTTCTATGCATGGACCTCTTCCGGAGGCGGAAGCGGCGTCACTGCCGGTGCACAAAACCAGGGCGGGCTGACAGCCGGTACCTATGAGGTGACCGTAACCGATGCTCACGGATGCCAGGTGACCATGTCATGGACCCTTACCCAGCCCGGCGATCTGATCCTTGACGTCACTGCAGACGACAACCTTATCGGCACCTGTTCATCGGCTCAGCTTGATGTCGATGTCACCGGTGGCGTTATGCCTGCCGGAGGATATATCTACAGCTGGTCGCCCGCAGCGGGCCTCAGCGCAACCAATATACGCAACCCGGTTGCCACCCCGTCATCAACCACCACCTATACCGTCACTGTCACCGACGCACAAGGCTGTGTGAAGACTGCCTCGGTAACCATTGCGGTGGCACCTGTGCTGACGGCAGTGGCCTATGCCGATGACAATATGATCGGTGCATGTCCCCATCAGGAGACACAGCTCCATGTCAATGTCAACGGGGGAGAGGCACCCTACACCTTCCTCTGGGACAATACCGGCTCGCTCAGTGACCCGGCTGACAGGGATCCGTTTGCCTCTCCTGCAGCCAATACCACCTACATCGTTATTGTGACCGACGCCAATGGCTGTACAGCCACTGCAACCGTTACCGTCAATGTGGCACCTCCGCTGGTGGTGACTGCATCGGTCGATGATAACCTGATAGGCACCTGCCCGACATCGGAGGCCCGTCTCAGTGCCACCGTCACCGGCGGGGAGGGTCCATATCATTACTCATGGGATAATCCGGGATCACTCAGTGATCCATCTGTCGCCTCCCCGAGAGCCAAGCCGGCCGTAACCACCACCTATACCATTACGGTTACCGACGCAAACGGCTGTGTCGCGACAGCTACCGTCACTGTCAATGTGGCGCCTGACCTCTCGGTGACCGCTTCAGCCGATGACCTGCTCATCGGCACCTGCCCGGGGTCTGTCTCCAGCCTCGAGGCCACCCCTGCCGGTGGTGAGCCCGATTATACCTATAAGTGGACTCCTGCCACCGGTCTTGATGACAGCAACAGCAGGACTCCGGTGGCCAAGCCATCAGTGACTACCACCTACCGGGTGACCATCACTGATGCCAACGGGTGTACCGCCTGGGATGAGATCACCATCACGGTCGCACCGCCCCTGACACTCTCGCTGGCTGTCGATGACAGCTCGATAGGCAACTGTCCGGGCTCAGAGGCACATATCACCTCCACCGTGGGCGGCGGCGAGCCCGGCTACACCTACTCATGGAGCCCGGCAGCCGGGCTCAGCGATCCCGCTGATCCCAATCCGACAGCCACGCCAAATGTAACCACCACCTATACCCTTACGGTTACCGATCAGAACAACTGTACGATCTCGCGCGATATCACCATTACCGTGATGCCGCCGCTGGTTGTAACCGCCTCGGCTGTTGATCCGGTTATCGGCACCTGTCCCGGTTCTGATACCAGGCTCAACGCCTTCGCCACCGGCGGTGAACCGGGTTACACCTACAGCTGGTCCCCGGCAGCCGGGCTTGACAACCCGCTGCTGCAGTCGCCGCTGGCCAAGCCCTTGTCAACCACCACCTACACGGTGACCGTGAGAGACAACAACGGTTGTGAGGCCACTGCCGATGTGACTGTTACCGTGGCTCCTGACCTTACGGTCACGGCCACCGTTGATGACAACCTGATAGGCACCTGTCCGACCTCGGTGGCTCACCTGGAGGCAACCGCTGCCGGCGGTGAGCCGGGATACACCTATCACTGGACGCCCGCCACAGGGCTGAGTGACCCGGACAGCAGGACGCCCACCGCCAAGCCGGCGTCGACAACCACCTACACTGTCACCGTCACCGATGCCAACGGCTGCCAGGCTACTGCCAGTGTGACCGTCAATGTGGCCGACCCGCTTATTGTGACCGTCTCGGCTGATGATTACAATATAGGTACCTGCCCGACATCAGAAGCTCACCTGCAGGCTGTGGTCTCCGGCGGTGAGCCCGGATACACCTATCTCTGGTCACCGGCAACAAGCCTGGATGACGCTACGATAGCCAACCCGAGGGCCAAGCCTTCCGTGACGACCACCTACACCGTGCTTGTCACCGATCAGAATGGCTGTACCGCCACTGCCTCACTGACCATCACGGTTGCCCCCGAGCTGAAGGCAACTGCCACGGCATCCAGTCCGGATATCGGTACCTGCATCAGCTCCACAACCACCCTCGATGTCATCGTTACCGGCGGTGAGCCGAATTACACCTTCCTCTGGTCGCCGGCTGCCGGCCTTAGCGATGCAGGAATCAGGAACCCGGTTGCCAAGCCCGGTACCACCACCACCTACACAGTGACTGTGAGGGATAACAACGGCTGTGAGACCACCGCTGATGTGACCGTGACTGTGGTGCCTGACCTTGTTGTGACCGCCACCGCCGATGACCCGGTTATCGGCACCTGTCCGATCTCACGCTCCAGCCTGGGTGTGACGGTTACCGGCGGCAAGGCGCCATACAGCTACGCCTGGTCGCCAGCAGCAAGCCTCAACAACCCGAATGTCAGCAACCCGGTTGCAAAGCCTTCCATTACCACCACCTATACTGTAACCGTTACTGATGCTCATGGCTGTGTGGCCAGTGACCAGATCACCATCACCGTGGCGCCTGACCTTACCGTTTCAGCCATTGCCGATGACTATCTCATTGGCACATGTATCGGTTCGAAGTCGCAGATCTCTGCCACTGCCTCCGGCGGCGAGCCGTTCCCCGGCGGTACATACCTCTGGAGCTGGGCTCCTGCAGCCGGACTGAGTGCAACGAATATTCCCAACCCGGAAGCCAAGCCCACCTCAACGACAACCTATACGGTGACGGTCACCGACGCCAATGGCTGTACCGCCACCAACACCGTCACCATTGAGGTGGCTCAGCCGCTGGCGGCAATCGCCACCGCATCCGACTACCTGATAGGTGACTGTCCGGGCTCATCGACTACCCTCGATGTTACCGTCACCGGCGGAGAGCTTCCCTATGTCTACAGCTGGGCTCCGGCCGCGACACTCAATGATGCCTCTGCGAAGAGCCCGGTGGCTACGCCAGCCGTCACCACCACCTATACGGTTACTGTCACCGATGCCAACAACTGTACGGTTACGGCTGATGTCACCATCCACATCGCACCGCCGCTTGTTGCGACAGCAGCCGTTGATGATGACCCGATAGGTACCTGTCCGACATCACGGGCTCATCTCAGTACCACCGTCACGGGAGGCGAGGGAGCATACACCTATCTGTGGGATAATGCTCTCCATCTTGATGATGCTCACAAGGCCAATCCGGTTGCCAAGCCGCCGGTATCGACCCTCTTCACCGTAACCGTGAGAGATGCCAACCACTGCACCACCACGGCACAGGTATGGGTCAATGTGGCTCCTGACCTCTCGGTTGCGATAACGGCTGATGATGATCTTATCGGCACCTGCCCGGGATCGGTGGCCAATCTGACCGCAACGGGCATGGGCGGTGAGCCGCTTCCTTCAGGAGGCTACCTCTACAACTGGTCGCCTGCCGCCGGGCTCAATTACACCAATGTACAGAGCCCCGTGGCCAAGCCGGCTGTCACAACCACCTATACCGTCATCATCACTGACGCGAACGGATGTACCGCCACCGACCAGGTAACCATAAGAGTAGCTGATCCGCTGGTGCTTTCGGCGACGCCCGTGGTCTATGCAGGCGGTTACAATATCACCTGCAACGGCGCATCTGACGGTGCCATCGATCTCGGTGTCACCGGCGGCGAGGCGCCATACACTTACGCCTGGAGCGGACCGGCCGGGTACACCTCGTCTTCGGAGGATATCTCGGGCCTCATCGCCGGCAGCTATACCGTTACCGTCACCGACGCGAACAACTGTACTGCTGTAACCAATGTGGTGCTGCTTGAGCCTGCACCGCTCACCCTCGGCAAGACTCCCGATGTGGTGCTTGCCTGTTACGGTGATGCCACTGCCGCCGGCTCATTCTCGGTGTCAGGCGGTACCGCACCATATTTGCTGAGTGATATGTCCAATACGGCCGGTGCCACGCTGACCATCACCGGCACCTCCCTCTCCTTCACGGGAGGCGCCGCCGGCGTGGTCACGGCCCGGGTTACCGATGCCAATGGCTGCACGGCGCATGCCACGATTACGATCACCCAGCCGCCGCAGCTGATGCCCGGATCGATTGACGGCGACCAGGAGGTATGTTACCTGGGAGACCCGACACCCCTGCATGAGGTCACGGCTCCTTCAGGAGGCCCGGCACCGGCACTGTTCCAGTGGGAGCGCAGCCTCAACGGCGGTGCCAGCTGGAGTATTATCCCCGGAGCCAACATGGCATCATATGATCCGCCGGCAGGCATAGCGCAGACCACTCACTTCCGGCGCCGCGTCAATTCGGCATCATGTGATCCGGAGTACAGCAACGTGGTAGTTGTGACTGTCAATCCGCTGCCGGTGGCATCAATTGACGGGACCGGCTTTGTCTGTCCGGGTGATGCTGCCACGCTGACTGTTACCGTTACCACCGGGGTGGCGCCATTTACTGTGGTACTCACTGACGGAACCACCGTCACAGGCTATAACAGCGGTGACCCGATTACTGTCAACCCGCTGGTGACCACCACCTATGCCATTGCCAGCCTGACCGACAGCAAGGGCTGTACCGTGGCGGCACCTCATGCCAACCTGACCGGATCAGCCACCATCACTATCAAGGGTGTGCCCGAGATCGTGCTGCAGCCGGTCAGCGTGTCGGTTTGCGAGGATGACCCGGCAACCTTCACCGTTGATGCTGGAGTGACCACCAACCCGCACTACCAGTGGTTTGTCGACACCGGATCGGGCATGACCGCGCTCACCGGCGCCACTGGAGCCACCCTTACCGTGACGGCTGCCAGCGCCATGAACGGATACAGGTACCAGGCCGAGATCTCAGGCGACTGTCCTCATCCTGTGCTTTCAGACATAGTGACCCTTACGGTCAGTGAGAAGCCTGAGATCGTCACCCAGCCTGTTAACCTGTCTGTCTGCGCGGGTGAGGATGCCCATTTCACAGTTGATGCGGGCGTGACAACCAATCCTCGCTATCAGTGGTACGTGAACACCGGCTCGGGCTGGAACCCGGTTGTCGGAGCACGCTACCAGGGTGCGACCACTGCCACTCTTACCGTGGTGAGCGCTCTGGAGATAATGTCAGGTTATGAGTACAGGGTCAGGGTATCGGGCGACTGTGCACCCTATGTCGAGTCAGTCCCGGTCATGCTGACCGTGACACGGCAGGCTGAGATAACCCAGCACCCGGTGAGCCTGACTCTCTGTGAAGGTCAACCGGCAACGTTCACCGTGAACGCCGGGCTGACGACAGGTCCTTCATTCCAGTGGGAGCGCAGCGATGATGGCGGAGCCACCTGGACAGCCATCCCGGGAGCAACGACCGCCGCATACACCATTGCAGCGGTGGCATCAGCCGACAACAACACTGCCTACAGGGCTGTGGTACACAGCACCTGCGGCTCGTCGGTAACCTCGCTGCCTGCCTTCCTGACAGTGAATGAGCTGCCCGAGATAGTTGATCAGCCTGCTGATGTGACTCTCTGTGAGTATGCCATAGCTGAATTCACCGTTGATGCCGGCGTGACCACAGCAGCTACCTACAGGTGGCAGCGAAGCACCGACGGCGGAGCCAACTGGAACAACCTGAGCGAGACATCCACCTATTTCGGAACCATGACCGCCAACCTGAAGGTCAACGGCACCAGACGGACAATGAATGGCGATATGTTCAGGGTGATCGTCTCAGGTACCTGTACCCCTCCGGTGACATCTCATCCGGCGCTTCTGACGGTCAATACCCCACCTGAGATAGTTACCCAGCCTGACGGCACTGTCATCTGTGAGAATAACCCCACCTCGTTCAGCGTGACTGCACAGGGTACTGCCCTCACCTATCAGTGGTACGTTGACAGGAGGGATGGCAGCGGCTTCACTGCCGTGACTGACGGAGGCGTCTATTCAGGTGCAGAAGCAGCAACACTGACTCTCAGCAATGTGCCGCGCTCATACAACGGGTACCGTTACCGTGTCGAGATCGAAGGCACCTGCGCGCCTAAGGCTGTCTCATTCACGGTACAGCTTGATGTGAACATTGTCACTGCAATCAATACGCAGCCGGCTGATGTGGAGGTCTGCGAGTTCATGACCACCAGCTTCACGGCCCAGGCCGAGGGTGCCAACCTCCGCTACCAGTGGCAGGCATGGGACGGCACCGTATGGGACGACCTCACCAACACCGGGGTTTACCTTGGAGTGCAGACGCCGACACTGATGATCTTCGGCCCGCCGCGTACGATGGATGGCACCCGCTACCGGGTGGTCATCAGCGGCGACTGCTCGCCTGACCTGATATCACATGAGGCTGTGCTGACAGTGAATACCGCACCTGAGCTCATTGACCATCCTGACGAGTTCAGGGGCTGTCCGGGCGGCAGCGCCACCTTCACGGCCGCAGCCGTTGGAACTGCAATCACCTACCAGTGGCAGGTGAACAGCGGGTCAGGATTCCATAACGTGACCGACGGCGGCAACTATTCGGGAACCAAAACACCTGTACTCACTATCAGCAACCTCGGCCTTTCCATGAACGGTCACCTGGTCAGGGTGGTGGTGTCAGGCACCTGTCAGCCGCCGGTGACCAGCTCATTCGCCCCGCTGAGGGTCTATATGGAGCCCTCGGTCATCAGGGAGCCTGCAGATGCCGAGGTGTGCGATGAGACCGGCGTAGTCTTCTTCTCACAGGTGTTCAATACCGGTGCGGGTGAGACCACGGTATGGCAGGTCAATGATGGCTCAGGCTGGAATGACCTGAGTGATGATGCCCTCTACCAGGGCACACAGACACCTCAGCTGGTGATCATGAAGGCGGTCACCGCCATGAACGGATGGCGCTACAGGCTGGAGATCACCGGACCCTGCGGCAACTACTATACCCGTGAGGCCCTGCTGACGGTGAACGCACTGCCGACGGCACAGATCGCCCCGGCTGATACCCTGCTGGTATGCGGCGGCGTACCGACCCAGCTGCACGGTAATCCGGCCGGCGGCTCGCTGAGCTATGCCGCCCACAGGTGGTTCGGCGATATAGGGCCGCTGAGCCGGTATAACATAGAGAACCCCATGTTCAATACTTCCATGGCAGGCTTCTACAGGCTGATCTACCAGGTGACCGACAGCAAGGGCTGTACAGGCCTCGACACCCTGGTGATTGAGGTGGAGAAACCCGTGGCGATGTTCACGGTTGATCAACCCTCGGGCTGCCCGCCGCTGACAGCCGGCTTCACCAACGGCTCAACAGGCTATACCTCATTGCTGTGGAACTTCGGTGACGGAGTGACCTCAACCGTTGAGAACCCGAGCCATACCTATGCCAACCCGGGTGCATCCCTCGCCTACTATACGGTAAGGCTGACGGTCACCTCAGCGAACGGGTGCGTCTCATACATGGAGAACAATATCACCGTCTATCCCGAGGTCGGCTCCGACTTCGCGGTAAGCAATGATACCATCTGCTCGGGCGAAAGCATCATGTTCTCGACCCTGCCCGGCGCCTTCAGGTATTACTGGGACTATGGCGACGGATTCCAGGAGTCGGGCTCCAATGTGATCAGCCATACCTACTTCAATACCACAACTGGTCCGGTCACCCGTATGGTAACCCTGAAGACCGAGTCGTTCTTCGGATGTACCAGTGAGACCACACTGCCGGTGGTTGTCTATCCCACCCCGGTACCCGGCTTCATCGCCACACCGGCCTCACAGGTCTTCCCCGACGCAACGGTCAGCTTCACCAATACCACAAACAGCGGTACATGGACCTGGCTGTGGAACTTCGATGATGGCTACAACTCGCCAGAGTATCAGCCCACACATACATACAATGCTCCGGGCGACTACAACGTGCGCCTGACGGTGAGCAACGGCGTATGTACTGAGCAGGTGGTGCATACCGTGAGGGTACTGCCCACGCCTCCGATAGCACGGTTTGACTCGATACCGTCGGGCTGCCAGCCCTGGAACGTAGCGATCAACAACACCTCGCTCTATGGCACATCGTACTACTGGGACTTTGGCGACGGACACACCTCCAGTGCCAGGAACCCGAACTACACCTACGTGCAGGCCGGCGTATACCAGGTGACGCTGACGGTGACAGGTCCGGGAGGCATAGCGACTGCAATGCAGGTGGTGCATGTCTATCCTTCACCCAGGGCCTACTTCGACATCTCACCGCCGAAGGTCTATGTGAATGATGAGGAGATAAGGCTGTTCAACCTCTCTGATGGCGGAAGCACCTTCATCTGGGAGTTTGGCGACGGAGATACCTCGCATGTGCGCGATCCGCACCACAAGTATACCAAGGAGGGGATATATGACATCACCTTGCATGCATACTCGGCAAACGGCTGCTATGACACCTATGTCAAGTCGCCCGGGGTGACCGTGGAGCCGTTCGGCGACCTGATCTTCGCAAGCGTCTTCAAACCCAACCCGGAAGGCCCGATAGATATTGACGGCCTGCCGACCGGCGGGGAGTCCATGGACCAGTTCTTCTTCCCGCCGATAAGGGAGACCGTGCTTGAATATCATCTGCAGATATTCAACAGGTGGGGTGTGCTGATCTTCGAGACCCGCGATATCAACAAGCCGTGGAACGGCTACTACAAGGGTCAGCTGTGTCAGCAGGGAGTATATGTATGGCTCGTCGAGGGCAAGTACGCCAACGGCAGACCATTCAAGAAAGCCGGAGATATCACCCTGCTGCATTGATGCGGCAGGGCGGTGTGGGAAGATTCACCGGCGCAGAACAAAGGAGGGTGTCTCATAATGGATGAGGCACCCTTCTTCTTGTTGCTGCAGCGGAAGAGGCTTCTGCCGGGAATGTCAGTTGAACGGCCGGTTTGAAACGGGTGAGACCTGTGTCGTGGCTGTCAGTTGAACGGCCGGTTTGAAACGGGTGAGATTTGTGCCGTGGCTGTCAGTTGAACGGCCGGTTTGAAACGGGTGAGACCTGTGTCGTGGCTGTCAGTTGAACGGCCGGTTTGAGAATGGTGAGGCAAACGGGTTATCGGGACGGCTGTCGCCGCTCCTCCTGGGCGGGTGAGGCGGTGCCGTGGTCATCATGACCAGCGAGATGGTATTGTCAAGCTCAATACGGATCACCTCCGGCCTGACATACCTTCTCCTCCTCTTCTTCCCCATAATATTTCTCCTTGCCGGCTTCAAAAATAATCTGTTTGACCTCTAACTAATTAAACAATTAAAAACAGTGATTATTGCGTTTTCCACACTCTCTATCACTTCGACAGCACCACTTTCTCGAGGTGGCGCTTCTCTCCGTTGATCACCTCCACTATCAGCAGTCCGCCGCTTCCTGATACCGGGAATTCCTTCATCTCGCCCGGGGTGAACCGCTGGTCATTCACGGCGGTTATAACGCGTCCGGTGATATCGAAAATCCTCACTCTGCAGCTTACTCCGTCCCACTCATCGCCCTGCGGCAGCAGCAGGATACTGCCCTGGGCTGACCATATCTTCAGTGAGCTCTCTGCCTCCGTTCCGGGCCTGTTGCTTTCGCCTTCAGCTACGACCGGGGTCTTCTTCGCTGCCGGGATTATCTCAAGTGAAAAGCGGCCGGTTATGGTTCCGGCTGAGGCCTTGAATGAGTACCCGTTGTTGACTGACAGGTCAGACCGTCTGCCGGTAAGCTCATCGACCAGGGCTGCCCTGTAAGTCCCGAGAGCCTGAAGCTGGGTGCTGGTGATGGTATATTCTCCCTCCTCATGGATGACCAGGGAGAGTGGTATCCTGGTCCTGACAGCGGGCCAGGGTATGGAATTGATTGAGTATTGTTCGTTAAACAGTTCGGAATAGATCCGCAGGGTTCTGCCTACGTGGGTGAAAGGCTTGGAGGCATCGAGCAGACCATCGAAGCCCATGGTGGCTTCGGGAGCAAATCTTATCACCGTCTCATCACTTTGTGAGCCTGAAGTGAGGGCGAGCCTGATCAGCGGGATCTGTTCAGCTGCCTTGAACCTTGGTGCTTCATTATGTTCGCGTGCGCTGTTGGGTATGGTTAAAGAGGTTCCGGTTGCCCGGGTACGCACGAAGAATCCCTGTAACGGAGCGATGTGAGCTGTGGCACCATTGGTTCCGACGCCGTTGACGTATGAGGCTTCGCTGCCGTCAGCGGTGCGGATATAGTAGGCATGCCTGATCAGGTTATGGCTGTGGGAGTAGGTCACCTTGTTCCAGTCAATACCGCAGGTGAGAGAGTTGCCCAGCAGTGAATAACCGTAGATGGTGGTGTCTTTGCCCGATCCGCTGAAGGGGAGGTTTATTGTACCCAGGGAGGTGGTGATGCTCTTAAGGTCTGTGAATCTCATGGTTGCGTCTGATGAGACGCTTACATCATACCCCTCTTTTGCGTTCAGCTCACTGAATGGAGTTGTGCCGCCGTAGCCGTCATGCCACTGCCAGCCGTCAACCACTGCCGATACCACCCTGGTCTCATCATAGCGTACCAGCATGTCGGGCTCGATGGTTGTGAAGAGAGTCTTGGATACCGTTGCAGGTACCGCGATATAGTGCCACCACTCGCTTCCTCCCGGGCCCGCCTCGAGGAAAAGCCCCATATTGAGGCTGCCGCCGCTGCCGTTGTAGCTGTCAGCCATCAGCGATGCCCTGGTATGACCCTCGTTCTGAAGGTCAATGGTGCCGTTGTTGGTCAGGGTGGTGAAGCTGACCTTCGCTCCCGGCTCAACAATCATGGTGAGCCCTGAACTGAGGGTGAAGGAGGCCGGGGTGACAACAGGATAGCGGGTCAGCCCTGCAGGAATGATTATGTCAGTGCTTCCCGGGCTGACTGCGTCCTCCCAGGCAAGCACCTTGTTCCAGTCGGTGATTCTCCCGCTCCATCTGCTGTAGCGGACCTCCCGGGCACCCATGTCGGTTGTGCCGATTCGCTTTTTCCCGTTCATGTCGGTGACGGGGATGGTCACGTCGGCGTGAGTGTCGGCGCCCGAGTCACGGCAGGGTGATGCGAACGCTATGCTGAAATCGCCGTTGCCCGGATCAGTGAAGTGCGGGCCGTCAGGATCGGTGTTGTTGCCCGACAGGGTCAGACATCCGTCAAAGGTGGCCCCCTCTATGGCGCAGTAGTCGAAAATATCTGAGGGAGTGCCGCCGGTGAGGGAGAGATGGTTGCTTCCTCCCCAGATGATGGTATTGACAATATGGGCGTTGGGTGAGTTATTGATGGCCAGTGAATGCCCCTCCGGGGCTGGAGAGGAGTTGTTGGCTATAACTGAGTTGACGATTTGCAGGGCACTTGCAGTGGAGTATATTGCTCCTCCCGTCAGGGTAGGAGATGAGCTCGCATTGCCGTGTATTATGGTGTTGGTGATGACAGCCGATGTGCCGCTGTTGTGGATGGCTCCTCCGTTCTCATCGGCACTGTTGCCTGAGATGATACAGTTGGAGATAACCGGTGAGGCACCGCCTGCGATGTAGATGGCCCCGCCGTTTTTAATGGCATTGTTGCCGGTAATGATGCAGTCTGAGATCACCGGAGATGCACCGGCAGCCACACTGATGGCACCGCCGTAGGTAGCCCTGCTCTGCCTGATGGTGGTGTGGGTGATGGAAACCGGGGAGGAACCTATATGGATACCGCCGCCATACATGTCAGGCAGCCTGGGAGCTGTCCTTCTCCCGTTCTCGATGGTGGCATAACTGATGTAATGAGGGCCCGGGGCGAGAATCGTAATGTTCCCCCAGATATCGGACAGCTTCCCGTATTCCGGATCACCGTCAATGTCGGCCGTAAAGAGTATGCGGTTGGTGGCGGTTCCCCTGGCATCAAGCTTGCCCGTATCCGTGACCCTGATGACTGACTTGTCGCTTCTCGCAATGACAATCGCTCCCGGCGAGATGGTAAGTGTGCCGCCCTTTACAAGCAATGTCCCTACAAAGTATTTGGTGCCCGAGATGGTGAAGTTGCTGTTTATGGTACCGGTATAGGGGTTGCCTTTACTGCCGTCACCCGTTACCTGTGCATATACCGGAATGATGAGTATGATAATTATGACAAGCGTTGCGAGTGCACGCTTCATCTCAATCCTGGTCCTTATGATATTACCACCTGCCGGCAAGTCCTGAGAGTTTATCATTTATTAAACTGACAGATAGACTGAATTGTTGCAAAAGTAAGAATTCTCTTTGTATGCCGGGGCAGTGATTCCGATTTTTATCTGCAGTTACGGCCCGGATAGCCCCTGAGAGTCCTTTGGCTGCTCTTTTCCCACAGTCGCCGTGTGGTACGACGATTACAACATTATTCTCCGCGTTTGCCCTGAGCCGCGGGCAGCTAACCATCTGTTTTCTCTTTCCGGGATGCTGCCGGTGAAGCTATCACGGCTGCTTTTCTTAACTTTGGAGCTGTCACACTCATTTTAAGGCACGAAAAGACAAATGGAGGCAAACTCTGATCTCAGGCGGGCTGCCAGGCTGCTCCTCCTGCTTGGCAGGCTGGAGTTCACGGATGCTGAGAGGCGGCAGATAGCTGATGAGTTTGGCTCATTCACCTCATGGAAGCACTTTGCAGGGCTGGCCATGCGGCATGGAGTGGCGCCGCTGGTATGGCAGAATATCATGAAGCTGTCGCTGACTGACCAGATCCCCGGGCCCGAGAGAGCCATGCTTGAGAGCCTGAGACTGAAATCAATTGCCAGGGTGTCATGGATAACCGAGGCGGCATACGGGGTTACCTCCCTGCTTGAGGAGGAGGGTATCAGGGTCTTGCTGCTTAAGGGCCTGGCGCTGGAACATACTGTGTATGGTTCGGCCGGGCTGCGGCAGATGAGCGATGCCGACCTGCTGGTAGCCCCCGGCGATGCCTTGAGAGCGAGGGATATACTGATCAGGGAAGGGTTCCGCAGCATGTCACTGAAATCGCCTCTCTACCGGCATATCATCCTGGATCTGGGCAATCACCTGCCGGGACTTCATCGGGAGGGATTGTCGGTCGACCTCCATTTCAGGCTCTTTGGCCCTGACGGCGGCATGACGGTCGAAAAGGCCATTGAGGAGGCCGTAACGATAACTGCCGGGGAAAAGAGCTTCCGGGTACTGCCACCTATGATATCATTCCTGGCGCTGGTAAGACATATACGGAAGCATGAACTGAAGGGCGAGTTTCAGCTGCGGCTCTGGACAGACATCTATCTGCTGCTGAACCGCTACGGCGAGAGTATCCTCAATGAGGAGCTTGCCGCCGTGGCGGAGGAGACCGGCATGACCGGAGAGGTCAGGACGGTGCTGACGGTGATGGAGAGAGAGTGGGGAGTGAAAATACCCGGGACGATGCATGCACGCCCGGGACCGGAGGAGGATAGGGTGATAAGGTTCAGCGTCGGACTGATGTATCCGGGGTCACTGACGCCCATAAGCCCGAAGGAGGTATTTTCACGGAACCTCCTTGCACTAGACGGTGTGAAGAAAAAGGCAATCTACGTCACCGGCGACATATTCCCGTCAGTGGGCTTCATGAAAAAGCGGTATGGCTGCCGGACTACCATGGGTGCGCTGATGCACTACCCTCACAGACTGGGAAAACTCACCTGGCTTTTCGGCCTTTCGAGGGTCAAAAACCGATATTTGTAGCCTGAAATTAAAGAAATTCACTTTTTCCCCATTTTTATTTGGTATCTAATGAAATTATTGTTTATTTTTATTGCAGTCACTTTTGAGTTTAGGTCGATGTCGCTGGTTGGGCTTGTGAGATGATTTTTTGTTGTTTGTTATTTTGGGATCCGATGTCTGCAACAACTTTCATAAAACGGGTTAACATGCAAAATGCGCACTCTACGCGCAGTCTCGCTGCGTGAGTCCTCGCTTTTTGCGAATACCGCCTGCATCCTCATGGCGGTGCTGCCCCGGGTGTCTCTGCCCGGGGCAGTTTTTTTTAGTCCGGCCCGTCAACAGGTTTTCCTGTTTCCCCATTGGTCATTACGGGCGGTATCAGTCCTGGTACCATTACGGCGGCAGTTTTCTCTCCCAGGCTGTCGGCGCAGTTCTCCCAAAAGGATTACTTTTGCACAAACCGCCTCTGAGATGAAGAACGAGCTGTACCTATACAACACCCTTACACGCAGAAAAGAGTTGTTCGAGCCCCTGGCTCCGCCCTTTGTGGGTATGTATGTCTGCGGTCCCACGGTTTACAGTGAGGCGCACCTCGGTCATGCCCGTCCGGCCGTGACGTTTGACCTGCTCTACAGGTACCTGCTGCACCTCGGGTACAGGGTCCGGTATGTGCGAAACATCACTGATGTGGGGCACCTCGAGAATGAGGAGGATGACTCGGGAGAGGATAAGATCAGCCTGCGTGCCAGGCTGGAGCAGCTTGAACCGATGGAGGTTGTTCAGAAATACATGAACAGTTTCCACCGGGCGATGGAGCAGCTAAATACCCTGCAGCCCTCTATCGAGCCGCGGGCGACGGGGCATATCGTGGAGCAGCTCCAGATGATCGACCGGCTTATTGACGGCGGATATGCCTACGAGGTGAACGGCTCGGTCTATTTCGACGTCGGGAAGTATGACGGTGAATATAAATACGGAACCCTCTCGGGCAGGGTGCTGGATGAGATGCGATCTCACAGCCGCAGGCTGGAGGGGCAGGATGAGAAGCGGGGGCAGTTTGACTTCGCACTCTGGAAGAAGGCCTCCCCGGGACATATAATGAGGTGGGCCTCACGGTGGGGAGAGGGCTTCCCGGGATGGCACCTCGAGTGCTCGGTGATGAGTACCAAATATCTCGGCGAGACCTTTGACATCCATGGCGGCGGCATGGACCTGATCTTCCCGCACCATGAGTGCGAGATAGCACAGAGCACCGCCCTGCAGGGACATGCACCGGTGCGCTACTGGGTGCATAACAATATGGTGACCATCAACGGGCAGAAGATGGCCCGCTCACTGGGCAACTTCATAACCCTCGACGAGATGTTCACCGGAAGCCATAAGCTGCTGGCCAGGGCCTGCTCACCCATGACCATACGCTTCTTCATGCTGCAGGCACACTACCGCAGCACCCTCGATTTCAGCAACGATGCACTGCTGGCTGCCTCACTCGGACTACAGAAGCTGATGACGGCTGAGAAAACCCTGGCGACACTCACCCCGTCAGAAGAGTCAACGGTTGATATCGCGGGACTGGCAGCCAGGTGCTATGAGGCGATGAGTGATGATCTGAACACCCCGGTGGCAATAGCGCATCTCTTTGAGGCGGTGCGCATCATCAACCTGGTCAGGGAGGGCAGGGAGAGGCTCTCTGCCGGCGACCTGGACGCTCTCAGGGAGCTCTTCAGGGTATTCGTGCATGATCTGTTCGGACTCAGGGCTGAGGAGGAGGCAGGCGGCGAGATGCTGGAGCACGTTATCAACCTTTTGCTCGATCTGCGGCAGGAGGCCAAGGCGAGGAAGGAGTGGCAGCTCTCAGACCGGATACGTGACCGCCTCGGTGAGCTGGGTATCACCATCAGGGACAGAAAGGACGGGTACGACTGGGAGATAACCGGCCAGGGGTAACCGGGAAGACCTCGGCGGGACCGGTAACCGCAACGAGCTGACAGCAGGGAAGAGAGCCCGCTGGCTGCCGGTTGCCGTGTGCCCGGGGACTAATAGCAGAGGGTGTCGGAAGGTCGGTAGGAAAGAGAGGCCGCTTGCTGCAGGATGTCGTGGATCCGGGGGCCGACAGCAGAGGACATCGGAAGGTCAGTGTAAAAGAGAGGCAGCTACATTTCACCGGGTCACAGAAGAACAAAATGGCATCTCCGATGTAATTGAAGGAGGAGGAGTCAGAAGGGATGGAGTACAGGGGTTACATATCAGATATTGTCACAATCGGCAGCCTCTCGATGGGAGGCGGATTGCCCGTGCGGGTGCAGAGCATGACCAATACCGACACGCTCGACACCGCAGCGAGCGTCAGCCAGTGCATACGTATCATTGAGGCGGGAGGTGAGCTGGTAAGGCTGACCGCACAGGGGGTGCGAGAGGCGGCCAACCTGGCCAATATCCGGAGAGAGCTTCGCAGGGCAGGCTTAGAGACCCCGCTCTGCGCCGACATCCACTTCAATCCTGCCGCAGCCGAAGAGGCGGCACGCATCGTAGAGAAGGTGCGTATCAATCCGGGCAATTATGCTGACAAGCGTGCCTCATTCATTAAGGTTGAGCTGAGCGAGAGCGAGTACCAGGCCGAGCTGGAGCGCACGCGCGAGCGGCTGCTCCCACTGATAACCATCTGTAAACAGTATGGCACTGCCATCCGTATCGGTGTAAATCACGGCTCGCTTTCTGACCGTATCATGACCCGTTACGGCAACACCCCCAGGGGGATGGCGGTCTCTGCCATTGAGTTCCTGAAGATTTTCAGGGGAGAAGGGTTCGGCAGGATCGTGGTCTCGATGAAGTCGTCCGACACCCTCACCATGGTCAGTGCCAACCGGCTCCTGGTCAGGATGATGGAGGAGGAGGGCATACGCTGTCCGGTTCACCTCGGTATCACCGAGGCTGGCGAGGGAGAGGATGGAAGGATCCTTTCCGCTGCGGGGATAGGCACGCTGCTCACCGAGGGGATCGGTGACACCATCAGGGTGTCACTCTCTGAACCGCCTGAGGATGAGATACCCGTGGCCAAGGCGATCATAGCTGCCGTGACTGCCGGAAGAGGGAGGATTGAGCGGCCGCTGCCGCCGCTGGAGCAGCGACGCACCAGGGAGCGCTGGGTGCCGCAGGTATTCAGCCGCAGTACAGGTGAAGAGGGCAGTTCCGGCCTCACTCACTTTACCGACGAGTCGGGAAACGTGTGGGAGGGGAAAACGCTCAGCCCCGACGGCGGCGAGCTTTTCACTCTCGGTGGTATGCAGGCATATGACAGCCTTCTCAACCCGGTCTATGACACCGACGATGCCGGTGAGCTGGCTATTGCCGCTGCAGCCGGGCTGGGACGCTTTTTCATTGCACGTCACCCTGCGGGACTCGCTATCACAAACCGCAGACCGATGCCGGAGGAGCAGCTTAGAAGGCTGGCTTTTTCCATCCTCCAGGCTACCGAGGCCCGGATCACCCGGACACGATATATCTCATGCCCCACCTGCGGGCGCACCAGGTTCAACCTGCCCGAAGCGGTGAAGAGGGTGAAGGAGGCTACCGCCCACCTGACAGGGATGAAGATAGCTGTCATGGGATGCGTGGTGAACGGCCCGGGTGAGATGGCGGGGGCCGACTATGGCTATGTTGGTGCGGGTGAAGGTAAGGTGAGCATCTACCGCGGTACCGAGGTGGTCTACAGGAACATACCTGAGGCAGAGGCGCTTGACCGGTTGCTCGACCTGATCAACAGTGACCGGGGCGATCGGTGATCTCACTTCCCGCTGATCAGCCTGACAGGCGACAATCTCACCTGCTGACCCTGCGCTCCTCAGTCGCAAAGATTGCCCGAAAAGACCGTAGCTCTTCTGCTCGTACAGGATGGCTGACCCTGCTCCGCTGTTGCAGGAGAATGATCAGACCAGCCGGTAGTCAAGTTGCCGTTTCTGCAGGTCAGCCTTCACCACCTCCACATTCACCTTGTCGCCCAGCATGTAGACCTTGCCGGTACGCCTACCCCTGATGCAGTAGTTCTCTTCGTCATATTCGAAGAAATCCTCCTGCAGCTCCCTGATGGCCACCATCCCCTCGCACTGGTTCTCGATGATCTCCACGTAGATGCCCCACTCGGCCACCCCCGAGATCACCCCTTCGAACACTATTCCCGTCTTGTCGCTCATATACTCAACCTGTTTGTACTTGACCGACGCCCTCTCGGCATCGGTTGCCAGTCGCTCCATCTTCGACGAGTGCTCGCAGAGCGTCTCATACCTGCCCCTGTCAGTCACCTGCTCGCCGGCCAGGTAGCTGCTCAGCAGTCGGTGTACCATCATATCGGGATAGCGGCGGATGGGCGATGTGAAGTGGGTGTAGTGGCTGAAGGCAAGCCCGAAGTGACCTATGTTGTCGGTCGAGTAGACCGCCCGCGCCATTGACCGCAGCGCCAGCGTCTCAATCACGTTCTGCTCCCGCTTGCCCGAGATGTCATGCATCAGCCTGTTCATCGCCCCGGGCAGTCCCTTGATGTTCAGCGGATCGATCTCATAGCCGAACCTCTTGATGAAGTAGCTGAATGAGCTGAGCTTATCAGGATCGGGTTTGTCGTGGATACGGTAGACAAACGTCTTCGCCTTCAGCTTTTTGACCACATATTCGGTCACCCGGCGGTTGGCCAGCAGCATGAACTCCTCGATCAGCTGGTTGGCGGTGCCGTTCTCGCGGAAGGCTATCCCCAGCGGCACGCCTGTCTCACTCAGGTTGAACTTGACCTCCACCCTCTCGAAGGCGAATGAGCCGGCGGCAAAACGCTTCCTGCGCAGTATCTGCGCCAGGCTGTTCAGAGCCGAGAGTTCGGCATGCATGTCACCCTCGCCGGTATCTATCACCTGCTGCGCCTCGGGGTAGGAGAAGCGGCGGTCAGACCTGATGATGGTTCGTCCGAACCACTCGCTGATGACCGTTCCCTTCTCATCCAGCCCGAAGACCGCAGAGAAGGTGAGCTTCTCCTCATCGGGGTTGAGTGAACATATATTGTTTGAGAGCTTCTCAGGGAGCATGGGTATGGTACGGTCAACCAGGTAGACCGAGGTGGCACGCTCCAGGGCGGCCTTGTCAATGATGGAGCCAGGCATGACATAGTGCGTGACATCGGCTATATGGATGCCGGCCTCCAGAATGCCGTCGGGCAATACCCTGAATGAGAGAGCATCATCAAAGTCCTTGGCATCCTCAGGGTCGATGGTGAAGGTGGGTACCTCACGGAAGTCGCGGCGCAAGGCGATCTCTTCCGGGGTAATCTCCGCAGCGATCTTCTCTGCGGCGGCCTCCACCTCGGGCTCAAACCTTGCCGGTAGTCCGAACTCAGCCAGTATGGCATGCATCTCGGTCTCATTCTCACCGGGATCACCCAGCACCTCGACAATCTCACCTACGGGGTTGCGTGAGCGCTGGTCCCATTCAACGATCCTGGCCACCGCCTTCTGCCCCTGCTTGGCACCCTTCAGCTTCGCCAACGGGATGAAGAGGTCGAACGGCATGTTCTTGTTGTCGGGCATGAGGAAGGCGAAGTGCGGATTTATCTCCACAATGCCCACGAAGGTCTTTCGGGAGCGGCTGATGATCTCAATCACCTCTCCCTCGGGGCGCTTGCCGCGGTGGCGGGCATATAGCAGTACCTTCACCGTATCGCCATGCAGCGCGGTGTTGAGGTTGCGGGCAGCGATGAAGATATCCTCATCGAGCTCATCATTAACCACGAAGGCATAGCCGAACTTGGTGAGGTCAATGGTGCCGGTGATATAGCCCCCGGTATCCTTCAACAGGTACTTGCCGTGACTCTCCTCCTTTGCGACACCCTCCCGCTTCATCCTGAGCAGCGCCTCTGAGAGCGCCCTCTTTTCATCCTTGCCCGACATCTGCAGGCGTGAGGCTATCTGCTTGTAATTGAGCGATTGTCTTGGATTCTTTGACATCACCCTGGTGATGAGGCCTATAAGATGCTGCTGATCTATGCCGGCAGTGGCTGATCTCTTCGGTTTGCCCCCCTTTTCAGCAGTGCCTGACTTGCTCTTCTTCGGGGTATGACCCGGATTCCCGGTTCTGACTGATTTCCCGGCCTTCGGTGCATTCCCTGCTTTGGCTGATTTTTCGGCACCCGATGCATTCCCTGCTCTGGCTGATTTCCCGGCCTTGCCGGAATCGTCCCTTTTGCCAGAAACTCCTGACCTGCCAGGTTCATCTGATTTGGCCGCTCTGCCTTGATTATCTCTTTTTCCGGCCTTGCCGGATTTTTTTCCATGTGACATTACTGATGTTTGTTTTACATTTCCAAAGATAGTCTGATATTGGCTATCTTTGAGCTGGTTATAAGATTATGATTACTTTACGCTCCGTTCCCCTGCACTCATCATCGGTTGTCTTTCGCCGGATCAATGATGAATTTCTTCTTATTCCGCTGACCGGAAATATTGCCGATATGGATTCGCTTTACAGGCTCAACGAGACCGGCGCATTTATCTGGGAAAAGATTGACGGAGAGCGCTCCGTCGGTGATATAACATCAATGATGGCCGAAGAGTTCGATGTTGAACCGGGAATTGCCGAAAAAGATGTTATTGAATTCATTGAAGCGGTACAGCAGTTTCTTCAATTCCGGGAGCCGTGACTCTTGATCTCATCATAGCCGGACGGCGGATACGCCTCTCTTCAGCGGAGGGAGTGACCCTGATGCCCGATGAGCGGTTTGCTGCCTTCACAGTCAGCAGCCACGAGGCGGGTGACAGGCCAACAACTGGTGCAGCGGCTGGCGAAGGGCTGCCTCCTGCTGAGGGGGTATATGATGCGGCTGGCGAAAGGCTGCCTCCTGCTGAGGGGGTATATGATGCGGCTGGCGAAGGGCGGCCTCCTGCTGAGGGGGTATATGATGCGGCTGGCGAAGGGCTGCCTGATGCTCAGGGAGTACATGGTGCGGCTGGCGCTTCTGATTACAGGGTGACAGCGGCCGGAAGAGGGCAGCCCGACCTCTCTGTTTATGTTGAGCCGGGCCCTTGCGAGATCCCCTCCTCTGCGGAAAAGGTGTTCAGCGCCCGGCTGATGGAGGAGGTGCCCGGCGGGGTGGTGGATACCGGGGAGCCATTCTGGGAGGTGCTGCGCGCAGGAGGAACGACCTGGGCAAGGGTCTTCCTCAGGGAGCCTGAAAGGATTACGGTGCTGGCGATGCCTGACGGGGAGAGAAGATGGATAATCTATGCCGGCGCTCCCGCTTCAACGGAACCTTCAGTTTCCGACGGTAAACAGGAGTCCAAAATTATCATCGATCCCCTTCCCTATCCGCTTGACGGCCTGCTTCTCTATTACCTCTTTTCGCTTGATGGCGATATCATGATACATGGTTCGGGGGTGGTGTGTGGCGGCAGGGGCTGGCTCTTCAACGGCCGTTCGGGCAGCGGCAAGACCACCATGGCACGGATCTTCGACAGGGCAGGTGACCGGGTGATACATGACGACCGGCTGGTGCTGCGCCGTGAGAAGGGCGGGTGGGTCATGCACAATACTCCTGTCTACCGCGATGATGAGCCGCGGTCGGCAGCGCTTGATCACATATGGCTGATCAGGCACGGCAGAGCCAATGTTTCTGAACCCATAGGCGGGGCAGAGGCGGTGGCGGCACTCATCTCAAACACCATACAGCAGAACTGGGACCGTGCAGCGGCGTCACGCCTGGCTGCCGCAGCTGATGAGCTGGTGGCCGCTGTCAGGGTGAGCAGGCTGGCGTTCCTGCCCTATGCCGGCATACGTGACTACCTGCTGCTGAGAAAGGATGAGGGAAGGAGTCTGGGTGCGGACACCGCCGCCGGGCTGCTGGCCGGAGGGGAGAGCGTTGTCATCACTGCCGGCGGATACAGCATGTGGCCGGCGATAAGACCCGGCGATAGGGTGATGATCACCCCTGCCGGTGACAGGATACCGGCAGCGGGAGAGATTGTTGCGCTGCGGCGCGATGGCGGATTTGTGATACACCGGGTGTTGCAGGTCTCATCGCACGGCGGCAGCACCATTATCATTACGAAGGGAGACGCCTCAGTCAGAAGAGATGAACCAGCCGCCCCGGAGGCGGTTGCCGGAACGGTGGAGTCAGTGATAAGGGGAGAACGGCAGATGTCTCCGCCACGACGCCGGCTGCCGGTATGGCTGAACAGGACCGGCGCGCGCATTGCATTCTCCATCGCGGGCCTACGGAAGAGAATATAGGGAACTCGTGCAGCCCTCCGGAGCGTAATGTTGCTGTTCCTGACATCAGGGTACCGGCCCGGTCGTTTTCATATATCGCTCCTTTAAGGTACTTTTGCCTGGTTAAAACCATTCCAGCTTGAAAAGATCCGTCAGAGAAGCCCTGGCAGAGAGGATACTGGTCCTTGACGGTGCCATGGGTACAATGATACAGCGTCACCGGCTGACCGAAGAGCAGTTCCGGGGCACGCAATATGCCGGCCATCTGCATCCGCAGAAGGGCAACAACGATCTGCTCTCTGTCACTCAGCCCGGCCTGATCAGGGATATCCACCTTGACTATCTCAGGGCCGGGGCAGACATCATCACCACCAACACCTTCAATGCCAACCGCATCTCCATGGCTGACTACGGTATGGTGCAGGAGGTGCGTGCCATCAATCTCGCTGCTGCCGGGGTGGCCGTTGATGCAGTGGAGTACCATACCCGCGATACCGGCCGTCAGGCGTGGGTGGCCGGCTCGATCGGTCCCACCAACCGCACCGCCTCCATGTCGCCCGATGTGAATGACCCGGGTGCACGGACCATCACCTTTGCGGAGCTGGCAGAGGCCTACGGTGAGCAGGCCGAGGCGCTCATCGCGGGCGGCGTCGATATCCTGCTGATCGAGACCGTCTTTGACGTGCTCAATGCCAAGGCGGCACTCTTCGCCATCAGCGGCGTGCTGGAGAAACTGGGAAGAGATATCCCGGTCATGGTGTCGGGAACCATTACCGATGCGAGCGGCCGTACGCTGACGGGACAGACCCTGGAGGCGTTCCTGATAACCATGTCGCACTACCCGCTGCTGAGCATAGGACTCAACTGTGCGCTGGGAGCCGAGCAGCTGAGACCCTTCATTGAGGAGCTCTCGGCAAAGGCACCCTTCCCGGTCTCGGCACACCCCAACGCCGGACTGCCGAACCAGTTTGCCGAGTATGACCAGACGCCTGACTATATGGGAGGGGTGATAAAAGGATTCATCGGCAACGGATGGGTGAACATCATAGGCGGCTGCTGTGGCACCACCCCTGAACATATAAGGGTGATCGCCTCGCTGGCTGAGGGACGGAAGCCGCGGGTTGTTCCGGAGAGGAGGCCTCTGACCATGCTGGCCGGACTGGAGCCGCTGGTGATACGTCCCGACAGTAACTTTATCAATGTGGGCGAGCGCACCAACGTGGCCGGATCGATCAGGTTTGCGAGGCTGATACGCGAGGAGAACTACCAGGCTGCCCTTGACGTGGCACGTGACCAGGTCGAGGGAGGCGCACAGGTGATAGACATCTGCATGGACGATGCGATGATTGACGGCATCACCGCCATGAGGCGCTTTGTCAATATCCTGATGAGTGAGCCGGATATTGCGCGGCTGCCCATAATGATCGATTCGTCAAAGTGGGAGGTGCTCGAGGCCGGGCTGCAGTGCATACAGGGCAAGCCGGTGGTCAACTCCATCAGTCTGAAGGAGGGTGAGGAGGATTTCCTGGGGAAGGCGCGCCTGGTGAAGCGGTACGGCGCAGCGGCGGTGGTGATGCTCTTCGACGAGAAGGGACAGGCCGATACGCTCGAGCGACGCAAGGAGGTGGCAGAGAGGTCATACCGCCTGCTGACGGAGAAGGCAGGATTCGCCCCGGAAGATATCATCATTGACCCCAATGTGCTGGCGATAGCCACCGGGATAGAGGAGCACAACAACTATGCGGTCGACTTCATCAGGAGCACCGAGTATATCAAACAGAACCTTCCGGGGGCGAAGGTGAGCGGCGGGGTGAGCAACCTCTCGTTCGCCTTCCGCGGCAATGACCCGGTCAGGGAGGCGATGCACGCCGTCTTCCTCTACCACGCCATCAGGGCGGGGATGGATATGGGAATCGTCAATCCCGGCCTGCTCAGGGTCTACACCTCCATCGAGCCGGAGCTGCTGGAGCTGACCGAGGATGTTGTGCTGAACCGGCGGAGCGATGCCACTGACCGGCTGCTGCAGCATGCCTCGGGACTGAAGGGGACGAAGCAGGAGGAGGGGACGAAGCAACTGGCCTGGCGGGAGGGTGATGTGGTGAGCCGTATCAGGTACGCACTGGTGAACGGCATCGATGCCTATATCGAGGAGGATGTTGAGGAGGCGAGACCGCTATATGAGAGGGCGCTGCACATAATCGAGGGCCCCCTGATGGATGGCATGAACGAGGTGGGAGACCTCTTCGGGTCAGGACGCATGTTCCTCCCACAGGTGGTCAAGAGCGCCAGGGTGATGAAGCGGGCAGTGGCACGGCTGACACCCTATATCGAGGCCGAGATGAAGGGCGGCGAGACCACATCGGCAGGGAAGGTGCTGCTGGCAACGGTGAAGGGCGACGTGCATGACATAGGGAAGAACATCGTAGGGGTAATCCTCTCGTGCAACAACTACGAGGTGACCGACCTGGGGGTGATGGTGCCGGCAGAGAAGCTGCTCGATACCGCCATGGAGGAGCAGGCAGATATAATAGGGGTGTCAGGACTGATCACCCCCTCCCTGGAGGAGATGGAACATATCGCCTCACTCATGGAAGAGCGTGGGATGAAGATACCGCTGCTGATTGGAGGGGCTACCACCTCGGAGATACATACTGCGGTGAGGATAGCGCCGGCCTACTCGATCGACACCATTCATGTGAAGGATGCCTCGCGGGCAATACCGGTGGTCTCGGCACTGATGGCCGGTGATAAAGCCTTCAGGAGCTCGGTCAGGGAGAAGTATGCTGCGGCACGCGCCAGCCATGAGGCACTGCGGCGCGAGAAGAGGATGATATCGCTGGAGGCGGCGCGTGCCAACGGATTGAAGAGTGTGACCCCCATGCCGCCGCCACGGGTGAAGGGGCTGGTGAATCCCGGTAAGGTGAGCCTCAGGATGCTGGTTGACTACTTCGACTGGTCATTCTTCTTCATAGCGTGGAAGATAGGAGGTAAATTCCCGGAGATACTCAGTGACCCGGTGAAGGGTGTGGAGGCGAAGAAACTGTATGACGATGCGGTGGAAATGATCGGCAGGATCATCGATGAGGAGTTGATGGTGGCGAGGGCGGTGTCAGCCATCTACCCGGCAGAGAGGCATGGCGATGATGTGAAGCTGATAACCGGGGGCAGCGGAAAAACTGATTCAGGCAGTGGCGAAGCTGATTCCGGCAGTATCGAAACTGACTCCGACGGCAGCGGGAAAGCTGATTCCGGCAGCGGAAAGGCTGATTCCGGCAGCGGCGAAACTGATTTCGGCAGCAGTAGCGATGCTGACTCCGGCGGCAGCGGGGAAGCTCCTGTCAGCGATATAACCTGGCTCCGCTTCCTCAGGAACCAGGAGGAGAGGGCTGCCGGGAAGCTCAACCTCTGCCTAGCCGACTTCGTGGCAGAAAAGGATGACCATGCAGGTGTCTTTGCGGTGACGGTACATACCACGGAGCAGCTGCCTGAGGATATTGCAGGTGACGACTACCGGATGATTATGCTGAAGATTCTGGCTGATCGCTTTGCGGAGGCTGCCGCTGAGTGGCTCCACCGAGAGATACGCATGCGGCAGTGGGGCTATGCACCCGATGAGGATCTCACCGCCGAGGATATGTTCAGGATACGCTACCAGGGAATCCGGCCGGCGCCGGGATATCCTGCATGCCCTGACCACTCTGGCAAGAAGGTGATCTTTGAGCTGCTGGATGCTGATAACCAGATTGGTGCCATCCTGACCAGCAGCTACATGATGGTGCCTGCCTCATCGGTCTCCGGCTACATCTTTGCATCACCCGAGTCGGAGTACTTCAATGTGGGCAGGGTGGAGAGCGACCAGCTGGAGGATTATGCAGCACGGTGCGGCATTACTGCTGCAGAGGCTGCCAGGTGGCTCGCCACGAATTTGTAACTTTGTACCTGTACCACCAGGAAAAGGAAAGGAATGAGAGTAATTGAACTCATCAGAGAGGCAAAACGGCCGCTCTTCACCTTCGAGCTGCTGCCCCCGCTGAAGGGGCACAGCCTTGAGAGGATCTACAATACGATTGAGCTGCTGCTGCCTTATGAGCCGGCCTATATCAACTTTACCTCGCACCGCAATGAGGAGGTGCTGGTCAGCCGGAGTGACGGTCTCCTCGAGAGGCGGGTGACCCGGAAGCGGCCCGGTACCATCGCCCTTGCTGCAGCGGTGAAGTACAAGTACGATGTGGTTGTGGTGCCGCATATCCTCTGCGGCGGATTCACCAGGGAGGAGACCGAGAATGCCCTGATAGAGATGAGTTTCCTGGGAATCAATGATGTGCTTGCCCTGCGCGGCGACCCTACCCGCGGAAGCCGGACATTCATTCCGAGCCCGGGCGGACACAGCAATACCAGTGAACTGGTCGCACAGATAGTGGCGATGAACAACGGCCGTTACCTCGACCCTGACCTGAAGAACAGCTCCTCCACATCTTTCTGCATTGGGGTGGCCGGATATCCAGAGAAGCACTTCGAGGCACCCAACATGACCAGTGACCTGGCCAACCTGAAGCGCAAGGTGGATGCCGGCGCTGACTATATCGTAACACAGATGTTCTTCGATAACCGGAAGTTCTACGAGTTCCGCGAGGCAGTCAGGGCCATGGGAATCACCGTGCCGCTGATACCGGGTATCAAGCCTGTCTCCGCCGCCACCGATATCAGCCTGCTGCCGCAGACATTCCACATAGACCTGCCGGAAGAGCTCGTGGAGATGCTCATGAAGTGCCGCACCGATGAGGAGGCGCGTGAGGCGGGCATTGTGTGGGCGACGATGCAGAGCCGCGACCTGCTCAGCAACGGCGTGCCGGGGATACACTATTATACCCTCGGCAGGGGCGACAATGTGGCCCGCATAGTGAAGGATTCATATTAGCGGCCACAGGACACTGCTGGCCCCCACAGGCAACCGATTACATTCTCTGAGTAATAATACAGGAAAGAAGGTCTCTGGGACGGGAGCCTATTTCCCCGCGCTGGCCGGCAGCATTTTCAGGATGCCGTGGAATGGTTTCCAGGTGCAACAGGGGATCTGCCGGCAGCATTTTCAGGATGCCGTGGAATGGTTTCCAGGTGCAACAGAAGATCTGCCGGCTGTGGTGACCGGTTATTTGTATACCGGGTGGTTATGGCCCCGGACTATATTCAGATACCGAACCTCTTCCTGATCTCGTCAACCTTGTTGAGCTCTTCCCACTTGAAGAGATCAACCTTCATCGTTTTGTCGGGCAGACCGTTGAATGATCTGTACCTCTTCTCGACGGTGCGGGGATCGCGTCCCATGTGTCCGTAGGCGGCGGTTTCCTCATAGATCGGCTTCCGCAGGCCGTACTCCTTCTCTATGGATGCCGGCCGGAGGTCGAACATCTCGCTGATGATCTTCGCAATCTCACCATCGCTCTGCTTCACCCTTGATGTGCCGAAGGTGTTGACGAATATTCCCACGGGCCGGGCAACGCCAATGGCGTACGAAATCTGCAGCAGCATCTCGCGTGCCACGCCTGCCGCCACCATGTTCTTGGCTATGTGTCGTGCGGCGTAGGCTGCCGAGCGGTCAACCTTCGAGGGGTCCTTGCCTGAGAAGGCGCCGCCGCCATGGGCACCCCGGCCGCCATAGGTGTCGACGATGATCTTGCGGCCTGTCAGACCGCTGTCGCCATGAGGACCCCCTATCACAAACTTGCCGGTGGGGTTGACGTGATAGATGATGTCATCACCGAAGAGCTTCTGCTCCTCTTTGCTGAACCGGGCCTTCACCCGGGGTATCAGGATCTCAATGACATCCCTCCGGATGGTCTCTAGCATCTTCTTCTCGTCACTGTCAAAATCGTCATGCTGGGTTGAGACAACGATGGTATGTACCTTCAGCGGTGTGCCGTCGTTGTTGTACTCAACAGTCACCTGCGACTTGGAGTCGGGCCTGAGGTACTTCATCACCTTCCCTTCGCGCCGTATTTCTGCAAGCTGGTAAACGATCTCATGAGCAATATCGAGGGTGAGGGGGAGGTAGTTCTTTGACTCGTCAACGGCATAGCCGAACATCATCCCCTGGTCACCGGCACCCTGCTCCTCGCGGTTGGCGCGCTCGACACCCATGGCGATATCGGGCGACTGCTCATGGATGGCAGAGAAGATGCCGCATGAGTTGCCGTCAAACATATACTCGGCCCTGGTATAGCCGATCTTGTTGATCACCTCGCGGATGATGGACTGTATGTCAAGGTAGGTCTTCGTCCTGACCTCACCGGCCACCACTACCTGCCCGGTGGTTACCAGCGTCTCGCATGCCACCTTTGAGTCGGGGTCCCATGCAAGGAAGTTGTCAAGAAGGGCATCGGAGATCCTGTCGGCAACCTTGTCAGGATGCCCCTCCGATACTGATTCGGATGTAAAGAGATAGCTCATTTGTTAATTTTTTAAGTTTAACAATGGCAGGGACGGATTGTTGTAAAGCAGCGGTTGGAAGCCGTTTTAGCATTTTTTCCTGTGGTTGCAATCAGCGCAAATCTGTCCACCTGTCAAATAGTGGCACAAATATAACGATTTCCTGATAAAGTGAAACCATCTGTCCGGATATTTAAGTGGCAGCACGCACTGTTCTGCCGTTTACTGCCTCTCGAGCCATCGTGAGAGGAAGAGGTCATAGACCGAGAAGTAGCGTCCGCTGCCGTTCGGCAAACTTCTCCGTATGCGCCATAAGTCAGATTGATTTGTACGGTAAAGACAAGAATTATAGTGCAAATTGTATCATACATTATGTATAATACGATATGCATGATGAGTCTAACCTATGTAAGAGGGAGGAAATCTCAGATCTTTTCAGCCCATGCAGCATGGGTGGTGACAGTCTGTCCGGGGGTTTCAGCCCGGACAACATGGATTGTGTCAGGTCAACCCGGCCACCCCGGGCTGGTTTCTCTCTGCAATGGCGTTGCCCGGGTTGCCGGCAGAGGATAGGTGATGATTGCTATTTCCCGGTCAGCTGCCGGAATGTCTCCTCGAGGCGTGCGCCTGCCAGCGAGGAGATCTGGTCGATGGGGCCGTCGGCCACGATGCGGCCGTGGTCAATGATGATTACCCGCCTGCATATGGCCTCCACCTCCTGCATGATATGGGTAGAGAGCATCACGGTGCGTGAGCGGCCGGTCTCGGAGATCAGGTTGCGTATCTCAACGATCTGGTTAGGGTCAAGCCCGGTGGTGGCCTCGTCGAGTATGAGCACCTTCGGGTCATTGATCAGTGCCTGTGCCAGTCCCACCCGCTGACGGTATCCCTTTGACAGGGCCCCTATCTTCTTGCCCTGCTCGGGGATGAGCCCGGTGCGCTCGATGACCGAGTCAACCAGCTCACGGGTTCTCCTGCCCGGGGAGTAGATGCCTGCAACATAGCCGAGGTATTCCCTTACATACATGTCAGGGTAGAGCGGGTTGTTCTCGGGCAGGTAGCCGATAAGGCGCTTCACCTCCCTGGCAGCCGGCCCGGCAGGCAGGCCACAGACGGTCACCTGGCCGGCATCAGCCGGGAAGAAGCCGGTGATGATCTTCATCATCGTTGACTTGCCGGCTCCGTTCGGACCGATGAAGCCTACGATCTCCCCGTCAGGGATGGTGAATGAGACATCATCAAGAGCCTTCTGGGCACCGTAGTGCTTGGTAACGTTACTGACAACAATGGACATCCCCTCTTCCCTAAGCCCTATCCGTACATGAACTGCCCGAGGTTGGCATAGGCCGAGGTCGGGTTGACGCAGCAGACGGGTATCTTTGAACTGTTGGCGATGATGTACTGCTCCTTCGCACCAAACACGTAGTCGGCAAAGGTGATATCCTTGGTGGTCATGATCAGTATCATGTCAGCCTTCATCTCAAGCGCGATCTCAATGGTCTGCTCGGCCAGCTTGTCGGCAGGGATCTCGCGGATCTCATACTCGATATTGTTCTGTATAAGCATCCTGACCGTATAGTTGAGGTTGAGGTTGGTCTTCTTCGCCAGTGAGTCATCCTTCCTTACAGCCTTCAGTATATGGACCTTCGAATCAAAATATTTTCCCATGAAGATCGCCATGGAGAGCTTCTCCTTCTCCTCTGACCGGAAATCGACCGGGAAGACGATATCCTGGTAGCGCTCCTTGTCATTGGGCGGAGCCTGCACAACGAGATATGGCACCTTTGACTTGGCGATCACCTTCAGCGCCCAGCTGCCGGTCACCTTCTGCATACCGCTCATGCCATGCGTGCCCATGACCACCAGCGAGGCACCGCGGTCATTGACAAACTCAGGTATCTGCTTGAAGATGGTACCGCGCTGAACATGAGTACGCACCCTGACCCCGAAGAGGTGTTCAACCTCCTGCCCCTTGTTGTTCATAGAGGCCTGCTTGGCCTTGACACCACCCTCACTGGTTATCTTGTCAACTATATGCAACAGGCAGACGTCATTATGCGTCATACGAGAAATCTTGACGGCATGCTGCAATGCATATTCAGCCACCGGGGTGAAATCCCAGGGAACCACGATGATCTTGCTGTCGATCTCCATATTGTTATCGTTTTCAGTTAGAAAGTAAAATTACCCTTTTTAAGGGATAAATTCAATAGGTATGGTACAATGGAAAAACGCCTGCAGCTATGAAAAAATTGCCTTGTCGCACAAAAACAATGCCATTTGTTGAAGAGTCATTCCCGCAAGCGGAACAAAATGCTATTTTTGCCTTTATAAGATGATTTTACCTATGGAGAGGAAAAGAATAAAGGAGCTGCTTTCAGGCCATACCACCGGAGAAAAGGTGCTGGTAAAGGGGTGGGTCAGGACCAAGCGGGAGATCAAGAATGTTGCATTTGTGGCACTGAATGACGGCTCTACAATCAAGAATATCCAGATAGTAATTGATTTGAATTCCTTCCCGGCGGAGCTGATCAGGGATATCACCACCGGGGCGAGCCTCTCGGTGACCGGCATGCTTGAGGAGTCGCAGGGCAAAGGGCAAAGTGTTGAGATACAGGCTGCCGACATACACCTCTACGGAAAGAGTGATCCTGAGACCTATCCCCTGCAGAAGAAGGGCCATTCGATGGAGTACCTGAGGGAGATTGCCCATCTCCGGTTCCGTACCAACACCTTCGGGGCGGTGATGCGCATCAGGCATGCCATGGCCTTTGCAGTACACAAGTACTTCAATGACCGCGGGTTCTATTACCTTCACACACCAATCATTACAGGAAGCGATGCCGAAGGTGCCGGCGAGATGTTCCATGTTACCACGCTTGACCTCGAAAATGTGCCCCGCACAAAAGAGGGCAGGGTTGATTATGACAAGGACTTCTTCGGCAGACCCACCAACCTCACGGTGTCGGGCCAGCTCGAGGGTGAGCTGGGAGCACTGGCACTTGGCGAGATCTATACCTTCGGCCCCACATTCAGGGCGGAGAACTCAAACACCCCGCGCCACCTGGCAGAGTTCTGGATGATTGAACCGGAGATGGCATTCTGGGATATCACCGACAATATGGACCTGGCTGAGGATTTTACCAGGTATCTTATCAGGTATGGACTCGATAACTGTGCGGATGACCTTGAGTTCCTCAACAATATGGTTGACAAGGGCCTGATAGAAAGGCTCGAGTTCGTGCTTGCCAGCAATTACCAGAGACTGACCTATACCGAGGCGGTATCGATACTCGAATCGGCCGGCCGCAAGTGGGAATACCCGGTTGGCTGGGGCCGCGACCTGCAGGCGGAGCATGAGCGGTACCTGGTGGAGACACACTTCAGGAAGCCGGTGATACTGACTGATTACCCTATGAGTATCAAGGCGTTCTACATGAAACAGAATGATGACGGCCGTACAGTCAGGGCTCTTGATGTGCTCTTCCCCGGGATAGGAGAGATAATCGGAGGGTCACAGCGCGAAGAGGAGTATGATAAGCTCTCACGCAGGATCACCGAGCTCAATCTGCCGGCCAGCGACCTCTGGTGGTACCTTGAGACACGCAAGTTCGGCACCGTGCCTCATTCGGGATTCGGACTCGGTTTTGAGAGGCTGATGCTCTTTATGACCGGGATGTCGAACATACGTGACGTTATACCATTCCCGCGGACACCGCGTAATGCAGAATTCTGAACCGTACTGATCAGGCCATGCTCGACCAGAAGCTCCAGCAAAAGCTGCTCCAGAAGCTGTCGCCGCAGCAGATCCAGATGATCAAGCTGCTGGAGGTGCCGGCTATGCAGCTAGAGCAGCGGATCAAGAAGGAGCTCGAGGAGAATCCCGCACTGGAAGAGGGGCATGATGATGATGAGATACATACAGCCGGCGAGGAGGATGAGGCCGACAATAATCAGTCTGAATATGAAGACGATGAGTTTTCCATAGAAGACTACCTGAATGATGAGGATATCCCCGAGTACAGGACCCAGATCCGCAATACCTCACCTGACGATGAGCGCCGTGAGGAGATACCCTATGCAGCGGGAACATCATTCCATGAGACGCTGATCCAGCAGTTCAACCTGCGTGTAACCGGTGAGCGTGAACAGGCCCTCGGTGAGTATGTGATCGGAAATATTGATGATGACGGTTACCTGCGCCGCGAGATCGAAAACATGGTTGATGACCTCGCGTTCCTGCAGAACATCACTACTGATGAGAGTGAGCTGAACGCCATCCTTGAGATAGTGCAGGACCTTGAGCCTGCCGGCGTGGGTGCACGTGACCTGCGCGAGTGTCTCCTGCTGCAGATCGCACGCAAAGATCAGACTATTCCTTCGGTAGCCCTGGCAAAGAGGGTGCTGACCGACTTTTTTGAAGAGTTCTCCAGGCGACATTATGAGAAGATAATGAACAGGCTGGATATCAGTGAGGAGGAGATGAAAGGGGTCATTGATGAGGTGCTGAAGCTCAATCCCAAGCCCGGGGGGAGCCTTAGTGATCCATATACCAAATCAGCCCACCACATTATACCCGACTTTATACTGGAACAGACAGACGGCAGGCTGGAGCTGAATCTCAATAACCGGAATATACCCGAGCTGAAGGTTAACCGCGAGTTCAGCGAGATGCTCGAGGCATATTCACGTGACAAGAAAGCCGGCAGGCAGAACCGCGAAACCATCATGTTCGTGAAACAGAAGCTGGATGCCGCCAGGTGGTTCATCGATGCCATGAAACAGAGGCAGAATACCCTGCTGCTGACCATGAATGCCATTCTGAAGTACCAGGAGGAGTATTTCGCGGAGGGCGATGAGACAAAACTAAGGCCGATGATCCTGAAGGATGTGGCGAATATGACCGGGCTCGATATCTCAACCGTGTCACGTGTGGCAAACAGCAAGTATATCCAGACCCATTTTGGCATCTTCCCGCTGAAATATTTCTTCTCCGAGGCGATGCAGACCGACAGCGGCGATGAGGTCTCAACCCGTGAGATAAAGAGGATACTTTATGAGTGTATCAGCGGTGAGGATAAGCGCAAGCCGCTGACAGACGAAAAGCTGACAGAGATACTCCAGGAGAAGGGGTATCAGATAGCACGGCGTACGGTGGCAAAGTACCGCGAGCAGCTAAACATCCCGGTGGCAAGGATGAGGAAGGAGCTGGGATGAGCCGGGAGGGAACTGATCTGGTCAACAATCCGGACAATGGAATGAGGGAGCCGGGTGAGGGCCGGCAGCCGGGGGAAGGAGTCTCCCCGGAGACGGGCGGGACACCGCTCTCTGAGCCGGGGTTACCTCCGGAGTCAGGCGGGACACGGCAGCCGGGATCAGTACTGCCTCCGGAACAGGGCGGGGGACCGGAAGAACAGACGGTGGCAGCCGGCGGAGGACGCCTGCGGGGGATAGCCGAGATACTCTCGATACTGCTCCATCCGATCTTCATGCCTCTATACGGACTGCTCATAATCTTCAGCTCTCCTACCCTGCATGCATACATCCCCCAGGCCATCAAACGGATGATATTCATCCTGGTGCTTGCCAACAACGTCATGATGCCGATTGCCCTTGCCGCCATTCTTTACAGGAGAGGCGCCATCACCACCTTCAATGCACGTGACCGCAATGAGCGGATGATACTGCTCACCTTTGCGCTGCTGATGTACAGCCTGACGGCCTTCCTGGTATTGCGGATACAGTCGCCCAACCTCTTCAGGGCCTACTTCATCTCCATCGCGGTGGTGACACTGGCCACGCTGGTGATCACCGTCGTTTACAAGATCTCGCTGCATGCAGCAGGATTCGGCGGACTGCTGGTACTGGTCATATCGATGATCATACTCTACCGCACGGGGATGACCCTGCAGATGATAGCAGTTATCCTTGCCGGCAGCTCAGTGATGTCTGCCAGGATCTATCTGGGTGATCATTCACCGGCAGAGGTGTGGTCCGGATTCTTTGCCGGTGCGGCAATAATGGGGCTCTCGCTCTTTTTACTGATGCGGTAGAGTGTCTTGCCGTCAAGCTGCTTCTGGCTCAGGGTGATGAATCCGTGCCGGCCATTGAGCCACCTGCCCAGATACTCCTGCTCCGGCTGGCCTGGGGTGGGTATGAGCAGGGCTCCCTTCCCCAGTGAGACAAGCTCCATGATCATCGTATAGCCTGCCCTGGCTATCACCAGTGAGGCACCGCAGATCATTTGCCTCATCACCGCAGTACCGGGGGAGATTATAAACCCGGTCTGCAGCAGCGTGTCAGGAGGAGTTGAGGAAACCGGCCTTCTGTGCTGATCATGTGCCCTGACACCCCGGGGCATGGTGCTGCTGAGTACCACCAGCCTGGCAGGTCTCTCATTGCAGTCTGCCTTCCTGCCGGCAGCAGGAGCCTCTCCGGCTGATCTGCCATCATCCGGGATATCCCGAAGGGCTGCACAGACCTTCTCAAAGAGCAGTGACCGCTGCGGCTCCGGGCCTGAAAGCACCAGGCAGATATATGGATCAGGAGAGGGAGACGGGAGAGTGGTGTCTTGCTGAGGGATATCACGCTGTGGGGTCTCATGCTGAGTTGTGTAATGGGGTGCGACGTTAAGCGGAGGGGTATAATGCTGCGAGGTTTCATGATGAGAGAGAACGTTGTTGCCCTCAGCGCAGGTATTTTCATCATCATGAAGGCGCTTCCCGATCGCGGCCGGCAGGGTCTCTGCGAGTGCATTCAGGCTGACAGGGGCAAACCGTGAGAGGGGGCCCTGACAGACCATATTCCGGGGCTGATGGCGCAGGCCGTGTGACAGCCTGCCACTGAGGTTGCTGCTGCCCCGGTGGTCAGGCACGAGACAGAGATCGAATCTGTTTATCACCATGCGGTGCAGCAGTGTGCCCACAGGCTCCAGGAATCGCAGCGCCGCGGGGAAGGGTATCCGCAACTGGTGGGTGACATAGACCGAGAAGACCTCCCGGTGCCGGAATCCGAAGCGGTTATCCGAAATTATCAGGTCAGGTTTGAACTCCGTAACCATCCGTTTCAGCAAACGGTACTCGCGCAGCGAGGCGGCAATGATTTGCGGCAGTTGAAGGAAGATGCAGATATACTGCGGCATGAGCCGGGAGTATCTTATACGCAGTCCAGGGAAAGGCACCAGCCTGATGGCTGGAGAATTGGTTCCGGGAAAGCCTTCAGCGGCATTCAGCTTTCCCGCAGGGTAACCATTTGCCGGGAAATTTCCGGCTATTTCCTTGTTTGTCTGCTCACTGCCCGGCACTCTTTCTCCTGTCAGTTCCCTGCTCACCAGTTGCAGCAGCTGCTCATCGGCCGCGAATATGACCTCGCAACCCTTTCTGCGGAACTCCTGCGCGAGCGGGATCATCCGTCCGGCATGGCCGAGGCCCCAGCTGAGGGGGCTGATCACCACCCGCAGGCACTCCATGGCAGCTATCCTGATACAGAGGTGCTGATACCCAGCTCATTCACCCTGCGGGCGATGCTGTTGAGCTCGCTTAGCGGCACCTTCCTGAGCTTATTGTCGAGGGGGGTGTCACGGTGGATGGTATAGATCATCACCTGCTCAGGCCTCAGCCGTGCAATGACCTTCAGCCAGGCATCGATCTCAGCAGGGGTGGCATTGTCGACCGGGACACCTTCATACTCACCCCTGACAAAGAGGGTCTGTATGATGTAACGGCCATTGAAGTCGCTGAGGTACTCCTCATACTTCTCAAGGTCGATCCTGACCTTAGGCTGATTGATCAGCCGAATGGTCTCCGGGAGGGCAGAATCGAGCTTGAGGATATTCATATCCACCCTCTTCAGGGCGTCACGCACACTCTTGCGGTGCAGCATTGATCCGTTCGAGAGCACCGAGATGCGTGCTTCGGGGAAGAACTCATCGCGCAGGGTGATGGAGTCATCTATTATTGCAGCAAACTCAGGGTGCATGGTTGGTTCACCGTTGCCTGCATAGGTGATGACATCAGGTGCGGTGCCCTCTGCCTTCATGGCAGCCAGCTTGCTGCGGAGCGCATCCCTCACCGCCTCACGTGACGGGAGGCCCTCGTGGCTGCCCCTGTCTTCATAGGTCCACCCGCATTCGCAGTAGATACAGTTGAAGGTGCACACCTTGCGGCTGACCGGCAGCAGGTTGATGCCGAGCGATACACCGAGGCGTCGGCTGGTGACCGGACCGAAGACTATGCTGTCAAAAAGGAAGGTTGCCATTCCGGAGAAAATTGATAAAGGTGCAAATTTAAAATAATCTGCGTATCCGGCTGTCGGGAAGGAGGCGCATATTCACAAGGTCAACGGGCTCTATCAGCAGCAGTCCGGGCCGCTTGCCGGGTTCGATCGATCCGAGCTCTCTCTCCATCTGCAGTGCGCGAGCACCGTTGATCGTTCCCCAGCGGATAATCTCATCGAGCGGCAATTCCGGGGCGGCCTCATGCAGCAGCCTCAGCTCGGTGAGCATGCTGAGCTGCCCTGATGAGGCGAGGCTGTCGGTGCCGGCAGTGATGCGCGGGGTCACCTCGCGGAGCATCGCCACCGGTGGCATCATACCGGATATATGGAGGTTTGATGATGGACAGAGGCAGAACCAGGTGTTGCCGGCAGAGGCTACCCTCACTGCCTCGTCGCGGGTGATGACGGTGTTGTGCACCAGGATCAGCCGGGAGGCGAGCCGTGCCAGCTCAAGGGCCCGTCCGGCGTGACGGGAGGTCATCGTGCGCTCATCATCAGACTCGAGGAAGTGCAGCGAGATGACCGAATCATGGCGGATCTGCTCCCTCACCATCCGTGAGAGAGGTGCCGAGAGGGAGTAGAGTGAATGGGGGGTTACCTGTGCCGGCAGGTGTGCTGCCGCAGCTGCGGCAGAGAGGCTGAGGGCAGCCTCCATGCGCGGGGCGGCAACGGCGGGATCGAGACCGAAGAGCTCGATGAAAGTGTGGTAGCGGACAGGGCTTCCGCTCTTGAGCTCAAGGGTGAGCGGCGTGTTGCTTATATCACCGCATGCCTCCACCCCTTCAGCATACATAGCGGCATCAGCCTGCCGGGCAGCGGCAAGCATGGCCTCACGGGGAGCCTCTCTGGCTGCCCGCATGGCTGCAATGAATCCGTCAAGACCGGTGCCGGGAGGGATGAGTCCGCTCATGTGTGACAGCTCGAGGTGCGAGTGAGCGTTGACCAGGCCGGGGATGATGATGCCATTGTAAAACACGGTGGAGGCGCTCTCGGCAAGCCTCCCTCCGGTATCTTCAACCTGTATGATGGTGCCGTCAGCACCGGCGGTGATCACCCCGCGCTTAAGCGGCGCACCGGCAGAGGTGAAGATGTATTGTGCGGCCAGCCTCCTCATCGTTACTTGACAATGCCTTCGTCTGACAGGGTGATGCTGATGTTGGTAACCCTTGCATGCTTCTGCCACCTGCCTGACCGGTTGTCATGGTTCAGCAGCCACCCGCGCAGCCGTACACCCCGGGTGAGACCGGTATAATGATGCAGCATAACCGAGTGAAGCTGTCCGTCCTGCTCCAATGCAGCCTCCTCCCAGTAGTCGCGCTGCTCCTCCCCGTCACTGCCGGTATGGCTGAAGTAGACTGTCACACGCGGATTGAGGCTGTGGTCATCTTCGAAAAGGCGTATGTCAGCCCTGAGCACATACTCCCCGGCTTGCTCAAGAGGTATGTCAAACCATATCGGATCGCGTGTAAAATCTTCCGGCAGGTTGTAACTGAATTTACCGTTCCACAGGTTTTCTTCCGCCGGCACTTCAGCACGTGTATCGGCCATCATGGTGGCTTCCAGCTCGAGCAGGCTGCCGGTGACCCTGTCATATATCCTGGAGAGTTTTTTCGGTTTTGAAGCAAAATAATACTTCATGGTTGCATTGAACTGCTCCCAGGTATAACCATGACTCTCAATAACATCAATATAGTTGAGGGTTGAATCGCGTCTTCCCCAGGTTATATTGAATGAGTAGAGGTCAAGCATGCCGGAGGTGAGATAGGTATCGGTAAGGATAGCCACCAGGTCATTGTCGGGGATACGGTTCCGGGCAGCCGGTTTACCGGATCCGGGACCGTTGCATGAGTTGGCGGTAAGCAGCAGGGCAGCCAGCAGAAGCGGTGTCAGTCTCATTACTGTTGTTTTTTGTCGGTCTCTCTCAGGCTCTTGCGAGAGAGGTAGTGTACCGGGTACCATGCAGCGGCGTAACCGATAGCCATCACTGTGGCAGCCACGATGAAGAGGTCAGAGATTTTCATCCTGACGGGATAGGCATCGATCAGGAGGGAGTCGCCGGCCAGTTTGACAATACCAAAGTGCTGCTGGGCCAGGCATAGGATAACCCCCAGGGTCAGTCCGGCAGCGGTACCGAGCAGCGATATCATCCATCCCTCATAGATGAAGATGCGTTTTATCAGCCGGTTATCGGCCCCCAGGCTGCGCAGGATACCGATGTCGCGCTCCTTCTCTATTATCAGCATCATCAGGGAGCCGATGATGTTGAACGAGGCCACGATGAGGATAAAGGTGAGTATAACGAAGATGGCCAGCCGTTCGGCCTTCATCACCTTGTAGAATATCTCCTGCTGCTCATAGCGGTTCTGTACGAGGAATCCCTTTCCCATCAGCTGCCTGATGGCGTTCTGCGTCTTTTTCTCGTCAGCGGCGGGGGTCAGCCTCACCTCGATCGAGCTCACCTCGGTGGGATAGTCGAGGAGGTCCCGTGCAAAGTCAATGGGCAGGAAGAGGTACTTTGAGTCAAAGTCCTGCTCCACGGCGAAGATACCCGAGAGGTAGATGTACTTCCGGGTGAACTCACTGTCAGGTGTTGCCTTTATCCGGGCCTTGCGGTCAGGCATGTATATTGCCAGCGGCGATACGAAGTTGAGCCGTATGCCCAGGTAGTTTGCCACGCCCAGCCCGGCAACGGCGTAAGGCCTGCCGTTCTCTGCGCGGAGGATGAACTCGCCGTCCCACATGGCGGTGTCAAGGTCGGTCACCCGGGCGTAGTTATCAGAGACCCCCTTGATGGTGGCAATATATTGCTGCTGCTCATAGCGGAGCAGGGCGTTCTCCTCGAGGGTGGTGGCCCATGCCTCTACCCCTTCGGTGGCTGTCAGACGTTCCAGCAGAATGGTATCGGGGGTGAATACCTTCCCCGTAACAGGGGTGATCTTTATCTGCGGATCGGAGGTGCTGAAGATGCTCCTGACCATATCTTCAAGCCCGTTGAAGACCGAGAGGATTGTGAACAGTGCCATCGTTCCCACGGTCACCCCTGCCACCGAGATGGCAGAGATAACGTTGATGGCGTTGCGCGATTTCTTCGCGAAAAGGTATCGCTTCGCTATGTAGAGTGACAGCTTCATCGGTTGCTTTGTGCGATGACCAGCAGGCCGGTGCCCTGCCTGTGCCTGATGAGCAGGTCTGCCCCGTTGAGCAGCAGTACAAATGGCATAACGGCAAGATAGTAGAAAGGAAGGATAACCAGCAGCATTTTTGAGGCTGACAGCATTATTACGGGGTATTTCATTGAGAGCCGCCAGGCGAGGCTGCCCGGCCTGCCGTAGGTATAGGTTGCCGTTACCCGGTCATAGCCGGCTGTCAGCAGCTTGTCGGTTATCTCCTCTGTGCCATAGCCGTTGCGTACGTGCTCGCCGATGAATGACGCCTCATCGTCAGAGTGTGCGTCTGAGCCGCCCTTGTCTGACGGGGTCGAGATGATGAGCCGGCCGCCGGGAGCGGTCATATCGCAGAATCCCTTCAGCACTGTACGGTCTTCCGCAATATGTTCCATCACGTCAACGCAGAGGATCAGGTCAAATTTCTCAGCGGCTCTCCAGCTCACCAGGTCCGCCTCCACCGCCCTGACCCTCTCAGAGAGGCCGGTGGCAGCAAAGAAGGCGTTGCACTCATCCACCTGGTCGCTCTTGATATCGGCAGCAGTGATCTTCCATCGGGGGAAGCGTGTGGCCATCCACCATGAATACTGTCCGAACCCCATCCCGGCATCAAGCACGGCTGCCGCCGGAGGCAGTGAGGGGGCCAGCCTCCTCAGTGCACGCCTGACATGCCATGAACGCAGCAGCAGGATGTTGAGGAGATGGTAAAAGAGCTTCCGCAGGAGAGGATGACGGTTGAAGAACCTGCCCAGATACTCCTTGATGGGATCATAGTGCATCGCGGTTACTCTTTGAGCAGTTTGGATATATTGTCGATATAGTCGTTGCTGTCATCAATGAAGAAGACCAGCTCGGGGATGATGCGCAACTGGTTGCGAACCCGCTGCCCCAGCTCATACCTCAGCCGGGAGGTGTTGTGGCGAAGCACCTCAAGGATGGCTGCCGACCCCTCGGAAGGAAAGAGACTGACCCAGGCCTTCGCCAGGGAGAGGTCGGGGCTGATGCGGAGGGTGGTCACCGAAACCATCTTCCCCGGGAAAAGCTCCTGACCGTGATGCATGATGATCTCAGAGAGCTCCTTCTGTATCAGCCGTGCAACTTTCTTCTGCCGTGTAGTTTCCATTGCAATAGATTTCACGCAAAAATAGGAAAATTTGTGGCAGCCGGAGGAGAGAACCCGCATAATCAACTGATGAGGGAATTGGCTAATTATAGCTATTTTTGCAGCTGCAAATGGTTCACAGATGGATACGGTAGTAAGCGGCATACGGTCAACCGGCAACCTGCACCTCGGCAACTACTTCGGGGCGCTCAGGAACTTCCTCAGGATGCAGGAGGAGAATAACTGTTACTTCTTTGTAGCTGATTACCATTCACTTACCACCCATCCTCACCCCGACGACATCCAGGGAAACATCAGGCAGGTGCTGGCCGAGTACCTGGCTGCCGGCATTGATCCGGGGAAGGCCACCGTTTATGTGCAGAGTGACCTGCCCGAGGTGACCGAGCTCTACCTGCTGCTCAACATGATCTCCTATGTCGGGGAGCTTGAGCGTACCGCCTCCTTCAAGGAGAAGATCCGCGCCCATCCTGACAATATCAATGCCGGACTGCTCACCTACCCGGTGCTGATGGCTGCCGACATCATCATCCACAAGGCTCACAAGGTGCCGGTGGGCAAGGACCAGGAGCAGCACCTCGAGATGACCCGCCGGTTTGCCCGCCGGTTCAACACCATGTACGGGGTTGAGTACTTCCCTGAGCCCACGGCATACAATTTCGGGAAGGAGCTGATAAAGATACCCGGGCTCGATGGTGCAGGCAAGATGGGCAAAAGCGAAGGTAATGGCATCTTCCTGGCTGATACCCCTAAAGAGATACGCCGCAAGGTGATGCGGGCGGTGACCGATACCGGTCCGGCTGAACCCGGAGCCGAACCGTCACAGCCGGTAAAAAACCTCTTTACCATCATGGAGGTGGTCTCTGAGTCATCAACACTCTCCTTCTTCCGTCAGGAACATGCTGAGTGCCGCATACGGTACGGCGACCTGAAGAAACAACTGGCTGAGGATATCATAAAGGTTACCGAGCCTATCCGTATACGTATCAATGAGATCCTGAATGACCCCGCCTACCTTGGCAGGGTGGTGAGGGAGGGCGCCGAAAAGGCACGGGTCAGCGCCGCCGCAACAATCCGTGATGTCAGGGAGATAATCGGTTACAGGCCATTCTGAAAAATTCCGTTACCCGTTGTCAGATGCCGGCCTCATGCCGGCGATAGATATCTTGCTGCCGGCAGGCCTCCTGCCGATGGGGAGTCGCGTGCTGCCGGCAGGCCTCCTGCCGATGGGGAGTCGCGTGCTGCCGGCAGGCCCACTGCCGTGGTCAGGTATTCACCACCTTTGCTCTCTCGAAGGGGGCGTTCCTGTCAAAGAGGTAGCGGTAGGTGACATGGGTCTTGAGTATCGTGGCGCCGATCTGATCGAGCAGGTGCATCATTGAAGGGTTGAAGTCACCTATCCAGTTGAACTCCAGTTCGGTATAAGGAAATTTGTCAGAGAGTGCCAGCCTGGCAAATGACATTATCATGGCACCCTCCACGCCCTTTCGCTGGTGTTCCGGTACGATGCCGAAGATCAGTCCGAACGCCTTGGTAAGCTTCTTCCGGGCATGCTTGTACCATAGGAATTTTATCTTCCCAGGGAGGTCCAGCCGGCCGTTGAGATGCCTGACGATCTGGTTTACTTCAGGCAGCATGATAAAGAAGCTGACCGGCTCATCCCTGTAGAAGCCGAACCAGAGCAGCTTCTCATCAATCACTGGTTTAAGGCTTTTCAGCAACAGCCTGGCATGCCGTTCGCTGATGGTCTTCACCCCCGGGAATCTTGCCCACCCCTTGTTGTAGATGATCATGAAGTTGCGGGCGATGTCATCCATCTCACGCAGGGTCATGTAGCGGAAGCTGTAGTCAGGATTGCTGAAGACCCGCTCTGCTTTCTCCCTGATGACGGGATTGAGCCGGCTGTCATCTACCGGCATATGGTAGGTGTACTGATTGAAGTAGTTCCTGAACCCGTAGGCCTCGAACAGCTCCCTGTAGTAGGCAGGGTTATAGGGCATGCAGTAGTTGGGCTGAACAAAACCATCAACCAGCAGTCCCCACCAGCGGTCACGGTCGCCAAAATTAACCGGACCCTCCATGACCGTCATACCCTTTCCGGCGAGCCACTCACGACAGGCATCGAAGAGTATTCTGGCAGCCTCCTGGTCATTGATGCACTCGAAGAAGCCCATGCTGCCCACATTTCCATCCCTGGTACCGGAAATCTTCCTGCTGTAGAAGGCGGCCACCCTTCCGACAGTGTTGCCACTCTCATCGCGAAGCAGCCAACGAATGGCCTCGCCGCTACGGAAAAGGGTGTTTTTTCCGGGATTGAAGACTGCCTCAACATCATTGATAAGCGGCCTGACCCAGTTCGGGTCTCCGCGGTTGATCATCGCCGGCAGATCGTGGAAGTCTCTGACATCTTTCTTGCTGGCGAGTTTAACCAGATTGAAACGACGAGTCTCGTTTACCCATACCGGCATAGTAACGGCAAATTAATAAATCGCACATAAAAATAGCAACAGTACTTCAAATAATTTGTATAATTAAATTCTTGCCCTTGCCGAGATTAAAAAATTCCTTCCAGGAGCCACGATGCCTGACGAATAGGGTCTGTATCTAAGATTGAGAATATTCTCAACGCCTGCAGTGATATCTATCCTGTTGCTGATATTGAATGAACTCTTGAAATTGAGAGTGAACCATTGTGGCGACCAAGGATTGCCATCCTTGTCACTGGCATAAAGATATTCCTTTGTCTTTTCACTTGGAGCCATCCGTTTATTGGTAATGCTTCCGTTATAGCTGGCATAGAGATCGGCTTTGATAAAATTATTTTCCAGGATGAGGTGAGTAGTCCCGAAAGTCGGAGGCACATGCCTGACAGGGGCTTTCTCATCATCATGTCCGCTGGTAAGGGTCAGGGTGGATTTAATTCTGAAGAGGGAAATAGGACGCAGTTCTGCCTTCAGCTGAGTCCCGTAAACTATGGCATAACCGGCATTGACCATCGCGTAAACCTGACTCTCTTCACCGCGGAAAATAAAGGTTGGTTGTCCGTTGAAGAGGAATTCACGCCGAACCATTGCGTTGTCAAGCCATGACCAGAAAAATGAGGCTTCAGCCCTTATCAATTCCAGAAACTCTCTGGAAATACCCAGGTCTATGTTATACAGATACTCTGGTTTTAATTCAGGGTTAGGAACTACCAGAACACCCGGGGCAGATTCGAAGACTTTACCCAGATCATCGAGATTTGGTGCTCTGAACCCTGTTGAGACATTAAGTGTCAACTCTGTAAGCCTGTCTGGTCTGAAGACAAGACCAACTGCTCCCGTAAGGGCACTGTTTGCTGCTGAAATAGTTGTAAAGGGGAAATTGTAGAAAGAGTTATCTGCAATTTCTGAATCAAGGCTTACATAGTTGTATCTGGCTCCTGTGGTGAGGTGCGTTTTCTCGCTTATAATGAACCTGAATCCAGCATAAAGCGAAGCGCTATTGTATCTATTCTTGCCATTGGGATAACGTGAACCTGCCGGGGTAGAAACTCCCGTGATAATATCTCTCACGTCGGCAGTACTCCGGATGTTGTTCCACACGTATTCAGCGCCATAGTACAGAAGGTTGCCTTTGTTGCCGGCTTTTTTGTCAAGATCAAGATTTGCCGACCAGATACCAACATTTTCGGTTTGTTCATTCAGCGCTGTTTTATTCAGAGCTCTGTCATGCCGGCTCTCCCGGTAATCCTGACGGGCAATGGTAAGACGCACCTTGTCAAAAAGCGCGGCTGGCTTGTTGTAATGAATATTAGAACTGGCCATCATCCAGATCTGTGGTCCATAATACCAGTCACCAAATCTCAGGGTATTGTTTCTGACCTGAATGAGTCTGTCATATCGCGGAACGTTGGAGATGTGTGAATAATGGTGAGCGAAATCAATCTGGAGATTTCGGCCTGCCTTGAACCGGAGCTTGTGGAGTGTATTGAGTTGATTGTAGCCGGATGCTATCTGTTTGCGGGGATTACTGTTCAACATTACGCTGTCTCTGTTTCCTATGCGTACCTGGTACTCGTTGCGAAGGTATTCCGGGTGAGAGACAGATCCCATTACCAGGTCACCAAAGGAAGACCAGGTTGCAGAAGACAGGAAAGCAATACGTTGACCTCCCAGATTGATATCTGCATGATATGTTTGTTCGGAGGTGGCAGATGACCAACGGATCATTGCCTCTCCCTTAAGATAAAGTGAGTCACCCGTACTGAAGAGAGCTCTTTTGCTGTGAAAATCCATTACTCCGCCGAGGGCATCACTGGCATACATTGTTGCACCAGGTCCAAAAATAACCTCGGTACGTTCGATTGTATTAGGATCCAGAGATATCACGTTCTGGATGTTCCCCTCGCGGTAAATAGCGTTATTCATCCGAACACCATCAATGTTGATCAGAACCCTGTTGGTCGCGAAACCTCTTATCATGGGACTGCCACCACCTAACTGGCTCTTCTGGACAAATACCTCTCCCATTGCAACAAGATCAGCTGCAGTCTGAGGATTCATAAGTTGTACCTCGTGTTGAGTTATCACGTTAATTTGATTGGGGACTTCATCTGCTTTCTGCTCCCTGCGGCTGGCAGATACAACCAATTCATCAACTTCAAAGACTTTTGATTCAAGTTTAACTATTAGCCCGGCAGCTTTCAGCTCTTCTAAAGTGAATGAGACCATCCCGTACGAAAAATGTCGGAAGGTGATGGGCTGTTCAGCAGAAAATCCTGACAGGCTTATCTTCCCCGCTGGGTTGGTATAGCCGAACTGAGTGCCTGGTTCATTGTATACAGCAACATCGGAGATGGGCCTGCCATCTTCTGCATTGATGACTGTAACAGTTTGGGCATGAAGACCTGAGAACAAACACAGAAGTACAAAAGCAATTGTTGGTCGTTTCATGGCGCTCTGTTTTTATGGTCTGCAAGAAGGTAATAAAAAATGGTTTAATCTTTCCTGGTTTTGAGATGTTATATGACAGAGGAGTATATCTGGATGGAGCCCCCGTATCAGTCAGGCTAATATTTCATAAATTTGATACTCTATATCAATTCCAGATTTATCATGCGGAAGCGGTCGGGTATTATACTTGTTGGACTATTAACTGTTGGGCTTATAGTTTCAGCCCTGTTTATCCGCAGGGAGAAGCTGGCAGTGGTGATTGATCCGTGGGAGGCGGTGCCGGCTGATGCCTTCTTCATTGTGGAGACCGAAGACTTCCCCGAGCTGCTCACCCGGGTAGCCGACCCTGCCGGACTGTTGTCAGGTCTCTCGGCCATGGAGTGGGCAGCCTCGCTGGTTGGTACCGTCTCGGCCATTGACAGTATTACGGGAGGAAGGGAGGTACGCGAGCTGATCAGCAACCGAAGGGTGGTGATCTCATTTCATACTGCCGGGAAGAGAGAGCCTGCACCCCTGGTGACGATGAGTACCGGCCCGCTCTTCAGCGGCAGGAAGCTCTCTGCGCTGCTGGCACAGACGGGAGCGGTGGTGACAGGCGGGCGTGAACCTGATGGCACCCGTATCTTCACTGCCACCTATGGCCATGGCAACAGGCAGATGACACTGCATGCCGCCCTCACCTCCGGAATAGTTATTATGACCCCGTCAGATAATCTGCTGCGATCGGCGCTCGACAACCGCGGCTCGGGCTATGACATACGCCACCAGCAGGGTTTTGCTCCGGTAGCCGGGGCAGCAGGCAAGGGCGCAGACAACCTGTTTGTACTGTTCCGTAACCTGCCGGGCTTCCTGAGCACTTTCATACAGGCAGATGAGATTGCGGAAATATCATCGGTGGCAGTGGCCGCAGGAGGCGACCTCAACGTAGCCGAGGGAGGCATCTTTGTCAGCGGGTTCCTGACAACGTCCGGCAGCGGTGCCGGAGCAGACCGCCTGAAGGAGGTGACCCCTGCCGAGTGCGGGGTGCATGAACTGCTGCCACGGAGCATACTCACCTACAGCACGTTGATGCGGCGGGCGTCACTGACCGGAGAGACAGCCACCGACCCCTCATCCATAAATGCATCTGACCTGGCGCTGATACTGAGCCCATATACCGGCACGGAGGTGACGATGGCGATGACCGGCGAGGCTGACGGGAAAGAGTGGGTGCGGCTCTTCAGGATGACCGACCCGAAATCAGCAGAAGAGACATTGCGACAGAGAGTAACCGCAAGGTACAGGGCCACAGGGGTGAAGGATGATCGTTTCATAATGAAGCTGAACGGAGAGGGAGATGCGGAAGAGACGATATACAGGATGCCGTTCAGCGGAGTTTCGTCCATACTGGCCGGCGGGAGCGGCAGGAGAGGAGGCGAGGCCGGCCGCAGCAGCGAGAGCAGTGACAGAAGGAGTGGCGATGAGTGGGTAACATTTGCAAGATCATACATGATCTTTGCAAGATCACCCGAGACCCTCAGGATGATACTGAAGGAGGCTGCAGCCGGGAATACCCTTATCAATGATCCGGAGTTCAGGGAACTGGAGAAGACGGTACCGACCAGGAGCTCATATCTCTTTTACACCTCGGGCAGGGAGATCAGTTCGTTGCTGTCAGGACTGCTTACTCATGAAGCGGCCGGCGCGCTTAATGAAAGGGCCCTCTCAGCCATCAGCGGAATAGGGGTGAGCCTTACCCCCAGCAATGAGATGATCTATACCAGCCTCTCAGTGCGCTACACTACCGGTGATGCACCGCGGACAGCGGCCTCAGCCGGCTTGCCGGCGGCAACTGCAGGCAGCGCTGCAGCGGCACCGGAGACAGGGACAGGAGCCACCGTGGCAGCCGGCGGCAGGGAGGAAGGTACGGCTGCGGTGACAGACCCCTCTGCACTGAAGCTGCTGTGGAGGGTGAAGCTGGATGCCCCTCCGGCGATAAAGCCCTATTTCTTTACCAATCATAACACCGGTGCCACCGAGGTTTTTATTCAGGACCAGAGGAATACCATTTACCTTTTCAGCGCCTCGGGCAGGCTGCTCTGGAAGGCGCCGGTCAGGGAGAGGATCAACGGAGAGATCTTCATGATCGACTACTACCGGAACGGCAAATGGCAACTGCTATTCGCCGGCCGTGACTATTTGCACCTGATTGACCGCAACGGCAACTATGTCGACAGATACCCGGTAAAGTTGCGTTCGCCGGCTTCAAACACCCTTGCGTTGTTTGATTATGAAGGCAACAAGGATTACCGGCTCTGCATTGCCGGTGATGACCGCATCGTCTATGTCTATGACCGCTCAGGTACTCCGGTCAGGGGCTGGAACCTCTTTACGGCACGCGGCAGGGTGGCTGATCCGGTTTCTTTCTTCAGGGTCAAGGGGAAAGACTATCTCTTTGTGGCTGATGATCAGGCTGTCTACCTGCTTGATCGCACGGGTAACATCAGGGTGGCACATGAAGAGCCGCTGGTCAAGGCCGCCGGATCTGCCGCCAGGCTGACGGGCGGAGATGAGCCCGCCATCATGTTTTCATCACCTGACGGCGCCACAGTGAGGCTGATGTTCGACGGTACGGTGAGACGCCACAAGGCAGAGGGGCTGTCTGCATCACATCAATCTGACTTTGCCGATGTTGACGGGGACAACCAGACTGACCGGATAACACTCGACCAGGGCAGGTTGATGGTATTTGACGGCGAGGGCAGGCAGTTGTGGTCATATGACGCCGGCGGGAGCGAGCTGCAGGGACCGGTTATATTCACCATCGGAGCGGGCGACAGGCGAATAGCTTTCTATGATGCAGGGAAAGGACTCCTCCACCTGACCGGCCGCAACGGAGCAGCGGTGAGCGGCTTCCCCCTCAGGACAGGATCATTCTACAATATAGGAAGAGTCTCCAATAAAACAACGTGGAATCTCGTTATCAATGACAGCGAGAACTTTATCAGTAATTATGTGATCAGCTTCGGCTCAAGGTAGAGCCCATTGGCGTTATTGCAATTCTTCACTGCTAAACCAAACAGGATGTTGAAATTCAGAGTTTTACTGATTGTGCTGCTGCTGACTGCCGGCACCGCAGTGTATAGCCAGTCGAGCCAGGTCCTCTACTTCATGGACCTGCCCCAGAAGAGTACCCTCAACCCGGCTCTCAAGCCTACAGGGCGTACATTTGTCGGACTGCCGGGTATATCAGATATATCCGTCAGGCTCGATAACAACTTCCTCAGCTTTTCTGATCTCTTCTCCGGAGGTGTTATCTCAGACACAACCCTCACTTTCCTGGAGGGAGGACCCTGGGTTGAGCAGTTTGCAGGCCGGCTGGGGAAGAACAACTCACTTGTGCCTCGGGCCGACGTCAGGCTGTTCGGACTGGCATTCACGCTCCATGATGATATCAGGCTCTCACTCGATATCACCACACATGCGGGAGCAGGCCTGAACTTCCCCGGCGATATGCTCAGGCTCGGACTCACAGGAAATGATAACTTCATCGGCAGGAGCCTCGACCTCTCATCTTTCAGGTTTGACATGAACATTTACAATGAGATCGGACTGGGGGCTTCCTTCAGCATTGCCGACAACTTCCGCGTGGGAGGCCGTATCAAGGTGCTGTCGGGGATAGCCACTGCCCATATGCGCAACAACCGAACCACCCTCACTGTCAACAGTGACGGCACCCATACCGCCAATGCTGATATTGTTCTGAATGTCAGTGCACCGGTCAGCTTCACCACTGAGGATGACGGATCTGTTCACGGGATGGAGTTTCATGACGATCAGTTCAACAGTCTCAACGGCACCATGTCATATCTCCTGGGCATGGCCAACCCGGGAGCCGGTATAGACCTGGGAGCCGAGTACCGTATCAATGACCTCTTTGCCGTATCGGCGGCACTCAATAACCTTGGCTTCATCAGGTGGAAGCGGGACCTGTCACGGCTGACGATAGATGCCACCTTCGATTTCAATGGCCTCACCATGCAGGATGTCTATGACGGATCGGTCGAATTCTTTGATGAGCTACTCAACTGGGCCATAGATTCCATACAGGAGGTGATGGTGCCGGATGTCTCTCCACCGCCCTTTACAACCGCCCTGCCCACATCATTTGTCGCCGCGTTCAGCTATAAACCGGTGAACTTCTTCACCGCCGGGGTGCTGTCACAGACACAGTTTGGCGGCGGACGCGCACGCCAGTCGGTGACCCTTTCGGGGAATTTCAACTTCGGGAATGCCTTTTCAACCAGCCTGGCCTATACAATTGCCAACAGGAGGTATGACAACATAGGGTTCGGGATAGCTGCCAGGGGAGGATATACGCAGTTCTTTGCCATGGTCGACAATATACCGCTGAGGTGGACCAGGGTGACCAACAGCTCCGGAACGGGCACCTATCCGTTGCCTGAAAACTGGTATACGGTGCATGTCAGGCTGGGGCTCAACCTGGTGTTCGGCAACCGGCAGCCTGAACGCCCGCTCCCGCCGATGTAGGATCACGTGCTGATCATTACAGATCAGCTCCGGGAGCCGGCCATCGCAGGTCAGGTCAGTACGGAATCAGGATTTCTGGGGCAGCTCCGGGTGCCGGCCATCGCAGGTCAGGTCAGTACAGAATCAGGGTTTCTGAGGCAGCTCCGGGTGCCGGCCAGCACAGGTCAGGTCAGTACGGAATCAGGATTTCTGGGGCAGCTCCGGGTGCCGGCCATCCGGGTAGAGTGAAGCAGAAAGGGTTACTTCCCGTTATTGGTTGTCTCTTTCAGCTGTCTCGCCAGCGAATTGGCAAAGACGAAGTCGTTGAGCCTGGTGCAGTCAGACTTGAGTATCTCGTCCTTGTTCCCCTCCCAGCACTTCTCGCCCTCTTCAATGAAGATGATCTTCTCGCCGTTCTCCATCACCGAGTTCATGTCATGGGTATTGACGATGGTGGTCATGTTCAGTTCAATGGTGATCTCCCTGATCAGTTCGTCAATCACTATTGATGTCTTCGGGTCGAGGCCCGAGTTGGGTTCGTCACAGAAGAGGAACCTGGGCTTGAGCACTATGGCGCGGGCAATTGCCACCCGTTTCTTCATGCCTCCCGACAGCTCTGACGGGAAGAGGTGGTTGGAGTTGACTATGTTCACCCTGTCAAGGCAGAAGTTGACGCGATCAAGCTTCTCGGAAGGAGTCATGGTGGTGAACATGTCGAGCGGGAACCGCACATTCTCCTCAACGCTCAGCGAGTCAAAGAGGGCGCTGCCCTGGAAGAGCATCCCCATCTGCTGCCTGATCCGTTTCTTGCCGCGGAAGTCGAGCCCGGTGAAGAGAATATCGTCATACCAGATCTTCCCCTCGTCGGCGGTGAGCAGGCCCACGAGGCACTTCAGGAAGACGGTCTTTCCCGATCCGCTCTTGCCGATGATCAGGTTGGTCTTGCCGGGTTCGAATTCGGCTGAGATATCGGTAAGCACCTTGCGGTTACCAAATGAGAGATGGATATTTTCGGCCCTGATCATGAGAGCAGCAACTGGGTGAGTATAACGTTGAAGAGCAGTATGGTCACGCTGCTGTAGACCACCGCCTTGGTACTGGCACGGCCCACTTCGAGCGACCCCCCCTCCACATTGTATCCCTGGTGGGCAGAGACGGTGGTGATGATGAAGGCGAAGACCACGGTCTTGATGAGTGAGTAGGTGATGTAGTAGGGAATGAAGGCGTACTGTATCCCGTAGATGTAATTCTCGGAGGTGATGACCCCGGCACTGGTCCCTACGATCCATCCGCCCAGGATGCCGGTGATGATGCTGATCAGGGTGAGGAAGGGATTGAAGAGGATGGTGGCCACCAGCTTGGGCAGGATGATGTAGGAGGCCGAGTTGACACCCATCAGCTCGAGGGCGTCAATCTGCTCGGTCACCCGCATGGTGCCTATCTCGGATGCTATGTTGGAACCTACCTTGCCGGCGAGGATAAGGGCCACGATGGTTGATGAGAACTCGAGTATGATCGAGTCCCTCGCACCAAGCCCGATCAGGTAGGTGGGATAGATGGGATTTTCTGTGTTGTAGGCGGTCTGAAGAGTGATGACCGCACCCATGAAAAAGGAGATGATGGTAACAATGCCAATTGATCGCAACCCAAGGCTGACGAACTCCTTCATGGTCTGACGGTAATAGACCGGGGACTTCTCAGGCTTCGAGAAGACCTTGCCCAGCAACATCCAGTACGAACCAAATCCTGAAAGAAATCTGAACATCGGTAACTTTTGTCAGCCCAAACTTACATAAAATCAACCTGATTTTAATGCACTGACCCGATTTTACCGCCTCAAAAAGAGTCATCCGCCCGTTCCGGCTTAAGCAGCTGATGATAGCCTCCGGGGCGCAGGGCCTCACCCCGGCTTTCCGGCGGTTTGACATTTTACAAAAAAGAGCACTATCTGCCATGGGGAGGAATAAACTGAAGGGTTTTTATATATTTGCAACTGTCCATTTCTATTCAATGAGTTATGAAGAATCGCTATCTGCTGATTATGGCCGGCGGTGTCGGAAGCCGCTTCTGGCCGTTGAGCAGGAAAGAAAACCCCAAACAGTTCCTGGATATCCTTGGCACGGGTGAGACGCTGATTCAGCTCACCTATCGCCGCTTCCGTGATATCTGTCCGCCTGAGAACATCTATGTGGTTACAAGCGAGGAGAGCAGTGCCCTGGTCATCAGCCAGCTGGGCATTGACCCCGGCAACGTGCTCTCGGAGCCGCTCAGGCGCAATACCGCTCCGTGTATTGCATACGGGGTTTTCCGGATCATGGCGGGTAACCCGGATGCCGTGATAGCCGTTGCCCCTTCCGATCACCTGATCAGCAAGGAGGATGAGTTCCGCAGGGTGATGAATGAGGCATACACCTTTGCAGCAGAGAACAATGCACTGCTCACCCTGGGTATTGAGCCTGACAGGCCGGAGACCGGTTATGGGTATATACAGGCCAACGTTGCCCAGCCGGTGCAGGGGCATGAGAGCCTCTACAAGGTGAAGGCATTCACCGAGAAGCCCGGACTGGAAATGGCAAAACTGTTTCTCGAGAGCGGAGACTTCTACTGGAACAGCGGTATATTCATCTGGAAGGCCACAACCATACTGGAGGCCTATGACAAGCACCTGCCGGATGTGTTCCACACCTTCAACGAGGGGAAGGAGCTATTCGGCACTGACAGTGAGAAGGGATTCATCACCAGGGCCTATGCACAGTGCAGCAGTATTTCGGTTGACTATGGCATAATGGAGAAGGCTGACAATGTATACGTCAAGACAACCGACCTGGGGTGGTCTGACCTGGGAACCTGGGGATCACTCTACCTTCACTCTGAGCATGACCGGAATGAGAATGCGCTGCTCGGCTCAAAGGCTTTCACATACAACTCCGAAGGCAACATTATCAGTCTCCCGGAGGGGAAAATCGCAGTGATACAGGGGCTTGACGACTATGTGATCATCGACAGCGGCGATGTGCTGCTGATCGTCTCACGTGAGCAGGAGCAGAATATCAGGCACTACCTCGATGATGTCGGCCGTGAGGCCGGTGAGAAATACCTCTAGGCGGCGGCATTCCGGGCGAAACCGTGTACGGTCACAGTCCTCACAGGGCGGGGGAGTCACAAAAGGGGAAAAAACAGAGAGAGGTCTTGCGGCCTCTCTCTCTCTCATTACCCTGAAAAATAACCGGGTGTTAGTACTCCCAAAGGTCCTGTTCAAAATTGAATATTTCGTTCTTGATGCGCTCAGCCTCGAATATCTGTGCCGGGCCAAGCTTGTACTGGTTGATTGACCGGTCATCATAGACGTTTGACTCGGCCACGATATATCCGTCAAAGCGGCGCTGCAGCATCAGGTCTTCGAATGAGAGGCGCTGTGCATCATTGAATGAGTTGAATGCCTCGTGAGTGGCCAGAGCCTGCCGCACATCCTCATACCTGATCCAGAAGAGGCGTCTCTTGATAAGCCTTGCGGTTATCGGGTCATATCCCATATAGATCGGGCATATACCGATGATGCGCACGTCGAGGCGGGAGTGTTTCTTGTCAAAGTACCACTCCTCGAGTACCATCAGCTGCTTGATGTCTGAAGGGTTCTCCATTTCGGTCACTTCGGTGTCGTGTTCCAGGCCGTCCTCCCCGACGACGGATATGGTACGCGTGCCGCGGTTCATTTTGGCGGCAATGTCATCGTAGGTGGTGGGCACCGTCATCACGTCACCATCGGTGACAGGTACGTTCCCCGCAAGCACCTCATTGAGCAGTATGCCCGAGAAGTTGAGTCTGCCGTCTGACATGTCAGAGGTGAAGCGCTTCTTCTCGGCATCATACCTCAGCGTGGGGTAGTAGAGATTGAGGTTCATCTTCTCCCTCAGGTCAATAATGCGGTAGAGCCTCTTCGACCAGATCACGTCCGCCTCATCGAGATAGGTGTAATTGATCTTCTCGTTCTCAATCATGTGCTTGGTATAGATATCGCCGAATGACTGTGCCATCATTCCCGTGCAGATCAGCAGACCGGCAAGGCCTGCCACTAGTCTCCTCTTCATGGTTCTTACTTTCACTGGTTAATTAATCTGAAGGATAATCGGGTTGAGGTCCCTGGTCCTGCCGTCGGGGCCCACTGCCTTAATCTTTTCTATAATAAGCTTCTGTCCGGCACGCAGGTTGGAGATAAGCCCCTTCTGCTTATCAGTGATCCTGTTGTTTCCTGATTCAGCCGTGATCTCATATCCCTTGTCGTTTACCGAGACCGTAAACCCGGTTACCGTATAGGTAAGGTCGAACTCAAAGTTCTCGAGTACTGCCACCACCACCTGCTGTGCAGCGGCCACACTCTTCAGTATGTTTCCCTCCTTCATGTTGGCGAACCTGGCTTCGGGGTCGGGCAGACGCCTTACCCTAAAGTCTACCGGCGGGAAGGTCTGTGTCCTGCCGTCGATATTCGCTGAGACGATTATCTGTGCGTTCTGGCCAACGGTACGCGGCTGTGCTATATAATCGCCACGGAAATTCTTGTACTTGCCTCTCTTGATGTCACCGTTAGTCATCCGCACAGTGAGCTTGTCAGATCCCACGCCCGGGACCGAAATGTCGATCGGGTTGTCAATACCCTGGTAGAGCACGTTCATGGCTGTGGGTGACACCACCACGTTGGGTACGGCCACCGAGTACTTCGAGTCGAATGCGTAGGTACGTTCAGTGCCGTCAGGAGCCTTCATCTTGATGACACCGCCCCATGACTTGTCGCCGGTGGAGGTTGCCCTTGTCCTGTAGACACCTATCCCTGACTTGTCGGTGGGGAGTTTGGTGGCCGATTCTGACGGTATGTATGTCAGCGAACCGTCAGGGTTGGTTTTTGTGGTATAGGGCCCCACGAAGATATCGAGTGCCTGGGTGGTGTCGGTAGCTGCTACGAAGACACGTGCCTCATAGTCATTGCCCTGCATGATATAGGTTGAGTTGGGAATGACCGTGGGGATGATCTTGTTGAACCTGAAGGAGCTGGCATCGATCTGTGTGTAGAGGAAGTTGAGCATGTCAGCCTCGGCGTTGCGCACGTCAGCCTGCATCTTTGAGAGCATGGTGATGGCAGCAACCAGCGGCAGGGTCTGGAACTGTGCATTGATCCAGGTTTCTGTTCCGGTGCCGCTCAGGTTCTTCGGATCATCGGTGTTGAGGATGTCGAGTATCGAGTGCTCGGTATTGGGGTCTCTTCCCTCGAGAGTCTCTATCAGCGACTCACGGTAATTCTCGATAAGGCTCTTGAGGCTGTTACCCTTGCCGGCCTGACCGGAACCGATAAGCACCTCTGACGGGATGTTGTTCTCATCGATCTTCTTCACCTTGGTGACATCAATCTGACCATCAGGCAGCAGGGCAGGTGACTCAGGCCCCTCAGCCTTGGTGATGATCTCGATCTTGAGATCCTGTATGTAGTCGTAAAGCTCATCGGCAAGCTCCTTCACGTCATATGCCTTAGTCCTCCATTTCCCGGCTTTATCAGGATTGTCGGCCGCTGCAGCATCAAACTCCGCATAGGTGATATTGTTTCTCACAATATAGTTTGCGGTGGTCTTGGTGAGGCTAAGGTCAACCTTTTTGAAAGCCTCTACCGCCTCCTTAGATACGTTCAGGGCAAGCATTGCCGTCAGGATGAGGTAAAGCATCCCGATCATCTTTTGCCGTGGGGTTTCTTTTCCCTTAGCCATTTGCAGATAGTTTAGGTATTAACTGATATGGTGTTGTCAACCCTGCGTTACTTCACATTCATTGCGGCAAGCATGTTGCCGTATACATTGTTCAGTGAGCTGAGGTTCTCATTGAGTCTGGCCACCTGTTCACGGTATTTCTTTGTGTCATCGGCTGACCCGGCCAGGTCATGCATCAGCCCCTCGATACCCTTGTAGACCTGCTCAGCACCCCTGACGTGATCATTGGCGCCGCGCAGCTGCAGCTCATATGCTGCATTGAGGGCAGAGAGGTTCTTGTTGAGTGCCTCAAGCTTCTCATGGTATGATCTGCCGCCGGCCTCAATGCTCTTTGTTGACTCGCCGATGGCCTGGTAGGCCGGACTGGTGTTATGCATCGCCTGTACGGTCTCCTTGACCGACTCGGAGAGGTGCATGAGTGACTCATTCGCCTTCTTGATGGTACTGGTGTACTCACTGGTGGTGGCAGCCAGATCACCCATGGCATTGAAGTTATTGGTTGTCTCCGTCAGCTTCTTCAGCCCATGGCTCAGACGGTCGAACACATCAGGGGTGATGCCTGCCTCGGCAAGCATCTTGTCGAACTGTGACAGTCCGCCACCGCCGCCGATAGCGCCGCCACCGCCGCCGCCACCGAGGAACCCTACCGGCTCACCGGTGTAGTTCGGGTCGAGCTGCGGATAGACGAGCTTCCAGTCAGGTGCCTCCTGGAGAGGCTCGAACGCCGAGAAGAAGAAGATAACAGACTCAGTGATAAGACCTATGGAAAGGAAGGCTCCTGCAAGAGGCCAGTGCTGAATCTTGAAGAGAGCGCCGAGAATCACGACTGATGCACCCCAGCCGTAGAGTTTGGACATGAATCCTTTCCACTTACTTGTATGAACAATTTCCGAGAGGCCCATATTTTTTCAGTTTTAAGTTTGACGAGATATTTGGTTAGTTATTGACTCCTATGTATGTTCTTACGTTACGGAATCCGACAAATGACTTTGTGGAATCCTGGTATTCATAATCCCTGGTTGATGTCTGCAGGAAGAGTGCTATATCCTTCCATGAGCCGCCCCTGATGACCTTGCGCTTGAGTACCGGCGGATCGTCAGGACGGGCATTGTATTCATAGTCGGGGTTAAGGTCATGGGTGAAGACATATGATGAGGGGTGGTATGCGCAGGAGGTCCATTCCGAGACGTTGCCGGCCATGTCGAAGAGACCGTACTCGTTCGGCTCGAATGATGCCACCTTAATTGTATATACTGCGCCGTCATCGATATAGTTGCCCCGCAGCGGCTTGAAGTTGGCCAGGAAGCAGCCCTGGTAGTTGCGGGTGTAGGGGCCTCCCCACGGGTACATCGAGAGGTCGAGGCCGCCGCGGGCAGCATACTCCCACTCGGTCTCCAGCGGGAGACGGTAGTTGTGCACATCGGGGATACTCTGTTCGCGCAGATGCTCATTCATGAAGTTGGTGCGCCACACGCTGAAGGCACGGGCCTGCACCCACGAGACGCCCACAACGGGATAGTCATCATAGCCGGGATGCCAGAAGTAGAGAGTGGCCCACGGCTCATTGAATGAGTAGGTGAAGTCCCTGATCCAGGCAAGGGTGTCAGGATAGATGTTCACCACATGATGCATGATGAACGATGAGCGGTCCTTGATCTCGGTGGTGTTGCCCTCAAGATCGGTAACGGTACCTTCGTACTTCTGCTCCTTGTAGTTGTACCTGGCCTTGGCTGCCTGCCTGTAATCAACCCAGAAGTATGAGTAGTTCAGAAGCCGGGTGTCCCACTGCTTGTTCGAGTTGAACCGCTCTTCGGGGGGGTAGTACATGGTTTCGGCAACGGCACGCACGTTCTCATCCTTCCAGTCGATCTTCTCCTTCCAGTTCAGTACGTTGGGCTCAATCTCATTACCGTCTTCGTCAGTCTTGAAGAACTCATAGCCGTCGATACCCTCCTCGCCCAGGCGGGTGCGAAGGATGGAGTCACGGACCCAGTATACGAACTGGCGGTATTTATTATTGGTGATCTCTGTCTGGTCCATCCAGAATGCTTCAACGGTGACAGTCTTCGAGAGGCTGTTCATGGCACGGAGCGGATCCTGGTCACTGGGCCCCATAACAAAGGAGCCGGCCGGGATAAAGGCCATCTCAAACGGCTCAGGCTCATAGAACCTCTTCCTTCCCGGAACGCCTGTCAGCTCGCCTGATTCATATGAGCGGCAAGCACTCAGCATCAGGACCAACGTAAGAGTTAAAAGGATTACCTTTTTCATATACTCATTAATTTAAAGATGCAAGTAAATTCAAATTCATTCTCCCCATTACAGGAAGCGGATGCTCTTGTACCTGGTAACGCTCTTCCCGAGGCTGAGATCAAAGCTGTAGGAAACAACGAATTCGTGGGAGCCGCTGGTTCCTTTCCTGATCTCCGATATCGGGAAGTCGTATGCATATCCAATTTGTAGGCCATTGTATAGTTCTATGCCTGCCAGCCCTGTGACTGCGTCACTTAGCCTGTAAGAAACGCCGCCCCATAGCTTTTTATTGTATCTAACAATGGCTGTCGCTAAATATTGTGTGGCAGCCCCATCATTTACGATAAAAACTGAGGGTATGAGTTCCAGGGCAGGATTGGGGAGCTGAAGGTAGTATCCGGCGGTGAGGTAATACTGGCGGCTGACGAAGGTAGCCGTCTCTGAATATTTGATCTTCGGCTGGTTCAGGTGTGTTACCGAGAGCCCTGCATAATAGTTGAGCCCCTGGTAGAAGAGGCCTGCGGAGAGGTCAAGCGCAAGGAATGACTCATTGCTCTCGGGGATGAGCGGGTCGCCTGACGGAGGGGTATGCCCCGGCCCGCCGGGGATGAACCACTCGGGCTTGATGGTTTTGTTGAGCACACCGGCACTGATGCCCCCTCCGAGGGTACCTGTACCGATGGCGAAATGACCCGAGTAGGAGAGGGTGATATCAATGTCACTGCTGTACCCGTACCGGTCGGCTTCAACCGTCATGCCGGCACCACTGCGCATGCCGAAGAGGTTCAGCGGAGTGCTGGCACTGAAGAGCATTGTTGAGGGAGCGCCCGGAAAACCCACCCACTGCTGGCGGGTGAGGGCCGTGGCGGTGATCATGCCCGACATGCCGGTCTGACCGGGGTTGTATGACTGCTGATTGAACATATGATGGCTCAGTACCGGATCCTGCTGACCGGACAGAACCCCGGCAGGGATGATCAGTGCAATGAGAAGCAGCGCTCTTGTCTTCATTTCCGGTATGCCTTGATGAGCCAGCAATAAACGGGTAAAATAAGTAAAAAAATATACATGCCACAAAAAGAGGGCCAAATTCAGTGCCCGAACCTGAGCATTGCCCGGCTCCAGCGGTAAGGTACCTGGTCGCGGTTGGCACTCAGGTAATCATCATATGAACAGGCCACATGACAGGGCACGCCGTCACTGTTCCGTACCTCAATCCACCAGCGGTCGGTGAGGTTGCTCTTGATGAAGATGGCCTCACTCTCAAGATCACTCAGTGTCACATGGTAGCGGGTGAACCGGCTTGAGGTCTGGTCATTGAGCAGTGCGACCTCGTACTGCTTCTGTGCGAATCCTTCAAGGAAGAACCAGATCATCTGGGCAGCCAGGTGGGAGGTCTGGGTGCGGTTGTCAAGCAGAGGACTCACCTCTGTCAGGGCAAAAACCTTCAGGTTGTCAGAGAGTCCGGCATACCTGGCAAGCAGGCACACCTCCTCACCGTAGAAGCCGTTGGCAGAAGGGAGGATGGTCCCCGGAGCGTCAGACTCCCTCACTGCGCCGATATCAAAGAGTGCTGCGCTGGCATCACGGAAGAGGGGTTCGGTCTCATGGATGGCGGCACGCACCTCACCAATGCGCATCATGTCATAGTGCCTGCGGTTGAACCGGTTGATCACCTGGTGGTCAGTGAGGTAGGTCTGATGACCGATGGCCGAGAGGTGTGACAGACAACTGCCGCTGCGGTAAATCAGTTCATTCATCCAGTTCAGCGAGCCGGGGCTTCTCTTCTCAGCGGTGAAGTCAATTCGTGAGTCAACCGAGACGAGAGACCACTTCTCCCTGCCTGCCGAGAGGGCGCGGTCGATGGCAGGCATCAGTGCGCTGGTACCGCCGATGATTACCGGGACGACCTTCAGTGAGAGGAGCCTCTGCAGCACGTCATTCAGGCCTGAGAGGGTGTCACTGAAGGATGCTCCGGGGCGGAAGTTGCCCAGGTCAGCAATCTTCAGCCTGCCGGGCAGCCTGGAAAAGGAGTAGAGGCAACGCCTGATGGCATCAGGCGCCCCGGCAGCACCGCTGTTGGGTGATGAGCGGCCATCAGGCACACCGATGATGGCCAGGGAGAAGCCGCTGAGATCAATGGCAGGCTCATTGCCGGTATTGATTGTCACATTGGCGGGAAATGCGGCAGACCCTGTCAGCGTCTCGGTCTCAGGCCGGTCAAGAGATACAGGGTCAAAGTAGTGATGCAGTTCGGTCATCTTATCGGGTTGTCACTTTTTCTTCCGGCTGCGGCTGCCCTTGCCGGCGGCAGACTTCTTCACCAACTCAAGGCACTCATCGCGTGTAAGCTTTTCGGGATCGGTACCGCGCGGTATCCGGTAGTTGGCATCTTTATAGGCAATGTACGGACCGAACCGGCCATTGAGAACCTTCAGGTCATCAAACTCGCTGATCACCTTTTTCTGGTCACTCTCCAGCTTCTCCCTTATCAGCTCAATGGCACGCTCCTCGGTGATGGTATAGGGGTCATCAACTCCCCTCTTCAGTGAGTAGAACTTACCGGCATGCCTTACATATGGTCCGAACCGGCCTATTCCCACCGTCATCTCCTCATTCTCCCAGGTGCCGATCACCCGTGGCAGGTTAAACAGCGCCAGCGCCTCTTCAAGGGTGATGGTCTCCAGGAGCTGGTCGCGCCTGAGGGAGGCGAACCGCGGCTTCTGGTCTCCTGAGGCCTCTCCGAGCTGTACCACGGGGCCGTACTTGCCCATCTTCACCAGCACCGGGAGGCCGGTGGCAGGGTCAATGCCCAGCTGACGGGCCGCTCCCGTACGCGCTTTACGCGAGAGCGACTCGTCAACGCTCCTGCGGAATGGCCCGTAAAAGGATGAGATCATCTCATCCCACCGCATCTCGCCGGCGGCAATATCATCAAACTCCTTCTCAACCCCGGCGGTGAAGTTATAGTCGAGTATGTCAGGGAAATTTTCAATGAGGAAGTCATTGACAATCATTCCTATGTCTTTCGGGAAGAGCTTGGCTTTCTCCTTCCCGGCGGTCTCGCTCTTCTCAGCCCGGGTTATCTTCCCCGACCGCAGCTTCAGCTCCGTTATCCCTCTCTTCACCCCCGGCCGGTCTTCGCGTGCCACATATCCGCGCGACTGTATGGTTGATATGATGGGTGCATAGGTTGAGGGCCTGCCTATACCCAGCTCTTCCAGCTTCTTCACCAGGCTGGCTTCGGTGTAGCGCGGAGGCGGGGAGGTGAAATGCTGCAGGGCGGTGATGGTGTCATAGGTCAGCCCCATGCCGCGGTCAACGCGGGGCAGAATGGTCTTCTCGTCGTCGCTGCGGTCAGTAGACTCGGTGTAAACCTTCAGGAAGCCGTCAAAGAGGACCACCTCTCCGGTGGCGGTGAAGCTGACTGGCGAATCAGACACGGCGATGGTGATGGTGGTTTTCTCAACCTGTGCATCAGCCATCTGCGAGGCTATCGCCCTGCGCCAGATAAGCTCATAGAGCCTCTTCTCATTGGCCGTGCCGGGGACCTCCTTCTTGTCGAAGTAGGTGGGCCTGATAGCCTCATGGGCCTCCTGGGCACCCGGTGAGTGTGACCTGAACTGCCTCGTGCGCGAATAGCTGCTGCCATACTCACGGGTGATCACCTCCCTGGCTGTGTTGAGTGCCAGCATGGAGAGGTTGGTGGAGTCGGTACGCATATAGGTGATCCGTCCGGCCTCGTAGAGCTTCTGTGCCACAGACATGGTCTGGGAGACTGAGAAGCCCAGCTTGCGGTAGGCCTCCTGCTGCAGGGTGGAGGTGATGAAGGGAGGCGCCGGCGAACGGGTGCCTGACCTCACACTGATATTCTCTACCGAGAAGGCGGCGGTACTGCACTTCTCAAGGAAGGCACGCGCCTCAGCCTCGGTACTGAACTTCTTCGGGCACTCGGCCCTGAGGGTGACCGGGGTGCCCTCGCTGTTGGTGCCGGTGAAGAGGCCGGTGATACGGTAGGCCGAGTCGGCCGTGAAGGCGATGATCTCACGCTCGCGGTCAACCAGCAGCCTGACAGCCACCGACTGCACCCTGCCGGCAGAGAGAGAGGGCTGAACCTTCTTCCAGAGCACCGGGGAGAGCTCGAACCCCACCAGCCGGTCAAGTATGCGGCGGGCCTGCTGCGCATTGACCAGGTTCATGTCAACCTGGCGGGGCGACTCAACGGCACGGGTGATGGCATCTTTGGTTATCTCATGAAACACTATGCGGCGGGTGGCTGCCGGATCAAGACCCAGAACAGAGATGAGATGCCATGCAATGGCCTCACCCTCGCGGTCCTCATCTGAGGCGATCCATACCGTACCGGCCTGCGAGGCCAGCTTGCGAAGCTCGGCAACAACCTTCTTCTTTTCCTCAGGCACCTCATAGACAGGAGCAAAACCCTTGTCAACCTCAACCCCCAGGTTATTCCTGACAAGGTCACGGATATGACCAAAACTGGAGACCACGGTATATCCCTTCCCCAGAAACTTCTCTATCGTTTTAGCCTTGGCAGGTGATTCAACTATAACCAGATTATCAGCCATCAGAGATTTTTTAAAAACAGGGCAAAGTAAATGAATAAGGGCGCTATCTTCAAAATTATTGCTGAAATTTCTCCTTTTGTCGTAAATTAGCGGCCTTACAATGAGGCTATCATGGCTGAAAAGAAATTCCGGAAAAATGTGATCTGGTTCTGGGTTATCATAACCTCACCGGCACTGCTGCTGGCGGTACTCTTTATCCTTATTTCCGCCCAGAAGCTGGGGCCGATACCCTCATTCGAGGAGCTTGAGAACCCTGACAACAGCCTGGCTGCCGAGATCTATTCTGACGATAATGTGCTGCTCGGCAAGTTCTACATACAGAACCGCACCTGGGCCGAGTATGAGGATATCTCTCCCTATGTCATAGATGCCCTCATCGCCACTGAGGACATAAGGTTCTACCGTCACTCGGGCATTGACTTCCGCAGCCTGGCCAGGGTGCTCTTCAAGACCATCATGATGGGCAAGAGCACCGGCGGTGGCAGCACCATCACCCAGCAGCTGGCAAAGAACCTCTTCCTTCCCAGGGACCTCTCGAATGACCCTGCCATAGTGCGTTCAGTCAAGCTGGCTGTGGCCAAGTTCAAGGAGTGGCAGACGGCGGTGAAGCTTGAGCGCAGCTACACCAAGGAGGAGATCATAACCATGTATCTCAACGTCTTTGACTTCATCTACAATGCCGTGGGCATCAACTCGGCCGCACGCATCTACTTCAATACCACTCCCGATTCGCTCACCATAGAGCAGTCGGCCATGCTGGTGGGTATGCTGAAGAACTCGGTGGCCTATAACCCGCTCCGCAATGAGGAGGGGGCGCTGAAGCGGCGTAATGTGGTCATCAGCCAGATGGAGCGCTACGGATATCTGCCGCGCAGCGTGGCCGATTCGGTGAGGAAGCTGCCGATTGGGCTCGACCTGCGGGAGGACAGCCACAACACCGGACCGGCAACCTATTTCAGGGAGTACCTGAGGTCAGCCATGAACAGCCGCGAGCCGCAGCGAAACTGGTTCTATTCCGACAGCCAGTATGAGGATGCGGTGTGGCGCTGGCAGAATGACCCGCTCTACGGGTGGTGCAACAAGAATACCAAGCCTGACGGTTCACCATATAACCTCTACCGTGACGGCCTGCGTATCTATACCACGCTCGACTCCAGGATGCAGACCTATGCCGAGGAGGCACTGGTTGAACACCTCTCGAAGAACCTGCAGCCGGTCTTTGACAAGAGGGCACGTACCTACCGCAACCCGCCCTACTCGAATGACCTCACCCAGGCGCAGGTGAAACAGATCATGGAGAGGTCGGTCAGACAGAGTGACCGCTACCAGGCGATGAGGCGGGCCGGGATACCCGAAGACTCCATCGCGCTGGCGTTCAACACGCCGTTGCCTATGAAGCTCTTCTCATGGGGGGGCGAGATAGATACCGTGATGACGCCGCTCGACTCGATCAGGTACTACAAGTTTTTCGTCAGATCATCATTCATGGCCATGGATCCCCATACCGGCTATGTGAAGGTCTATATCGGCGGGCCCGACTTCAGGTATTTCAAGTATGATGCGGTCACCCAGCAGAAGAAACAGGTAGGGTCAACCATCAAGCCCTTCCTGTACACACTGGCCATGCAGGATGGCTACTCGCCATGCTTTGAGGTTGAAAACATTGCCCGCTCATTTGAACTGCCGCATGACTCCGTGCCGTGGATACCGAGGAGCTCGGGGCCGGCTGAATATCATGGACAGATGGTTACCCTCAAGTGGGGCCTGGCACAGTCTGAAAACTATATCTCAGCCTGGCTGATGAAGCAGTTCTCGCCACAGGCGGTGGTTGACCTGATGCACCGTATGGGCATACGCAGCTTCATCGATCCGGTCTACTCGATCTTCCTGGGCACCTCTGACCTCTCGGTTGAGGAGATGGTGGGTGCGTACGGTACCTTCGCCAACAAGGGTGTCTATACACGTCCGCTCTATGTCACCCGTATTGAAGACCGCAACGGCAACGTCATCTCCACCTTCACCCCCTTCATTGACGAGGTGATCAGTGAGGAGGATGCCTACCTGATGACCTCACTGCTGCAGGGGGTTGTTACAAACGGAACGGCGGTGAGGCTGAGGCTCACCTATAAGCTGCTGAACCAGATGGGAGGCAAGACCGGCACCACACAGAACCATGCCAGCGGCTGGTATATGGGAGTGATGCCTGACCTGGTGGCCGGCGTATGGACCGGCTGGGAGGATCAGGCGATCCATTTCGAGGACCTGTCGCTGGGCCAGGGAGCCAATATGGCACTGCCGGTATTCGGGCTCTTCCTGCAGAAGCTGTTTGCTGACCCCGCTTTTGCACCTATGGCGGAGACGGTGTTCGAGGCCCCGCCGGGATTCAATGTTGATCTTGACTGCGACAGGGTGAACCGCGGGCAGAAGGCAACCCCCGTCAGACCGAGGGAGTACTGATCTTCCGGGGGGACAGATTTTCACCTCACCCGCGGTGAAATCATTTCAGGGGAGCGGCATTACCCGAGCGCCTGTCTCACCTGAAGAGCAGCTTCACCAGCCCCTCAATTTTATTGACCTTTGAGATCTTTATGCCGGGCACCTCGCGCAGCTCACGGTGAAAGCCCGACACCACTATCTCCGTGAACCCCATTCGTGCAGCCTCCATGATACGCTGGTCGATCCGCGCCACCGGGCGTATCTCTCCCGAGAGGCCCACCTCGGCGGCGAAGGCGGTATGGTGGCTGACCGGCACATCGAGGTTTGACGAGAGCACTGCTGCGGCCACTGCCAGGTCAATGGCCGGGTCACTCACTTTCAGTCCGCCCGCTATGTTGAGGAAGACATCCTTCACCCCCAGCCTGAACCCGGCCCTCTTCTCCAGCACCGCCAGCAGCATGTTGAGCCGGCGTATGTCGAAGCCGGTCGAGCTGCGCTGCGGGGTGCCGTAGACGGCACTGCTGACCAGTGACTGTGTCTCTATGAGGAAGGGCCGTGCCCCGTCGACCGTGGCTGCTATGGTCACTCCGCTGGCCGGGTCGCGATCATGCCGTATGAAGAGGCCGGAGGGATCAGTCACCTCACGCAGTCCGTCAGACCTCATCTCCCAGATGCCTATCTCGGCGGTTGACCCGAAGCGGTTCTTGACCGGCCTCAGTATGCGGAACATGTAGTTGCTGTCACCCTCGAACTGCAGTACCACGTCGACGATATGCTCGAGCACCTTGGGGCCGGCCAGGGAGCCATCCTTGGTGATGTGCCCTATCAGTATCACCGGCACCCCTGACTCCTTGGCGTAACGCAGCATCATTGCCGCGCACTCCCTCACCTGTGTCACCGAGCCGGCCGACGACTCGAGCAGTGATGTGCTGAGGGTCTGTATCGAGTCGATGATGAGCAGCCCGGGGCTGAGGCTGCCGGCCTGGGTGATGATGCTCTCAGGCTCGGTCTCATTGTAGATGTAGCACCTGTCGTTGCGGCTCTTTAGCCGGGCGGCGCGCAGCCTGATCTGCCCTTCGCTCTCCTCGCCCGAGACGTAGAGGACGGTGCGGCCGGGCACTGCCAGCGCTATCTGCAGTGCCAGGGTAGACTTGCCTATCCCCGGCTCACCGCCGAGCAGTATCAGTGACCCGCGTACCATGCCTCCGCCGAGGATACGGTCGGCCTCGCCGATACCGGTGGTGATACGCTCATCATCATTGACCGCGATATCGTCAAGCAGGCCGGGCTTCCGGTGCGGCGCACCCGTGCCAGCCCTCGACGGGGCCGCGGGGGCAATGATCTCCTCACGGTAAGTGTTCCACTCGCCGCACGAGGGACAGCGGCCGATCCACCGGGCCGACTCGGCACCACAGTTCTGGCATACATATACTGACTTGCTCTTTGCCATGGGAAAGGTGATAATGCAACAGACAAATGTAAGAAAAGAAAGTCAGGAGCGTGGCGGCCGTGCAGGCGCTGTTCAGTTACCCGTCTCGGTAGCCACCTTTGAGAGCATCTTTCCGCCCCCGGTACCGAAGAGTATGAAGAGGGAAATTGCACCCACGATGGCAATCAGGATCAGCTGTGACTCATGCTCGAGGGTGGCATAGGCAAGCCCCTCCTCGAGGGGGATGGCATAGGCCACCAGCATACCGCGGGAGATGATCCAGTGGTAGGCGCCAAGGCCGCTCTGCACGGGTGCAGCCATGCCGAAGCTGCCGATGATCAGTATGAAGAAGGTGGCCCCCAGCCCCAGGTGTGAGGTCGACTCAAGACAGAGCAGCGGGAAGTATGACATGAAGAAGTAGCAGACCCATAGCAGCAGGGTGAGCAGCAGGAACTCGCCGCGGCGGCGGAGGCGCGCAATGCTCTTCAGGCCCGAGAGAAGACCGCTTGAAAAGGTGTAGATCTTTTTGAAGAAGGGATTGACAGCCAGCTTCTGGCGCAACAGGAAAAACATTATGATGGCGGTGACTGCAAGCAGCACCACGATCACGGTGAAGAACGAGGCCGAACCGAATGATGAGGATAGCTTCTGCTCTGCGGGCTGGAAGACGTTCTCGGAGAGGAAGCTGCCGGTGGATGTTCCCCCTGCAATAAGGGTTATCCCCAGGATCAGCAGCACAGTCAGTATATCAATGGTGCGCTCGATAAGCATGGTGCCGACGAGCCGGTCAAAGGGGATATCCTCCTTACGGCTGAGTGCCGCACACTTGAAGACCTCACCCAGCCTGGGGAAGATGATGTTTGCCAGGTAGCCGGCAGTGACGGTATGGGTGGTGTTGACCAGTGAAGGGCTGTAACCCAGCGGCTCAATGAGCAGTATCCACCGGCGTGCCCTGATGACAAAGCTCAGCAGTGACATGATGATGGCGGGCAGCAGCCAGATGTAGTTGGCATCGCGGATGATGACCCAGAGTTCACTGAAATTGACTCCCCTGAATGAGAGCCAGAGAAACAAAACGGCCAGGGCCAGAAAGAGAATTGCCTTCAGTGTCTGCCTAAAACCCCTTTTCAAGTCTCAGATGATTTTGTTGGTGGCGGTATCGGGGAATATTATCCGGGGAGCGAATGTACGGGCCTCCTCCGGGGTAAGGCTGACATATGCCATGATGATCACCACATCGCCAACGGCTATCCTGCGTGCGGCCGGCCCGTTCAGGCAGATATCACCGGAGCCCCTGCGTCCTTTGATAACGTAGGTCACCAGCCTCTCGCCGTTGGTACGGTCAAGCACGTGAACCTTCTCAAACTCGATCAGCCCGGCTGCATCCATAAGATCCTCGTCAATGGTGACGCTGCCGATATAGTTCAGGTCGGCACCGGTTACGGTGACGTTATGTATCTTCGATTTAAGAATCTCAATAGTCATTTTGCAGAAACAAGATTGTTTTTTGCAGGTGCAAATATAAGGTTATCCTTTGACTCAGCGAAGTATGATCTCGATATTGTCAATGAGCCTCACCTCGCCGGCCCACAGGGCAATGCATCCATAGCAGCTTTTACCGGGCTGTATCTCAAAGGTTGAGCTGACCGGCACGAGCGTCTCTCCGTCAACAATCTCGAAATATTCGATGACAAATCCCGGAATCATGTTTATCCGGTCGGTGACAAATTCCCTGATTTCGTTTATCTCATAGTCATTGATCATTGCTGAAGCGGCGATCAGGGTGCGGTATATTTCGCCGGCCATGGCCCGGTGCTGAGTGAGCAGCCTGCGGTTGCGGCTGCTCATCGCCAGCCCGTCATTCTCACGCACAATGGGGCAGGCAATGATCTCAATATCCGGATACTCGCGGCGTGCATGCTCCCTGATGATCGTGAGCTGCTGAAGATCTTTCTGCCCGAAGTAGGCACAACAGGGTCTTATCAGATCAAACAGCCGTGATACTACCTGAACCACCCCGTTGAAGTGGCCTGGCCGGTGTATTCCCTCCATCACCTTGTCGAGCGTGCCGAAATCAAACTGGCGGGTGTCGGGCTCCGGGTAGATCTCCCCGACTGACGGAACAAAGACCAGGTCGTTCTCACGGAGCACCCCTGAAAGCATTTCAAGGTCAGCATCGAGGGTACGCGGATAGCTCTTCAGATCATTGGGGTCATTGAACTGGTTGGGGTTGACAAATATGCTTACGGCAACCATGCGGCACTCGCTCACCGCCCGCCTCACCAGCGAGAGATGCCCTTCATGCAGGGCCCCCATGGTGGGCACAAAACCGGGATGACGCAGTACGGTAAGACGGTAATGCTCCCTGACCTCCTTGACAGTTGTTACTACTTTCATCGATTGGGTGGTTTAAAAAAACTGTCTGCCCCTTCCTGCAAATTAACACCATTTTGTCAGTAACCCGTTCTGTTTTAGCTTGAAAATTAATTCTGTTTTTTTTATTATCTTTGCACATCGGTTTAATGCTTTAGGTATTCGGGAGGTATTAATGGAGAGCAGAAGGGTTTTGTTTGTTTCACAGGAGATAATGCCTTACCTCAGTGAAACCAAACTTTCAAAAATCAGCCGTGATCTGCCGCAGGGCATACAGGAGAGGGGGAAGGAGATCCGGACCTTCATGCCCCGGTACGGATTAATCAACGAAAGAAGAAATCAGCTGCATGAGGTGATCCGTCTTTCGGGCATGAATATCATCATTGATGATACCGACCATCCCCTTATCATCAAGGTTGCCTCGATACAGTCAGCCCGCATGCAGGTCTATTTCATTGACAATGAAGACTACTTCCACCGGAAGCATACCATGGCCGATGCCTCGGGCAAGGAGTATGATGACAATGATGAGAGGGCCATCTTCTTCGCACGCGGGGTTATTGAGACTGTGAGGAAGCTTCGCTGGAGCCCTGACATAGTCCATTGCCACGGATGGCTCGCCTCACTGGTGCCCCTCTACCTCAGAAGCGTATACCATGACGACCCTCTCTTCAGCAGGGCCAGGTCTGTCTATTCGGTCTACAATAACGGGTTTAAAAAACCCCTGAACCCGCAGATCACCGAGAAGCTGATAGCAGACGGTGTTGATGCCGGCGCTCTCAGGCCCATCAGTGACAACACCGACTATCTCAGCCTGACCGCGCTGGCTGCCGAGAATGCTGATGGCATAATTTTTGGCTGTGACAAGATCAGTGATGAGGTCAAGGAGATGATCTCCGGCCTGGGGAAGCCCCTGCTTGATTACCAGGGAGAGGAAAACTATATTGATGCATACAACGAATTCTATGACAAGCTCGTTCTCGAAACCGTCAGATAAAAACCACGGCACCCGGCCTGCCGGGAGGCTCCTAAAAATATTTCCCGCAATCATTCTGCTCACGACACTGCTGATGGCGTGCACGGAAGACCCTACCAGGATCGGCCTGACGCTCCTTCCCGGCAGCGACTTTGTTGAGCTGAAGTCAACCGATACCATAACGGTCAGGGCCTATACAATGTATAATGATCAGTCACTCACGACTGACAGCACCAGGATGCTGGCCGGAACGATTCATGATGACTACTTCGGCACCACCCACTGTGACTTCGTGACACAGCTCAGGCTGATGTCGCCATGGACCAGCAAGAGCTTCGTGGTTGACTCGGTTCTGCTGACATTCCTTCCCGCGAAGATCACCGGTGATACCTCCACCGTGCAGTATCTGCGTCTCTACGAGACAGGCACGCTGCTGACCGACAGCACCGATTTCTTCTCCGCCCAGGACCCCGACACCATAAAGTTCCTCGGCGAATACCGCCTTCCCGACATGAAGGCCGGGGCGATGACAACCATCAAGCTGCAGAGATGGGTGGGCGAGTACCTGCTCCGTGACACCGCAATGTTCCGTCCGCCTGCAAAGTTCTACAATGAGTTTTTCAAGGGGCTCTATTTCGGTATCAGGAGTGAGGATGAACCGATACTGATCGAGCTCAATGCTTCGCGCACAGCCACCATAGACCCGCTGGCACTGACCGTGTTTTACCGTTCAGACACCCTCAGGTACAACTACTCATTCGTGGCAACCCACCGGGCGGTGAACTACAACCGGTTCACCCATGACCGCTCCACGGCCGACCCTGATAAGCAGATAAAGCATGTCAATGACATGGTACCAGATACGGCGGTTTTCATGCAGTCATACCAGGGAGTCTATGTGAAGCTCGACTTCCCGTCACTCCGGGATTTCCGCAACGTGCAGAACCTGTCGGTCAACAAGGCCAGGATAATCGCCCCGGTACTCACTGACGGAGACCTCTATGTGGCCAAGAACATGCCTGCCCAGGTATATGCCCGCTACCGGAGAAGCGACGGCCGGGAGGTGCTGGTACCTGATATACTGATTGATGTCAGTTTCATGGACGGTACCTACAAGAGCGAAGAGAATTGCTATGTCTTCAATATAACCTCATTTGTCCAGCGATATCTTGCAGGCAAGATAGATGAACCATCGGTGGAACTCTTCCTTCCGCTGAGCGCCGCACGCAACGTGATCTTCAGGGCCAATTCCAATAACCCGACCTTTAAACTGGAGTTTGCCTACACCATATTTTGAGAAAAGATACGTTAGCCGTTAATAACGTTAAATAATTAAAACTATGGCCAACGGCTACAGGAGCCTCACTGTCGGAGAGATCCGGGGCCTTGAGGCGGCAGGCTGCAGAAGCAGCTCATGGGAGAGCGTCTTTGTCAGGGAGCCGTTCAATGCCGAACGGATACAGAATGTGGTCTTCTCAGGGGTGGTGAGGCTGGGCCTGTTCAACGGTGCGGCCGAAGAGAGATCAGGGCTGCCGCTGCTGCACGGCATCAGAAACGCTCATATACACAACTGCACCATTGCAGACAATGTTACAATAACAGATATCACCGGCTACATTGCCAACTATGATATCGGCGAGAATGTGGTTATCAGGAACTGTGGCCACATCGCAACCGAGGGTTACACCTCTTTCGGCAACGGCACCCGGCTGGCGGTGCTGAATGAGACCGGGGGGAGGGAGGTTCCCATCTGGGATCGGCTCACATCGCACATGGCCTATATCATTACCCTTTACAGGCACAGGCCCGAGGCTATCCGGGAGATCGAGGAGATGATCATGGCCTATGCCGCGGGCGTCAGGTCAGACCGGGGGTCGATAGGAGCCGGGGCATACATCGCCGGATGCGGTACCATAAAAAACGTGAAGATAGGTTGCGGCGCCGTCATAGAAGATGTGTCGAGACTGGCAGAGGGCTCGGTGAACAGTAACTTCAGTGACCCGGTGGTGATAGGGAATGATGTGATCATGGACCACTTCATCATCTGCTCGGGCTCACGTGTGACTGATGCGGCGGTGATAGACAAGTGCTTCATCGGGCAGGGATGCACCCTCTCAAAACAGTACTCTGCCGAGAACTCGCTCTTCTTCTCCAACTGCGGAGGCTATCACGGAGAGGCGTGCTCAATCTTTGCAGGACCCTTCACGGTCACACATCACAAGTCAACCCTGCTGATCTCCGGCATCTTCTCATTCATGAATGCCGGCAGCGGGTCGAACCAGAGCAACCATATGTACAAGCTGGGCCCGATACACCAGGGGATCATGGAGCGGGGGTCAAAGACCACATCTGACTCATATGTGCTCTGGCCGTCACGCATAGGCCCCTTCACCCTGGTGGTGGGGCGCCACTACCATAATGTCGACACCACAAGCTTTCCATTCTCATACCTGGTGGAGGCCAGCGACGAGTCACAGCTCAACCCGGCCATAAACCTGCGTTCGGTGGGTACAATCCGCGATGCCCAGAAATGGCCCCGGCGCGATGTACGAAAAGACCCCGACAAGCTCGACCAGATAAACTATAACCTGCTCAGCCCGTTCACCGTCGGGAAGATGATGAAGGGCCGCGAGCTGCTCCGTAAACTGCTCGGCGAGAACCCCGGCGAGGCCATGATATCATTTGACCGCATGAAGATGAAGGCCACCGCCGCAGAACGCGGGATCATGCTTTACCAGATGGGCATTGACAAGTTTGTCGGCAACTCGGTGATCAACCGGCTGCATGATACCGATTTCAGCTCTGATGAGGAGATACGGCGGCGCATGAGACCCGATACCGGGCCTGGACGGGGCGACTGGATCGATATGTCAGGACTGATAACCCCGCTGAGCGCCATCGAAGAGCTGTTGTCAGCGATCGAGACGAGGGAGGTGGCATCGGCTGACGAGGTGAACAAACGGTTTGAGGCGATACACAGGAGCTACTACGATATGGAGTGGACCTGGGTATATGACCGGCTGCCGGGCGAGACCGGGAAACCCAATGAGGAGCTGACCGCAGAAGATATAATTCTCATCGTCGAGAACTGGAAGAAGAGCGTGGTTGACCTTGACCGGATGCTCTATGAGGATGCCCGCAAGGAGTTCACCCTCTCATCAATGACCGGCTTTGGCATTGATGGTGATGATGAGGTGAAGAAGCGCGATTTCGAACAGGTGAGGGGTGACTTCGAACGGAATGGGGTGGTGCTGGCCATACTTGACCATATCAAGGTGAAGAGCGAGCTGGGCGACGGCCTGATCGAACGGCTGAAGCGGGTGACAGCCGGCAGGACCCCCGGAGAGACCCCCGCCGCAAAAGGCCGGCAGTGATACCGGCTACCTCCTGCCGTACATCTCTTCGTAATACCTGGCGTAGTCACCCGAGATAACGTTCCCGAGCCATTTCTCATTGGCCAGGTACCAGTCAACGGTCTTCTCCATCCCCTCCTCAAAGGTGACTGAGGGCTTCCATCCCAGCTCACGCTGCAGCTTGCCGCTGTCTATGGCATAGCGCAGATCGTGGCCCGCACGGTCGGTGACAAAGGTGATCAGCCTCTCCGAAGTGCCTTCGCTGCGCCCCAGCTTACGGTCCATCACCCGGCAGAGAAGCCTCACCAGGTCAATATTCATCCACTCATTGCTGCCGCCAACATTGTATGTCTCGCCAGCCCTGCCGCCGTGGAAGATCAGGTCGATTGCCGAGGCATGATCCTCAACAAAGAGCCAGTCGCGGATATTCTCGCCACGACCATAAACCGGAATGGGTTTCATGGTCTTGATATTGTTGATGGTAAGCGGGATAAGCTTCTCAGGGAACTGGTTGGGACCGTAGTTGTTTGAACAGTTTGATATCACGAACGGCATTCCGTAGGTGTTGCCGAAGGCCCTGACCATGTGGTCTGAACTGGCCTTTGATGCCGAGTATGGGCTCCTGGGATCATACGGGGTCTCCTCGGTGAAGAACCCGCCCTGGTCAAGCGAGCCGTACACCTCATCGGTGGAGATGTGGAAGAAGAGCTTAGGCTCAGCGCCGGCCGGCTTCACGTCGCGGAAGGCTGCCAGCAGGTTCACCGTGCCCACGATGTTGGTGTAGATGAACTCATCGGGTGAAGTGATTGACCTGTCAACATGCGACTCGGCGGCGAGGTGAAGCACCCCGTCAAACCTGAACTCGTCAAAGAGGGCATTTATCGCCTTCTTGTCGACAATATCAATCCTGCGGAAGAGATAGTTGGGCCTCTTCTCGATATCGGTCAGGTTGTTGAGATTGCCGGCATAGGTCAGCTTGTCGGCATTGACGATGGTGTAGTCAGGGTACCTGGTCACAAACCGCCTGACGACGTGTGACCCGATGAAGCCGGCTCCGCCGGTGATAAGTATTACTCTTTTCATAGCAGTTTATTTTCACTTCTTCGTCAGCAGCACCGGAGCCGCTCCTTCAGCCGGGCAACCTCCCGGTTCCTCAAACCGGCCTTCCCCTTACCCTCTGCTCCCACCGCCATGCCGATTCCATGGCCTCTTCTATGGAGAGCTCCGTTTTCCATCCCAGCTCCCTGTTGGCGAGTGTGGGGTCAGCCCAGATTTTCTCAATATCACCTGCCCTTCTTCCGGTCACCGAGTATTTCAGCCTGATACCGGTGGCTCTTTCAAAGGCGGCGATAGCCTCCAGCACAGACACTCCCCTGCCCATCCCGAGGTTGAACACCTCATAGTTCGACCTGTTTCTGCCGTCGAGCATCCGCCGCAGCGCCGTCACATGTGCCCTGGCCAGGTCAACCACATGCAGGTAGTCACGTATGCATGACCCGTCGGGGGTGTTGTAGTCGGTTCCGAACACCTTCAGCTCATCCCTGATACCGATGGCTGTCTGGGTTATGAAGGGCACCAGGTTGTCGGGTATCCCTCTCGGCAGCTCGCCTATCAGTGCTGAGGGGTGTGCCCCGATAGGGTTGAAGTACCTGAGTGATATGGCCTTCTGATGAGGCCTGGCAGCCATGGTGTCACGAATGATTATCTCTCCCGCCTGCTTGGTATAGCCATAGGGCGATGCCGCCTCCTGTACCGGCGACTCCTCCGTCACAGGCAGTCTTTCCGGCTGGCCGTAGACGGTGCATGATGAGGAGAAGACCATCACGGGGGTGTTGTGCCGATCCATCATCGTGAGCAGGTTCATCAGCGAGATGAGGTTGTTGCGGTAATACTCCAGCGGCTTGCTGACCGACTCTCCCACCGCCTTGTGGGCGGCAAAATGGATGATGGCATCGATAGGCCCGCCGGAGGTGAAGGCCTGCTCCAGCTTCCGCATGTCACATATGTCGGTCTTCAGAAACTCGGGGGTGATGCCGGTGATGGCACGTATGCCTTCCAGCACCGAGATATCTGAGTTGCTGAGATTGTCAATGATCACCACATCAAACCCGTCAGAGATCAGTTCAACAGCGGTGTGTGATCCGATATAACCGGTACCCCCGGTGACCATTATTTTTTTTCTCATGTCAGAAGCTCCAGTATGTCAGCCACTTGATCTTATTCCTGTAGAGACCCTTGAGGTCTATAAGTATCCCTTTTTCATTTAGAAGGTCCATGAAGTATTTCTCATCGAGGTCACGGTACTCCCTGTGGGCCACCGTCACAACCACGGCGTCATAACGCCCTTCCGGCTGCTTGCTGAGGGTGATGCCATACTCGTGCATCACCTCACCGGGGGAGGCTCCCGGATCGATCACATCAACGGCGACTCCGAAGTCACGCAGCTCTCTCACCACATCGATCACCTTCGAGTTGCGTATATCGGTGACATCCTCCTTGAAGGTCATGCCCATCACCAGCACCCGTGCCCTGTCGGGGCTCTTCCGTGCGGCGATGAGCTTCTTCACCGTCTCCTTTCCGGCATAGGCCCCCATGCTGTCATTGGTGAAGCGCCCCGAGTCGATCATCTGCGGGTGGTAGCCCAGCGCCTTGGCCTTGAACGAGAGGTAGTAGGGATCGACACCGATACAGTGTCCTCCCACCAGGCCGGGATAGAACTTCAGGAAGTTCCACTTGGTGCCGGCAGCCTCAAGCACCTCGTAGGTATTGATGCCCATGCGGTTGAATATGATTGACAGCTCATTCATGAAAGCGATGTTGATATCGCGCTGGGTATTCTCGATGATCTTGGCTGCCTCGGCGACCTTGATTGATGATGCGCGGTGCACGCCGGCCTCGATGATCAGCTCATAGACTCGGGCAATGGTTTCTGCCGATTCATCATCGCAGCCGCTGGTCACCTTGATTATGCGGGTGAGGGTATGGTTCTTGTCACCCGGGTTGATACGCTCGGGCGAGAAGCCTGTCTTGAAGTCGGCCGGGCACTTCAGGCCCGAGAACCGCTCCAGCACCGGCAGGCACTCATCCTCGGTACAGCCGGGATAGACGGTTGACTCATAGACAACGTAGTCACCCTTCTTGAGGATACGGCCCACTGTTTCCGAGGCACTCAGCACCGGCCCGAGATCGGGCAGGTTGTGCCTGGTGACCGGGGTGGGAACGGCAACTATATGGAATGAGGCCTGGCGGAGATCTTCAGGATCAGAGGTAAAGAGTATGTCTGTGCCCTCAAAGGCCTCCGGGCCAAGCTCATTGCTGGGATCAATGCCCTGCTTCATCAGCCCGATGCGGTCAGGCCTGATATCAAAGCCTATCACGCTGAGCTTCCTGGCAAATTCAAGTGCAATGGGAAGGCCTACATAGCCAAGACCTATCAATGAAATCTTTGTCTCCTTGTTCAGCAGCTTTTCGTACATATTCATTTTTTTATCAATGGATGGTATTCTCCTGTCAGCACCGAGAGTGCCGAGTTTCTTATCTGGTATACTGTCTCTATGCTCTGGCGCGCCTCTTCCAGCCCGAACCCGTTTCCGGCAAGGATCTCGCGGTAGGTGATGGTGTGGAGGTCGGTGAATCCTTCCGAGAACTCGAGCTCCTCACCATCAATGGTGATGTTGCGGTAGGTGCGTTTACCCTGTCTCTTCACCTGGTCAGGCAGGTCATTCCAGTCGATGCTGAGGAACCATCTGACACGGGCATTCTCCAGCTCAAGGTAACCCGAGGCCTTGTCACGGTCAAGCAGGTGGACCCTGTTCGATACCAGGGGTCCGAAGATCCACCCCAGCATATCGAAGAAATGGACCCCGATATTGGTGGCTATGCCGCCCGACTTGTTCACGTCACCCTTCCATGAGAAATGGTACCAGTTGCCGCGGCTGGTGATATAGGTGAGGTCGATGTCATGCTTCCGCTTCGGCGGGGTACTCCTGATACGGTCGCGCAGTCCCATGATCACCGGGTGGTGCCTGAGCTGAAGGATATTGTATATCCTCTGGCCGGTCTCCTGCTCCAGTTCCCTGAGAGGATCAATATTCCACGGGTTGAGCACCACCGGCTTCTCGCAGATGGCATCTGCACCCTGTCGCAGTGCGAACCGGATGTGTGAGTCGTGAAGGTAGTTGGGTGAGCAGATACTCACATAGTCAATCTTAACGCCGCTTCTGCGGAGCTTGTCTATATGTCTGTCGAACCGCTCGAACTCGACGAAGAAGTCGCTCTCGGGGAAGTAGCTGTCGAGCTTGCCTACACAGTCAAACTTGTCTACGCTGGCCAGCAGCAGGTTACCTGTTTCCTTGATGGCCCGCAGATGGCGGTCGGCAATATAGCCTGCCACCCCTATGAGCCCGAAATTCCTGGGTGTCTCATTCATCAGGATGAAATTTTAAAAAAGCATAAAAACATTAACTAATCCTGGTCACTTCACCATCAGCGAGTCTGTATTCCTGGCCGCTCTCGGGGCATACGGCGGTACCGGCCTCATTGAAGATGAGCTTGTGCCCGTACTCAGAGACCCATCCGGTCTGGCGGCCGGGGTTACCTACCACCAGTGCATAGGGCTTCACCGGCCTGGTGATCACCGCTCCGGCGCCGATGAGCGCATACCGGCCTATCTCATTGCCGCACACAATGGTGGCATTGGCACCAACAGAAGCACCGCGCCGAACCACGGTGGTGACGTAGAGATCACGCCTGACAACCGCGCTGCGCGGATTGCTTATATTGGTGAACACCATTGACGGTCCGAGAAAAACATCCTCCTCACATATAACTCCGGTATATATGGATACATTGTTCTGCACTTTGACATTATTTCCCAGGACGACCCCCGGTGAGACGACCACGTTCTGCCCGATATTGCAGCGTTCACCGATGACGGCATCTTTCATCACGTGGCTGAAGTGCCAGATACGGGTGCCGCTGCCGATGGTGCAGCCTTCGTCTATGACAGCGGTCTCATGGGCAAAATATTCCTTTTCCATTGGTTGTATCAGTTGAATTTTGACCTGATGCAGCCGGTGATGTATGCCAGCTGCTCTTCATCGAGCTCGGTATGCATCGGCAGTGAGATGACGCTCTCAGAGAGGCGTGAGGTGACCGGGAAGGCATCTGCCGGATAGCCCAGGCTGAGATAGGCTTTCTGGGTGTGGACCGGCACGGGATAGTAGATCATCGAGGGTATCCCCTCCTCCTCGAGACACTCACGCAGGTTATTGCGCCTGCCACCGGAGATGGTGAGCGTATACTGATGGAAGATATGTGTGGAGCGGGGGTTCCTGACCGGGATGGCGATGCCGTTCACTTCCGAGAGCTCCCTGTCATAGTGCTCTGCTGCCCTCTGCCGTGCAAGGTTGAAGCTGTCAAGATGGCGCAGCTTGACCCTCAGTATAGCCGCCTGCAGGGTGTCGAGCCGTGAGTTGACCCCCACGACGTCATGATGATACCTCACCTTCATGCCATGGTTGGTGATGCTCCTGAGGCCGGCAGCCAGGCTGTCATCATTGGTGAAGAGTGCCCCGCCGTCACCGAAGCAGCCCAGGTTTTTCGAAGGAAAGAATGAGGTGCAGCCGATGGTGCCCATGGTGCCGGCCTTTCTGACGGTGCCGTCACTGAAGCGGTACTCGGCACCGGTAGCCTGAGCAACATCCTCGATGACATGCAGGCCATGCTGCTCAGCCAGCTCAAGGAGAGGCTCCATCTCAGCACACTGGCCAAAGAGATGAACCGGTACGATGGCACGGGTGCGGGGTGTGATGGCCTTGCGGACAGCCTCAATGCTGATATTGAAGGTGTCAGGCTCAGGCTCAACAAGAACCAGCCTGAGACCCAGCAGCGCGATCACCTCAACCGTGGCAATGAAGGTGAAGTTGGTGGTTATCACCTCATCACCCGGCCTGAGACCAAGTGCCATCATGGCTATCTGAAGGGCATCGGTGCCATTGGCACATGAGATCACATGACGCACCCCCAGGTAATGCTGAAGCTCCTCCTCAAAGAGCCTCACCTCCGGCCCGCGGATAAAGGCGGCCGAGCTGATCACCCCCGCAACGGCATTGTCAATGTCCGGCTTAAGCCTCTCATACTGCGTACGGAGATCGACCATCTCAATCTTTTTCATACTCAATCATATCTGTTTGAAGCGAAGATAATAGAATTTAATTAACCCTTTTTACCATGGCCTGATCATGTTTCTTTTTTATCTTTGTTCATTATTTCTTCTTCATGGCGAAGGATATCAGCGAACAGATCAGAGAGCTTCTTTTCAGGCATGACTGTGTCATTGTGCCGGGGTTTGGTGCATTCATAGGCAACTATTTCCCTGCACATATCGACCGCAAAAGCGGCCTCTTTGAGCCTCCTTCAAGGAAGATAACCTTCAACCGGCACCTCACCGGCAATGACGGTCTGCTGATCGGGCATATATCGGCCGTGACCGGGAGGGGATATGCCGAAGCGCGGGAGATTGTAAGGGAATGGGCTGACGATCTCAGAAAACGCATCATGACCGGAACCCCGGTGCCGATCGCCTATCTGGGCACCTTCTCACTCAATTATGACAGGGTGATTGTCTTTGACCCCGATCTGACGGTAAACTATCTTCTCTCTTCCTACGGGCTGAGTGCCTATCACCGCAGACCGGCGAAGGGGTTTGATGTCAGGAAGCGGGCCCTCGAGAGGCGCCCGCAGCCGCTGGTGTCACAGCCCTCGGTACGCAGCCTGCTTGCCAGGGCGGCAGTGATCATACCGGTTCTGGCAGCCCTGGCACTGGTACCGTTCAATGACCGTATCTTCAAAAGCCATATTGACGAGGCCAGCCTCAATCCTCTGGCCAGGGCCGAACTGGAGTTCAACCGTGCGCAGATAGAGAGTGAACGGCTGGCCGGCGCGGCGCCCTTTGCCATATACGATGAGGCAGAAACGCCTGCCGCAGAGATACCCGCTGCCACCGGGGCTGTTACCACCGGGACTGCTACCACCGGGGCTGCTGCTACCGGGACTGCTGCCACCGGGGCTGCTGCTACCGGGACTGCTGCCACCGGGGCTGTTGGTGCCAGGATCGCCGGGACAAACAGAGCCGTACTGACAGACACCGTCACCCCGGAAAGAGCGGCTGGAGTCACTGCTGCCACTGCAGGGCGCACACCCGCTGCCACCCCTCAGCAACCGGCAAGAAGGGCCACTGCAGAGGTTGTCGAGGAGTACCGGTATATGGTTATCATTGGCAGCTTCCAGGGAGAGGAGAATGCCCTTACGATGATAGAGAAGCTGCGCAGGCAGGGCTATGACCCGGAGATGTCAGGCGGGCCCGACGGCTATCTCAGGGTGAGTGCACAGGTATTCAAGACCCTTGACGAGGCAAAGGTGGTGCTGGAGAAGTTCCGGAAAGAGTACCCGGGCGCCTGGGTCTTCAGAAGCCGCTGAGAACCTGTAGAATCATCGCAGGGCGGCCCCGAATCCCCGCTATCTTACCACGCTGCCGTTTTTGATCTTCTCTTCAGGTGTTACAAACACCAGCCGGCCGCTCTCATCCTCAGCCAGCAGTATCATCCCCTTTGACTCAATTCCCTTGATGGTGCGCGGTGCCAGGTTGACAATAACCGAGATGCTCTTGCCGGGCAGTTCATCAGGGTTGAACTGGTCTGCAATGCCCGAGACGATGGTACGGATATCAATCCCGGTATCCACCTTCAGCCTTACCAGTTTATTGGTTTTCGGAACCTTCTCGGCTTCCAGGATGGTGGCTGTGCGTATATCCATGCGGCTGAACTCATCGAATGAGACATTCTCCTTCTGCGGGACTGCCCGTGCAGCCGTGAGCGCATTGTTTTTCCTGGTGTCAAGCAGTTTCTGCAGCTGCCTGTCAATATCTGTATCCTCAATCTTGCTGAAGAGCAGCTCTCCTGATGACACCTTATGTCCGGGAGCAAGCAGGTCGGTACGGCCGGCGCTCTCCCACCGCAGGTCGGTTATGCCGAGCCACTCCCTCAGCCTGGCCATCGAGAAGGGCAGGAAGGGCTCAAGCATTACAGAGAGGTTCGCAGCTATCTGAAGCGAGATATAGATAATCGTCTTTACCCGGCCGGGATCGGTCCTGATAACCTTCCACGGCTCGGTATCGGCCAGGTACTTGTTGCCCAGGCGGGCCAGGTTCATCGCCTCAGAGAGGGCCTGCCGGAACCTGAAGCTCTCCAGGCTGCTGTCGATGCTGCTCCGGAGGGTGGTGATGGCGCCAAGGGTCTCTTCGTCATAGCTGTTCAGCGGACCGGGAGCAGGTACCTCTCCACCGTAATAATTGCCTGTGAGTACCAGGGCACGGTTGATAAAATTGCCCAGTATGGCGACCAGCTCATTGTTGTTGCGTGCCTGGAAATCCTTCCATGTGAAATCATTGTCCTTCGTCTCAGGGAGATTGGCGCAGAGGGTGTACCTCAGCGGATCCTGCCTGCCGGGGAAATCCTCGAGGTACTCATGCAGCCATACCGCCCAGTTTTTCGAGGTGGAGATCTTGTCATTCTCGAGGTTCAGGAACTCATTGGCAGGGACGTTGTCAGGCAGTATGTAGCTTCCCTCGGCCCTGAGCATGGCCGGGAAGATGATGCAGTGAAATACGATGTTGTCCTTTCCGATGAAGTGGATCATCCGTGTCTCCGGGTCTTTCCAGTACTTCTCCCAGTCGGGTGTCAGCTCGCGGGTGGCCGATATATATCCGATGGGTGCATCAAACCAGACATAAAGCACCTTGCCTTCTGCCCCCTTAACGGGTACGGGCACCCCCCAGTCGAGGTCACGGCTGACAGCCCTGGGCTGCAGCCCCTGGTCGAGCCACGATTTGCACTGGCCGTAGACGTTGGTCTTCCACTCGGTATGATCCTCGAGGATCCACTTCCTGATCCACGGCTCATACCTGTCAAGCGGAAGGTACCAGTGCAGTGTGTCGCGCATCACCGGCTTGCTGCCGCTGATTGTGGAACGCGGGTTGATCAGTTCGGTGGGGCTGAGTGAGGTGCCGCACTTCTCGCACTGGTCTCCGTAGGCGTTCTCATTGCCGCAGTGCGGACAGGTCCCGGTTATGTAGCGGTCAGCCAGGAAGGCGCCGGCCTCCTCATCATAATACTGGCTGGTGGTCTTCTCGATGAACTCACCCTTGTCATAGAGGGAGCGGAAGAAGCAGGAGGCGGTCTCGTAATGTATCTTGTTGGAGGTGCGTGAGTAGATATCGAATGAGATTCCGAAGTCGCTGAAGGCCTTCTTGATCAGCTGATGGAAATGGTCAACCACCTCCTGCGGGCTCTTCCCCTCACTGCGCGCCTTGAGGGTAATGGGCACCCCATGCTCATCAGAGCCACAGATGAAGATGACCTCCTCACCACGCATCCGGAGCCAGCGCACGTAGATGTCTGACGGAACGTAAACACCGGCCAGGTGACCGATATGGATCGGGCCGTTGGCATAGGGAAGGGCTGAGGTGATGAGATGACGTTTGAACTTCTTCATATAGCGGCGATGAGACTGATTTAACCGGGCAAAGATAATCAATTTCAAAAAGTGCGGTTAAGCCGTATAAATTATGAGGAGACCTGATTATGCAGGGTGCCGCGTATCTGTACAGAGGGTTTCATACCGCCCGTGTACCCCTTGCTGCCAGAGTTGCTGCCAACCTTTGATCAATCCTTACCGGGTGCTGAGGAATGACAGTAATAGATCATTGACCCAGGCAGGGAACAACCCCGGGGCAATGTCCTACTCAATATGCCCGAACGCGGCAAGCACATCATGCATGTAGGTACGTGATACAGGTACTGATGACGGAGGCGTACTGTCAAGCTCCAGCATCAACCCCTCTTTCTCCCTGCGTATCAGCTTGACCTTCCTGATATTGACCAGCCATGAGCGATGACATCTGATGACAGACTCTTCTTTCAGCTCCTCCTCCAGCATCCTGAGGGTGTTGCGCAACATGAACCGCATCAGCTTGTCAGGAACCTGATAAAACAGGGTGACATAGTTGTCACTTCCCTTAATATACAGAAGATCAGAGTGTTTCAATGAGATTTGCAAGACTCCTTTTTCATCGCGCAGATGTATCATATGTTGGCTGGCGGCAGGTTCAGGCAGGTCCATGATTCCCGAAAGCCGGCCTTTGCTGTCGCGCCATGCAAACCAGAGCCAGAGGAAGGTATATGGCAGAAGCAGGGTCAGCGACGTATTCTGGGCTGACTTGCCCAGGAGCTCGGTAAATTCCCGCCGGTCATTGAGAACTATGATCTCAAAAATGGTGAAAAAGAGAGACATGGCAAAGATCTCAGAAGCCACCCATACGAGGTAGTGCCAGATCAACAGCCTCTTTCCGCGCCTGACATGGTGGTACATGATGATACGGCTGAGAGCGACCACCAGCACACCTGCAAGTATTACTCCGCTGGTAAAGAGCAGCATTGCCGGTTTTGTAACCTCAAACCAGGCAGCTACACCAAATGGGGTGTAAAGGTTGAGAAAGAGCAGTGCGAAGCCGGCAGTGAAGAGTATCGTTGTAACGATATTCCCTTTCTCAGTAAGATAGGAGGGCAGCTTTTTGCTCAGGTCAATATTCATCGGACCAATAGTCTATGCAAATTTAACACTTTTGAAGACCTGCAGGTTTTGGCTTTGCCGGGGAGCAGGAATTTCACCCCGCAATAGTGCCTTTTACCCCATGTCAGAGATTTCCGTCCCGTGCTGGGGCTGCCGCCACCTCTTATTTGGTGAGGCGCGGTTCCTTTCTTTAGTTTGCTGCAAAAATGAGAAATGGGTTATACGGCAACCGAACGTGAAATCACTGCCTGCTTCAGGGGAGGGATGACTGAAGGGATGATCCCCGGTACGGGCGTAAACCTCACGTCGGTGCGGTTTCGGTCAATGGTTGACTGCTCCTGGCCTGACGGACGGGATGTGCCGTGGCTGTTCAGGTCACTGTTCAGGTCACGGGAGATGGATGAGGGCAACAGGGAGTTCAGTTACTATGTCATGACACCATCATCCCGGAACGGAGGGGCCACCGGGGGATCAGCCTGTTCTTCAGGGAGAGGGGCGGTACCGGCAGATGAGGCAAAACATGAGAGGCCATCATACCGGCAGGCTGCCCGGGGCGGAGATACCATGACAGATGACGGGGGCAGCCGCAGAAAGGGAGGAGGAGCAATAATACTGCTCCATGGCCTTAATGAACGGAGCTGGGGCAAGTACATACAGTGGGGTGTGAGACTGGCAGCAGACACCGGCAGGCCGGTGGTGCTTTTCCCCCTGGCCTGGCACATGAACCGTTCACCACAGAGCTGGATAGACAGGCATATCATGATGCCCCTCGTGACAGCCCGTACAGCACTGGCTCCTGACGCAAGACCCTCAACCTTTGTCAATGTGGCCTTGAGCATCAGGATGAGTATCTCGCCACAGCGGTTCATGCTGTCAGGCTACCAGACAGCCGCAGATATTGCTGAGCTGATACGCCTGCTGGAGCGGGGCAGCATACCGGGCATTGCACCAGGCGGTCCGGCAGATATCTTTGCCTATTCCATCGGAGCACTGGTGACACAGGTGATGATGCTGTCAGACCCCTCCCCGTTGCCTGACAACTGCCGTATAATGTTCTTCTGCGGAGGAAGTGCCTTCAGCCTGATGAATGGCACTTCAAAGCTGATAATGGACAGCCGTGCCTTTGAGACCCTGCTTTCATTCTACCTGCGCTGGCCTGACAGAGTAATGGGCTGTGACAGAGAAAAATTAACAGAGATAATGAATAATACCCCTGAGGGAGAAGCTTTTTTTGCAATGACATCCCTGCAACGCCTGAGAGAGCTGAGGGGAAGACCATTCGGCCGGTATGATGGCAGATTGAAAACGATTACCCTTGCGGGTGACAGCGTCATACCCACGGAAGCCGTGAGGGAGACCCTGGGCTGCAGCGACATCGAAATATGGAATCCTGACTATAACTATACCCACGAGTCACCGTTTCCCCTTCTGGCAGGGTCAGGAGCTGATGCCGCTGACCGTACCTTTGACAGACTCTTCGACACCGCAGCACGGTTTTTTACCTGAAATAACTATTTTTGAGTCTATTATAGAAAGCATGCTGATGGATAAACTGGTTATACCCCCCTATCTCACTGACGGAGACCGTATAGAGATTATCTCGCCGGCCAGTCATATCGATGAGGATCTTGTCTGTCAGGCAGCGGCAATGCTTGAGCAGTCGGGCTTCCGGGTCACTTACGGAAAGCATCTTTTCAGTCGCAGCGGACCGTTTGCCGGCACTGATGAGGAGCGGCTGGATGATATCCAGCGTGCCACTGACGACCCGGATGTGAAGGCGGTGCTCTGCTCGCGCGGCGGATATGGAATGACGCGGATCGTTGACCGTATCGACTTCACCGCCCTACAGAAAACGCCCAAGTGGTACGTGGGATACAGTGACATCACCTCACTGCACATGTGGCTCAGCAATGTATGCGGTATCGCTTCGCTGCATGCCGAGATGCCGCTCAACTATACTGATCCGGCCTGCCTGCCCGCGTCGTACGGCACCATGGTTCAGGCGCTGCGAGGCGAGGCGGCACCGGTGAGCTGGAACCCCGGAAGCGAAGGGGCTTACGCCCTCACGGGGCGCTTCACCGGGGGAAACATCTCGCTGCTCTACAGCCTGCACGGCACGGTGGCACAGCCTGATACCGACGGCGCCATACTCTTCATCGAGGATATAGGGGAGAAGTATTACCACCTTGACCGCATGCTGGTCTCGATGCGGCTGGCGGGACTGCTCAGCAACCTGTCGGCACTGGTGGTGGGAGGGATGGAGAAGATCACCGAGGGGGAGCATGTCTTCAACCAGACGGTAGAGGAGGTGGTGATGAATGTGGCCGGCGGCTTCGGCTACCCGGTGCTCTTTAACTTCCCGGCAGGACATATCCCTGACAACAGGGCACTCTACATAGGCCGGCAGGCCAGGATTGTTCATGACGGCGCCACCGCAGAGCTCAGCTGGCAGCAGGGTGTGCCGGCATCAGGATGAGCGTTGCTGTCTGATTGAAGAGAACACTGCCGGACAAGCTGTCAATAACAACCTGCAGGGGAACGATATGGCCTGCGGGAGCCTGCACCAGACTCTGTCCTCTTGTCAGAAGGCAGCCAGTAGTGTCTGCTGAATCCGGAGGGTAACTGCCCCGGACTCTGCCCTCTCTTCAGAAGGCAGCCAGTAGTGTCTGCTGAGTCCGGAGGGTACCTGCCCCGGACACTGCCCTCTCTTCAGAAGGCAGCCAGCAGCAGGTTTATATCCTTTGAGAGGAGCCCGAACTTCTGCCCCAGCGCCTCATTGGTGAGGATACCGTTGTAGATGTATATTCCGTCTCTCAGCCCGGTATTGAACTTAATCATCGGGGTTGTTCCTCCGGCATCGGCTATCTCCTGCAGCAGCGGCCTGAAGACATTGCTCAGCGCTATCGAAGCTGTCTTGGGTACGCGTGACGGCAGGTTCCATGCCGAATAGTGTATCACTCCGTGCTTCTCATATACCGGGTCCTTTATTGCCCTCAGTTCAGTGGTCTCGACGCATCCGCCGGTATCGACGCTGAGGTCGATGATCACTGATCCCCGTTTCATCCCCTGTACCATCTCCTCTGTGACGTAGAACCAGGGAATGTGTATATCTGTTGCCAGCGCACCTATCAGCACGTCAGCCGACCTGAGTGCTTTCTGCAGCACCTGCGGGTGGAAGGTTGAGGTGTAGAGGCGTTGTCCCACCAGGCTCTGGAAGTTGCGCAGACGGTGCACCGATGTGTCGAACACCCTCACTATGGCTCCCAGGCCAAGAGCTGCACGGGCAGCATATTCGCCGGCGGTATTGGCCCCGATGATGATCACCTCGGTGGGGGTCACCCCGGTCACCCCGCCCAGCATCACCCCTTTGCCTCCCAGCGCGCTGCTCAGGAAGTCAGAGGCCAGCAGTACCGCAGTGATGCCGCTGATCTCACTCATCGACTCGACCACCGGGCAGATGCCATCAGCATCCCTGATCTTCTCACTGGCAACCGCGGTCACCCGCTTGCGCATCAGCAACGAGAGGGTCTCCTCATTCATGGTGGCCACATTCATGAATGAGATAACCGTCTGGCCGCCCTTGAGCAGCTGTGCCTCATTCTCGGTGAAGGGAGCGATGCGTATGACGATATCACATTCATAGACTTTGGCAGCGGTCTCTGCCACTACGGCACCGTTATCACTGTACTCCCTGTCAGTGAAACCGGCCTGTTCACCGGCACCACGCTCCATGAAAACCTCGTTGCCGGCATCGGTGAGTATCTTCACTGCCTCGGGTGTGAGGGCTATCCGCTTCTCATCGTCCTGCGTGTCACGCGGCATGCCGACAGACATCTGCCTCCTGCCGACGGCCTTCTCAATCAGCTCTTCCCTCGGCAGGAAGGCGCTTCTGCCTGAATTATTCATCTGGCTGCGTTTTAGTGGTTGAACGGATGATAACCTCCGCCAGATCAAAAATAAGATTTTAATGGGAGAGAGAAGAGAGTGGGGGCCATAATTCAATGCGGAATTTCAGCGGACAGAGGCAGGGAACAGCCCGGCACGCTGATGGCATTGGTATGACGGGGGCTTCAGGGAAGCAGCTCCCCGGGAGGGGCCGGGATGGTCTCGATTACCCTGCTGCCGTCACCGGCCACGATGATGGCGATGCGGAGGGCTTCGGGGGGCAGCAGCGGCTCGAGCAGGCCGGGCCACTCAATAAAGCAGGGAGAGCCTGAGTCAAGGTACTCCTCGATGCCGAAGTCAAGAGCCTCAGCAAGGCTCTTCACCCGGTACATGTCGATATGGTAAACCGGGGTGCCGTCAGGGAGGGTGTACTCATTGACAAGCGTGAAGGTGGGGCTGGTCACCTCTCCGGTGGCACCCAACACATGGCAGAGCGCCCTGATGAAGGTGGTCTTGCCCGACCCCATCCTGCCATAGAAGGCAAACAGGGTGCTGCCGGCACTCTCTGCCAGGAACTGCCGGGCAGCATCGGGCAGGCGGCGTTTGTCGGGGACAGTGATCTTCACGCTGCAAAATTAGCAAATCAGACCGGTTCAAGGTAGACCAGCGGAAGCAGCATCTCCTGCATCGAGATGCCGCCGTGCTGGAATGAGTCGCGGTAGTAGGAGACCACCTGGTTGTAGTTGTTCGGGTATACCAGGAAGTCATTGCCACAGGCGAAGATATATCGTGAGGTGATGTTGGCGGCGGGCAGTCCTGCCTTTGCCGGGCTGGTTATCTCGAATACCTCCCGCGGATTGTAGTCGAGGTTCCTGCCGGTCTTGTAGCGCAGGTTGACCGAGGTGAGCCGGTCGCCCACCACCCTGACCGGTTTCTGCACCCTTACCGAGCCATGGTCGGTGGTTATAACCACCCGTGCGCCACGGGCCGAGAGCAGCCGCAGCAGCTCCATCAGCGGCGAATGGATGAACCAGGTGTGGGTAAGGGTCAGCCATGAGGCCTCATCGCCGGTCATATCGCGTATCAGGTCAATCTCGGTACGGGCATGGCTGAGCAGGTCAACGAAGTTATAGACCAGTACGTTCAGCTCATTCTCCATCAGGCGGCTGAGCCGCTCATTCACCTCGCGCCCCTCGCTGTCAGAGCTGATCTTGTGATAGCTCCAGCGGCACTCTGTGCCGGCCCGCTGCATGTTCTTGGCCAGCAGCTTCTCCTCATTGAGGTTCTTGCCCTCATCCTCATGCTCGTCAACCCAGTACTCGGGCATCAGCTCCTCAATGGCCGCCGGCATGAGGCCGGCAAAGAGGGAGTTGCGCGAGTATTGCGTGGTGGTGGGAAGGATGCTGAGGTAGAGCTCCTCATCAACGGTGCGCATCACCTTCCGCAGGTCGCCGGCAATGGTCTGCCACTGGTCGAGCCGCATGTTGTCGATGATGATAAGGAAGAGGGGCGATCCCTTGCTGATCATCGGGAAGATACGCTTCGTCAGCACCGCCGGTGACATGAGCGGCTTCTCAGCAGCGGTAGGGGAGACCCACCCAAGATAGTTGCCGGAGATATACCTGCCGAAAGCCCTGTTGGCATCAGCCTCCTGCGAGCGCAGCACATCGCGCATGCCGGTGTCTGATGACCTGATCAGCTCACCCTGCCAGAAGGTGAGACGGCGGTAGAGCTCACTCCACTGCTCAAAGGTGGAGGCGGTTGAGATCATATCGGTGATCTGGCTGAACTCCTCCCTGAAGATGGTGGTGGTCTGGCGGGTGACAATCTCCTCAAGGTTGAGAATGCGCTTCAGCGTCAGAAGTATCTGGCCGGGCTTGACCGGCTTGATGAGGTAGTCGGCTATCTGTGACCCGATGGCGGCATCCATGATGTCCTCCTCCTCGCTCTTGGTGATCATCACGACCGGTATTGAGGGCCTGATGGCCTTGATGCGGCGCAGGGTCTCAATACCGCTCAGCCCCGGCATGTGCTCATCGAGGAAGATGATGTCATAGGGCTTCTCCCTGACCATGGCAATGGCATCATTGCCCGAGTGGCAGGTGTCGGTCTCAAACCCCTTCTCGGTAAGGAAAAGGATGTATGACCTGAGAACCCCGATCTCGTCATCAATCCACAGAATCCGTACCTGTCTCATTTGCAGTTGACAAAGTTACTGACGGCCGGAATAGGCCTTCGAGTGAAAGATAACATATCTGTCGCTCTTTTTATCCTTCCTGAGCCTCTCCAGGTTGTCACGGCTGATAAGCATAATACTCAGCTGTGCCTTCCCTGCATCCCTGATGCTCCTGCCGGCATCGAACCGCGCCTTCCAGGCGGCTGCCTGGCTCACCCCGGCAAATGGTCCGGTGATGATCATCACCTCTCCTGCATCGAGGTTCACACCCTCGGTGCTGTAATTATTTTCCGGGTAGTTGTCGAGGTTGTAACCGATTATGTCAAACACCATCTGGTTCAGGTTTGTGCCGGCACCGGAGGCGATAATGATGACAAAGTGCGGCTGCAGGGTGTCTGGGCTGTATATCTCTTCTGCAATGCGGCTCTCTTCTGCAATGCGGAGCCCGGGCTTCTCACGCCTGAGGAAGTCGTTTATCTCGGCTGCCCTTTTCCCTTCATCGGTGGCCGGGAACCGTACCACCAGCGAGTCGAGCTTCTCCTTGTAGGCCACTTCGCCCTCGAGGGCGCCGGTTGCCAGGGCATCGAGCAGCATGAACCTGGGGATCAGCTCATCGTCAGGTATCTGTTCAATTATCTCGTTGCAGATCGCTTTTGCATCTGCATATCTCTCTTCACGGAAGGCCCGGTATGCCGCGTCATAGCTGCGTATGGCCCTGGCTGCCATCTCCCGGTGGCGGTTGACATAGTCAGGGTCAGAGAGGATCTTCGCGAACTCTGACTCAGGGTATTTGGACAGCAGTTCGGCCCGGTCTCTTTCGGCGGTGCGCGGGTCGCTGTGGCGGAGCATGCGGTAGAGCTCAAAGAGCGCCTCGGCCCTGATGGTGTTGTCGGTTCCGGTACGGGATGCCTCGCGCAGTGAGAGGGCTGCGGCGGCGGTATCGTTGAGACGTGAGGCCAGCACCTGCCCTTCACCCAGCAGGGCTTCGGCGCTGCGTCTGACCGAGGCCTGCATCAGCGAGTCGGTCAGCGGCAGGTTGCGGAGGTAATACTCCTTCGAACGCTCGGGAGCCATCTCTGTGCTGTCACTCTTCTCTACGGGGGTCTCTGGCTCATGCATGGTACCCGGGGCAAAGGCTGAACGGGCCTTGTTTGCCCTGCGCCAGTTATCCTCAAGCCGGCGGTCGCCCCAGCGGCGCCTGAACTCGGTGCGGCCGAAGGTGAGCGCCGCCTGGTTATAGAAGTACCATCCTCCCTCAGCGGCAATGGCCCCGCGGTAGCGCTGCTCATTCTCATAATAGAGCCCCATGTTGTAACGGTCGCTGCCGTCACCTGAACGTGCCCTGGCCTGCTCCTCCTCATAGCTCCGGATCAGGCCGGCGATGAAGGCATCCCGCTCCGAGCTGCTCATGTTGGCCACCCTGCGCAGGCTGTCTTCGGTGATAACCACGGTGTGGTACCCGGCATACTCACCCAGCGCGGCGGTGCGCTGACGGATAGCCTCATGGTCGGGGTAACGGTTGTCAATCAGGTAAGAGGCACTGTCATAGTAGCTCCAGGCAGACATATAGTCGGGCAGACTGTAGTAATGCTGTGCCATGGCGAGGTAGGTGCGCGCCCTCTGACGGCTGTTGACGGTACTGGCGGCAGCAGCCTGTGACCAGTAGCTGAGCGCCTCACCGATGTTGCCGGAACGCTTTGAAAGCTCACCCAGGGCATAGTAGATCTGGTCACGGTAATCCTTGTTGCGTGGATCACGGAGCATCTTGTTCAGTGAGCGGACCAGCTCGCCGGCATCACCATGCGACAGGTCGGCCACACCTGCCAGGTTGATGCTGGCATTGAACTCAAGGTCATAGGGCGGATTCATCCGGCGTACCTGCCTGAAGTAGCGGGTGGAGAGCTCATTGTCGCCGGCAGCCTTGCAGACCTGTGCCAGCAGGTAGGTGAGACGCACCCTGGCCTGGTTGCCGGTGCTGGTCTCTGCAGCACGCTCCAGTATGGGGATGGCCTCCTCATACCTCTTCTGACGCAGCAGGATATCTGCATGGGTGGAGTAGTACATGGCTTCCAGGACACGCCTGCCCGGAGGGGTGATCTCCTTCAGCTGGCGCAGCGCCTCGCTGTAGTTGCCCTCTTCGGTCTGGATACGCGCCAGCCAGATGGCAGCCTCGGTGGAGAGGCCGGCATCGGTGGAGATGCTGATGGCAAACGAGAGTGATGAGCGCGATGCAGTGAAATTCCTCTGGTAGAACTGCGCCTTGCCCATCAGAAGCCAGGCATCGTCAACCCACTCATTGTACTCACGGCGGTTATAGAACTCGGCATCACGGTTGTTATTCCTGCCGCGACCCTTCTCCTCCGGCTTGGCGGTGATCGAGTAGAGTGAGATCACCTTCGAGGCCTTCTGTACGGCACGCTCCATATCTGATGAGGCCGGCCGCACAGCATCGGGCACCGAGTACTCGAACAGGGGAAGCATCTCACTGTAGTCATCACGGTGCGATGCAATGACCTTCTTCACACCTGCCTTATAGGCCTCATTGCCGTTGAACCAGATATTGTACTTGGAGATGAGTGAATTGTAAAAACGGCTCGCCCCGGTGTTCTTCTCGGCAGAACACCCGGCAAGCAGCAGCGTGATGCCGATGATCATCACTGCAAAACATTCACTGTGCCGTAACCTCAACAATTATGATTTATACTCTAATAACTGAACCGTTACCGCAAAAGTATCCAAATATGGTGAAAAAGAGAGGTTACTTCACCTCTACCCGTTTTGTCGGAGCCTGCTCCCTGTTGCGCTTTTCTACCTGCACCACCACCTTCTCTGCCAGTCTCATGAAGGCATCCCCGGTGATGCTGTCATCCAGTGCCACCGGCCTGCCGCGGTCACCGCCGTCGCAGATGCTCTCAACAATTGGTATCTGTCCGAGCAGCTCGGTCTTGCTCTCGGCGGCCAGCCTCCTGCCACCCTCCTTGCCGAAGATATAATATTTCTTTCCGGGCAGGTCGGGTGTCTCGAAGTGTGACATGTTCTCCACCAGGCCCAGCACCGGCACGTTGACCGACTCGCTGCGGAACATGGCAATCCCCTTGCGTGCGTCAGCCAGTGCCACCTCCTGCGGGGTGGTCACCACTATGGCGCCGGTCACCGGTACCTCCTGCACCAGTGTCAGGTGAATGTCACTTGTCCCGGGAGGCAGGTCGAAGATGAGATAGTCAAGCTCACCCCAGTCGCCCTGGCTGATCAGCTGCTTGAGGAAGCTGCTGGCCATGGGACCGCGCCATATCACCGCATCGCTCTCCTTGACAAAGAAGCCGATGGTTAGGATCTTCACGCCATACTTCTCCATGGGGATGATCAGATCGGTGCCGTTCTCACTCTTCACCTCGGGGCGGTATCCGCCGGCATCGAACATGCGCGGTACCGACGGACCGAAGATATCAGCATCAAGCAGCCCGGTGGCGTAACCCATTCGGGCAAGCGCCACCGCCAGGTTGACCGCCACGGTCGACTTGCCCACGCCGCCCTTGCCGGATGAGACAGCCACTATGTTCTTAACCCCCGGCAGCACCTCCCGTTTCGGGGCAGCCATCTTCTCAACCACTATCCGCGGCTTCACCTCGATGGATGATACAACCGTATCTGCACCGAGCGACTCCTTGATGGCGCGTACACAGCTGCTCTTGATGGAGTTTAGGAAGGGGTCGTTGGACTTTTCGGGTACCAGCACCAGGGAGATGCCGTCAGCATCACTCCTGATATCGCCAACCATGCCCAGTGTCACAATGTCACTCCCCTTCTCGGGATGTGAGACTTTTCTCAAAGCATTGAGAACCTGTTCTTTTATACTCATTATAACTCTTTTTTGATATTATCGGTTTCAGATGACTAATCGTTTAACATAGCAGCCTCCCTATAGTTCAGCCGAGGGGTCCCAGAACCGTTCGGCAAACTCCACCACCCGGTCATCCTCGATGGTGAACCCCTCATTCTCGAGCAGCTGCTGCATGGTTCCCGGCGTGCCGAAATGGTGCTTTCCGGTGAGCATGCCGTTGCGGTTTACCACCCGGTGTGCCGGGATGAAGCCATGATCATGGACCGATGAGTTGAGGGCCCATCCCACCATGCGGGCTGAGCGGCCGCTGCCGAGGTAGCGTGCTATGGCGCCGTAGGAGGTCACCCTGCCGAAGGGTACCAGGCGGGTCACCTCCCAGACGCGGATAAAGAAGTTGTCGTCTTCCTGCCCGCTGGCGGCAGCGATCCGCCCGGCTGTACCACCCTTACCCCGGGAGTCCTCCTGCCTGTTGCTGCTCCCGCCCTCGACAGGGCGCCCTGCAGTGACTCCTGCCGCGGACCGGTTCTGGTTACTATTCTTCCGGACTGATGATCTCCCTCCCATCTGGCAGTCTGAATGAAAGATAGGTTATAGGTGTCCCCTGGCTGAGGAACTGCTCTTCATAAAACGTTCTTATCGAGAGCAGCGGGTTGTCAGGCATCTCGCGGTGAAGGTCGGTGACCGAGCTGATCACCTCCAGCCGGTTGATCTCCGCCACTGCACGGGTGTAGTCATGGAGCGCACGGCAGTCGGTCTTGAGGTGGACGGTGCCGCCATCCTTCAGGAACTGCCTGTAGAGGTTCAGGAAGACCGGCCCCGACAGGCGCTTCTTCTCCCTCTTCTTTTTCAGCTGCGGGTCAGGGAACGTGAGCCAGATCTCGTCAATCTCACCCTTGTCAAAAAACGATGCCGCAAACTCAATCCGTGTCCGCAGGAAGGCGGCGTTGGAAAGCTGCAGATGGTGGGCCTCCCGGGCACCACGCCACATACGTGCCCCCTTGATGTCGACACCGATGAAGTTCCTTCCGGGATATTGCTTTGCCAGCCCGACGGTATACTCACCTTTTCCGCAGCCAAGCTCAAGGGTGATGGGGTTGCTGTTACGGAACCACTGGCTGTGCCACCTTCCCCTGAGAGGGTGCTCACGCCGGAACACCTCACTGAAGGGGGGCTCAATAACATTGTCGAGCTCCTTCATCTCAGCCCAGCGTGCATGTTTCTTCTTGACCAAAACCGGCTTATTTTGCTTTCTCCCTTATCCGCGTTATGCTGATACCCACGTCATTCACCCCCCGCAGCAGGGTGTCTCTCATACCATGGATCACGGTGAAACGGTATTCGCCCTCTTCAGGGAACCAGACATTTGACCGGTATGGTATTGTCAGCTCCCGCAGGTTGCCGGCACCCTTGCCCAGCCACCGTCCCTTCTCATCGGTCACCATGGCCTGGAGTGTGTCGGTAACGGTGATGCCCGAGGGGAAGTCGGTCATGACGAAGAGATAGATGTTGCGGTAGGGGTAGTCAGGTGTGGTGCGCAGTGAGAGCCTGACGTTCCACAGCTGCAGGGTGTCATCGATGGTGCATGCGAAGCGGGCGGGGTCATGCATGTTCCACCTGGCATGGTCGGGTGACCAGCTGTCAGCATAGTGCATGCCGCTGTTGCATCCTGCCATGACGGTTGCCATCAGCAGCAGGGCTGCTGCCAGTTTACTTCTGTTTTCTCTCATTTCTCCTGTGGTGTGGTCTGCGCCGCCCCTTCTCTTCACGGGCAGCAGGCTGGCTCTTTGAATCGAACCTGCTCAGCCCGCTGTTCTGCAGCAGCAGGTCATTGGTTTTTTCGGCTCGTCCGCCGTTCTTCCCTCCCAGCAGGCTGTCGGGCTTGATGCCCTTGCGGTTGAGGCGTATGATCTCCCATACGCGGGCTACCGGCACCGGGGTGAGGTTGACCGCCAGGCGCGGGTCTGACGAGTACCAGTATACTGCTGAGTGTACCTCGGCCTTCATGTAGTAGGCGGTGCCGTCAGCCATCTCAAGAGGCACCTCCCTGGGGGGAAAGTCACGCTGGGCATCGATATAGCAGTCAAGCTCATAGTTGAGGCAGCACTTGAGCTTGCCGCACTGCCCGGCCAGCTTCTGAGGGTTGAGTGACAGATCCTGGTAGCGGGCATGCGAGGTGGTTACCGAGCTGAAGCTGGTAATATGCGTTGAGCAGCAGAGCTCCCTGCCACAGGTGCCGATGCCCCCTATGCGGCCGGCCTCCTGGCGGGCGCCGATCTGCCGCATCTCGATACGTATGCGGAACTCATCAGCCAGAACCTTGATCAGCTGCCTGAAATCAACGCGCTCATCAGCCAGGTAATAGAAGATGGCTTTGGTCTTGTCGCCCTGGTACTCCACATCGCCAATCTTCATTGCCAGACCAAGATTCTCAGCTATCTTGCGCGAACGGAGCATGGTCGACTCCTCAAGACTACGGGCCTCCTCCCACTTCTCAATATCAACCGGCCTCGCTTTCCTGTAGACCTTCTTCATCTCATCAATGACCGGTCTCACCTTCATCTTTTTCAGCTGCTGGCTCACCAGGAAGCCGGTCATGGAGACATAACCGATATCATGACCCGGAGAGGCCTCCACGGCAACCAGGTCATCAACCTCCAGCTTCAGTCCGTTCACATTGCGGAAGAATCCCTTACGGGTATTCTTGAAACGGACCTCAATAACCTCATTATATCGCTCATCAAAGGGAATATCCGCAAGCCAGTTGTACTCATCCAGCTTGTGCATCCCTATCCTGTATCTTGTTTCAGGCCCGGCCGGCTCTTCTCCGGTAACGGCCTGTATATCTTCATTTACCATGTTGTCTCTTTTCGGCCTGCGCGGCTGCGGAATCTCTTCCGGAGAAGCGGCAGGCTGACTGCAAAATTAGGAATAAATGAGCCAATGTCAAACGGCTCTTTTCAGTTACCTGATAAGCCTCATGGTCCTGAGTGCCAGGTCGAGGAATATCATCCTGGTGTTCCCGTTGCTCTCAACGTGAGCGTATGCCAGGTTGAACTCGCGGTAGAGGTGATCGATATTCTTCTGATTGATGAATGGGTGAAAGTTCACTGAAAACTCATCCTCGGCCCGGGTCATGCTGACCAGGTTGTTGCTCTTGCCGCTGAAGTTGAGAATGAAGTTCTCGCGTATCATCCTCAATGCATAGGTCAGGAAACTCTTCTGCCTCTCCCTTCCGGCGGCGGCCATCTCCTCCGACCACTCCATCAGTCCCTGCAGGTTACGGCCGTAAGCGGAACGCATCAGCCTGATGAAGCGTTCGAGCTGTGGCGTACCCTGCTCCTCCTCGCTCAGCAGCTCCATTGCCCTGACCATGTTTCCATTGGCTATGGCGGCTGCCTCCGAGGCCCGGCCCGGGTCAATACCGGGCAGACGCTGCAGGTGTGCCTCCATGTCGGCCAGCGGGATTGCCGGGACAAGGATGTGCTGGCATCGTGAGGTGATGGTCGGCAGCAGCTTCTCCTCCTCCTCCGCGATCAGCAGGAAGAGAGTCTTTGCAGGAGGCTCCTCGATTATCTTGAGTAGCTTGTTGGCCGTCTCGGTGTTCATCTTCTCGGGGAGCCAGATGATCATGATCTTGAAGTCAGACTCAAACGACTTCAGGCTGAGCTTGCGGAGTATCTCTGCCGCCTCGGCCACCGAGATGAACGGCTGTTCATTGCCTTTTGTCTCCATCACCTCGGTCCAGGTGTTGAACGAGAACCATGGCGAGCGCAGCATCAGGGTACGCCAATGTGACAGATAGTTGTCACTCACCGCCGGGGCACGACCCTTCTTTTCAAGCTCACGCTCCCCTCCCGGCCTCCGGTCACCTGCTGCGGCCGGGTCACCCTTTTTGCCGGCAGGCTGCTCCGGCTCGGGTTTCCTGCGGATCACCGGGAAAACGAAATGAAGATCGGGATGGATCAGCTTGTCATACTTAACGCATGATGGACAGGCACCGCAGGCATCCTCCGGGGTGCGGTTCTCACAGCTGACATAACGGGCGAAGGCAAGCGCCAGCGGCAGCTTACCGCTTCCCTCCGGACCATAGAAAAGCAGTGCATGACTGACACGGTTCCCGGTAACCGAGTTCCGCAGCCGGTCAATCACTGCCCTCTGGCCTGGTATGTCTGAAAAGTTCATGATGCCCTTCGCATGCGAAAGGCAAATTTAATAAAAAGGTGATTTGGTCAAAGCGCTGCCAGCGCCTTGTCATAATCAGGCTCCTGGACGATCTCGGGAACCAGTTCGGTATAGACCACATTGCCCTTCTCGTCTGTCACCACCACGCTGCGGGCATAGAGGCCGGCAAGCGGACCGTCAACCAGATCGACGCCGTAAGACTTGCCAAATCCGCTGTCGCGGAAACCCGAGAGTGTGACAACGTTGTTGATACCCTCGGTGGAGCAGAAACGTCCATGGGCGAAGGGAAGATCTTTTGAGATAGCCAGCACGACGGTGTTGTCACGGCCGGCAGCCAGCTGGTTGAACTTGCGGACCGAGGTGGCGCACACATCGGTGTCGAGGCTGGGGAAGATGTTGAGTATAACCTTCTTGCCTGAAAGATCAGAGAGTGAGAGATGACTGAGGTCTGATTTCACCAGTGTGAAACCCGGAGCCTTGCTCCCTTTTGACGGCAGTGAACCTGAAGTGTTGATCGGGTTCCCCTTGAGAGTAACTTTTGCCATGATGTTTATTGTTTAATTGATTAATCTGTTTTGACTAATGAACAAACAGATGCTGATAAGGTTTTCAGGAATGGTTAACTTTGTACTCTTTATTGAGCGAAAATTAAACAGAATCTTGCGATGATGACCATAGACAGCTTTAATTTCAAGGGCCTCAGGGCCATTGTGAGGGTAGATTTCAATGTGCCCCTTGACAAGGAGACCGGTCAGGTGACCGATGACACCCGCATACGGGGTGCACTCAGGACGATAAGGAAGATCACCGGTGACGGCGGTTCGGCGATTCTGATGTCGCACCTCGGCCGGCCGAAGGGGGTGATGGAGAAGTACTCTCTCAGGCCGGTGCTGCCGGTACTGGAGAAGCTGCTCGGCATGAGCGTGGCCTTTGCTCCTGATGCCCTCGGCAGCCAGGCGGAGACGATGGCCGCTGCACTGAAGCCCGGGGAGGTGATGATGCTTGAGAATGTGAGGTTCTATCCCGAGGAGGAGGGTAAGCCGCTGCTGCCCGACGATGCCACCGAGGAGGAGAAGAAGGCGGCAAAGGCGGAGCTGAAGGTGAAGCAGAAGGAGATGGCCGCCAGGCTCGCCTCCTATGCCGATGTCTACGTCAATGATGCATTCGGGACAGCCCACAGGGCACACGCCACAACCGCAGTGATAGCCGGCTTCTTCCCCGAAGACAAAAGGATGTTCGGATTCCTGATCAACAGTGAGCTGGCAGCCATGGACAAGGTGCTGAAGGATGCCGGTAAGCCCTTCACGGCAGTGATGGGAGGAGCAAAGGTCTCTGACAAGATACTGATCATCGAGAACCTGCTCGACAGGGTTGACAACCTGATCATCGGCGGAGGGATGACCTACACCTTCATAAAGGCGATGGGCGGAAAGATCGGCAACTCGCTCTGCGAGGAGGATAAGCTGGAGGTGGCCAGGGCGGTTATGGTGAAGGCAAAAGAGAAGGGCGTGAGGATGCTGCTGCCGGTTGACAGCCTCAATGCCGACAGGTTCGCGGCTGATGCCGGCACATACATATCTGCCATTGACGAGGTGAAGGAGGGATGGATGGGGCTCGATATCGGCCCGAAGAGCATTGAGCTGTTTGAGAAGGTGATCATGGAGTCGGGCACCATACTGTGGAACGGACCGATGGGGGTCTTCGAGATGGAGAAGTTCGCCGGCGGCACAACAGCCATAGCAAAGGCAGTGGCAGGCGCCACGGCCCGTGGAGCATTCTCGCTCATCGGCGGAGGCGACTCGGTGGCGGCAATCAACCGCAACGGACTGGCTGACCAGGTGAGCTACGTCTCCACCGGCGGAGGAGCAATGCTCGAGTACATGGAGGGCAGGAAACTGCCCGGCATAACGGCAATCAGGGGAGAAGAGCAATGATGAGACATGCCATATGTCTGCTGGCCGTCATGCTGCTCATTACAGGCTGCACGAAGGATGACCGGCGGCTGTCGGGCACCATCACCCTGACCAGCGAACTCTATAAGGCAGATAACTACTATTATGCACTGGGTCTCTCCTTTGCCGAGGGGAAGGCGGTACCTACCCTGCCTGATGCTGACCGGGCAGACATTAGCCTGGGAGCAGGTCCGGTAGGGGGTGGCAGTGTGGTTGCATACTTCTCGGCAAACACCTACAGACCCCCTTTCGGACTGGAAGGCGACTATGCCGGGGCGGCCGAAGCCAGAAAAGCCTTTGACAACCTGAAGAGCGTGGGCAGCTACAACTGGGAAGATATGGCCTACCCGCTGGCAGCAAACCAGGTGTGGGTCATGAAGACACGGGATGCGAAGTATGCCAAGATGAGGATAATCAGGGTGACCCTTGAGACCAGGGAGGGAAAACCCTTCGCATCGTGTGAGCTCGAATGGGCATGGCAGCCCGACGGCTCGCCCACCTTCCCGTAATGATTATGAGAGTGCCTCAGCAACATGATATCTTCACCCGGGTATGAAAGTGCCTCAGCAATACCATATCTTCACTGTTGCCGGCGACCGGGCCTTTGAGCGGCTGGCACTGGAGGTGTTCCGCTTCCAGGCTGCCGGGTGCCCGGTATATAACCGCTATCTCTCACTGTTGGGCACCGATCCGGCAGAGGTAACCTCACTGACGGAGATACCCTTCATGCCCATCTCCTTCTTCAGGGACCATGTGGTGATGACCGGTGAGGGCGTGGCAGAGCGAATCTTCCTGAGCAGCGGCACCACCGGGATGAGGCAGAGCCGCCATCACGTCAGGCATACCGCCATCTATGACGAGAGCCTGGAGCGCACATTCAGGCTCTTCTACGGCGACCCGTCACAGTATGCAATAATGGGCCTGCTGCCATCATATATCGAAAGGGAGGAGTCGTCACTCATCTATATGGTGAACCGGCTGATGCAGCTGTCGGGAAACCGTGCCGGAGGATTCTTTGCAGGCGACCATGAAGCACTGCTGAAGGCTGTCGGGCGCGCCCGGCATGAAAAGCTGCAGGTGCTGCTGATAGGGGTCACCTTCGCACTGCTTGACCTGGCAGAGGAGGGGCCCCGTGACCTCTCCGACCTGATAATAATGGAGACGGGTGGTATGAAGGGCCGCAGGAAGGAGCTGATCAGGGAGGAGGTGCATGAGATCATCATGCAGGCTTTCGGGGTGAGCACGGTTCATTCGGAGTATGGGATGACCGAGCTGCTGAGCCAGGCCTACTCGATGGGGGGAGGATTGTTTGAGACGCCGCCGTGGATGAGGGTGCTGATACGTGACAGCCATGACCCGATGGCACACAGCATGAGCGAGGGAGCAGCCGGAGGGATCAGCATCATTGACCTGGCCAACCTATGGTCATGCTCGTTCATCGCCACCGCTGACCTGGGCAGGATGCACTCCGGCAGCCGCTTCGAGGTGCAGGGCCGCTTCGACAGTGCCGACCTGCGTGGCTGCAACCTGCTGATTGATTGATAATTAATTTCATGTCAGCCCCAGCACCTCATCGAGCCACCCGAAGAGTCGCTCCCGGTCGGCACGGGTACACCGGTCAAGGCTCTGGGCACATACGAAGAGCAGATCACGGTTACGGTAAAAATACCTGATCTTCCCGTCAACATACCCCGCCCTGCGGTTCTCAGGCTTGAGGTAGAGCAGCCCGGGCCTGGTGATATGCCGGTTACCGGTGCTGAGCTGCAGATGATTGGAGAGTGAGACGAGGTCATACTGCGCATTGTCTCGGAAACGGTGGGAGATGTTCTGCCTGAGGAGGCCCTCCCTGGTGCTGAAAAACTCCTCTATCACCTTGCTGCTGAGGGTGTGTGGCGTATGACTGTTGGTGAAGTATCTTAACCGGTATCCGGTCAGCCGGGCCGCACGCCACTGACCGGAGTGGAATGAGGCTCTTGGTGTGCGGCGTTCTCCGGCGGGGAGAAGCCTGCCCGGCAATGATCGCAAAGCTTCAAAGAGGACTCTCGGCAGCGGAGCGGGAACCCACCTGCCCCTGAGCACCGGTCTGCCGTCAATGAACCAGTCGGAAGGAGTGGTTGGCCTGACAAGAATGGTGTCGTCATTGAAGCAGATGAAGTTGTCAGAAAGCCCCCTGATTCTCCAGATCATGCTCACAATACTCCTGCTGTTGAAGGTGGGCAGCCACTCCTCATAGCCTTTGAAGATCTCGGTATGGTCAACAATTCTTACTGATCCCGAGCGGCCGGGGAAATATTTCTCAACCTCATCGTCAAGGGCGGGATTCTGTCTGTCGGTTACGATAAAGACATTCCTGACAAACGGCGCAAACCGGAAGATTGAGAGCAGGCAGTAACGGATCTCATTCAGCGAGGCAAAGCGTGTGGGATGTGCTCCTGACGAAAGGGTCAGCCTGCCGTTGCCGATGTACTTGTTCCGCTTCTCTGCAAGAACCGGATCGCTGCCATCAACCCAGGGTATGACCGCATCGATCGGTCTGTCAGGGGCCGTGCTGATTCCTTCAGGCATTGTTTTGGCCCAAACTTACACAAAATCATCCTAATCCCGGCAGGATGAAACGGACCATACCGGCCTTTTTCCCGATTTATCGGCCGGCACTGATTTTTTGAAAGAATTTTTCTCAATTTTGGTCTGAAATTATAGAGGCAGTTGTGGAGAGTAAAAACAGGATCGCGGTTGTTTCAATGGCCAGGGATGATCAGTTCTTCATCGCAAGATGGGTCAGCTATTACAGTGCCCAGGCCGGCTACGAGAATCTCTTTCTGATTCTTGACGGTCATGACCAGGAGTATCCGCACGATCTGCCTGCGATCAACGTTATCAGGCTGCCTCGTAAAAAACAGGGCAGGGCCGCCGGTGACAGGAACCGTATAGGCATTGTCACTGCTTTTTCAAGGGCGCTCTTCCGGAGATATGATCTGGTTATTGCTCATGACATAGATGAGATTCTTGCCGTTGATCCTGATCAGGGCAGGAGCCTGTCAGGTTACCTTCAGCAGCGGTCAGGGCATGCCACCCTCTCTGCACTTGGCCTTGATGTGGGGCAGCACACGGGGAACGAGCTGCCGCTAGACCCTGCCCGTCCGCTGCTCCGGCAGCGCAGATACGCTCACGTCTCAGCCAGGTATACCAAGGCTGTGGTGGCTTACCGGCCGGTGAGGTGGGGATCAGGCTTCCACCGGGTCAGATACCGCAACTTCCGTATTGATCCGAACCTGTTCCTGTTTCATTTCGGGATGGTTGACCATGAGATGGCAAAAGCGAAAACCGGAAACAGCGGACTGATTGATTCCGGATGGGAGGGGCACCTCGACCGGAGGTATGAACTGTTTGACCTGATCAGGGAGAAGGAGGCCATTGACGGTGATGCCTTTTTCAGTGAAGCCAGGAGGAGAGAGACCCTCTTCCGCCCTCTTTATGCACTGAACAAACCCGGAATGCTGAGGGAGAAACCGGTAATACGGATCCCGGAACGGTTCAGGGATATAGTATGAACCAGATTACTGATAAACACATTTACTCAACGTGAGACTGAAATACCGGTTACTGAAGGCCTACAGGGAGTTTCTGTACGGCCTGAGCGCATCAGAGAATCCGCTCTTCATGGCGTATTGCAGATATATCTACAAACCCCGGCGGGGAACCGTTAAGGAGTTCATCGATAACTACTCGCGCCGGAAGGGAGAGGTGACCTTCCTGCAGGTGGGAGCAAATGACGGGTTCGTTTATGATCTCCTGCACTGGTTCATAAAAAGGGACCGCTGGAGAGGGGTGATGCTGGAACCGCAACCCATGGTATGCAACAACTACCTTGTCAGGCTTCATGCAAAACGGCCTGAAATCACGGTTATCAATGCGGCACTCGACCGGAAGGATGGCAGCAGGAAAATCTACAAGCTGGCCTTCAGTAATGAACGGTGGGCACACGGGTTATCCAGCTTCAGCCGCGAGGTACTTGAAAACAAGCTTGATGACGGAAGCCTGGTGAAGCATATCAGGCGGCAGGGCGTGAAACTGCCGGAAAACAGGGAAGAGTGCATTGTTGCCGAAGATGTGGCAACCATCAGCCCTGAAACATTGCTTGAGAAATTTGAGGGAGGAACCTTTGACCTGCTGGCAATAGATGCCGAAGGGTATGACTACGAGATACTCAAAATGCTTGACCTCGCCAGGATCTCACCTGAGGTGATCATCTATGAGAATACCCTGTATGATACAGATACTGTTGACGAGTGCCGTAACTATCTTGAGAGTTTTGGCTATAAATGGCGTACCTTCGAGAGGGACGCCCTGGCAGTGAAGAGCCGTCAGGCATAAGGGCAGCCTGCCGGCAGGCCGGCTGTTGATCCTCATCAGAAGCAGCGGCAAGATATGCAGACAATTGCAGAGAGTGCACAGAAGCCGGTACACCGGGTGGTCTATTTTGCATCACTCGCCATCATTGCCGTCTCACTGCCGCTGTCAAGGTTCCTTCTGACGGCCGGAGAGCTGCTGCTGATAGCCAACTGGCTGACTGAAGGTGATTTCAGAAGAAAGTTCGCCAGGCTGCGGCATGACAGGGCTGCCATTGCACTGATGCTGGTATATGCACTGAACATCATCGGGGTGCTCTGGTCCCATGACCCGATGTATGGAGTGACAAACGATCTGTTGCACAAATCACCCCTCCTCTTTCTGCCACTCGTCGTAGCAACCACCCCTGCTCCTGACAGGAAGAAGAGTGAGATACTGGTGATGCTGTTTATCTCGGCCCTGTTCATCGCAACCCTGGCAGGCCTTATACTGAGGCAACTTCACGGTGATATTTTTTTCCGCGATGCTTCACCGTTCATCCCCGGAGTCTACATGGGGATGATGCTGATTATAGCTGCCTTCCAGTTGCCGCTGCTGACATGGCAGACCAGGGGTAATGGCCGGCACCTCATGCTGAGCCTGTTGTTGTCGGCATGGCTGATCTGGTTTCTTTTCTACCTCCGGACCCTCTCATCGGTTGCATCACTGGCAGCGGTTTCTCTCTTCACTCTGATTGTGACAGTCAGGAAGAGCAGATACCTCGTCCTGAAAACCGGCCTGCCGCTCCTGTTTACAGCTGCCCTGGCGCTGGTCACCTGGCAGCTGGCCGGTATCTGGAAAGAGGTCAGCGCAAAGGCTGACACTGACTTCAGCACACTGCCGCAGCTGACAGAACAGGGTAACCCCTACTTTCACGATACCCTTAATATCATCACCGAGAACGGTAACCTGGTTTACATCTCCATTTGTGATACCGAGCTCAGGGAGGCCTGGAATGCAGTGAGCAGCCTCGATTTTGATGGGAACGATCTCATGGGCCAGGAGCTGAGAGCGACGCTGTACCGTTATATGGCATCAATGGGTGTGAGGAAGGATGCACGCGGTTTTTCTGAGCTGACAGATAAAGACATAGCTGAAATTGAGCGCGGAAGGACCAGCCGGCTCGATGTTGGCCGGCCCGGTATCCTGATCAGGGTCCGTGAGGAGATGATGAGCCTCTCACTCTATTACAGGTCAGGGCGGAAAGATACATCATGGGGATCGCTGACCAAGAGGATTGACCTGTGGAGAGCCTCTTGCATGGCAGTAAAGAGGCATCCCTGGTTTGGCTGGGGAACCGGAGGCGTTATGAAGGCCATGGATTACGGAAAGAGCATAACCGGCTCAACCCTTGCAGGCGCCGCGATGAAACCGCATAACCAGTACCTCTACATACTGCTCTCTTCAGGCATCGCCGGAATGGCTGTTACAATCCTGCTGCTGACATATTTCATTAAGCAGAAGAGACTTCACCATTCCTATATCTTTTGGGTATTCCTGATAACATTCCTGGTCAATTTTGCAGGCAACAACTCATTCGAGTCACAGCCGGGGCATGATCTCTTTATATTCTTCCTGCTGGTCTACGGGTATTTCCGGCAGTGAGGCACAGCCGCCGTATCACTTTGCAGATTAAAGGCAGTGAGAATAAAAAGCCGGGGATCATCATGTGAACCCCGGCCTTGATCATTCCGGCAACCCGCCGTTACTGCAGCGGCTGCCCGGATGCTGCATCAGCAGCAGTTATTCCTAAATTCCCAGCTTGGCCTTGATATCTGCCGGTACTGCATCCTTGTGAATCATGAAGTAGAGAGTCTTTGCCTTCACATAGCTCTCTGACATGTTGAGATATCCGCCGTGCGGGTTCCTGTCGGTTCCCCATGAGTTCTTGGTGATATAATATTTGGTACCGTTCTGGTCCTTAACGATGCCGGTGACATGCATCAGGTGATCGTCGGTTGTGACGAAGGTCTCAAAGCCTGCCTGGCGTATCTCTGGTGTCACGTTGATCTCCTTGCCGGGTTTGTCGAAGAGGCCGGGTATCTGCTGGGCTGCCCCCTGCATCCCCTCGAAGCGTGCCCTGTCGGTGGTGGCCGGGGTCGGGTAGGCTGTCAGATCAGGGTTGATGGCAACGCCATTGGCGTGTGAGAAGCCCCTCTCACTCACGTCACCATCCCATGCAACGGTAAAGCCGTTGGTGAGGGCATGGTCCATCACACGCATGAACTCATCAAGAGGCACGTTGTAGAAGGCGCTGAACTCCCAGTTGTCGGGTACCTCAAGCACTGCCTGCTTATAGAAGGGGTGGTGGGTGAACGAGGTGATGGCAACATAGTCATCCATGTTCAGACCCAGGCTGTTGGCAAATGACTTCGGGGTGTAGGTCTGACCCTTGTAGGTGAAGTTCTGCGGCACAGGCCCCAGGTAGACATCAAGAACGGCATCGAGCACCCTGTCGGTCTCCTTGGTCCAGCGCTTCATCTTCACGGGTACGGTGGCAATGGCGTCAATATATGACTGCAGCTCGCGGTGGTTATGAACCGGTGAGTCATAGTTGATACCTGAATAGGCCTCCTGCGGCATGATGCCCACCTCCCGGAAGACCCTCAGCCATGAGGGGGAGAGGCTCCCCTCGCCAAGATTACCCTTGCCCTGGCGGAGGAAGTTGTCAAAAAACCTGTTCTTATAGACATTCCTTACGATGAACATCTCTGCGAGATCATACTCGCCCTTGCCGAGCCGTAAAAGTTCAGACTCGAAGAATGAGGTGGTGGCAAAGCACCAGCAGGTGCCGGTCGATGCCTGGTTCTTTACCGGGGTTGCCGGATTGGATACGACGGTGGTGAATTTAAACCCTTCGGGCTCATCGGCAGCCTTCTTCGCCTTCTGGGCATGCAGAGGCATGACAATGATTGCCAGGGCAATCAGGAACAACATGGTTTTTTTCATCTGCTATCTGTTTTAAAGTGTTAATTCAGGAGAACCAAAAATATTCAATTATTTTGAAAAAGGAAATGTTTTTGAGCAGTGAGCAGGAGAGGGCCTCATAGTGTCGGATACCATGCATTCTCTATATGATCAATCTCATAGCCCGTTCCGCTGCTTATGATCGTGATAATATCGAATCTCGCCTGCTTGTCAATTTTATAGGCTGAGAGATAGCCGGATGCAGCATTTACGATTGTTCGCTGTTTGGGAACGTTCACTGCCTCGGCCGGGTGTACGGCATAGTCAGAGGAGCGTGTCTTGACCTCCACAAAAACTATCTCCCCTCCCAGTTCTGCGATTATGTCTATCTCGGTCCGCCCTGACCGCCAGTTGCGATGCCGTATCACGTATCCTGCCTGCTGCAGGTAGGCGGCAGCAAGCTCCTCGCCCTTCTGGCCCAGTGACCGGCTTTCGCTCATCCTAGACCTCTATCAGCCTGTTTTTAATGGCATAGAGAATGAGGCTGGCGGTGTTTTTTGATCCGGTCTTGGCCAGCAGGTTGGCCCGGTGCTTGTCAACGGTGCGCTTGCTTATGAAGAGCTCGCCGGCGATCTCATGGTTTGAGAGCCCCTCACATATCTTGAGCAGTATCTCCTTCTCACGCTTCGAGAGGCTGGAGCTCTTCTCCTCATGCTCGCGGCTCTTGAGCCGCCTGATGACATGGTAGAGCAGCTCCTGTGAAAAATAGTTGCCTCCGCGATGAACGGCCATGATGGCATCATGCACCTCAGAGATGTCGGAGTCTTTCAGTACGAAGCCCCTGGCGCCCGCATCAACCATACGGTAGTAATACTCCTCCTCGCCGTACATCGAGAGTGCTATGACGCTGACCGACGGGAAGCGTCGGGTGATATGTGCGGTGGCATCGACCCCGTCCATCTCGGGCATGCTGATATCCATCAGCACCACATCAGCCGGGCAGGCCTCCAGTATCCTGAGGAGCTCACTGCCGTTGGAGGCCTCGGCCACCACATCAAACCCGCCGTAGGCACCCAGAAGGATCTTCAACCCGTTGCGGAACAACTGATGGTCATCGGCAATGGCTATTCTTATCTTTTCCATTGATATTATGTTGCTATTTAAATTCCTGCGGCTCAGCTCCCTGCTGATCCTCTCTTTCCCGGCGGTTCTCCCTCCGGCGCGGCCCACGGTAATCATCCACTCACCGTTCCCTTTTCGTTCCGGCACTCCTCCCTCCCGCCTGCAGCCGCTCCCGGGTCAGCTACCCCTCATCGGTCACCCTCAGCAGTGCACTGGTTCCCTTTCCCCTGGCACTCTCCATCACGAATACTCCGTCGACCGATCTCACACGGGTCTCCATGTTTGGTATCCCCATCCCGGTAGCCTCCTCTGATGATAGCTTCTCGATGTCAAACCCGCGACCGTTGTCGAGATACTGCAATGTAATGATTTTTTGGTGGCGATGCAGCTCCAGCTCTATCCTGGATGCTCCCGAGTGCTTCATACCGTTGTTGATAAGCTCACAGGCCGCCCTGTATACCACCACTTCCTTGTCATTATCGAACCGCTCCCCCTCCATGTTTGTCCGGAAATCGATCAGGATGGTGCGCATCTTGTTCAGCTTGGCGGCAAATGCGCTTATGGCACTGGCCACCCCATGATTGGCAAGCACATGGGGGCTCATGTTGTTCGAAAGCTCCTTGATGGTATTGAGAGCCTCATTGACAACATGGTTGGTATTCTGAAGTATCTCCAGCCCCGTCTCATCGGTTATCCTGTCATTCAATGCCGAGAGTGACATCTTGACCGTGGAGAGAAGGGGGCCAAGGCCGTCATGGAGATCCTTGGCAAACCTCTTTTTCTCGGTCTCTTCGGTGTTGATGACGGCGTTCAGAAGACGCCTCTCAGACCGTATGCGGTCAGTCTCGGCACGCTTGAGAGAGTAGAAGAGCTCCCTGATAAGTATAACGCCGGTGATTATCAGTACAGAGATAAGCACGTTCAGCCATTCATCAACCAATATCAGCTCAAAGGATGGCTTGCCATGGAAATACTCAATAAGCTGGATGAGCGTACGGACAGCCATCAGTACGAATGAAACCGAGAGCAGGATCCATGAGAGGCGGTAACGGGTGATCTTCATGAACCTGATCGCTATGCCGGCAGCAACTATCTGCAGCACCACCGATATGAAAAGGGCCACCAGGCGTACCATAATCGCTGCTGAATTTGATTTATACAAATGTAGGAGTTTATTACCTTTGAAGCGCGAAACCCGGCCTATGAAACAGATCCGTTCCATCCTGACGGCAGCCCGCTGCCGCCTGCCGGCAGCATCTTCTGACGATGGCTGCCATACCCTTGAGACCGCTGTTTCAGCTGCAATTGACAAGATTGTGGAAAAAGCTTTCACCGTCAGCCTTCGGGGATCGGAAGGAGATATGGCTTCAGCCGTAAATCTACTGGAAGACAGCATGTTGGAAATGGCAGGCCACCCCTGCAGCAACCTGCTGCAAATGAAGATAAGCTATTGATAACGGGTTTATAAAATGTTGATAATTACAAAATGAGAGTTCTGCCTTATTGTACCCATAAATGTAATTTAACGGCTTACCGGCGCGCCATGGCCGCTTGTGATGAACTATGTGAAACAGAGTGCGTTTTAAATGAACAATAACCAATACTTATTTAATTAACTTAAACTATGCGAAAATTAAAGTTTACTTCCATCCTGTTATCCCTCCTTTTGGGGTCAGCTACCCTGCTGGGGCAGGTAACAACTTCTTCCCTTGCCGGGAAGGTAACCGACAGTAGCGGAGAGATCCTTGCCGGGTCTACTGTCCTTGCCATACACGTTCCTTCCGGTACAAGGTATGGGGCTCTTGCCAACAGCCAGGGACTCTTCTCGATACAGGGGATGCGGCCGGGCGGCCCCTATACCGTCAGTGTAAGCTTCGTGGGCTACAAAACCATGTCATATACTGACATTACCCTCTACCTGGGAGAGACATTCACCCTCAACCCCACGCTTGAGTCAAGCCTGACCCAGGTTGAGGAGATTGTGGTTGTCGGCGAGAAACCTTCAAAATTCAGTACCACAAAGACGGGGGCCACCACAAACATATCAGGAGATATGATGGTCAAGATGCCAACCATCAACCGTAATATCAGTGATATCTCCAGGATCTCCCCGTACGGCAGCGGCATGAGCTTTGCCGGTGGTGACGGCCGCTCATCGAACTTCACCGTTGACGGCTCAAACCTCAATAACAACTTCGGGCTTGCTGCCAACCTGCCGGGCGGCGGAAACCCGATTTCGCTCGATGCCATTGAAGAGGTGCAGGTGGTTATCGCTCCCTTTGATGTAAGGCAGACCAACTTCATCGGAGGAGGAGTCAATGCCATCACCAAATCGGGTACCAACACCCTGAAGGGAACCGCATATACCTATCAGACCAATCAGAATATGAGGGGTAACAAGATCGGCGAACATGACTTCGGCGACCGCGCAAAGGAATCAAATTCCATCTACGGCTTCTCACTCGGCGGACCGATCATAAAGAACAAAGTCTACTTCTTCGGGAACCTGGAGTATGAGAAGACCCCGATGCAGGTTATCCGCTGGAAGGCTTCCACCAACGGCGTGACTGACGGACAGACCATCTCGCGCGTTACCGAGGCTGACCTCACCACCGTGATGAACCACCTCAAGAATACCTATGGTTATGAGACAGGCTCATTCAAGGACTTCCCGGCTGACCAGTCGAACCTGAAGTACCTGGTACGCCTCGACTGGAACATCAACGAGGCCAACAAGCTGAGCGTACGCTTCAACCATACCAAGAACACTGCGTGGAACCCGCCAAACGGCAACTCCACTGACGGCAGCTACCGTGACCAGAGCAAGAACCGTGTGTCACAGTGGTCAATGTCATATGCCAACTCGATGTATTCGATGGACAACATTGTCAGCTCCGGATCAGCTGAACTGAACAGCCGCATCAGCAAGGCAATGTCAAACCAGTTGCTGGCAACCTACTCTGATATCAGGGACGTGCGTGGCTCTACCTCCACACCGTTCCCATTCATCGATATCATGAGCGGTGACATCGCCACCGGTGCCGACGCACTTGCACCTTATATATCTGCCGGCTATGAGCTCTTCACCTGGAACAACGGCGTCAAGAACAGGATCATCACCGTCACTGACAACTTCACCTATTATATTGACGCTCATAAAATCACTGCCGGTGCCAGCTTTGAGTACCAGATGGCTGACAACAACTATATGCGCAGCGGAACCGGTTACTACCGTTATAAAAGCATAAGTGACTTCATCAACGGCGCCGCCCCGGTTGACTTTGCACTCACCTATGGCACCAATGGCGAACTGGTACCCTCCAATGCCGTTGCATTCAACCAGATCGGAGCATACGTCCAGGATGAGTGGAGCCCGACAAAGGACTTCAAGCTCACCTTCGGACTGCGTGCTGACAACCTCAGGTTTGTCAACGAGATCATGACCAACAATGCCATCCTGGCCCTCGACTTCGGCGGCCGTCATATCAATACCGGCAACTGGCCCACATCAAAGGTGAACTACTCACCGCGTGCAGGCTTCAGCTGGGATATCAATGGCAACAAGTCGCTGGTGCTGCGTGGCGGTACCGGCCTCTTTACCGGCAGGCTGCCGCTGGTGTTCTTCACCAACATGCCGTCAAACGCAGGCATGAACCAGATACTTATGAAGATCACCACTGCATTCAATGCCGACGGTACAGTGAGGGTACGTGATCCGAGGCTTGACCTGCTCGCCGGCGGTATGATCACCGACGTCAATGAAATGATTGAGACTATGGGCTTCCAGACGGTGGTTACCCCTGCTGACGGCAGCGTACCGAGCTCAATAGCCGGTGTCGATCCCAACTTCAGGATGCCGCAGGTATGGAAGAGCTCTGCAGCCGTTGACTATAAACTGCCGGTTGATTTTCCGTTCAACCTGACTGCCGAGGGTATGTTTACAAAGAATATCAATGCCGTAAGGCTTGAGAACTATGCCGTGAAAAACCCGGGCGTTGGCTGGAGCCACTTCTCCGGCCCCGATAACCGGTATATATTCCCGACCGATTACCTCTACACCACGGTCAAGGATGCCGCTGTGCTCGTCAACACCAACAAGGGTTACGGCTATACCCTCAACCTGACTGCCAACCTCGAGCCGGTCAAGAACCTTGACATCATGGCTGCCTATGTACACACCGAGATGAAGGAGGTGTCAGGCATGCCGGGCAGCAATGCCAACTCGGCTTGGGTGGGCCTGATCACCGTTGACGGACCCAACAATGCCACGGTGCAGCGCTCACAGTATGTGGTGCCTGACAAGGTCATCGGATCGGTATTCTACCGTATACCATATCTGAATAACCTGATGGCCACCTCATTCGGTGTGTTCTTCACAGGCCAGACCCCCTACGGAAATACCTTCCGCTATGCCAATGACATGAATGGCGACGGGGTTAACAATGACCTTATCTACATACCCAAGGCTAAAGGAGATATCAGGTTCACATCACCCGCCGATGAGGATGCATTCTTCGCCTTCATGGAGCAGGATAAGTACCTGAGCAGGCATAAGGGCGAATATGCCGAAGCCTACTCGGCACGCGCACCCTGGGTGAACAGATTCGACTTACGGTTTACACAGGATTTCTCAGTCAAGGCCGGAACCACACGGAATACGCTGCAGCTGAGCGTTGACATACTCAACTTCGGCAATATGATCAATTCAGAGTGGGGCGTCAACAAGAATATGGCAGGCAGCAACAACGGCGCTATCCTCAGATATGCCGGGCGTGATTCTGACAACATACCCAGCTTCTCAATGGTGAAGGTGGCAGGTGAGTTCCCGACACAGACATACTCCACCTATACCCATATTTCACAGGTATGGAAGCTGCAGGTCGGTCTGCGCTATATCTTCAACTAGGCTGACAGAACCGTTCAGTGATATTGAGAGGGAGGCCGGCAAACGGCCTCCCTTTTTTGATCCTCCCCGGAGTTAACAACGTTGATATGTCTGTTGATAAATGGGCCCGTTTATTCTTGGCTCCTCTGAGGCGCTTGTTTATTTTAGCGAAACCCGTTCGACTTCACGGAAGGTAGATTAAACAGCTTAGTTTCAAACTTTAATATTTTTTTGATTCAATGGGAGATTCACTTGTCCATTCGGTTACTGTCGCCTCTGCTGAAAAGGAGCAGGAGAAAAAAGAGGTAAAAATGGAAGAGAGAGCAGAGGAGACAACCACTAAAAAAAAGAGGCAGCCGGTCAATAATACCGGGAAGGGGTACAGTTATGAAGAAGTCATTGAAGCCACCCGTGAATACTTCCTGGGAGATGACCTGGCTGCAAAGGTATGGACAAGCAAGTATGCCCTGAAAGACTCTTTCGGGAAGCTCTATGAAAGGACTCCCGATGACATGCACCGCCGTCTTGCCTCTGAGATACATCGCATCGAGCTGAAGTATCCCGGCCCTGTTTCCGCCGAGACCATCTATGAGGCATTCCGTGATTTCAGGTATATCATTCCGCAGGGCGGACCGATGACCGGTATCGGCAATGACTATCAGATCGCCTCCCTCTCGAACTGCTTTGTCATCGGCAACAGGGGCGACTCTGACTCCTATGGCGGCATCATGAAGATTGACCAGGAGCAGGTTCAGCTGATGAAGCGCCGCGGAGGAGTGGGGCATGACCTGTCACATATCAGGCCGAAAGGATCGCCGGTACTCAACAGCGCCCTCACCTCAACCGGGGTGGTGCCATTCATGGAGCGTTACTCAAACTCAACCCGCGAGGTGGCACAGGATGGCAGGAGAGGCGCACTGATGCTCTCAATTTCAATTAAACATCCTGATTCAGAGAGTTTTATCGACGCCAAGCTGGAGGCGGGGAAGGTGACGGGCGCAAACGTATCGGTCAAGATAACCGATGAGTTCATGCAGGCGGTGGCCGAAGGGAAGACCTTCCGCCAGCAGTACCCGATCAACTCCCGCAATCCGAAGTATGTCAAGGATATTGATGCCCGCAGGCTCTGGAACAAGATAGTCCACAATGCATGGAAATCGGCTGAGCCGGGCGTCCTCTTCTGGGACACCATCAGGCGCGAGAGCGTGGCTGACTGCTATGCAGACCTGGGATATGAGACCGTCTCCACCAACCCGTGCGGCGAGATACCCCTCTGCCCCTATGACAGCTGCCGCCTGATAGCCATAAACCTATTCAGCTATGTCGTCAATCCCTTCACGCCGGAGGCGAGGTTCGACTTTGATCTCTTCACCCGTCACGTGCACCTGTCTCAGCGTATCATGGATGACATCATTGACCTGGAGCAGGAGAAGATAGATGCCATCATCGCCAAGATCGATGCTGACCCTGAGGGCGAGGAGCTGAAGCTGGTTGAGCGCAACATGTGGATCAACATACGCCACAAGACGGGCGAGGGGAGGCGTACCGGTATCGGCATCACCGCCGAGGGCGATATGCTTGCTGCGCTGGGGCTGCGCTACGGATCAGACGAGGCTACCAGCTTCTCGGTGAGGGTGCACCGCACCCTGGCCATCGAGGCCTTCCGCGCCTCGGCGCTGCTGGCTGCCGAGCGCGGAGCGTTCCCGATCTACAGCGCCGAGAGGGAGAAGGATAACCCCTTTATCAGCCGCCTGCGCGAGGCCGACCCGGAGATGGTGGCAATGATGGAGAAGAACGGCAGACGAAATATCGCACTGCTCACAATAGCACCCACCGGCTCAACCAGCCTGATGAGCCAGACAACCTCGGGGATAGAGCCTGTCTTCATGCCCTACTACAAGCGCCGCCGAAAGGTCAACCCGAACGACAAGGATGTGAAGGTGACATTCACCGACGAGGTGGGAGACCACTGGGAGGAGTTCACCGTCTTCCACCACAAGTTCATTGACTGGATGAAGGTGAACGGCTATGATGAGAAGAAGGTCAGGGAGATGTCTGAAGCAGAGATAGGCGAGATAGTTGCAAAGTCACCCTACTACAGGGCTACCGCCAATGATGTTGACTGGGTGGCCAAGGTGCGCATGCAGGGCGCCATACAGAAATGGGTCGACCACTCAATCAGCGTGACCATCAACCTCCCCTCGAACGTTAAGGAGGAGCTGGTGTCGGAGCTCTACCTGACCGCCTGGAAGGAAGGGTGCAAGGGTGCTACGGTATATCGCGACGGCTCACGGGCAGGGGTGCTGGTCTCAAACAACAAGGATGAGAAGAAAAGCGACTGGTCGCCGCTGAGGCCGAAGGTGCTCGAGGCTGATGTCATCCGCTTCCAGAACAATGAGGAGAAGTGGATCGCATTTGTGGGCATCAAGGACGGGGCACCATATGAGATATTCACCGGGCTGCAGGACGACGAGATGTTCCCCATACCGAAAAGCATAGTCAAGGGGAAGATCATCAAGAACAAGGATGACTCGGGCAAGACCCGCTATGACTTCCAGTACACTGACAAGTACGGATACAAGAACACCCTCGGCGGTCTCTCGCATATGTTCAAGCCTGAATTCTGGAACTATGCCCGTCTCATCTCAGGTGTGCTGCGCTACGGCATGCCCGTCAAGGACGTGGTCGAACTGGTCTCATCAATGAAGCTTGACAATGTCTCCATCAATACCTGGAAGAATGGTGTTGAGCGCTCGCTGAAGCGCTATATCCCCAACGGCACGAAGGCGAAGGGCAAGTGCGAGAACTGCCAGTCAACCGCACTCGTCTACCAGGAGGGGTGCCTTATCTGCAGCGACTGCGGCACCTCCAAGTGCAGCTGACACGGAGGCAGGTTGCCCTCTCTCCGCGCAGTGCAGCTGATACAGGAACCGGTTATCCCGGTATCCCTGTCAGATCCTCCAGCTCAGCCAGTGAGTTCTCTATCTCCTCATCGCCGGCCTCATGGTCGGGGAGGTTGCCTTCAAAGTACTTCTCATAGGCAGAGATATCGAGATGGCCATGGCCGCTCAGGTTGAAGAGTATCGTCCGGGCGGCACCCTCCAGGTCTGCCCTGCGTGCCTCATCAAGTGCGCCGGCGATGGCGTATGACGACTCCGGTGCCGGCAGTATCCCCTCTGTGCGGGCAAAGAGCACCGCTGCCTCGAAGCACTCGCGCTGCAGCTTGGCCTTCGCCTCAATGAAGCCGTCCCTTCGCAGCTGGCTGACCAGCACACCTGCACCATGATAGCGCAGACCGCCGGCATGTATCTTCCCCGGGATGAAGTTATGCCCGAGGGTGTACATCGGCAGCAGCGGGGTCATGCCCGACTGGTCACCGAAGTCGTAGGTGAAGCGCCCCCTGGTGAGCTTGGGGCATGAGGCGGGCTCAACGGCCACCAGCCTTGTGGCATGCCCGTTGGTGAGGTTCTCCTTCAGGAAGGGGAAGGCGATGCCTGAGAAGTTGGACCCGCCGCCGAAACAGCCGACCACCACATCGGGATAGTCACCCGCCTTCTCCATCTGTATGAGCGCCTCCTGGCCGATGATGGTCTGATGGAGGATGACATGGTTGAGCACGCTGCCGAGCGAGTACCTGGTGTAGGGGTCCTGCATGGCTATCTCCATCGCCTCGGAGATAGCTATCCCCAGGCTGCCGGGCGAATCGGGGTACTGCTCAAGCACTTTCCTGCCGGCAGCGGTCATGGTGCTGGGTGATGGCACCACCCTGGCGTTGTAGGCATTCATCATCAGCCGGCGGCCCGGCTTCTGGTTGTAGCTGACTCTCACCATGAAGACCAGCAGCTCAAGCCCGAAGTGGTTGCAGGCGAAGCTCATGGCACTGCCCCACTGCCCGGCACCCGTCTCGGTGGTGATGCGCCGTACCCCCTCAAGCTTGTTGTAGTAGGCCTGGGGAATGGCTGTGTTGGCCTTGTGCGAGCCTGAATAGTTGCCGCCTTCATACTTGTAGTAGATACGGCTCCTGGTGCCGAGAGCCTTCTCAAGGCTGCGGGCACGGAAGAGAGGCGACGGCCGGTAGGTGCGGTAGAGATCAAGCACCTCTTCCGGAATGTCAATATACCTCTCATCAGAGAGCTCCTGCCTGATAAGCTCCATGGGAAATACCCTCGAGAGATCGTCGGGTGAGACAGGCTGACCGGTGGCCGGGTTCAGCGGCGGAAGCGGCTTGTTGGGCATGTCAGCCATGATGTTGTACCATTGCCGCGGCATCTCCTCTTCTGTCAGCAGAATCTTTCTCATCTTTTCCATTTCAGTAGTCTGTTTATTAAGGTTAGTATAAAAAAAAGGCACGCTGTGATCAGCGTGCCTCCTCTGTAATTATCCTGTCCGGGTTACATAATGGCGTGATTCACAGCTTCATCGAGTGAGCTGCACCAGCGCCAGATATTTACCCTTGTCTGTTTCATCGGTACAAACTTAATAATTAAGTTGATTTCAGGACACCATCCGCGTGAAAAATTTGAATGCCGGGAAAGCTTTTGTAGTGCCGGGAATACTCTTATCATGTTGAGGGTTCTCTCCGGCAGCAAATCTTCACGACGCACCGTATATCCGGCTTTCGCGTTTTTCAGTTCTTCAGTACCCCCAGCTCTTTTCCCACCTTGGTGAAAGCTGCTATCGCCTTGTTGAGGTGCTCCTTCTCATGTGCTGCCGAGAGCTGTACCCTGATGCGTGCCTCTCCCCTGGGCACCACGGGGAAGTAGAATCCGATGACGTAGATCCCCTCGTCGAGCAGCCTGGCGGCCATCTCCTGTGACAGCTTGGCATCATAGAGCATCACCGCGCATATTGCCGACTGGGTGGGCTTGATATCAAACCCCGCACTGAGCATCTTCTTCATGAAGTATTCGGTGTTGTGATGCAGCTTATCCTGCAGTTCATTGGTCTCGGTCATCATCTCCACCATCTTTATGCCTGCTGCTGCCACCAGGGGTGGTATCGAGTTTGAGAAGAGGTATGGCCGTGAGCGCTGCCGCAGCATCTCTATGATCTCCTTCTTTCCGGTGGTGAAGCCGCCTATTGCTCCGCCGAAGGCTTTTCCCAGGGTACCGGTGATGATCTCTATCTCGCCCCTCAGGTTATAGAGTTCGGTCACCCCGCGCCCGGTCCGGCCCACCACCCCGGCTGAGTGCGACTCATCAACCATGACCATTGCATTGTATTTGTTTGCCAGTTCATAGATCCTGTCGAGTGGTGTCACGTTGCCGTCCATTGAGAATACCCCGTCGGTCACTATGAGCCGGAACCGCTGTGCCTGTGCAGCCTGCAGCTGCTTTTCCAGATCCTCCATGTCTGCGTTGGCATAGCGGTAGCGTACCGCCTTGCAGAGCCTGACGCCGTCAATGATGGAGGCATGGTTCAGTGCGTCTGATATAACGGCGTCCTCGGCAGAGAGGAGGGTCTCAAAGAGGCCGGTGTTGGCATCGAAGCAGGCGGCATACAGTATGGTGTCTTCGGTTCCGAAGAAGCCGGCAAGCTTCTGCTCGAGCTCCTTGTGCAGGTCACCGGTGCCGCAGATGAAGCGTACCGATGACATGCCGTAACCATGTGTGTCAAGTGCCTGCCGCGCTGCCGCAACCAGCTTGCTGCTGGCCGAGAGCCCCAGGTAGTTGTTGGCACAGAAGTTAAGCACCCGCTGCCCGGTGTTGAGGGTGATCTCAGCCCCCTGCGGAGAGACGATGACACGCTCACTCTTGTAGAGCCCGGCATCCCTGATCTCATCAATGGTCTTCACCAGAAAATTCCTGTAATCACTGTACATATCGGTCTGTTTTATGTTTGATCATAATTGCATGCCATTCAGTGCCCGGTATCACTCCCAGTTGAGGATCACCTTCCCGCAGTTGCCCTCCTCCATGATATCGAATCCCTTCTGGAACTCATCTATATGGAACCGGTGGGTGATGATCGGGTCGAGGTTGATGCCCCCGATGATCATCATCTGCATCTTATACCATGTCTCCCACAACTCACGGCCATAGATACCCTTCAGGGTCAGTGCCTTGAAGATAATGTCGCTCCAGGGCACCTCGAAGTTGGAGGGGAGTATGCCCAGCAGTGAGATGTTTGATCCGTTGTACATATTGGCAATCATCTCACGGAATGCTGCCGGCGAGCCCGACATCTCGAGCCCCACGTCAAACCCCTTCATCTGCAGCGGTTCGAGCACGTCACTAACCTTCTCTCCCTTTGAGGGATTGACCACCTTTGTTGCTCCCATCTTCAGTGCCAGGCCGAGCCGGTAGTCGCTCAGGTCGGTGGCCACGATATGGCGTGCCCCGGCGAAGCGCGCTATTGCCACCGCCATGCTGCCTATCAGCCCTGACCCGGTGATCAGCACATCCTCTCCCAGGAGGGGGAAGGCGAGTGCCGTATGGGTGGCATTGCCGAAGGGATCCATGATGGCTGCCCAGTCATCGGGTATGCGGTGGTCAAGCAGCACCACATTGCGTGCAGGCACCTTGACATACTCGGCGAAGGAGCCGTCAATATGCACCCCGATCCCTACGGTGTTCTCGCACACGTGCTCACGTCCGCGACGGCAGTTGCGGCAGGTGCCGCAGAAGAGATGACCCTCTCCGGTAACCCGGTCACCTACCTTAACGTTGGTAACCCCGGGGCCGGCCTTCTCAACATATCCCATATACTCATGGCCGATGGTCATGGGAACCCTGATGGTCTTGCGGGCCCACTCATCCCACTGGTAGATATGCAGGTCAGTTCCGCAGATGGCAGATTTCCTGACCTTTATGATAACATCATTGTAGCCGGGCTCGGGAACGGGTACCTCCTGCATCCATATCCCCCTGGCAGCCTGTGCCTTGACGAGAGCCTTCATCTTCTTCATCGTGACAGATGTTAAATTGGTTATGATGTAAATGTAATACAATTAGCAATCAGATCACATGATTTTTGATGCTCGCCGAGGGGCAGGATTGTGCTTCGCCGCATAATCTTTATCTTTGCCGGGTGCCCTGTCAAATGCCGCTCAGAAGCTCAGGCAGAGGGCACTGCATGGTTTCAGATTACCTACCGGAATATGAGTGACAGAAAAATCAGGGTGCGCTTTGCTCCCAGTCCGACCGGGCCGCTGCATATAGGCGGTGTACGCACGGCGCTTTACAACTATCTCTTCGCCCGCCATCATGGCGGCAGATTCATTCTGCGCATTGAAGACACTGACCGCACAAGGTATGTTGAGGGTGCAGAGGAGTATATCATGGAGGCGCTGGAGTGGGCCGGGATAGAGGTTGACGAGGGGATCAGGGAGGGCGGCCCCTTTGCACCATACCGGCAGAGCGACAGGCAGGGGCTCTACAGCCAATATGCCACCGAACTGCTGCAGAGCGGTGATGCCTACTATGCGTTTGACACACCCGAAGAGCTGGAGGAGCTGCGGCAGCAGCATGAAGTGCGCGGTGAGACATTCAATTACGGCTGCAACAGCCGGATGGAGATGTGCAACTCACTCACCCTGCCGGCCGGCGAGGTGAAACAGAGGATCAGCTCGGGGGTGCCATATGTTGTCAGGTACCGCATGCCGGTGAATGAGGATGTTCACTTCACCGACCTGATCAGGGGTGATATGGTGGTCAACACCGCCACCCTCGATGACAAGGTGCTCTTCAAGTCAGACGGTATGCCCACCTATCACCTGGCAAATATCGTAGACGACCACCTGATGGAGATAACGCATGTGATCAGGGGCGAGGAGTGGCTTCCGTCGCTGCCGCTGCATGTGCTGCTCTACCGCAGCTTCGGGTGGGAGGCACCGCAGTTTGCCCACCTGCCGCTGCTGCTCAAGCCTACCGGCAAGGGCAAGCTGAGCAAGCGCGACGGTGACAGGATGGGATTCCCGGTATTCCCGCTCTACTGGCCTTATGGCGAGACCGCAACAGGATACCGTGAGGAGGGATACTTCCCGGAGGCATTCGTCAATATGCTGGCACTGCTGGGATGGAATCCGGGCACTGAACAGGAGATATTCTCAATGGAGGAACTGATCAGCACATTCACCATAGAACGGGTGGGCCGGTCAGGCTCCCGGTTTGACCCCGACAAGGCAAAATGGTTCAATGCCAGGTACCTGCAGATGAAGGGCGACGATGAGCTGGCAAACCTCTTTATTCCGCTGCTCAATGAGAAGGGATACACTCCTGACCGTGACAGAGTCATTAGGATAGTCTCCCTGGTGCGGGAGAGGGCCACATTTGTCAGGGATCTGTGGGATGAGGCCTCCTTCTTCTTCACCCCGCCCGCCGAATATGATCCGGGGGTGGTGAAGAAGCGCTGGACCGCGGAGTCGGCAGGCCAGATGGAGGAGCTCAGGGCACATGTGGCCCGGGTATCCCCTTTCACCACCGAAGCCCTTGAACAGAGCGTGAAGGAGTGGATAACCGTGAAAGGGTACAATACCGGCGCCATACTGAACCTCTTCAGGCTGCTGCTGGTGGGAGCCTCACGCGGGCCTCACCTCTTTGACATAGCCAGCCTGATAGGCAGGGAGGAGACACTGCGCCGCATGCATGACGGTATCGCTGCGATCACATCTGTGAGCCGATGAGAGATCAGACCTCCATACGGTATATTGACTTCCATACCCACAACCGGCAGCCCGGCAACGATACGCTGGCGGTAATTAACCTGATGGCCGGCGATGATGTGCCGGAGGATTTTGCCGCCAATATGCTCTTCTCGGCGGGGATTCACCCCTGGCAGCTGGAGGAGGTGCGGCCTGCAGGGAGAGCCCCGAAAGCTGGGGAGGGACGAAATGTGAAGGATGGGATGAAGCCAGGGAAGGAACGATATCCGGAGGACGGCATGCAGCCCGTGGCAGGGCAGCCTGTGACGGATGGAGCGGGACCGGGAGCAGGACAACGGGTGGAGGATGGAGCGGGACCGGGCGAGGGGCAACGGGCGAAGGATGGACCGGGACCGCAGGAAAAAAGGTTGATAGAGCAGCTGAAACGGCAGCTTTCAGTCACAGCTTCCCATCCGCAGGTGGTACTGATCGGTGAGGCGGGATTCGACCGTCACAGGGGCGGTGACACTGCACTGCAGTACAGCCTCTTTACCTGGCAGGCAGCCCTCGCCAAAGAGAGGGACAAGCCGATGGTGATACATTGCGTGAAGGGGTGGGAAGAACTGCTGCGTGCATACCGCGAGGTGAAGCCGTCACGGCCATGGGTGATACACGGCTTCAGGGGCAACAGCAGGCTGGCGGCATCGCTGGCCAGGGAGGGATTCTGGTTCTCACTCGGTGAGAAGGGCATGAACCACGGGGTGTTGACCGCCGTGAGCCATGAGCGGCTGCTGCTCGAGACCGACAACTCCGGTATGCCGATAGCGGAGGTGTACCGTCTCTTTGCAGTGGCAGCGGGCTATGGTGAGGAGGAGGCATGCAGCCTGATACGCAGGAATTTCAACTCATTATTGGATTTTGCACTGTGAGAGAGGAGTGGCTTTCACGCAGTACCATGCTGCTCGGTGAGGAGGCGATGACGAGGCTGAAGAGGTCTCACGTGCTGGTGGCCGGACTGGGCGGTGTGGGGTCATGGGCCGCGGAAATGATATGCAGGGCAGGGGTGGGTGCAATGACAATCATCGATGGCGACGTGGTAACCGCCGCAAACAGGAACAGGCAGCTGCCGGCGCTGCTCTCAACCACCGGCAGGATGAAGGCCGAGGTGATGGGAGAGAGGCTGCTGGATATAAACCCTGATCTCAGGCTGGAGGTGATAGCAGAGTTCATCAGAGACCAGCGGATGATTGATATCCTTGAACAGGAGCGGTATGACTATGTGGTTGATGCCATCGACACTCTCTCACCCAAGGTTTTCCTGGCATATCATTCCCTCAGACTGAACCTTAGGCTGGTAAGCTCAATGGGTGCCGGAGGGAAGTATGACCCTGTCTCGATCAGGGTGGCCGACATCTCTGAGACCCGCTTTTGCAACCTGGCACGGCTTATGCGCAAAAAGCTGCACAAGCTGGGGGTACGCAATGGCTTCACCGCCGTTTACAGCCCTGAGGCTATCGACAAGAACCTGATAACAAGAGGCTCGGCGGAGAGCAACAGGGCATCGGACGTCGGTACGGTCTCATATATGCCGGCAGCCTTCGGCATGACATGCGCCTCAGTGGTTATCAGGGAGCTGGCCGGAACAGGCATGAACGGGGAGTGGGTGAAGTGATAAAAAATGGCCTGCCGGCGATGATCCTTTCCTAACCCCCCTACCGGATCATCAGCCAGACAGGCCTGCCGGGAACGGTGTACTCCTGTGTCGCATGCGGAGACACTCTTCCTGGCGACAGATGGTTACATCACAGCAGTTATTCCCTGTCGCCGTCGTTCTTCCCGGCCTTTTTGTCCTTCTCCTTGACCTCCTTTGCAGTGTAGCCCAGCTTCTCAATTGATCGTTTCAGGGCCTCATTGTTGTTCCTGTCTTTCTGGTACTGAATGGTCACTGCACCGGTCTCGAGATCACACCTTACATCCTTGACCCCCTTCTCAAAGGGTATGTTCTTCATGATGGTGTTGACACAGTTCTCGCAGTCAATGCTGGTAATGAAGCTGACAGTGGTCAGATCCTTCTTTCCCTTCTCCTGTGCCGTGAGGGAGGTCACCGGCAGGAGTATCAGCATGAGTGTTGTAAAGAGCCAATTTGCTTTCATGATGTTACTGGTTTTTTGGTTGATTCTGTTATGTTAATTCTCACCACGGTCGATTGCAAACCGGAATCCGGCATAGAGTTTCATTCCATGCACGGGTCCCCATATCAACGATCCGTCAAAGTAGGGTCCGAACGGGTCATCAGCAGCGATGATGGCATTCTGCTGGTGTGCTCCCGTTATGTTTTCAGCGCCTACGTAGGCGCTCCATTTCCTGAAATACCTGGTCAGCTGCGCATTCATCACCGGGTAGGCGCTGAACTGTTCGCTGTTACGGTACTCCTCTGGATTGGCCATGGTAGAGGGTATCCTGCCGGGGCCGTTGTACTGCAGGGTGTAGTCAGCCTGCCACTTTCTCATGCGGGTGGTATATGAGAGGGCCAGCAGCCCCTTGTAACGTGAGGTGAGCGGCCTTTCGCGCAGCACGCCGCCGATGGTCTGCTGTACGTCGTTCCAGCGCCAGGCAGCAGTGATATCGAGTCCAGAGAGAGGCTGCATCTGTGCCTCGAGCTGCAGGACGTTCGAGAATGATTTCCCGTTGAGGTTGTAGAACATCACCTTGCTGACATCACTATCTATATCGGTTACTATCTGGCTGATAAAGCCGGTGCGGTAGGCTTCGGCCGTCAGCCGGAGTTCCCGGCCCCGCAACGGGATATAGCCGGTCAGGTTCACGCCGCTGTTCCATGCCTCCTCGATGTTGAGGTTGTCTGCAATGGATATCTCTCTCCGGCTGGCCAGGTAATACATGTTCTCGGCCATCACGTGCACCGTACGGAACCCTTTGCCGGCGGAGGCCCTGAGTGTCAGGTGCGGGGTGATGTCATAACGCAGGTGCAGACGCGGGGTGAACCGCGCTCCGTGGTTGCGGTAGAAGTCGTAACGAACCCCGGCAAGCAGGGTCAGACGGGCCGAGTCAGAGTAGGTATACTGCAGGAAAACGCCCGGCACCGATTCAACGGTGGTGGCTGCAGGGTCATGGCTGATCAGGCCGGTGACCGGACTGAATGCGCCCGCGGTCTCATCGTAGTGGTCGAGGCGGTAGCTGGCCCCCGCATCAATGGTGTGGCGCTCTGAGGGGAAGTACTGCAGCAGGAGGTTGGTGTAGTAGCTCCTCTGGGTGGCATCATAGCTCTTGTAACCGAACCATGAACCCATGTCATGATAGCTGGCATTCTGTATCCAGCCCACGGAGACGTTGCCCGTGGGGCCGAACACCCCTCCCAGTTTGGTGAACCCCTCCAGCCGCTCGGTACCGATATTGATTCCGTAACCCTTGTCCCAGGTGTTCTCATCGGTGCGCCGGTATCCGAACTCTCCTCCTGTCCTCTCCTCCTGCAGATACCTGATGCCTGCCCTGAAGGTGAGGTGGTTGCTCAGGTAGTCCCAGCGGTTCATGAAGCTGTACTGCCGCACGTCAGGCTCATCACGGAAGCCGTCACCGTTATGGTCACGCGTACCCGTCTGTGTCTCGCCATGACCGAGGATCATGGTGCTCCAGTAGGGATTAAGCTTCACCGAGGCGTTGGCATTGGTCTCAATCTTGCCCGCATTGCTCATGAATCCGTTCACATAGACCAGTTCACTCGTCGCCGGCTTCTTGTACTCCACGTTGATCTGGCCGGTGATAGACTCATTGCCGTTACGTACCGATGAGGCACCTTTGGAGACCTGTATCGACTCCATCCATGGGCCGGGGATATAGCTGAGGCCGTAGGCGGCACCCAGGCCGTACATTGCCGGGATATTTTCAGTCAGTATCTGCACGTATGAGCCGGCCAGCCCCAGCAGCTGTATCTGCTTGGCGCCGGTGGCAGCATCAGAGTAGTTGACATCAACGGAAGGATTGGTCACAAAACTCTCGGAGAGGTTGCAGCAGGCCGCCTTGGTCAGCTCGGCGGAGGTGATGTTAAAGGTGGCAATGGGCGACTCACGGTCGAGATGGGTTCCGCTGGCACGCGAGATAACCAGCACCTCATCAATCAGATTGCCTTCTTTCAGACGGAACTCGATATAGTCGGTGTCAGGAGTGATGCGGATCGTATCGCTGGCATACCCGATAAAGCTGGCAACCAGCAGGTCATGATCCTTAACCCTCCTTATGGTAAAGTAGCCGGCAGCATTGGCAGAGGTGCCCACCGTGGTGCCGGCCCAGATTATGCTGGCGCCCGGAAGGCCCTCGGCTTCGTCTGATGAGCTTCCTCCGGATGTCATCACCTTTCCCTCTATTCTCCCCTGTCCTGATGCCAGGAGCGGGGAGAGGATAATTATGGCTATAGTCAGTAACTGTTTCATGGGTAGTCTTTAAAAGATTATTCTCTCTTTTACTGCGGCGCTCACCCATACGGGGCGTGGCGGCTGAAGCCACTGAACGCCGGAGCCTGCTCTCCGGGGGATGCAGACCCGGTTCCCGGTGAAACAATCAGGACCGGTAGGTACAGTAAACTGTTGTCAGGTCGCGGCTGAGGTGAAAAGGTTTTTCAGTAATTCCCGGGCAGGTGGTACCGGAAGGGCGGCTTTCAGGTTCGGCCATAGCTGCCGCCGCCTTAAGCTGGGGCATGATCCTGGGATGCAGCTTAAAGGGTACCAGGTCAGTGGTTGCAAGATAGATGCTCTGATGGCTGCAGCAGTCGTTGGTGAAAACCAGTTCATCATGCGTGGCTGGCAAAGCCGGATGGCTGCATATGCCGGCCTGATCACCCGTGATACCCTCTGCAAGAAGGCTGCAACAATTTCCAGACTCACCTGTCAACTCCTCTGCGCTGCGAGCCGGCTTATTGCAGCAACTGCCCGGGTCACCGGCGGGATGACCGGAATGGTCTTCATAGACGGCGTGGCAGCTGCATGCGCCTGCTGACGCTGAACCGCTGCCCGTTAAAAACAGCGTACCGTGGTCAACACCGCAGCTGCTGCAGGTATGGTGCATAAGGGTAAAACCCATGCTGCCTGACACCAGAAGCAGTATCAGCAGCAAGGGCAGAGAATATGATATGACCCCCCGCTTCTTCATCAATGCAGAAACAATCCAAAAGAAGTTTTGTTCATGACTGGCACAATGATGAGACGATGCATACAAAAAACCAAATTATATCACTGAATAAGCCCTGTAGCTCTCTTTATTTATATATTTGACCTACGAGTGGAATTTTTGATTTCTAAACCCAAAACCAGACAAATCATGGGAATTGTAAAAGAGTTTAAAGAGTTTGCCGTTAAGGGCAACATGCTTGACATGGCTGTCGGTATCATTATCGGCGGAGCATTCGGTAAGATTGTCTCGTCACTTGTCAACGATGTTCTGATGCCGCCACTGGGTATCCTGCTGGGCAAGGTTGACTTTTCAAATCTCAAGGCAGTGCTGCAAAAGGGAAAGGATGCAGTCATGGATGGAGGTGTGATTGTACAGCCGGCCGTAAGTGAGGTCTCCATCAACTATGGTATGTTTATTCAGAATATCATAGATTTTCTGATTGTTGCTCTCTGTATCTTCTTCGTCATCAAAGCGATGAATAGCCTTAAGAAGAAAGAGGAGGAGGTTCCTGCAGCACCCCCTGCCCCGAGTGAGGAGGCAACCCTGCTGAAAGAGATCCGAGACCTGTTGAAAAAATAGCTGGCAACACAACATTTCATGCCGGAAATTGTTTGCATATTTGCAGGCAGTTTAATTATGGCAAAAACAAGGAAATATTACTGGTGGCGCAGATTCTTCCCCGACAGGGGCTGAGTCCGCTGGCCTTGCAATAGCATTGAAAGAGACTGCAGCATATCCGCTGCAGTCTTTTCTGTTTGCAGTGGTGTGATAAACCGGTCCTGACCGGGGGGGGCCGCTAAGCATTGCATTTACCGGGCAGGGCCATACACAGGCTGATCTCCGTCTGCCGTTGCCGGGAGAGATGTTGTCAGCTGTGATGGCACCGGAAATTCCCGGTGTCAGACAGATATGCAGAAACAAGCAGGCCGGTCCGCGTGGACCGGCCTGACTGGCTCCGGTGACTCTTAAACAGAAACTGCACCTGATAATGATCACCTCAGATAGAAGGTGTACTCATATGTGAGCCCCCTTTCGCGCAGCCACCTGCGCAGTGCCTTGGCGATCCGACGTTTCCGGAGCAGTACTATACCTATCTCTTCCGCTGTTATCTGGTAATACGTCTTCATTCTCTGAAAATGTTCCGTACTCAGATCAAATATAGCCTATAAGCGGGGTGGCACCTAGCCGCTTTTGACAGAACGGATAAATGTTTTGACTAACGGGCTGATTGGGCTGACTACCGCCCGGGCAGGGCCGGTCGTCCTTCCGGCAATCCCCGCCGGCAGCTACTGCGACTCTACTCTGAGACTATCTTGATGTATCTGCCGGCCTGAACCTGGTCGGTCAGCTCCATATTATTGAGCAGCGCCAGTTCATCCATCATCTCCGCCGGCATCTTGTAGTATGTCAGAATGCTGGCCAGGGTACCGGTACGGGGTGCCTGCCTGATATGTACTCTTCTGGGTTTCACATTGAGTCTTGAAGGGTCAGTCAGCGTTGAAAAGGTCTTCATCGAAGCCTCCATGGTGGTCACATAGGCGGCAAAGTCAGCCTCTGCAGATATGCTGTGGAAGGCATAGATCACGGGCTTCTGCTCAATGAAGTAGGACAGTGCCACATTGGTGCTTGCCTGCCCGGTCTGCTGATCCTGTACCTGCTGCCTTGATAGGGTGATAATCGCCGGCAGGCCGTTGACGGTTCGCTTTTCAACCCGCTGCAGCTGCAGCCCGTACATGGCCAGGGTGCTGTCAGCGGCTGTCTCGAGCGTTTTCTGCTGTGCTAGGGTGAAGAGCATCAGTGCCTTGCCGTCAGGAGGCTGTATGGTCACCTGCGTGGGGGCATTGGTGAGCTCCCAGCCGGGCGGATAGGAGAACCTGAACCGCATCGCAGGGTGGTAGAAGTTGTTATCCATTGTATACCCCTGGTTTGGATCCTCTCCATAGATGATGCCGTCAATGAGCCTGAGATAGGAATCGGCATTGACCTTGTATGACGGGAGCTTCAGGCTGTCCTGCCAAACCCTGGTCTTTTTGAGGACCGCGTTATACCTGTCACCCGGATCGGGATGGGTTGAGAGGAATGTGGGCACGCCACCGTGAGAGGCCGCCAGGTTCAGCTTGATGAGCACCTTGTAGAAGTCTGCCATGCTGGTGGCATCATATCCCATCTTTGATGAGTACTCCACCCCGAGGTCATCGGCCTGACGTTCATTGTCGCGACTGAAGCTGAGGAAAAGCAGCCCCATACCCTGCATGGCCATTTGGGCATAGTCGGCAAATTTCTCCGACACCAGCATGCCGCCGATAAGCAGGAGGGTGGCCAGCTGCTGCCTGGTCTGCTGACTGACGCTGTGTCGGGCAGTGATATGCCCCATCTCATGACCAAGGACCCCCATGAACTCAGCCTCATTGTTAAGGTGGGCCAGTATGCCGCGGGTGAAATAGATATAACCGCCAGGCACGGCAAAGGCATTCAGAACGGGTGAGTCAACCACCTTCACGTGGTACTCGAGGTTAGGACGGTGTGAGATCCTGCCCATCTCGGCGCCCCTGGCCTGAACCCATGCCTGAAGGGCCGGATTATCATACTCCCCGAAGGTGGCCATCACCTGGGGGTCATACGAGAATCCCAGCTGTACCTCCTGGGCTTCTGACATCAGCATGACCTGTTTCTTCCCGGTGACGGGATTGATGGCACACGAAATCACCGCAACCACTGCTGCGGCAATCATCAGAGAGTAAATCAGCCTCTGTTTCCTTTTCATCTCTCTCTATTTGGTTGATCGTATAAAACTCAGACTCAGGTTAACCGGTCGTTTGCCGGGAAACCTCCTCCGGCAGGGACGGTTTTAGACTTCAAACATACACAAAATCATTAACTCTTGGCCGGGGAAATGGGTTTCCACCGGTGATATTCGGCATACTCAGCAATCCGGTTCAATGAATTTTCAGTAGTAGGGCATTCCGGTTCATTGAGCTCTCGGCTGCCCGGTATTCCGGCTCATTGAGTGACCAGCACATCCGGCAACCCGGTTCACTGAGTTTTCAGCAGTCGGGCATTCCCTTTTGCAGGTAGCTGCGGATCAGCCGGTATTCCGTTTTGCAGGGAGTTGCGGATCAGCCGGTATCCCGTTTTGCAGGGAGCTCCGGATCACGCGGTATCCTGTTTTCATAGAGAGAGCCGGATCAGGGCTGAACCCTTTATCAGCGCCACCTGAAAAGTCGCCGGCGTTTTGACTCCTTCCTGTACTCTTTCTCTTTCTTCCTGAAGATGTCAAAGACCCTGTCGGTGAATGTCTTCTCCCTGAAGTCGGGGCACTCGAGCGCCCTCACCAGCTCCGGGGAAAGCTCCGCGAACGGGACGTTGATCTGGCTCATCAGGCTCTTTTCCTTCTCAGCCTTTTTCAGGGCGATCCCCACTAGTGGCAGGGCCAGTGTGCTTCCCGAGCCGTTGAGTCCGCTGTTGAAATGGACTGACGGGGTTGAGGCACCTACCCTGCTTACTATCACCATGCCGGGGTTGAATGCTGCGAACCATGCATCACCATAGTTCTGTGAGGTGCCCGTCTTTCCTGCAAGTGGTATTGTGACCCCGTAGACTGACCTGACGGAGGCGCCGGTACCCTCACTGACTGCTTTGCCCATCATGGCTCCCATAAGCATTGCCGTGCGGTCAGATATTACACGCCGGTGCTCATTGGGCGGGAGGTGGTGCCAGAGCAGCCGGCCTGCGGGCGTCTCTATCGACTCGATCATGTAGGGAGAGATCACTATTCCTCCATTGGCAAATGCGCCGTAGGCCTGTGCCACCTCAAGGAGACTGCCCTCAGCCGTACCCAGTGCCAGCGACGGGGTATTCACCAGCGGGAAGCTGAAGCCCATATCGCGCCAGAGCCGGTCTACCCTGTCAAAGCCGGTCATCAGGAAGAGGTTGAAGGTGGGGACATTCATTGAGTGAGACAGTGCCCCGGCAAGCGAGTATTTCCCGCCGTAGGTGTGATTGTAGTTCTCCGGAGACCAGTCCCTGAAGTCGGAGAGTATCACCGAGTCGTTGTCGAGGTAGTGGCAGGGGTCGATCCCCTCCTCCAGGGCGGCGGCATAGATAAACGGCTTGAAGACCGATGCCAGCTGCCTGCGCGCCAGGATCTGGTCATAGGGTTGTGTCCTGAAGTCAATACCTCCTACCCATGCCATGATTGCTCCGCTGACCGGATCAAGAGCCAGCAGCCCGGCGTGGAGGGTGGTGGCAGCCTTCCGCAGACTGTCAGGTATGTTCTTGAGCTCACGCCTGCCCCAGGCACTGTTGTATTGTGCATCGAGCCGCTTCTGCATGCGTGGCAGGTGGATGCCGAAGGCCTCCACGGCAGCCTGCTGCAGCGGCAGCCTGAGGGTGGTGGTGATGATCAGCCCGTCTCTCTCAATATCCCATGCCTTGCCACGGTAGGAGGGTACCCCACTGAGGATACGCTCAGCCTCGGCACGTACCCTGACAAGGAAATAGTCGGCCGGACCGGAGAGATCTGCCTTGCTGTAGTTGAGCTTCAACGGCAGTGCAATGAGCGAATCAGCCTCGGAAGAACTGATATGACTGTACCTGGCCATCTGCCTGATGACCGTATTGCGGCGGCTGAGTGCCTTGTCAGGGTAGAGGCGCGGGTTATAGGAGGTGTTGGCCTTGAGCATGCCGGTGAGCAGGGCTGCCTCCTCAATGGTGAGCAACGCTGCTTTCTTGCTGAAATAGCGCTGTGAGGCAGCCTCAATGCCATAGAGATTCTCACCGAAAGAGACAGTGTTGAGGTAGAGGATCAGTATCTCCTGTTTGGTGAAGACCTTCTCGATCCGCCTCGCCAGTATAACCTCCCTGGTCTTGTTGAGAAAGACGGGTAACAGGGCATAGTCTCTCCGGCCATACATATTCTTCGCCAGCTGCTGGGTGATGGTACTCCCTCCGCCGGCACTGCGGTCACCCGACAGGATGGTTTTGAAGAGCACCCTTACCAGGCTCCTGGAGTCAATCCCCGAGTGCTCAAAGAAACGGACATCTTCTGTGGCAATAAGCGCATTGATGAGGTGGGGCGGCAACTGGTCAAAGGTGATGGGGATACGGTTCTCGGCGTAGATCTTGCCGATAAGCTCACCCTCGGATGACAATACCTGTGAGGCAGAAGAGTTCCTGTAGTGCGAGAGCTCCCGTTTGCCGGGCATACGCCCGAACAGACCGGCAGAGACTGCTCCTACAATCAACAGCAGCAGCAGAAAAAGTGCCGCTGTTGCGCTCAGGGCTATTTTCCATCCTCTCCTCATCTCTTCCGGTCAGCGCCGGTTTATTAACACTCTTTCAGAATCTTTTCCGGCCAGCAACGGTTTATTATCGGTCTTTCGGAATTATTTGTCAAAAAGGGTAAAAATAGTACAAAAACAGGGTCTTAAATATTATATAATTGGTGTAAATTGTAAAAGGATTGTTAAACTTTTGAAGGCGAGCCTACCATTCTTTTTTACTAACTGATAGCGGAAAAGGCAACCGGTATAGCCCGCAGACAGCCGGTCTTCGGGGTGCAGAGAGCCGGCAGATTGTTTTCCCGGGCAAGGCAACAGGTGAATTACCGCTGTAGTGTCTGAAAATGTGGTGAGGGAAGCCTTCCCGGATAAGGTACTGATTAAAGGATCAGTATCGGGCAGCAGGGCAGAGAGATACCGGGGTTGTCCTCTCTTTTTCAACGTTGGTCAACAGTGGCCGGTTGAACATCAAAATAGTCTGGTTGTTGTAAGGGAGAGTCAATATCTTCGGTAAGAAATGCAGAAAAAAGCAGTCGTTTAAGATGAGTGGCACAAAAATTGTTCGTGCCTCGAGGCGAGGATAAATCAGATGGAAAGAGAAACAGTCGGGTTAAACAAGGAGGTGTTGACCGGTACCCCACCGGCAAAACCGGGTCCGCAGAGACTGTCACTAAGAGACAGCGGGCTCATTCACCTCTTCAATGAACTCGATCGTGAGGCGAGGCAGAACCTGATCAACTACCTGAACGAGATGGGCCTGGTGAAGGAGTCGGGTATGCTCGTGATACCATCTGAACGCCACTATTTCTACGACGCTGATGATATGCGGAACATCAGGACGGTAATCACTCTCAGGCAGCTTAACAGCATCAGGGAGCTGAAGAGTTTCCTGAAGCAGCTTGTGAAGCTGCTTCCGCAGGAGAGTGATTTTATAGGCTGCTTTACCGACAACAAGTCGCAGGGCACCTTTGTAGACAGAAGGGGCACCCTCTCACGCGGGCAGGCCGGCAAGGATGAGATTTATGAGAATGGCATAGAGTCACGCATCCCGTTCCTGAACAGGATGTACCAGATAATTGACCTCAAAACCAACCACTATCTTTCCAGGAAGTCGGTCAGGAGCCTGTTGGCTGATGCAGGCCTTGAGATAGTCAACATGGCGGAGATCAGCGGCATCACCTATTTCCATGCCCGAAAGGTCAGGCCTGAATAATTACCTCGTATAACGACCTGCTGAGGCCGGAACCCTGTTATGCAAACCCGGGCAAGATCCCGGTTTTTTGTTTCCGGGCCGGGCGGTCCGGCAGCCTCTTCTACAGATCAATCTTCTCTATTGCCCAGCCCTTCATGGCATATTTGGGCTGCAGTGCCTTGACAACATAAAGGGCATCTCCCTCCCTGGCGGCAAAAATATACACCGGATAGGTATCGTGGCTTGTAACTTTTCCGGAGACAGAGAGCCTTACCGGCGATGTATACATCGTCCTGGTCCTGTTCAGGCTCACTGTGTTATAATGTTCAATGCCGTAAGGTGGTTCTCCTGACCATCTGTTGTCAATGTTGCAGAAGAGGCTGTTTGTGGCAGGGCACTCATCAAGGGTAGTAATGACATCCCAGCTATCATAGAGGCGTCCGTAAACTGACGGCTCCAAACTGTTCCCCGGGTCAATGACAAATTCAGGCCTGACATAAACCACTCCTGCATAGGAGGCATAAATCCTGCTCCCATCCTTTGAAAGCCAGAAACGCCCCAGGTTTTCATGATAATAGGTTACGCTTTCACTGGCTGCTCCTTCAGAGATATCAATTACCAGCAGTCCGGATGGCGAGGTGTTGAGACGTGATGCGATGAGAAGAGGGGCACCGGGCACCTTCCGGATAACACCGCTCAAAGCATGCCATTGATACAATATCTCTCCGGATCTGGTTATTTCCCCGGTTGCCAGGTTGAGGTTTCGCAAATATGGCGGATAACCGGAAGGTGTGATATAACACCATCCGTTATCTCCATGTGCAACATCATGGGGGACAAAATCAAGAGCATACTCTTCAATAATTGTTGCATTGTCGATATCCAGGTAACCGACAGATTCAACGGTGTAGCCCATAATTGCATTGCGGCCGTCAGCCGAGAAGCTGATGCACGAGGGCGTCTTGTCAAGAGCCAGGGTGTCAGCGTTTCCGGATTTGGTATTGAAAAGGATCAGCTGATTGGGCGCCCTGGTACATATAGCCATGATTCCTGACTCATGATGAAAATCAGCACAGGTGAGAATGCTTCCTGTCAGACTGCTTTCGGCCCGGGGCAGTGACTCGGAGGTAACATGAATATTGTAATTCCACAGGCCTGCCTGCGGAGTGTTGAATTTCACAGTGGCTGCCAGCGACTTGCCCGGAGGGACCAGCAGGGTGTCAAGCCTTACAGTGAGAGTAACAGGGGTCCCGGCTGAGACAGAGCCTGATATGGTTGAGAAATCGAGCCAGTCGGGAATCTCTTCTACCAGCCAGTCAATATTATCGGGATAAGAGGTGCTTATCCGGATTGTCTCGCTGTAGCTTCCGGAAAAAGTCAGGAGGACAGGCGTGAATTCAAGAGTAGGTATTATGTCTACAGTACTTTCAACAAGATAGCTGACTGGCAGAATGAGAAAACCGAACTTTTCAACCCGTATCACTATTTGGCCGTTAAGGTCAGAGCCTCCCAGGTACATCCATGGATCCTTTGTTTTTATCGTTAATTCTATCCTACCTTTCTCTACCTTGCCCCTGTGTTCCGGAATATCAATCCAGGCCGGATGCATGAAAACAGAATAGCGGGTGTCAATCGCCGCGGGAATCTCAAGAGTGACCGTTTCGGAAAATTTGAAGTTGTCAAACTCGATTCTTCCGTTGAATTGGTACCATTCCGCCTCTTCCGGTTTGAGGAAGTCGTTGCTGCAGGCGGTTAATCCCAGAATTACAGCGATGCCTAACCAGATATACCGCATTCTCTTCATCTGTTCCAGAGGTAGATTCTTATTCCGGCTGATATCTCCAGCCTTGTCAGATCTTCGTATTCACCTTCAGCAAGCGTCACCTTCTTCTCCTCACGGGCGGACTTCATATTCAGTTTTGTGAGTCTTGACCTGAAACCTGAGATCTCCGTCCCGACCGAGATCAGGGGCGACACCCTGTATTCGAAGCCGATGGCTGCATCGACACCAAATGCATTACCGGTAATGAGCAAACCCTGGTAAAGCATCTTCATCTCGTCACGGTAGAGGGTTATGCCGCCCGAAAGGATTACATAGATGTTGTACTGTTTGTCCGGCCCGAAAGGGTAACTGGTCAATAGTGAAAGTCCCGTGTAGTTGACATAAATTTGTTCTGATAATTCAGAGAAATAGACATTCTCATAGTCACCGGGGTTGAAAAATCCTTCAGTGGATGCATTTGAACTGAAAAACTTGTGCCTGATGCCCACCCCCGACTGGCGGCCGGGGAGCCATGTTACATCGCCACTGCCGTACCAGCCTCCCTTGAGGTCACGGTAGTAGGCAGCTGCCTCCCGTGGTGTATTGCCATACTGAACCAGTCTGGCCTCCGCTTCGGTACTGCTGGCAAGGATCAAACCCATGCCTCCGTTAAGGCTGATGCGGAGAGTGCCTTGCGGCAGTTTAGAAAGGGGTGATTCGCCCTGCAGGCCGGCAGCCTTTAACGGGAGAGCCTCCTCAGTGTCCGGAACCGGTTGCTCATTGGAGCTCGCTTGCCCGGGGGGGAGGTTACCGCCAGGCCTGACAGTATAGCTTAGCAGGCTGGAGAGCGGCAGCCGGTGATGCGTAATACTGCTTGGCGTGATCACCCGGAAAAGTATATCACAACGTGTTACGCGGGTAATCCTGCAGTGGATGGTATCACCCCCATTGGTAATGATCATGTCCTGTCCAGACGCCAGAGACCAGGCCGTGGCGAGGATCAAGATGAGCAGGATGATTCGTCTCATGGCTGACAGGATCGGGGCAGACACCGCTTCGGGAAAAGGTTTCCCGTAAGTTACGGAATGATACCGGAATTTGCAAATTATCAAAGAAAACGGATCTGCGAAGTGCCGGTATGAGGGATTTCCGGGCTGATCATTGCTCCGAGACTCCGTAAATAACAGATTATGCCTTGCTGCCGGCCCGGACATAGCAACAGACCGTATAATGGAGAGCAGTTTATGCATGATTCACGACCCGTTCATTACAGGATGCCGGTTAAGATATCCCGAAACGGAAGAGAAATCCGGCGGAATATCATTCTCCTATTCATTACCGAGTTATCTTTATTGCTGTTTTCAATAAACCGACCCTTCACCGGTTCCGGAAAAGAGATATGACTGCTGCCGTTATTCTGAGACAGATCGGGATCCTTGCAACCATAGTGGTAATCGGCCTGATAGCCTGCCGGACGGGAGTCTTTACTGCCGGTACACGCGACTTCCTCTCCAGGCTGATCTTCTATGTCACTCTTCCGGCCATGCTCTTTACCAGCTTCAGCACCATTGATGTGACCCCCAGGCTGCTGGCAAACAGCCTGCAGGCGCTGCTGCTCTCGGTGGTGGTGCTTCTGCTGATGCTGGCGGCGGGCTGGCTGACCACCCTGATCTTCAATATAAAGGGAGGCCATGCAGCCATCTTCAGGCTTCACAGCATGCTGGGAAACATCATCTATCTGGGACTGCCGGTGATAGCTGCCCAGTTCGGGCAGGAGGGAGTGCTCTACGGCAGCATATTTGTCCTGGTCTCAAACATCCTGATGTGGACCCTCGGCGTGGGCATAATCTCCTCCGGCAAAGAGTTCAGCAGGAGGGAACGGCTGGGGAAGATCCTGAACATAAACACCATCGCCATCATTTCCGGATTCCTGCTCTTCCTCTTCTCTGTCAGGCTGCCTCCCTTTGTGCTCGATACTGTAGGGGTCCTGGGCAAGAGCAACACCTTCCTGTCGATGCTCTTCATTGCCACGGTGATCTGGTTTGCTGACCGCAGCAAGGTGCTGCGCAACCGCGACACCTACCTGCTCTCATTCAACAGGCTGCTGCTGGTGCCGTACATATTAATGGGGCTCTTCCTGCTGTTCGACCTGCTCTTCCCTTCGGTACTGCACCGTGAGGTGGTGGTTGTCATGCTGATGCAGGCAGCCATGCCATGCATGGTCAATGTGGTGATAATGGTAAACATCCTCGGCGAGGATGACGGCACCGCCACCGCCAATGTCTTTGTCTCAAACATCCTGAGCATCATCACCCTGCCGATAATCCTGCTGAGCCTGAACCTCCTGGGCTGAATGCCCGGGAGCGGTCATACTGGGGCCGTGCGGCCGGAGAGCGGCTTCTGCCATCCTGCCGGGGCAGATCATTAAAAAACAGATCATAGAGAGCCGTACCATGGTGATGTAAGCCATCTCGCAGCAGATCAGGTAAGAGCAGATCATGCAGTGACAGCCTTTGAGGCAGCAGATCATGCAAGGACAAATCGCGGGGCGGCAGAGCTTAATGATGCACACCATGAAGGGCCAGGTCCTGGTGTTGCAGATCTTGGCAAACCAATTCCGTTGCAAAGGCTGCTGAACAAACAGTGACAGTGATTGTTATCTCTCAAAGGGCCTTCGGATTCTGAGAAGAGATAAACAATTGGCTATGAAAAGAGTTGGCAAACCCTTCCGTGCCGGAGTGATTTTGCTCTTTCTGATTCCGGTGGCTGCATTTCCGCAGGAGAGAAAACAGGTTCTGAAGACAAACACCCTTGCCCTGTTGCTGAACAACTACAACCTTGCCTATGAGAGGGCGATCACTCCCGCTTCATCACTGATCTTTACTGCAAACTATTTTGGCTCGACGAACACAACTTCCGGTTTTGCCATGGCGGGCCTCTCGGCCGGATACCGCTTCTATCCCACCCATGCAACAAAGGATGCGCCTGCAGGATTCTGGGTCTCGCCGCGGTTTACATATATGATCGGCGGTGACCTGAACGACACTGACAACTCAACACTCAGACACCTCTTTATGCTGGGAGGAGAGACCGGCTATCAGATAATCCTCAAGTCAGGGTTTGCCATTGACCTTGGAGCAGGGGCAGGGTTCCGGCTGAACCGTGAGAAAGACCCGGAGAGCAGCTCCTCCGACAGCTTCCTGCCAATCCTGATAGTGGCGCTGGGCTACGCATTCTGAATTCACCAGGCAGATGCCGGTCATAAAATTCAGCAGTGGTTGATTTAAGGGTATCAGGGTGGCAGTTCTGTTTTGCCTGACTCTTCTTTAACCTTCAGCCACCGGTTATTTATCCTTCAGCATTCCTTTTTGTTGATTCAGCATATAATCATCCGGGTACAAAACGAGCCCCTCTGAAAGATATCTTTTTGCTTTATCAAAAGATTGATTCTTAATATAGTAGCCAACTAGTGCGGAATATGTTTCACATTTTCCCCAGACTGGAGCGGTCTTGTCATGTTGAGGCGGTTCAGGCAATGCAATGGCTTTCAGAAAATACTCTTCACACATTTTTCCTCCGCCAAATGCAACGGGCTGATACATGTCATTAATTCCCATAATGTACAGGGCTCTGATATTGTTGCTGTCAAGCTCAAGTGCTTTTTCCGCATTATGCCTGATTTCCGAAAACAGGTCAGGTGAACTGCCTCTCGCAAACTGAAGGGAATACCCCTGTAGGAAAGCTGTCAGGGCGTATAGTTCGGAGTTTTTGTCTTTTATGGTATCTATCGTGTTTAATGCGGTCACAATGGCTGTGTAACTATCTTCACGGTTGCCCTTCTTCAGGTGAAAAAGGCTTTTATGGTAACCGGTGTATGCAATCCAGTAATTGCGAATCGTGGAGGAGGGTGAGGCAGCAAAGGCATCCTCCAGCGAGACCAGAGTATCAGGGTTCCCTTCCTGAAGCGACAATAAAAAGGCGGAGTAAATTCGTTGCTCTGCACCGTAGAGGATCGTGTCACTCTCTGAAGCTTGTGCCGTATGTAATGAGGAACACAAAATGCACGAGAGTAGTAGATGTGTAATAGATTTTTTGCTCATGGTAATAGATTTTTGCTCATATTGTTGATAATGGTAAGAATATCAATGGACAAAGAACTTTCCCAGACTGCCGGCAGCTCCGGGCTTAGCGCTTATTGACTGGTGTGGTCTCCTCTGCTGACAACCGGGAGCCGACTGCAGTGGTACCTCTATCCATACTCTTGAAAGAGAGACTATTCACCGATTGAAATACTCCTGGAGCGCCTTCACATACTCCTCGAATTTCTGCCGCCCCAGCTCGGTAATATAGCACGATGTCTGCGGGTAGTTACCCCTGAACCGTTTGGTGATCTCAATGTAGCCTGCATCCTTAAGCTTGCCTATCTGGATGCTCAGGTTGCCGGCGGTGGCACCTGCCTGCTCCTGCAACCACGTGAACTCCGCCTCCACAACCCCCGCGAGCAGCGAGATCACAGCCAGACGCAGCCGGTTGTGAAGAAGCGGATCGAGCTCAGGTAACTTTTTCATGAGCTGAACCTTTTTCTGATCAGGTAACCGGGAATGAGGTAACCGGCCAGCATGGCTGCAGCCATGGCCAGGTGATGGACGGAGGGCCCGGCAAAAAAGGCGGTGACGGAAAGGAGAAACATTATGATCCCTCCGACGATCAGCGGCCTGAACCTGATAATGATACCTGAAATAAAGGTGGGCAGGGAGGCAACCAGCATGATGAATGGCGGAATCAGCACGAAACTCCTGTCAATGCAGAGGTAAATAATTAAGAGGGCACCTACCGGCATAAAACCCAGCCAGGTCCACATGAAGATGGAGTCAGCATAGGTGCGGACCCTCTCCCTCCTCCCTTTCAGGAAACCATAAAGCCCGGAGCCCAGGGCCCCGGCAAGGGTCAGGAACCAGATATTCCACGGACTGGCCACAGTGGTGAACCTGATCAGTACATATTCTACAACAACGCAGAACAGTATCAGCCAGCCCCAAAGTATCAGATGAAAACTGCCCTGACTGACCTTCAGCCTGGTACGGCCGATCATCTCGGTAATGATGTGAAGACTCTCTTCATTGCTCATCAATTTCTCTTCGCTGTTCATGGTAAACTTCTGTTTGGTTGTTGCAAATATAAAGTAGTTTACAATATAAACCAAATATTAAAGCAATTATTTTGAACTGACCGGTGAAAATCTTGCAAACCGGTTGTCAGTCAGTGGGGTATGATCTCGTTTTATTATATGGCAACCGGGGATGCCGGTTGCAGGTGCCAGTTCGGGGTACGACAGGTCGTGCCTGGGTATATTTAACTATATCCGGCCCGTTACCTCAACTGTTTGTGTCAGGCACAACCGCGGCCGGAGGCTATTGCCCGAAGCTGCTGACTGCTGTCGCTAAGGTAACCGGCAGCCCAGCCGTGTACTCCTGCCGGGGCGTCAAGCTATTTGGGTGAGTAGTAGCACCTTTTCGGTGATACGATCTTCTCTTCCTTGATAAGGGTCTTGATTACCTTGTCAACCTCTTTCTTGTCAACTCCGGCCTTCTCTGCCACCTCTCCCGATTTAAGGGGCTGGGGTGAATCTTTCAGAACTTTCAGGATCAGATCTTTTGTTTCCATGGCTTCGCTCTTTTCTATTATTGCCCGAATATAGCTCAATTCTGCCGAAAGCTGCCCCTGAAGATGGCAGAATCAACTGCCATCACCGGCTCTCCGCCCCGGGTTGCCCGGCTCTTACTCCTTCCCTGTTCTGCTCACTAGCCTTTCTGGCCGCGCTCTCACTTCTTTTCTATCCTGCTCATTAGCCTTGCTGGCCGGGCTCTCATTCCTTTCCTGTCCTGCTCACTGCCTTTGCTTGTCCGATATTCAGTCCTTGCTGGCCGGGCTCTATGTCCTTTCTTGTCCGGCTCTGCCGGTATGACATTCTTTAATATATTTGTGTGCCTTTCATGATGTCCGGTCAACCTTCGCCCGGTGGATACAATTCATGGGAGGCATAACCAACGAAACCGCCATGGAATTTATCAGGAGTTTGTTTACCGGTTCGGGAATAACCTCGACGATTCTGTTTCTAAGTATAACAGCCTTTCTCGGAATCCTCCTCGGCAGGCTGGAGGTCAGGAAGCTGAAGCTTGGTGTTGCCGGCGTGCTCTTTGCCGGGCTGCTGCTGGCGCACTTTGGCATAAGGGCAGATCTGCATATACTGAGCTTCGTGCGCGACTTCGGACTGATACTCTTTGTCTATTCGGTTGGTATTGACATGGGTCCCAGGTTCTTCAGCAGCTTCCGGCGTGACGGCCTGAGGCTCAACCTGCTGGCTGCCACCGTTGTGGTGCTGGGATTCCTTACCGCATACTTGATTCACATCTGGCGTGACGTACCGGCAGAAGTGATCACCGGTATCATGAGCGGTGCCGTGACAAATACACCCGGACTGGGAGCGGTGCAGCAGGTGCTGACCGAGATGGGCAGGGAGGAGGATGCTGCCGTAGCCGGAATGGGATATGCTGTGGCCTACCCGTTCGGGATTATCGGACTGATAACCGTAATGGTATTGGCCCGGTATTTCTTCCGCATAAAGATCAGCGATGAGGTGGAGGAGTTCAACCGGCAATATAAGGAGAACCGGGTGAAGCTCGAGAGTGTGGAGATCCGCATAACCAACCCCAATATCATCGGAAAGAACATCCGGTTCATCAAGAAGGCAGTTGACAAGGAGGTGGTACTCTCGCGCATCCTCCGAGACGGAACATATATGGTTGCCTCAGAAGACATTGTACTGCAGGAGGGAGATGTGCTGTACGGTGTATCCACGGTGGAGCATGCCGATAACCTGCGGCTTACCATGGGTGAGGTCTCCTTCTCCGAGAAGCGTGAGATATCGGGTGACCTGGCGATGTTCAACGTGCTGGTGACCAACCGTAAGCTGGCGGGGAAGACCATTGAGCAGGTAGGTATCTACAGGAGGTATGAGGCCAACATCACCCGCATCTTCCGCTCGGGTCTCGAGATACTGCCTACGCGTGACACCACCATCGAGCTGGGTGACACCGTCAGGGTGGTGGGCAAGCGGGCACTGCTGCCCGAGGTGCGCCAGGAGCTCGGCAACTCGGTGATGGAGCTGGCACACCCCAACACCATCCCGCTCTTTGCGGGCATATTCCTCGGGATACTGCTCGGCTCAATTCCGGTCTTCCTGCCCGGCCTGCCGGCGCCGGTAAAGCTGGGACTGGCCGGCGGACCGCTGATAGTGGCAATCATCTTCGGCAGCCGCGGCCGGATCGGGAAGTTTGATTTCTATATGACACCCGGAGCCAATATGATGCTCAGGGAGCTGGGGATAATCCTCTTCCTGGCCTGTGTGGGGCTCAGCTCGGGCGCCAACCTGGTGAGCACCATCGCCGGCGGAGGATATATATGGCTTATCTACGGGGCCGTGATCACCTTCGTGCCGGTGGCACTGGTAACCACTGCCGCCCGGATGATGAAGATGAACTATCTGCAGATTTGCGGACTGGTAGCAGGCTCAATGACCGATCCGCCAGCCCTGGAGTTTGCCAACAGCCTTGCCCCGGTGCATGCCCAGTCAACAGCCTATGCCACGGTCTACCCGATGACGATGTTCCTCAGGATCATACTGGCACAGACGCTGCTCTTCCTGACACTCTGATATCCGGTCAGCCGCGTGTTTTAATATTATGAACGGAGCGGAGCTTCTCAAAGCTGCGTGACAGCAGTGAGAAGCTCCTGCTGAAGTCAGTAGCTGAATACCACCGATCCCGGGAAGCTTCCGGTACCGAATTCAAACTGCTTGACCCCGTTTGTATTAAAGATCAGGACTTTTGATGCATCGGCATCCAGTACCACAATATCACCGCTCTTCGGATCAGTGTCGATGCCGTAGAAGCTGTTGCCGACCAGCTTCTCGGCAGGCAGCGCCGTAGCCGAAGAGGCCATGGCATAGACTCCGTCATTGATGAAATAGAGGGTCTTGCCATCTTTTGAAACAGAGAGGTTGTTGGTGCCCGGTGCAGCCATGGTGCTGAACGGCATCGTGGTGACCCGGCCTGCAGAGAGATTTATCCTGCTCAGCCCCATTCCGGTGTAGCTCACCTCCGGATAGTTTGAGTAGTCTGCCACCCCCTTGCAGTAGGCCCAGATATGGCCGTTGCCGTCGGCAGCCAGATCGACCGGGCAGAGGGCTACCTCGTGGCTGCCGGCAATGGAGAAGGTTCGCGGATCGATCTCCAGTACCGTTTTCCCGTCATTGTTCCACCCGCCCGAGAGCGATGCATACACCTTCTCTCCGGCTTTGATCAGCGCCTCAGGACCGGTGGTCACAGCAAGCGAGTCGCGCTTGGTGAGGGTGACAAGGTCAATGGAGTAGATATAGTTGTCAGAGATACCATTGCCGTTTGACAGATAAATTGTTGTCTCATCAGCTCTAACGATGCTGCGTGGATAGGAGAAGCCGGTAATGGTTTTAATATGCCTGAAGTCCTTCATGTTAACCACGATCAGCTTCTGGGAGTTGTTGACAACAATGAATCCCAGGGTATCAGCTATTGCAAATGACTGCACCACATCGCCGGCATCAGTCTGGTTGACTGCATGGTAAAGCCCTTTGACGGTGGAGCCGTCATCGGTGTTGTAGTAGGTGATGTCGCCGTCAGCTTTGCCGAAGGTTCCTTCGCAAACCACAAAGAGTCCTTTCAGGTTGTTGAAGGCAGGATCAGGGTTGTCATCGACTCTTTCACATGATGCAAGCATCAGCATCATTCCGGCAGACAGGAGCAGGCATTTTTGCAGCAGATTCAGTTTCATGTTTGTGTTGATTTAATTGTTGATTAAAATGAGTAGTCAAGTTTCAGAGACCAGTAGCGCCCGGGCATGGGATAGAGCCTGATCAGCTCATAGGTTGTGTCGGTGGCATTGTTGCAGGTCAGATGGAGCCCCAGGCTCCCCGGGGATACAGGGATGTTAACGCCGGTCCTCACATCGATCAGGTTAAAGGGCCTGAGCAGCCGCCCCTCATCAAAGTAGCGGTCAGCCGTGAAGCTGTCGGTGATTTCAAGGTCAAACAGTCCCAGGGTGAATGAGTTCTTCCAGGAGGCGATCACCCGCGGATTATAGAGCATCACAATCCGGTTATGGCTGCCCCTCTCTCTCGCCACTGAATGGTTAAGGGCCATCTTCAGTGATGAGTTCCAGCTCCGCTTCTCCCTCCCTGCGGCAAATGTCACGGACAGGTCTGCCCCGCCCGATCTGACATCCTGGTAGTTCAACGGCGCCCAGTAGATGCCTGCCGGACGCCATACAATCATATCCCGTACGCGGGTGAAATATGGAGTGACTCCGGCTGTCAGCCTGTGATGTTCTCCCTTAATTAGTATTACATCTGTACCGGCCTCCAGGGTGAAGCCGCTCTCGGGGCGCAGCTCCGGGTTGCCGCCCGGTATCCAGTAGAGGTCATTGAAGGTCGGCTTGCGGTATTTCTGCGAGTAGTTGGCTCTGACTGTCCATCTCCCGGGTATCGCCTCCCACCTTAAACCGGCCGATGGCAGCACACCTGAGCTGAAGGTGTTGTACCACTCCTTGCGGAGGGCCGCCTGCAGGATGACCCGGTCGAGGGTCTGCCTCACCCCGCCGAAGAGAGCTACCCCCCTCTCCTCCCTGATGCCGCCGTAGGCTGACACTTCGGCACTGATCAGTGATCCGGTAATGCCGGCATCAAGTGAGAGCCCTGACGGGAGATGATACCGGAATCCGGCATCACCGTAATACTGTACCGAGGCTATCCTTGACTCTATGCTGTTGACCGGTGCATCGGCAGATCCCTTCATGGTGTAGTTCTGCCGGTCGCTGAAGCGGGCCGCTTTGAGCTTGAGGCTCCAGCGGCTGCCGAGGAGCCGGTATCCCATGAAGAGCTTCAGGGTTGAGTCAGACTGCTGCTCGAATGATGTGGAGCCGATGCGCGACGGGATGCTGTAGGGCTTCACCTGGTACCATACTCCCGCCTCCAGCTGTGAAGCGGCGGAGAGCTTCACGGAGAGGTTTTGTATCATACCATACTCGCTCCATGCTCCGTCATTTTGTATGCGTTCACTCTGCATTATATAGTCATAGTAGCTGAAGCGGTTGGCTGAGTGTCCCCCCCATGCCGATAGCCTGCCGGCCACCCTTTCGTTGCCCGCCCTGAGGGAGAGCCCGCCACGGTATGTTCCGAGCGACTGCCATCCGGCGAAGAGGCTGCCCGAGAGGGTGTCTGAGGGTGCCAGCTCGCTGCTGAGAGAGACGGCGCCGCCGAAGGTGCCGCTGCCGTAAACGGCGCCGGATGCTCCGTAGACGAGGGTGACCCGGTCAAACCCGGCAGCGGGGATCATCGAGAAGTCGGTTGTCCCGAGGGTGACCGAGTTGATGGGGAAACCGTTCCAGTTAACCTGAACATGACCTGAGGAGACGCCCCTGAGCGCCAGGGAGGAGGCTGCACCACCAGCACCGTTAGATCTGATATTCAGTGCGCCCTCAGAGAGAAGCAGCCTGCTCAGCGACTCACCCTCATAGTGTCGCAGCAGGGCGCCGCGGTACTCCTCATAGCTCACATCATGCCTGAAGTGGTCATTGCGGGATGCGCTGATGATGACATCCTGAACATGGATGATGGTGTCAGCCAGCGGCTGGGCGGTGATGAAGGTACTGAAGGAGAGGGCTGCCAGAAGAAGCGGCAGAGCCCTGAAGGTGCCGGTCATCCTCCTGCCCGTCAGCATGGTTAACCTATGTTTACCGCTCATCATGAAAGAGTTGCAATTAATGATGCAATGAGCAACACACGTAACCTTAAAGAGAAGAGTGAGAATCAGTGAAGCTTCTGCTCTTCGCCCTTTACCCGAAAGCTACGAGGTCTGATTGCAGGCAGGTCTTCTGGCTCATCCCGTTCCGGCTGCCTTCCCATTGTTATAACAGTGGCGGGGGATGCCGGAACATTTAACGGATTTACAGCTGCGGGTACAGCTCCCGGTTTCCTGACAGACCGGCGGCCTGCCTGGTCACGGGATTCCCTATTCACCCCTGCCGGATAACTTCCGGCATGAGCACCTGAAATCGTGCGGTAAAGATATCAATAAAATGATATAAAAAAGAGAGACAGTTAAAATGTAGCCGGCCGGGGTATACCACTTATGATAACATGCAGCAGGCATATAAAAAGAAAACCCCGCCTGTCTGCCGTTATGACGGGCGGGGAATAAGATGGTCTGATGACCGTATTACTTCTGGCTCTTCAGTGCTTCAACGATTGCCGTTGAGAAGTTGTTCAGATCCTGCGGGTTTCTTGAGGTGATCAGTCTGCCGGTTACAACAACTGTGGAATCAACATAGTGTGCTCCTGCCTGCTCGATCTCCTCCCTGATGGCGCCGGTGGCGGTGAGGACAAGCCCCTGGAGCAGATCAGCCGTCACAAGCACCTGGGGGCCGTGGCAGATGGCTGCGGTCACCTTGTCGGTACCCCAGAACGCCTTGACAAATTCAATGACACTCTCATTCTCCCTGAGAACAGCCGGGCCTCTTCCGCCGGGAAGGATCAGTGCATCAAACTCGTCAGGGGTAACCTCTGATACCGCTTTCTCAATGTTTATGGTGAAGTCACTGTTGTAGGCCTTGACCTTCCCGCGCTGAGGACCGATAACGGTCACGCTGTAACCCTGGTTAACCAGGTAGCCGAGGGGCATATAGGCTTCACCATCATGGAATCCTTCTGCCACCAGAAGGGCAACACTACCCTTTGAAGGAGCATCTTTCTCAACGGCCGGTGCCTGGGTCTGGCATGCGGTAAAGGAGACCAGCAGGGCAAGCGCCACGACCGGAAACAATTTCTTTACACTCTTTCTCATGATTCTGTTTCTATTTGATGATTGAACTTAATTGGTCTGCAGGGTTCTGGGTCAGCGACAAAAAAGCCCGCAAGGGGCTTCTCTTTGTTGCTCCGCCGGGGCTTCCGCCGGTTGGCGGATAAACTTCCCGCCCTTCCGTTGTTCTAATGAATCCCGCAAAGGACGGAAATTCCTGGTTGCTCTGTCAGGGCTTCCGCCGGTTGGCGGATAAACTTCTCGCCCTTTCGTCGTTATAATGAATCCCGCAAAACGCGGAAATTCCTGGTTGCTCCGCCAGGGCTCGAACCTGGACTATAACTGCATGTATAATAGTAAGTTAAAGAACTGTCTTATTAATAGGTCCCGAATAATACTCCTATCTGTCTATTTTGATAGACAAAGATACAATAACATATGAATCACTTGGTATATCAGTTTATGTTATGAATTAAATGTGCCGTTATCACTTATTTTGAAAAAACGGCTTCATTAGCCATACATAGGATGACTTTCACATTCAAAATACCCTGAATATCTGACTGCTTCACCCATTGATTTCAAGCAATGGCTTTTTTTGCCTAGGTTAGCTTTGGCTTGTGGAATCTTATCAGGATTTGCCTGCTCTCGTCAAAACACACCAGTTCCCGTATTATCTCTGCTTTATTAACCTAGATTTTTTGCCATATTTTTCGGGTTGTTTTATTAATTATCAACTTCGCCTAAGTTCACAATTTCCTCAATCAGTAAAAAAATTCTTGGGGAACTTGTTTAAGAATTGGTCGATGAAAAATTAATACCTGTCATATTAAGATAATTATTCATCAAAATATAATCTAAAATGTGTGAATAATATTTAAATTAATATGCTTGTTTCCAAATTGATTTAATCAATAATTAATGTCATGTCACGAAATTTCATCCTCCTTATTCTGATAGTCTTCTTTGCTGCATGTCAAAAAGAAAAAGAAGAAGCTAGACAGGAACTAAAATACGAAGAGAAGTATGTATTAGCTGAAGCTGGAGGCACTTTGGTCACCTCTGATTCTATTAAGCTAACAATACCAGCCGGTGCACTACCCACTAGTGGAAACGTATTCTTGGGAAGGACGGGAAATGAGGCTCTCACATTCCCTAATACTAATCTTGAAAGTCTTGTTGCCCCGATTACAATACGTTTTCCGACAGGTTCCATAAAGAAGCCTGTAGCCCTTGAGCTACCTATTCATTTAATATCCTTAGATACATTAAAAAGTATTGCTCTCGGCTATAATGGATCATCCTACTTCCCATTTGATTACACTTACAATGGTGAAAAGATTTTGATTACTATTGATGTAATAGACTGGGAGAAGAGCTTAAATAAATCAACATCTGTTGCAGCTGAAATTATCATTTACCTTAGCTTCGATAAGCAATATCCCCCAATAGAGCAAATGGGATTAAAAAAAGTCATTTCAGATAAAGATGGAAATCTTGTGTTTATGTCACCAACAATCAAGCCAGCAGCAAAAGTCTTACTGCTTATACATGGTTGGACTGGCAACGCTGAGAGATGGGATAAGTTCATTCCCAAAATCCAAAATACTGATAACTTAAAATACTCAGAGATTTGGACTTTCGTGTACATATCAGCAAAACCCATCAAATCAAATGCCACACTTTTAAAAGAAGCATTAGATATCTACGCTAAAGAAAAACAAGTCGATATAGTCGCACACAGCATGGGAGGGTTAGTGGCACGATCCATGATTGAGCAATGTGATGGGGTCAAATATGTCAATAAATTGATAACATTGGGAACGCCACACCTAGGCTCACCTTTGGCAATATTCAGAATGATTCTAGGTTACGTAGTTACACTTGATCCTACAAGTCTAGATCCTCTTCTCCCGATCATATATAATCTTAATACTCAGGGCTTTCGAGATTTGAGAGTTAATTCCAGCTTTATTCGAACCCTTGCAAAAACAGGACCTCCAAAAATCCCGTATTATACAATTGCTGCAATTAACAACCCATACGATGAATCTAACTCAAAATTCGCTAAACAATTAAGTATCATAGCAAGTAAATATTTAGATGGGCCAGATGATGGGATAGTCCAAGTTTCAAGTGCCCTGGCTATAGATGAGGCAATTAGACCTGAAGCTCCAATATTAATAAGCACAGCTTGGGCGCATATGGCTATGCCTGATGATGATCAAGTATTTAATCAAGTTGTGAAGTATCTTGATGAGCCTAATTATGTTAACTATGGATCTTTTATCGATCCACGTGACGGCAATATTTATCGGACTGTCCAGATTGGCAACCAAATTTGGATGGCAGAAAATTTTAATTTTAAAACACCAAGTTCATTGTCTTATTATAATGATGAATTAAATTCTAAAAAATATGGACGACTTTATACGTGGAATGATGCAATGGAAATTTGTCCGTCTGGTTGGCATTTGCCTACCCCTTCCGATTGGGATGTACTTATCAAATATCTTGGAGGAAGTGCTGTTGCAGGAGGCAAATTGAAAGAAGCTGGTTTCGAACATTGGAGTTCACCAAATGAAGGTGCAACAAATGAAACTGGATTTACAGCTTTACCCGCTGGAAGATATGCACTTTCGTTAATTCCTTATACTCATTGGAGATTTGTGGACATTGGTAAATCAACTTGTTTTTGGACTAATCCGAATACATATATGATCTGCCTTTCATATGATCACCAAAGGTTTTCATATGTCTATTTTTCGACAGGTTATGACGATAGACTAATTTCAGTCAGATATATAAAAGACTAATTAGTCGACTCTTTACAAGCCTCGTTTTTCAATAAATCGATCCCGTTATGTATTTCACCGGCAAGTTGCCAATCAGTAAATCCAGGGCAAAACAAATGGCATCCCAGGTCTTCCACAACCATTTCATCATATTGGAGGCCGTGACTGCCATAATTGGCGAATAGACGGGATTTTCAATCATAAATAATATTTTTCTCAGTATGCACATGACGTATGCCCAAATTAGCCACTTTCTACCTATGGGTGATACCTGAAATCCACCTCAAAGGAGATCGTTGAAAAACTGGGTTACGTAGGTATTTCAGACAAGATTTCGTAAGGGGCCTTCTTTCCCCAATCCATTCTTACAGAAAGATCGTTTATTGTGATGTTGTAAGTTTTTAATTAGTACTCTATAACTATTAATCAACCGAGGCTTTCATTTTAATACTGCTCCAGTATCCCATCTTTACAGAAACAAGGCCATGTAGTGCCTTCAAAATAAAGGAACTAACATCTATACAGTCGTAAGGTTTTTATTTTCATTTGACCAATTACGTGGCAATTGTGATTAAAGCCAATTCTCGTTTGACATAAACATGTAATAAATTCATTTCAATCTTTTGAATTTCCTAATTTTATATGAAACTAAGTCAGCGGAATTATGGAAAAACTGATCTGTAAAAAGTTAAATGCGATAATAATGCTTCTCAGTAGCATTATTATTCTGACAACATGTGAGAAAGAAAAGGAATTTCCTACTTACACCGGTCATGGAAATATTGGGCCTGAGGGAGGTATTGTAAATACAACGGATGGCGCATCTGTTTTCATTCCTGTTGGAGCATTGACTGATCATCAACCTATTGCGATAAGTAGGAACACATCGGAGAAGCTTGGATTAACTTCTGATATTTGGGCTTATGATCTGCAACCCGATGGTCTTAAGTTCAAAGACAGCGTTACAATTACCTTGCCATTTAATGATAAATTTATAGATAGGGCTGATTCACTGGATATTAACCCTATTAGGGTATTCTTAATGAAAGACACCACGTTTATTGAATTAGAGACTAAAATCGATTGGGAGAAAAAGCAAGCCGAAATTAAATCAATGCATTTTTCAACATACATAATTACTTTTCCTTCGGAGTGGGGTACCTATTTTAAAACCAGGGGCGACAAAGACAACAAATTTCCTGTTCCTTACTATAAGCAGTCTGGAAATTGGTGTTTCTATTATTCATTAAGTATGATACTTAAAAATGCAGGCTATTCTTTCAAAGGACCCAATTTAGCATCCCTATTTCTAGAAAGGAATCCATATAAAACGGGATATATTTATCTCCTTGATAATTTGCCTTTTGCAGTTTTTAAAAATTTGGGCCTTGAGTGCGAATTAAAAGGACCTTGGTTCAACCAGATCAACTTATTTGGCTATATAATATATTGCCTAGACAATAATGTACCTGTTGAACTCGGGGTTGTCCCAGAACATCATGCAGTTGTTGTAACTGGATATAATAAATTTGGACTTTTTTATCAAGATCCCGCTGAACCATCTGCAGGTATTAAGCACCGATCATTTCAAGAAATTTCGTCAGTGATAAGCCAAGGTATTCTTAATCCATTTTGCAATACTGTAACTATTAAGTCAACCGGCACAAATTCAAAATCGAGCTATACCTTGGATTTTCATAGTTGGGATTTTACCATAAAGGAAAATCCAAGTGATAAAATAATCATTGGCATACATTAGTGTCCACTAAAAATTAATACATAGTTGAGCTTGAGCATTATCAGTCATATCCTCTACTGTCTCAGTTCTTTCAAAGAGTTTTCTGATCGGAGTCTTATCGAAAAGCGACATGCTCAGGATACGGAGAACATCAAAAGTACTGCGATTAAGATGAAGTTCATGTTCTATAATGGCGACAAGACAATATGCTGTGATTGCCGAAAATATCTGGATTCTGACGGTGTAATCGGGAAGCAAAAATGCAGTGAAAATGGGAAGAGCACTGCAGTAAAAT
>CAZAVK010000001.1:257467-369914 GCA_964488645.1 uncultured Rikenella sp. | reverse complement strand
TGAATAACTTTGAATTTGGAAAAAGAACTCATTACACACAAAAGGGGATACTACCATATTTTTAAGTTTAATAGGATAGTGTTTCAAAAAGTGTGTCTGATGTAGTCATAAGAAAAGGTCTTCAGAATTAGTTTTGCATTATGAGTAAACTAATGTTTATCCAAAAAAGAAGACACCAATTCCTCATGACCGTTACGGCAGCTTTCATCCCACTATCCTGACGCTTCTTCGAGATCAGGAAGAAGAGAGCGAGATTCCGGCAAGCAACCTTTACTGCCAGGGACTTACGCAGTTCCCGGCAGCTTACCGTCCCGGGTCGGGGGTCATCAGGCGCAAACCCTATGCCAACCTGCTGCTCAGCTCGTTGGCCAGCTTCTCGACAGCCTTAAGGTCCTCAGCACGGGGATAGCCCTTAACCAGGATGGGATCGATCAGCTCAACCTTGAGGTTGGGAATCATCTCGGCAACTTTCTCGATGGCCTTTCCGCCCCAGGCATACGTGGCTATCACCGATGCATACTTCGCCTTCGGCTTCAGCGTGTTGGCCAGCCTGACGGCATAGCCCACCAGGGGATGAGGCTCGGCAATGACCGTGGGGGTGCCCACCACAATGGCTGCAGCATCTACCAGCGTTATCGCCAGCTTGCCTATATCGGTCACCGAGAGGTCGAACTTGTAAGCTTTCACACCTCGCTCCTCCAGTGAGGCAACCAGGTGATCAACCAGCTTCTCGATGCTGCCATGCATCGAGATGTAGGGTATCACCACGCTCTTGTCGGTCTCGTCAGAGATCCACTGCCGGTAGGCATCCATGATGAATGAGGGCTTGTCGTACATCGGGCCGTGGCTCGGGGCAATGATATCTATCTCATAGGCATCGAGCAGGGGAATGTTCTTCCTGATGAAGGTGCGGAACGGCATCATGATCTCGGCATAGTACCTCTTGGCAGCCTCATAGACCTGGCACTCGTCGGAGACATACATGTCAGTGGTGGCAAGGTGCGAACCGAAGAAGTCGCAGGTAAAGAGCACCTTCTGCTCCTTGAGGTAGACAAGCATGGTCTCGGGCCAGTGTACCCACGGAAAATAGATGAACTTCAGTGTTTTGTCACCCAATGACAGCTCCTCGCCATCGGCCACCACCCTGATCTTCTCCTCAGGGATATGGAGGTGGCTGCCCAGTATATCCTTGGCCTTGGCCGAAGCGAGCACCTGGGCCCGGGGATACTTCTCCAGCACCGCGGGAATCAGCCCCGAGTGGTCCTGTTCGGAATGGAGCGAGATCACATAGTCAATTTTGTCAACATCCTTAAGGTGTTCAAAGAAGACCCCTGCCAGTACCGGGTCGGCAGTGTCTATCAGTGCGGTCTTCTCACTGCCCTGAAGCAGGTAGGCATTGTAGCTGGTTCCGTCTGGCAGCGGTATCAGTGAGTCGAACATGCGCCTGTTCCAGTCGGTTACATTGAGAAAGAAAAGTCCATCCTTGATTTTGCGTGCCATGGTAGTATCCTCCGAAATTTATTGGTTTGTCTGTATGTGGCGAAAATAGTAAAATCCGCGCAATTCCTGCAATCAACGAGGTGATACCTTCAGAAGGTGCAGCCGCCCGGTGGCATTGGGATCACGCGAAAAAAGAACAACAGCCTGAAAGGAAGTAAAAAAGGCTGCCCCGAACGGGACAGCCCTCTGTATAGAACCAAATCGCCTTTTATCCGGCTAATCCATAACAACAAAATCCCACATATATTCCACCTCAGGCGGACACTCGTCTTCAATCTTGTCAATCCCGCAGTCCCACTTAAGATTACCATTCCTGTCAATCAGGTAATTAATACAGGTTGCATTGACACCTGCCCCGAGTCTCCATGCAATGGTTGACTTCTTCCCCTCTTCAATGGTGAAGCCTCCAACCTTTTCACCCGAAGACATAAGTTTGAACTTCCCATCCACTACTCCGAAGTTGCCACCGGTACTGAAGTAATCGGGTTGAGCGAGGGAATCATCATTCGGGTCGCACGCGTCACCCCAGCTGCCCATTGTCTCCAGGATCTCCCACGCCTTCTTGGGATCTGACACTGACTGGCAATAACGGTAGAAGATATTTCTGAAGACCACCTTTATGCTCTTGTACTCTCCGGCAGGAAGATCAACCGGTGGAAAGGTGTACTTTTCAAAGAGCTTCAGTTCATGATTTGATTTGCCTGTAAGCCTGATCCACTTAAGATTGTCAGGCTGACCGGCCTGCACTTCATCCTGCGATACCCAGACATCAACTATGCCGATCTTCATGCTGGTCATGAGTGTCACTGTTGTATCACCTTCGAGGTCCGGATTGGCAAGAGCTGATTTCACCTGCACCCCGGCACTTTTGACAACAGTTGCCAATGGATTGATGCATTTGATCTCAAGGGTTCCTTCCGGCTGTTTCTCCTTGTTGCAGCCAAAAAGCAAAAACATTGCAATGGCAGTAAGGCCTACTGTTTTTAAATGTCTCATCGCGATTCTTTTTTGGTTTCTGAATGATACTTTGCAAATGATATGATATGGCAAGCTCTTTTTCATATGCCACTCTTTCAGAACGGGAGCATGATTGTTTTAGTATTGCAGTATGTTGTCTGCCATACCGGAGGTCATGTTTTATCGCCTGCAGGCGGTTCAACCATTTTAATAAATCATAAAAACATGACGGATCACCTGCCGGTTTTCTGACATAGCATTATCTTTATAGGCACCCTGAGTAATGACCGGCTCCCGGCCTTGACCGGAGCCTCTCTTCAGGCAGGGCCCAGATAATCATTTAACCTGCTGCCACCATGAAAAAAACCATTCTGTTCACAATCCTCAGCCTGCTGACAGCGGCTCTCTCTCTTGCACAAAAGAGGAGCGTTCCCACAGACACCATGGTCATTACAACCCATACTGTGACCATCAACGGTGTGCGTGTTCCGTATGAGGCTGTCAACGGCATGCAGCCGGTCTGGAACGAAAAGGGTGATCCGGTCGCCACCCTCCATTATACCTATTACAGGAGAACCGGCATCTCCGACCTTTCACTCAGGCCGCTGCTTATCTCGTTCAACGGAGGCCCCGGTTCGGCATCGGTATGGATGCAACTGGGCTATACCGGTCCGGTGGCACTGAACATCGACCCTGAGGGCTTTCCGGTACAGCCGTACGGAGTGCATGAGAACCCCTGTTCTGTGCTGGACGTGACAGATATACTCTACGTCAATCCGGTTAACACGGGATATTCACGGATGGTCCCCGAGGCTGATGGAAGAGACAGGAGCTCGCAGTTCTTCGGTGTCAATGCAGACATCAACTATCTCTCGGAGTGGATCAGCAGCTTCGTAACCAGGCACGGCAGGTGGCTCTCGCCGAAGTATCTCATAGGTGAGAGCTACGGGGGTATCAGGGTGTCAGGGCTGGCCTACCAGCTTCAGAACAGGGAGTCGATATACCTGAACGGGGTCATACTGGTCTCCCCGGCACACATGAACCTGATGTTCTCAGACCGCTCGCTCACCGCAGTCTTCAACCTGCCTTACTTCACCGCCACAGCCTGGTACCACGGGATGCTTCCGCAGGAGCTGCAACGGAGGGATCTGACCGAGATACTGCCCGAGGCCGAGAGGTTTGCCATAGATGAGTATCTGCCGGCACTGGCCAGGGGCGGCTTCCTCGATGAAAAGGAGAAACTGACGATAGCAGAAAAGGTCTCAAAATACTCGGGCATAGCCCTGAAGTCGGTACTACAGTATAACCTTAACCTGCCTACCGGATTCTTCTGGAAAGAACTGCTGCGGGATAAGAGCGGCATGACTATCGGGCGGCTCGACTCAAGGTATATGGGTATCGACCGTACCGAAGAGGGAAGCTCAACCGACTACAACCCCGAGATGCCGGCATGGCTGGATGCGTTCACACCGGCCATCAACTATTACATGCGTGAACACCTGAAGTTCGTCACTGACACCAAATACTATATGTTCGGCCCCACCCAACCCTGGTCATGGGACGGCGGAAACACCGACGTGAGGGAGAACCTGCGCAAGGCAATGGCACAGAACCCGCGACTAAAGGTGATGTTCCAGACAGGCTACTATGACGGGGCAACAACCTACTTCAGCTCCAAATATATGATGTGGCAGATAGACCCGGCGGGAAGGATGAAAGACCGATTCACATTCAGGGGTTACCGGAGCGGACACATGATGTACCTGAGACAGGAGGATATCAAGAGTGCCACCGATGACCTGAGGGCTTTCATAAAGGCGGGAGCACCCGACGGCAAGCCTGCCAGATACTGAAAGCAGGCAACAGCCCAGTAACGACGGCCCGGCAGAAGTTCCGGCAGTGACAGACCTGATGTGGCAGGCTTGGTGCGGCAGCTATGAAGGAGAATTCTGTCCGTAGCACCACGAACAATCAGTCGCTGGTACCGGGCTGGGGAGGGTGACTGATCCGGATGAAGATACTGGTAGACCGAAACACTCAGTCGGTAACCCCTGGCTGCGGGCAGTGACTGATCCAGATGAGGTACTTGTTGGTAAGTGATGCAAAGAAGCTATTATCGTTGATAACCGTCTCCGTACCATCACATTCAAAGACATGATACCCGGTAAACCCGTCAGTTATGGGCATATCAGTAATGATATAGTCGATGTTGTTATAGCTCTTCACCCAGATCTTGCCCTTGTACTTGCCGGTCTTGTCATTGAACGAGGTTACGATCAGTTCATTAAGCCACTCAAGGCTGTTTCCGATGTCACTCTTGCCGCAGGCATTCTGCTTTATTATTGACCGGCATGGCACCGCGGGGTTATCATCATCGACAAAGATCTGACCTCTATCTTCGCATGAGACAGCAGTGACGGCAAGAATAAATATGATAGTACGCAGCAGTTTCATCTTAATCACTCTTTCTGCACACCAAAATTAATACTTTTTTATCAGATCGCTGCTTTGCCGCATCCACCATCCTGCAACCGGCAAATGAAAGGAGTCGTCGTCAGGACCTGCCGCTGAGCAATAGGATGGAGGAAGCTGCCGTTAGGACCTGCCGCTGAGCCATAGGATGGAGGAAGCTGCCGTCAAGACCTGCCGCTGAGCCACAGGATGGAGGAAGCTGCCGTCAGAATCTGCCACTGAGCCGCAGGATGGAGGAAGCTGCCGTCAGAACCTGCCGCTGGGCCGCAGGATGAAGGAAGCTGCCGTCAGAACCTGCCGCTGAGCCGCAGGCTGAAGTTGCGGTGGGGCTGTATATCCCCCGGGCGACCCATATATTCGGTATTGGTGATGTTCTTTACCACCAGTGAGAGCTTCAGCACACTGCTCAGGTCATAGCTTATGTTGCCATCGGCGAGCAGATAGCCGCGGTTATGCTCCTGCCAGTAGTCGAAGAAACCGGGCAGGATCTCATCACGCGTGAGCGGACTGAGAAAAACATCATCAATGTTCAGGGTCTTTGACCTGGCAAACAGATCAATCCCTGCACCAAACCGGTCAGATGAGATATTGAAGCCTAACTGTGCAGAGTGTTTCCTGCGGTATTTCAGGTAGATGCCGGTACTGCGGCCGGTACGGGCATTGTACTCGACGGGGTTTATCAGGGTATAGCTGCCTGTCATTGTGCCGGTCAGCCTGCCGAATTGCCGGCTCATGCGCAGCTCCAGCTCCGCCCCGGTGATACGTGAGTGCTCCACATTAGTGGCCTTGAAGCCCAGGCCGGATTGGCCGGTCGAGGGATCATTGTGCAAACCGAACAGGAATTCGATCATATCCTTGTTCTGCGAGACAAAGAGAGAGAGGTCGGCTTCACCATGAATCATCCCTGCCATGAACCCCTGCATCACTCCCGTCTCGGCGCTCCAGCCTGATTCAGCCTTTACCGAGAGGCTGGGAAAGATTCTCACCGATCCGAGGGTGGTTGAGGCATGCTTCTCTGCTATGGAGGGGTAACGGTAGCCCTGCCCGAACGAAGCCCTTATGAATGTATGTGTGGCAGCCTGGAAATTGAGACCGCTGCGGAAGACAGGCACCAGCCTGTCACCCGCTCCATCGAGGAAGTTCTTCTCAAGCCTGACCCCACCCGTCAGCTTGAGCCGTGCAACGGGCCTGACCTCTGCCTGTGCAAAGGCGGCCATGTTCACACCGCGATGATCACCGTAGAAATTTGACCCTATGAGGCTCCATGTCTCCGCCACGCCGCCAGTCAGGCTCAGATGATCGGAGAAGCCGTACCAGAACTGGTATTCGCCATAGAGTGAGAAGGCGGATGAGTTGTTGGCGCTCCTCACCGGGAACCGGTTGCCTGACGACTGCAGTCTCATCTTCAGGTCATGGGTGTACCGGCCTCGTTTTGCCAGGGTGATGAAAGGGTCTGCGGCAAAAAACCAGCCATGCAGCTCTGATACCGTCGATGTATCCTGCCGGAGGGCACCGGTGGAGGCATTCTCCCACAGCACGAAATCGGTCTTGCGGGTGGCGCCGCTGCTTATGGTGAGCCCGTACTTAAGTCCCTCAACCTTCCGGCTGTGCTGCCTGAGCCTCAGGCTTACCCGTCCGAGGGTCTCATCGTTGTACTTCCGGTAACCATTGCCGGAGGAGAGATTCACCCCGAGACTGAGGTCGGTGTTACCCTTGCGCTGCAGGTGCGAGAAGGAGGCACTGGCAAAGAGCCGGGGGCTGCTCCACCACTTCCAGTTCCTGTTCGACGGCCTGCCGAAGATACCTGCTTCGGTGAAAAAGGTGGTAAGAGGAATATTTGATGCATCGGCAGTCCTGAAGTTGATCACGCCGTTGAGTGCCGATGAGCCGTATAGCACCGATGAGGCCCCCTTGATGATCTCCACCTGGGCGAGATTCTCCAGTGGCAGGAAGTGCCATTTGATATTTCCCGCATCGGCAGACATCATGGGCAGCCCGTCAACCAGTGCCAGGACCCTGCTGCCTGCCCCGTAGCTGAACCCGCTACCTCCCCTTACCGAGGCCTGTCCGTCAAGCACCTCTATACCGGGTGTCCGGGTGATCAGCTCCTGCGCATCGGTGATATGTGCCCGGAAGAGGTATTCGCTGCCGATGACATCCATCGAGACAGTCAGGTCTGAGCGCTTCTGCTCCATCCGGGCGGCGCTTACCACCACCTGGTCAAGCGAGTGGGCCTCCTGCTCAAGGCGGATGGTGAGCATGACAGTGTCGCCATCTGACACGACGAGCGACTCTCTCACCGGCCGGTAGCCGATAAACCTGAAATCAACGGTTATCTGGCCGCGCGGTACGGAGAAAAGGAAGCTCCCGTCATTGTCGGTTGTGGTTCCCATCCCCTTCCCCCAAATGACATAAACGCCCGGCAGCGGCTCGCCGCTCTGCCGGTCACTCACCCTGCCGCCCACCACAGCCTGTGCCACTGCAACGGCTGATGCAGCCAGCAGCAGGCATACCAGAAGAAGCTCCCTCCTGAGGGTCATTTGGGTTTGAATGTCATCCTGATATTGAGATTCAATCCCGGAAAGAGGAACGAGACTTTCAGGGAGGTCTCTGTAAGCTCCTCTATCTTCGTTGCCAGCGGGAATGCCAGCTCAGTCGACCTGATGGTCAGAGTGGCCTCATCATCCTCGAAATACCACGTCCCGGTATAGGAACCGAATGAGCCGGTACCATCTTTTTTGAAGATCACATCACCCCTGAACTCCTCAAGAACACCTCCCGGACCACCGGCATCGGCACCATTGGCCAGAAGACTGTCACTTGTCCAGGCATGCGCGGTGAGAAGCCTGAAGCGCTCCGACTCCTTCTCCTTGTTGCACGAAGCAACCACCAGTGCCAGCATTGTCAGAATAAGCAGCAGTGATCTTTTCATAGGATCTGTTTTTGTTACCTGAATAATAGAGATAAAACAAAAGTACTGCGGGTCAGTTCAATGACCATTCCGGTATCAAAGATAAGAAACCGCTGAAAACTGCAGCACAGTAAAGGAGGATGGCCTGCAGGCGTCAGCCGGAAGGAACCCGTTCTGCCTGTTGTACCCGGAAGGGACCGGTCTGCCGGTATCAGCGGGAAGGAACCCGTTCTGCCAGCTACACCCGGAAGGAGCCTGGCTTAAATGTTTCCGGGGTTGTATCAACCGTCTTCATTTACTTTTTCGTAACTTTATTCACCTGATAAACAAATTCAATCCTGGACATATGAGTGAGAAGTATTCAGTCAGCCCTGACGGTGAGCAGTTTCCGTTACCCAAACCGGATGATTACCGGCAGGAGTTTGAAAAGATCAGCAAGATGGTGGAGGCTGAACGGGCAAAGGGCCGTGAGATAGTGGTAGTGATGGGTGTCGGATTTGTCGGTGCCGTTATGGCTGCCATTGTTGCCGACACTGTTGACGAGAAGGGCAATCCCTCCAAGTTCGTAATCGGAATGCAGCGCCCCAGCGTACGCAGCTACTGGAAGATACCGCTGCTCAACCGCGGCATCTCGCCAGTGAAAGCCGAAGACCCAGAGGTTGACCCGATGATTGCGCGTTGTGTCAACGAGAAGAAGACGCTGGTGGCAACCTACATCTATGAGGTGCTCAGCCTGGCCGACACTGTGGTTGTTGATGTTCAGTGTGACTATATCAAGGAGGAGCTTGGCAACGTGCGTAACGGTTACACAGAGATGCAGGCGCTGGAGGCTTCGCTGGCAGTGATAGCCGAACATATACCGCCGAAGGCGCTGGTACTGATAGAGACAACCGTTGCGCCGGGCACCACCGAGCAGGTGGCCTACCCCATCATGAAGAAGGCTTTCAGGAAACGCGGGATAACCTCTGATCCGCTGCTGGCACACAGCTATGAGAGAGTGATGCCGGGCCGCAACTATGTGGCAAGCATACGTGACTTCTGGAGGGTATGCAGCGGTATCAATGAGGAGGCAAAAAACCGTGTGGTGAAGTTTCTCAATGAGGTGCTCAACACCCGCGAGTATCCGCTGACGGTGATGGACAGGCCCATTGAGTCGGAGACAGCCAAAATCATCGAGAACAGCTATCGCGCCACCATACTCGCCTTCCTCGACGAGTGGAGCCTCTTCGCCGAACGCAACGGTGTCGATCTGATCAAGGTGATAAAGGCAATCAAGGTGAGACCCACCCACAGCAATATGATCTTCCCCGGGCCGGGGATAGGGGGTTACTGCCTCCCGAAGGATGGCGGACTGGGCATATGGGCCTACAAGCATATCCTGGGCTTTGAGGATGATATCTTCCGGATAACTCCCATGGCAATCGATATTAACGATACCCGCGGACTGCATGTGGGGCAGCTGGTACGGGACGCTCTCCGCAACATGGGCCGGCCGATTGCAGCTGCCGACATACTGGTGCTGGGAGCAGCCTACCGTGAAGATGTAGGGGATACCCGGTACAGCGGCTCTGAGATAGTGATCAGGAAGCTGGCGGAGATGGGTGCAGAGATAAGGGTGCATGATCCCTACGTTGAGCACTGGTGGGAGTTTGAAAAGCAGGAGAGCTACCCGGCAGCCGGACAGAGCAAGGCACAGTTCTTCCGGAACCAGGAGAGACTGACGGAGATAAGGGTGGAGCAGGACCTGGACAAGGCACTGAAAGGCGCCGAGGCGGTGATCATGGCTGTGCCCCACTCAGCTTACCTCAATCTTGATCCCGACCGGGTGGTGAGGACAATCGGTCAGCCGGCAGCAATAATAGACTGCTTCGGGATACTCACAGATGAGAAGATACGCCGCTACTTCCAACTGGGCTGTGAGGTGAAGGGACTGGGACGCGGACATATCCAGAGAATCAAGGAGGAGGTGCGCAAGTCGTAAAACCCGGGAACAATTAACCCCGCAAAACTGATATAGCTATGAAAAGAAAAGTCGATGAGCTCTACGAAGAGTACCGCAGCGGCACTGTCAGCCGCCGCGAGTTCATGAAGAAGCTGGCAGTCGTTACCGGGGGTACCGCCGCCGCCGTGGTGATACTGCCCGCCTGCAACGGCGCCTCAGCACGTGCTGCCCGTACAGAGACGGTGAAGCTGATCAATGAATTCATCACCTACCAGGCACCCGACGGTGAGATGCGCGCCTACCTCTCAATGCCTGAGGGAGATGCGAAGCTGCCCGGGGTGATCGTCATCCATGAGAACAGGGGGCTGGTGCCGCATATTCAGGATGTCAACAGGCGAATGGCCATGGAGGGGTTCATCTCGCTGGCGCCCGATGCCCTCACCCCGCTGGGAGGCACCCCTGAGGACCAGGACCTGGGTCGCGAGATGATAGGCAAGCTTGACCGTGAGCAGACCATCCGCAACTTCGTGGCTGCGGTAAAGTATCTCAAGACACACCCCCGCTCCACCGGCAAGGTGGGGTGCACCGGCTTCTGCTGGGGCGGCGCCATGACCAACCAGGTGGCTGTCAATGCCCCAGACCTCGACGCTGCCGTACCCTATTACGGATCAACCCCCGCTCTTGAAGATGTGCCGCGGATAAAGGCGAAGGTGATGGCACACTATGCCGGAAATGATGAGCGCATCAATGCCGGCATACCTGCATTTGAAGAGGCGCTCAAAAAGGCCGGCATAGAATACAGCATCTTCATATACGAGGGCACACGGCACGCCTTCAACAATGATACCGGGCAGAACTATGACAAGGAGGCTGCCGGCCTCGCCTGGAAAAGGACAACGGACTTCTTCAGGGAGACACTGAAGGGTTAGTTGCTGCAGTAACCGTCAGAGCGGCTGGCTCACAGGGAGGTCCGGCCCCGTTGCTGCTGCTCCGCCTGCCATACTTTTGCCACCTCACTGACAAAGGGGAGCACGTGGTTAAAGAATCGTCTGTACCCCTCACAGAGCCAGTTGAGCCCCGGCTCGCCGTCAGGCGTACTGATTATACGGTTCTTCGGGCACTCGCCGTTGCACATGCCGAGCACCTCACACCTGCGGCAATATCCGGGCAGCAGTAACCGCTTGGCCGCACCGAAGGACTTCTGACGCGGATCATCGAGCAGCGTGGAAAGCTCCCTCTCCATGATGTTTCCAAACATGTACTCACCGGTCACATAGTGATCACAGGCATAGAAATCGCCGTTGATATCCACTACCGGAACGGCTCCGCATTCGGGCCTGAAGATGCAGAGGGTATGCCCCTGCCCGAAGGCTGAACGGAGTGCCTCCTCGAAGATCTGCACCTTAATCTTTCCAATATCATTCTCAAGCCACTCGTCGAATATGGCACAGAGAAACCTTCCCCAGTCAGCAGCTCTCACACTGCGGCCGGTGACGGGTGCAGGGACACCGGTAACCGGTTCAACCAGCGGGATGAAGGTGATATAGCTGACTCCCAGCCCCCGGAAAAAACCGTAGAGTTCCAGGGGTGCCTGCACATTCTCATTGTTCACCACGCAAAGCACCTCACAGGTGACGTTGTGGCGCTGCAGCAGCTCAATTGCCCTCATCACCTCAGAATAGGTTCCTTTTCCGTTACCGCTGATTCTGAATTTGTTGTGAAACCTCTCCGGACCATCAAGGCTGATTCCGCAATAGAAGTTCTCATCATGGAAGAACCGTGCCCACTCTTCATCAACCAGGGTACCATTGGTCTGTATGCCGTTGACAACAGGGCATCCCTCGGGTGCCAGCTCCCGCTGCAATGTGGTTACCCTGCGGTAGAAAGGGAGCCCTGCCAGCATCGGCTCGCCGCCGTGCCATGAGAAAAATATCTCATCACCGCCTGAGGCAGCCAGGTGCTGCCGGATATACTCCCTCAGCAGCTCATCACTCATGACGGTCCCGGATCTCGCTGCAGGCTGGTGACCATGCCCCAGGTAGTAGCAATAGCTGCACCGCAGGTTGCACCGGCTGCCGACGGGCTTCACAAAAACCTGGAACTCACGTTCATCATTATTCATATTCCGCCAGGAATGAGTTTATCTGTACCTTCCGGCAAGGTAACCGGCCAGGCTGGCTGCACCCGGTTTCATCAGCACCGAGCTCTTCACGCCGTCAGCAAACCGTGCAAGCGTCTCCGGCATCTCCACCCTCCCGCCCGTAAGAGGCCCGACAATATCTGTGAACTTGGCCGGATGGGCGGTGGCAGCAAAGAGTCCGCTCATGCCGGGATGGCTCTCCAGGTACTCATCCAGCGCGAGGCTTGCCACTGCGCCATGCGGATCGAGAATGTACCCGGTTCTGCGATACTCGGCGGCAATATGCTGCCGTATCTGTTCATCATCATACCAATAGCCTGATACCGATTTCATTATCAACCCCTGCTCATCATCAAACACCCTGCAGAACCTTTCAAAGTTTCCCGGGTCGCCGACATCCATGGCATTGGCTATGGTTGCCACGGGTGGTTGCGGTGCGAAGAGGCCTGTCTCCAGGTAGCGGGGCAGTACCCGGTTACTGTTGGTGGCTGCCACCAGGTGTGCCATCGGCAGGCCCGATCTCCAGGCCATGGCTGCGGCGGTGATGTTGCCCATGTTGCCGGAGGGGACTGACAATACCGTATCGCCGCCGCACCGGCCCAGTGCATAATAGTAATAGAATGTCTGTGGTATAAGCCTTGCAATATTTATCGAGTTGGCCGAGGTGAGCCTGACGGGAAGGGCTGGCGGCGGCTCTGCCAGCACATGTCTCACCATAGCCTGGCAGTCATCAAACGATCCCTCAACCTCGATGGCGGTGATGTTGCGGCCGCAGGTGGTGAGCTGGTTCTCCTGCAGCCTGCTCACCTTGCCGGAGGGGTAGAGTATTATGACATCAACCCCTTCCACCCCAAAGAAGCTGGAGGCGATGGCTCCCCCGGTATCGCCCGAGGTGGCAACCAGCACCACCGTCTGTTTCCGTTCACGTTCCGCAAAGTATCCGAAGCAGCCAGCCATGAACCTGGCGCCAAAATCCTTGAAGGCGGCGGTGGGGCCGTGGAACAGCTCAAGCACCTTTTTGCGTTGGTCTATCTCCCGTATCACGACCGGGAAGTCAAACGCCCTCTCACAGATCTCACGCAGCACCTGTTGCGGGATATCTGCACCGGTATAGAGGGAGCCGATTTCAACTGCTATCTCAGGCAGGCTCAGTTGGGGCAGCCGCCTGAAGAAGCTGCTGTCAGGCCTGGCTATCCGTTCAGGCATGAAAAGCCCCATCCCGGCAGTTATACCCTGCAAGGCCGCCTCCCTGAAGCCGACCCTCAGCTCTTTGTCTTTCAGGCTATAGTATATCATCTCCCCGGTCATCAATCTCTGTTCCCCGGCGGTTCACCACCGAGAGATAGCCATCAAAGTCTATTCCCAATCCATGCATTGTCTCAGTCAGTCCCCGCATCACCTCAGCTGCCGCCTCTGCTCCCCTGCACAGCGCAAAGAGTGACGGACCCGCTCCCGATATCCCGGCTCCCAGCGCCCCATGCTCCATGGCAGAGGCTTTCATGGTTCCGAATCCGGCAATAAGGCCTGCGCGCTTAGGCTCGGCAACCCTGTCGATCAGTGAGCGGCCGATAAGATCATAGTCCTCACGGTAAAGACCCGCCACCAGTCCGGCCAGGTTACCCCATTGCGTTATTGCGGTGGTCAGCGGCAGAGATTTGTCAAGTATCTCCCGGGCTACTGAGGTCCTGATCTCGCCGGCGGGATGAATGACCACACAGCAGAGCTCGGGGGGAACATGCAGTTCAACCACATCCAGCGGGTCATAGCTCCGTACCAGCGTTATACCTCCCAGCAGGGAGGGAGCCACATTGTCGGCATGGCGTGCGCCAGACGCCACCCTCTCGCCCTCCATGGCCAGCATAATCATCTCCTCGCGGGTGAGGGTGCCGCCGGTGAGCCAGTTGGCTGCAAAGGCTGCCGCAGCGGCGCTGGCGCCGCTCGATCCGATGCCGCTCCCCGGCCTGATACCCTTGTGCAGGGTGATGGTGAAACCAAGCCTCGCTCCTGCCGGCGGGGGCTCCGGCAAGCGATGGCCGCTGCCGGAACGGCTCCTGACGGAACTCCGGGCAGAGTCAACTCCGCCGGCCTGAGAACTGTATGAAGAGGAGGCACGTGGAAGCGGCTCTCCCTGATATTCCCCGGAGACCCATTTCCGCAAAAAAGCCTGAAGCACCGCGCCGGCAACATTCCTGCCGGGATCGCGGCTCAGGGAATCACATCCGGTAATCCCGGCAATCTCAACCACGCCGCTGTCAGTCAGCCCCGCTTCGAGGATGTCACATGGTTCATCAAGGGCCAGACCAATCACATCAAACCCGCAGTTGAGATTCGATACAGTCGCCGGCGCCTTCACCCTGATCTTTCCGTACACCATCGCACCATGATATTTGGTTATTGCAAATATAGCCTGACCCGTCAAACTACATCCATCATTCGCTCGCTTATTGCTACTATTCCGGCTGCCCCCTGACATAATCATGTCCTGACGCAGCCGCTCACTTCCGATTTTCATTAATTTTGGGTTAGCAACATTCAGCTTATGAGATCTGTCAGCCTTTTATCACTGCTTATGTTTCTTTTCTCTGCCGGAGCTCTGTCCCAGACACTGACTGACAGCAACCTGCCGATAGTCATAATCACAACTGACGGGGGTGAGGAGATACCTGACGACCCCAAGATCAACGCCTCGATGCAGATCATATGGCGCGGGCCGGGCGAGAGAAACTATCTCTCTGACAGGAACAATCCGCTGTTCCTGAACTATAACGGCCGTATCGGCATAGAGATCAGGGGTTCATCATCACAGGAGTCACCGAAAAAGAGCTATGGCTTCACCACGCGCAAGAGTGATGACGTCTCCAACAACAATGTCAGCCTTCTCGGCATGCCGAAAGAGAACGACTGGATACTGGGCGGCATGGTTTTCGACACCGCCTTCGTCCGTGATTACATCGGACACAGCCTCTACGGGCAGATGGGCAACTATGCCTCGCGGGCAGCCTACTGCGAGGTGATAATCAACGACGTCTACCAGGGTCTCTACATCCTTCAGGAGAAGCTGAAGGCCGACCCGGCGAGGATTAATGTCATCAAGATCGGCAAGGATGACAACACCCTTCCGGAGCTCTCCGGCGGATATATAACCAAGGCAGACAAACGCGACTGGGATGAGCCGCTGGCCTGGATGATGTACTCATTCGAGGATCAGCCGGTAGAGTATATTCATTCCCTCCCCAAGCCAAAGAATGCCACCCCGGAGCAGACAGCCTATCTCCGCGATATCTTCTTCAGCCTGGAGGCTGCCGCCCGTAACGGTGATGCTTCGCCCGCCACCGGCTTCCCGGCCATCATCGATATACCCTCCTTCATCGATTACATGCTCCTGAACGAGTTCACCTCCAACCCTGATGCCTATCAGTACAGCACCTTTTTCCACAAGGAGAGGAACGGCAAGCTGCGGGCCGGGCCGGTATGGGATCTCGACCTCACCTTCGGCAATGACCTGTTCCAGTGGGGCTATGACCGGAGCAAGACCGACCTCTGGTATTTTGAGGATGAGTGGGCCAACAACGGGTCAACCTTCTGGCGCGATCTCTTTCACAACAACCAGTTCAGGTGTTACCTCTCAAGGCGGTGGCATGAGCTGATAGCGCCGGGGATGCCGCTTAACCGCACCGTCAGGGAGGCGTTCCTCGATGAGACAGTATCACTGATTGCCGAGGCTGCCGCGCGCGACTGTGCACGCTGGAACAAAGCCACCAACCAGCCGGAGCGGATAGCTGCCATTAAGTCATTCATGCAGGCACGACAGAACTGGATCACCGCCCATATAGGCAGCTATGGCACCTGCAGCAATGTGGCGGTGCCCCCGCTGAAGGTCACCATGATCATGTACCATCCTGACACTACGCCGCTCTTCCCCGACAACAAGTCTACCGAATTCATTGAGGTGACCAATGCCGGTACCATGCGCACTGACCTGACCGGTGTCTGTTTCATGGGGACCGGCCCGGTCTACCGGTTCCCGGCAGGCACCGTTCTCGACCCGGGCCGGTCACTCTTCCTGGCATCCAATGCTGAGATTTTTGAGGCGAGGTACGGCTTCTCCCCTTTCGGACAGTTCACCCGTAACCTCTCCGACAGCGGTGAAGCCATCATATTGGGTGATGCCTTCGGCAACCTGATCAACAGGGTTGAATACTCTGCCGGGGAGCCCTGGCCTGATGCATCCGGGAACGGGTCATACCTGCGGCTGCGCGGCCTCTCCCTTGACAACTCCCTGCCCGGGAGCTGGGAGGCGACCTCGGAAGCGATAACGACTTCCATCACCCCGGTGAGCACGCAGGAGCCGGCACTCTATCCCAACCCGTGCAGGGAGAGACTCACCCTGCGGGCGGAGAGTGATATCAGCAGCATATGCCTTTATGATATGCGCGGAACCATTGTAATGACGCGTGAGGGATACGGACCGGAGGCGGAGATCGACATGGGCATGGTGCCGCCGGGAGTCTATATCATCCGCATCTTCACCCGGCTGGGCAGCTATGCCCGGACCGTAACCAGGCTGTAACCAGCAGCAGCGGCAGGCTAAGGCTGCTCACCCTTCTGCCAGATCCTGACCCAGTCCACAGCCATCACAGCCGGAAATACTGAGTCATCAACACCATGCTGACCACCCCAGCTGCCTCCCACGGCAACATTCAGTATCAGGTGGAACGGTTTGTCAAAGGGCCATTCACGGTATGTGGCGCCCTCATTGGGAAAGGTAAAGAAATGTTTTCCGTCTGCATAGAAACGTATCTCATCAGGCTCCCACTCAACGGCATAGAGATGAAACCCTTCACTGCATCCGGGAACTTCCGTTGAGGCCCCCCGCTGCGTTCCCTTCAGATGGTTGTAGGCCTCGGTGTGGATGGTACCGTGTATTGTTGCAGGGTCATACCCCACATTCTCCATGATGTCAATCTCGCCGCCTGAGGGCCATCCGCCGCTGGTCTCCCCTGAAGGGAGCATCCATATCGCCGGCCACACTCCCCTTCCCGCGGGCAGCCTCGCTCTCACCTCCACCCTGCCGTAGAGCCAGTCGCCATGGCCACGTGTCACCAGCCTGGCAGAGGTATAACGGAATCCATCCCGGTCTTCGCGCTGTGCGGTGATGGTAAGAATGCCATCCTTCACCTCTGCATTCCTGAGCTCTCCGGCTGTATAGCACTGCAGTTCATTGTTGCCCCAGCCCCACGCATTTCCTGCGGTGTCAAAACTCCACCGGGCGGGGTCAGGCAGGCCCTCGTAGTCAAACTCATCACTCCAGACCAGTGTGCCGTAGGAGGAGTCAGCAACAGGTTGCTGCCTTGCCCGCCGGCTGCTGTCGGCACAGCCTCCCGCGAGTGTTGCCGCCAGCAGGAGCAGCGGCACCAGAGAATGCAGCGGGTGTGATGAATGGGGCGAGTGCAGCGGATGTGGTGAGTGTGGCCAGTACAGTGAGTGTGACGAAGCTGCCATCATAACCTATTTCAGCAGGAACTCGGCATGCAGCCCCTCATCTGAACTGGGGCCGATCCAGAGATCGAACCAGCCCGGTTCGGTCACTGTCGCCTCACCGTTGAAGTAAGCCAGGTCAGCTGCGGTGAGGGTGAACTCTATCTCCGCGCTCTCGCCGCTGTTGATCCGCAGGCGCCGGTACCCCTTCAGCTCCTTCACCGGCCGGGTGATGGTGCCGACCCGGTCGCGGATGTAGAGCTGCACTATCTCATCGGCATCCCGGTTACCGCTGTTGGTCACCTTCACCCTCGCGGTGAGTGATCCGCCCATCTCCATTTCGGTGGCTGAGAGGGAGAGGTCACTGTACTCGAAGGTGGTATAGCTCAGCCCGTAGCCGAACGGCAACAGCGGGGTGTAGCCGTAGTCGAGGTGAAATGAGCGGTAGCCGAGTGAGTTCTGCGGGTTGACCACCGGTATCTTCTCGAAGGGTGTCCATGACTGCTCATTACCCGGTCTGCCGCTGTTCTTGTGATAATAGTAGAAGGGGATCTGTCCTGACCCCTTGACGAATGTTACCGGCAGTTTTCCCGAAGGTGACTCCTTGCCGAAAATCAGGTCTGCCAGTGCCGGTCCGGCCATGGTCCCCCCGTGCCATGCATAAAGCAGCGCATCGGCGAGCTCCAGCTCCCTGCCTATGGCCAGCGGCCGGCCGGCCATCACCACCAGTATGAGCGGTTTCCCGGTGGCTGCCAGCGCCTCCAGCAGCTCTCCCTGTGCACCGGGAATATTTATTTCACCGCGTGACTGTCCCTCTCCCGAAAGGATCCACTCCTCCCCGCCGAAGAAGATCACCGCATCGGAACGCCGTGCAGCAGCTATGGCTGCCGGAAAACCTGCATGACTCCGGTCGCGGCTGTAGGCCAGCCCCGGGGCATAGTTCACACGGCCAGGACCAAGCAGCTCCCTGACAGCCTGCAACGGGGTGACAGAGTTCTCAGCCCGGCCGTCAAAGACCCAGGTGCCGAGCTGATCACGGGGCGAGTCGGCCAGCGGGCCGATCACTGCCACCGACGAGAGCTTATCAGCAGAGAGGGGGAGAGTGGACTTCTCATTGCGCAGAAGGACGGCGCTCTGACGTGCCAGCAGCCGGGAGTGGTCAAGGAAGGCAGGGTCGAGGATCCTCTTCTCAGCCTCAGGGTCGGTGTAGGGATTATCAAAAAGACCAAGCTTGTACTTAACCCTTAGAATGTTCCATACGGCCTGGTCAATCTGCTCAAGGGTGATCTTCCTCTCCTCAAGGAGGGCCTTGATGTTGTTATGAAATGAGCTTGTTGCCATCTCCATGTCAACCCCAGCATTGATCGCCTTCGCGGCGGCATCCTTCTCATCGGTGGCATAGCCATGGCTGACCAGCTCGGTCACTGAGGCATAATCGCTGACCAGCAGTCCTTTAAATCCCCACTCTTCGCGTAGTATCTTCTTCAGGAGGAATTCATTGCCCGTTGCCGGGACACCGTTCAGGTCATTGAAGCCGGACATCACCGTCAGTGCCCCCGCCTCCACCGCCGCATGGAACGGCTTGAGCACCACATTCCTCAGCACCGGCTCGGAGATATAGGTTGTGCTGTAGTCACGTCCTCCCTCGGAGAAGCCGTACCCGGCAAAGTGCTTGGCGCAGGCCGCCAGCGCGGTGGGGTCAGTGAGGTCATCGCCCTGTATCCCCCTCACCATGGCAGCAGCCAGGGTGGAAGCGAGATAAGGATCTTCGCCGCACCCCTCGGCTATCCTTCCCCAACGGGGATCCCAGGTGATGTCAAGCATCGGTGCAAAAGTCCACCTGATCCCCTGTGACGAGGCTTCTATAGCGGCAATGCGATAGGCCTCCCTGACAGCATCAGGGTTCCATGATGCCGCCATGCCCAGCGGTATGGGGAAGATGGTACGGTAGCCGTGGATCACATCTCTTCCCAGCAGCAGCGGTATGCCCAGCCGGCTCTCCTCCACGGCAACACGCTGAACCTCATTGACCAGCTCAGCGCCCGACAGGTTGAAGAAGGAGCCGCAGCGTCCCTCGCGGGCCAGCTGCAGCAACTGTTCACGGGAGCCATAGTACCCCATGTCAAGCTGTGACATCTGGCCGATCTTCTCATCAAGGGTCATACGGCCAAGCATCATACCGGCCTTCTCACCGGCCTCGTCGGCAACATCAGCACTCCTGCCGCATGAGCCGGCCAGCAGCAGCACAGCCAGGGCCGCGGGCAAAATGATCACTCTCGGAAATCTCATCATCGGGAATTTTTTATGGTTAATATGAATATGCAATGGCCAGACCGCATCAGCCCGTCTGTCTGCTGCGGGGCAATGACCATCAAATTTAGCAATTTTCCCGGAGATGGTGCCGGGAAACCCCGCCGCCGTAAAGGGAAAGATCAGGTAGAAACTGCTTGTGCAGGCAGGCGCAGCCACCAGGCATTTTGTGGCAGGACAAAGCTGCCGTTGAACCCTCTCTTAAACAACGGAGAAATACCATTATGATAAATATTGCAATGGTCACTCCCGAATCTGCTTTTCCATAGATTTGCACCCGGGAATGGACAGGAGGAGGAGATACCTGCTTGCTTTGCTGACCGGAACGATTGTGGTCATGCTGTTGCTGCCGCTGCAGTTCACAGGCCGCAGGCCCATGCTGGTACTGGAGAGGCTCTTTGCCGGCGGCGGCTATCTGCAGATTGCTGCCGTGGCCTCCTTCGCCGGGCTCATGGAGTTCAACATGCTGCTGCCGGAACGGCAGGGCTGGTGGCGCCGGTTCAGCTGGACACTCTTCTCAGTGGTCTTCTTCCTGCAGCTGATACTGGGGCTGGCTGTCGACAGGCTCTTCCTGATGACCGGTAAGCTGCACCTGCCGGTGCCGGCACTGATCATCTCCGGGCCTATTTACCGCGGCGAGCTCTCGGTGATGACGCTGATATTCCTCTCGGCCATACTGCTCTCCGGCCCGGCATGGTGCAGCCAGTACTGCTACTTCGGGGCCATCGACTCAGCCCTGGCAGGCCCAAAAAGCAGGTCATGGTCGCCGCGGCGGCGGATGGCACTGAAAAACAGCTTCCTCTTCATAGCAATCGCCGCTGCCCTCCTGCTGCGTTTCACCGGGGCCGGACGGGACATTGCACTCTGGGCCGGGATAGCTACCGGGTTGACTGGGATCATCATTATGGCAACCCTGTCACGTCGGAAGGGGAAGATGGTGCACTGCACCGTCTGGTGCCCGGCAGGGACACTGGTCAGTTACCTGAAACGGATCAATCCCTTCCGGCTGGTGATTGAACCGGGTTGTACCGGTTGCATGAGATGTACCCCCGTATGCAGGTACGATGCACTCAGTGCCGCCGACATAGCAAACCTGAAACCGGGGATAACCTGTACCCTCTGCGGCGACTGCGTGGCGGCATGCCACCACTCGTCAATCAGCTACCGGTTCGCCGGCCTCAGGCCCGAAACCGCCAGGAGACTGTACATTACCGTCACGGTAATCATCTTCTCTCTCGTCCTGGCAATGGCCAGGATCTGAATATTAGCCCGCCTATTGTATCTGATACGGTGTTAATCTTCTCTCTTGTACCGGCAATGGCCAGGATCTGAATATTAGCCCGCCTATTGTATCTGATACGGTGTTAATCTTCTCTCTTGTACCGGCAATGGCCAGGATCTGAATATTGACCCGGCTATTGTATCTGATTGCGATTTTTGGGTATATTTGCCTGCCCCGGTTTATCAGGGCAAGCTAAAAACCTGATTTATCCATATGTAAAATGGCAAAGCTCACTTACAACAGAATCCCCCATGAGTTTTTCGTGACCAAGGGCTCAGGGTGCAGTGAATATGCAATCCATCCCGGGTCATATCACATGGCTCTCTATGATGCCGGTATCTGTGAGTACAACATCATCAATTATTCATCGGTGCTTCCGGCCACATCACGGCTGGTCTCGCTCGATGAGATTGACATGCCTCCCTACGGCTCGGAGCTCTGTACCATTATGGCGGTGGCCAATGGCTATTATGGCGAGCACGTCTCCGCCGGAATCATCTTCGCATGGATGTACAAGGATGACACCTGTGAGGAGAAGATTGGCGGCCTGGTGTGCGAGCTGGCTGGCTACTTCGATATGGAGGCACTTGAAGAGAGGCTCTACACAGTTCTGCAAGACCTGCATGACCGCACCTTCTCACAGTATTACCTGGGCGAGCCTACCGTCTACCGTGAGTCGCTGACCATTGACAAGCGCTACGGGACCGCACTGGTGGCCCTCTGCTTTGTAAACTACCTCTAGTACCATAACCGCGGTATGGGCGGAACGATGCCCGGCATCAGCCGTTCATCCCGACAACAGCCACCTCAATGAGCAAGTTAAAGAGAGTGATCAGCTTCCTCATACCACCGCCACAGTGGAAGCTTCCCGTGATAATGCTGCTTGGGGCGTTCACCGGACTGGCATTCTTCCTGCTGAAGATTTCAAATGCCACCTCCTACCTCTCAGATGACCCGAGGGTGTGTATCAACTGCCATATTATGACACCGCAGTTCACCACCTGGTCACACAGCGCGCACCGCACTATCACTGACTGCAACCAGTGCCACGTTCCGCAGGACAATATCTTCAGGAAGATCTATTTCAAGGCCAGTGACGGGCTGCGCCATGCCACCATCTTCACCCTGCGCAGTGAGCCCCATTCGATCTATATCAGGGAGCCGGGGAAGCGGGTGGTGCATGAAAACTGCATCAGATGCCATGAATCGCTCTTCTCTGACGGACCCGGGCGACCGGAGCATGTGATGGCTGAACTGCGCGGCAGGGAGTGTCTCGACTGCCACCGCTATACGCCGCATGACAGGGTGAACAGCATCTCCTCAACACAGTTTGCCATAACACCAACACTCCGGGAGAATCTGTGATCCACTGCAAGGAAGCAGCCCGCAAACAAACAGAGACCGGTGAACGAGCCTTGCCGGAACAGAACAGAGTGACACAACAGAACCATCATAACAACCTGGCGCACAGCACCACAATCCGATTTAAAGCCTGAACCTGAATCATTACCAGAATCTAAACCTGAGACCATGACAATACGAGAGTACATTTCCGGAAAGCCCTGGGCAGGATGGCTGCTCTTCCTGGCCACTGCAGTGATTGTTTTTCTGCTGGGCATGCTTGCATCATCAATCGTTGAGAGGCGTTCAGAGGCCAAGTATGCCTACCGTCCTCCTACCGACCTGCAGCCTTTTGAGACCGACAACAGTGTATGGGGTAAGTTTTACCCGAGAGAGTACCGGTCATGGCTGATGACGGCAGACACCTCATTCAGGAGCAGGTATGCGGGCAGCAAGCCCATTGATATGCTCTCGACCGACCCGGAGTATGCCGTTCTGTGGGCCGGCTATCTCTTCTCACGTGACTATAAACAGGCCAGGGGGCACTACTGGGCCATTGAGGATATCCGCATGACGCTCCGTACCGGGGGGCCGCTGACCCCTGACGGCGGCCCGCAGCCCGCAACATGCTGGGCCTGCAAGGGCCCCGACGTGCCGCGCATGATAGAGAAGATGGGAGCCGCGAACTTCTACAAGGCCAGGTGGGCTGAACTGGGAGCAGAGATGACCAGCTCTGTGGGCTGTGCCGACTGTCATAACCCTGAGGATATGAGACTGACCATCACCCGCCCCGCCCTGAGGGAGGCTTTCGAAAGGCAGGGCCGCAATATTGACGATGCGGGGCATCAGGAGATGCGAAGCCTCGTATGCGCCCAGTGCCACGTGGAGTACTATTTCAGGGGCGAGGGATCATATCTCACCTTCCCATGGGACAACGGGATGACCGCTGATGCCATAGAGAGCTACTATGACAGCCATGAATTCGCCGACTGGACCCATGCTATCAGCAAAACCCCCATGCTCAAGGCACAGCATCCCGATTATGAGCTGTTCAAACTGGGCATTCACGGACAACGGGGAGTGGCCTGTGCCGACTGCCATATGCCGTTCGTGGCCGAAGGAGGCGTGAAGTACACCAGCCACCATGTCCAGAGCCCGCTGAACATGATATCACAGACATGCGCGGTATGCCACCGTGAGAGCGAAGAGGTACTGATGAACAATGTCTACGAGAGACAGGACAAGATAGCCGCACTGAGAAACTACCTCGAAGAGATACTGGTGGCAGCACACTATGAGGCCAAGGCTGCATGGGACGCCGGCTGCGAGGAGAAGACCATGAAACCGGTACTCTCACTGATCAGGCAGTCACAGTGGAGATGGGACTTCAGTTCAGCCAGCCACGGAGCATCGTTCCATGCGCCGGTGGAGGTGGCATCAATACTGAGCCATGGAATCATGAGGGGGCTGGAGGCGCGGATCGAACTGGCCAGGATCCTTACCGGCAAAGGCATAAAGAGCGTCACATTGCCCGATATCTCAACGAAGGCCGCAGCACAGAAGGCCATCGGCCTCGACATGGATGCACTGGTTAAGGAGAAGGAGATCTTCATCAGGGAGATACTCCCGCAGTGGGATAAGAGCTCGATCTGAACCGGGGAGTGTGACAGGGAAGATAACACAACAGCCATGAATACAAGCTATATCATTAAGAGGGCTTCCCTCCTGCTGATGCTCCTGTTGCTCCCCCTGTGCATCACGGCACAGCCGGGCAAGAGATCGCACACCTTCGCCTTCGGTGATGATCAGTTCCTGCTTGACGGCCAACCCTTTCGCATAATCAGCGGTGAGATGCACCCCGGCAGGGTGCCCGAAGAGTACTGGCGCCACCGCATTCAGATGATCAGGGCGATGGGGTGCAACACCGTCTCAGCCTATCTCTTCTGGAACCACCACGAGAGCGAGGAGGGTATCTACGACTTCCGTACCGGTAACCGTGATATCTCACGCTTCATTGCCACAGCCGCCAGCGAGGGGATGTGGGTCATCATCAGGCCCGGCCCGTACGTGTGTGCAGAGTGGGAGTTCGGGGGACTGCCTCCCTATCTGCTGCGTCACCCGGGCGTCAAGGTGAGATGCCTTGACCCGGTCTACATGAAGGCGGCAGAGAGGTATATCTCGCGGCTGGCCGATGTGCTGCGCCCCCACCTCGTCACCAATGGCGGACCGGTGCTGATGATACAGATAGAGAATGAGTATGGCAGCTACGGCAATGATCGCAACTACCTGTTTGCCCTGAAGGATATCTGGGAGAAGAGCGATATTGACGTACCATTCTTCACCGGCGATGGACCCACCACCTATATGCTTGAAGCTGGTACCCTCCCCGGCTGTGCCGTGGGGCTCGATTCAGGCAGCAGCGAGCGGGATTTTGAACTTGCCCGCCGCATGAATCCGGGGGTCCCGGTTTTCTCGAGCGAGACCTACCCCGGATGGCTGACCCACTGGGGAGAGGAGTGGGCCCGGCCCGACACGGCCGCACTGCTGCGTGAGGTGAAATTCCTGATGGAGACCGGCAAGTCATTCAACTTCTATGTCATTCACGGCGGCACCAATTTCGGGTTCACCGCAGGAGCCAACTCTGGCGGTCACGGCTATGAGCCCGACCTGACCAGCTATGACTATGATGCTCCCATTGACGAGCAGGGCCGTGCAACACCCAAATACATGGCACTCAGGAAGCTGATAGGCTCATACCTGCCCCGCGGCAAAAAACTGCCTCCCATACCTGCCCCCATCCCGGCAACCGGCTTCCCGGAGACAGAACTGGTACCCTTCACCTCAGTGTGGAACAATATGCCGGAGCCGGTGCTTACGGTACAGCCGAAGCCGTTTGAGGCATTCGGCCAGGATTACGGGTTCATGCTCTACAGCACCAGGCTGACCGGCCGCAAGAGCGGCAGGCTGACAGTGACCGATCTGCATGACTACGCTACCGTATTTCTCGATGGAAAATATATCGGAACGCTCGACAGGCGACTGGGTATCAATACTATCGATCTGCCTGAGAGCGGCTCAGACCACCCGCTGCTGGAGATATTCACCGAAGCGATGGGGAGGATCAACTTCGCCAATGCCATGATAGACCGCAAGGGGATCACCGACAGGGTGGTGCTCAGCGGCATGACCCTGATGAACTGGGAGGTGCGGGGCTATCCGATGAGTGACGGATATATCGCAACCCTCAGGGTCACAGCAGGAGAACAAAGGAAACCGGGGATCTTCTTCAGGGGCAGTCTCAGCCTTGATGAGCCGGCAGACACCTTCATTGACATGACCAACTTCGTGAAGGGGTTCGTATGGATCAACGGCCATAACCTCGGCCGGTACTGGGAGATAGGACCGCAGACCAGGCTCTACTGTCCCGCCACATGGCTGAAGAAGGGAGAGAATGAGATCATCGTGTTTGACCTGCACAAAACAACGCCCGGCCCGGTGAGAGGCTTTGCAACCATGCAGTGACAGTGTGATCCGGCAGCGTAAGACCTCCCGCGGCATTCACGGCGAGCAGCCTGCGCCTGCCGGCAGCTCCCGGAGTCCTCACCTACTGCAGCCCGGTAACGGCTGAGATCAGGTAATAGAAACCTGCTGCAATAGCCATCGATACGGGGATGGTGATGATCCATGCCCAGAGCAGGTTGACGGTCACTCCCCACCTGACGGCAGTCATTCTCTTCGGCAGGCCGGTACCCATGATGGCTCCGGTGATGGTATGGGTTGTACTGACAGGTATTCCGAAAGCCTCCACACCGAAGAGCAGCAGCGCTCCGGCCGACTCGGCGGCAACCCCCTCAAACGGGGTGATCTTGGTGATCTTTGAGCCCATCGTCTTGACTATCCTCCAGCCTCCCATCAGAGTTCCCAGGGCTATTGCAGAGTAACAGCCCAGCACGATCCAGTGTGGTATGTCGTGTATGCTGCCGTCAACCATCTCTATCCTGGCCCAGTGCGGTATTGAAGCGGGGTCAGCACCGTGGAAGTAGACTATCAGTGCAGCCGCAATGATCCCCATCACCTTCTGTGCATCATTGCCCCCATGCCCCAGGCTGAGCAGCGCCGAGGTGAAGAGCTGCACCCCCTTCAGCCTCTTCTCCAGCCTGAAGGGGTTGGCACGGCGGAAGAGCCACAGGAGTATGATCGAGATGGTATATGAAAAGAACATCCCGATAAGCGGTGCCAGGAAGATAAAGGCGCCGATCTTCAGGATCACCCCGGTATGCACCACGCCCCAGCCGGCATGGGCTATGGCAGCACCCGAGAAGCCCCCCACAAGGGTGTGTGATGAGCTTGACGGTATGCCGAAGTACCAGGTGATAAGGTTCCAGCATATAGCCGCCAGCACACCCGCCAGTATCACCATCAGCGAGATGGCCGAGGTGTCGACCGTCTTGGCAATGGTGTCAGCCACATGAAGCTCGAAGACAAGATAGGCCAGCCAGTTGAAGGCGGCAGCCCAGAGAACAGCCTGGAAAGGGGTGAGAACCTTGGTTGAGACAATGGTGGCAATGGCGTTGGCCGCATCATGAAAACCATTGATCAGATCAAAGATAAATGCCAGTACAATGATGAGGATGAGAATCGTGAAGTCCATCAGGGCACCTTTAGGCAATTTTGATAATAACCGAAGAGAGGATGTCAGCCACATCATCACAACGGTCAACAGCCTTCTCCAGCGCCGCAATGATATCCTTCTTCTTTATCAGTTCAATTGCATCGGTCTCCTCTTCAAAAAGCCTGGCAAGATAACGGTGGTTGATGTCATCAGCCTCCTCCTCCAGCTCCTCAATACGCTGGCAGTTGACCTTGTATTTCGAAAGGTTGAGCACGTCACGCAGACCGTTGAAAGCCGTATTGATCTCTACCGAAGCCTTCATTATGACATCAGCCATCTGACGGAACTCATCCGGGATCTCCTTCACCTTATAAAGATGTGCCTGCTTCGAGGCGCCGTAGATCAGGTCAAGCACCGAGTCGGTCGCATGGATCAGATCAAAGATATCCTCGCGGTCAAAAGGGGTGATGAAGGTACTGCTGAGGGCATTGTAGAGACCCCTGGCCAGCTGGTCACCCACCAGTTCGGCCTCCTTGATCCTGTGGCTCAAGGCCTTTCTCTTCTCAGGCGAGGGCTCATTCATGAACTCTACCAGCAGCTCTGCCCCTACTATCAGGTTGGCAGAAGCCTCCTTGAAAAGCGGGTAGAATTTCCCCTCCTTGGGGGCCAGGTAAGAAAAGATCTTGTCAAGTTTCATGGGCCGGTTTACAATTGAATTGTACGCGCCAAATTTAAACCAATGCATTCACTTAAGAAAGAGATTTATTCCATTGTTTTTTATTTGTTGACGAATAACCGGATAAGAGCAACGGCACCAGCCACCCGTTGTGACAGGGCAGTGCCGGCATGAGAATCACTGCCCTGACGTGATCTCAGCCCGGCCGGGATCATCCGGTCCCGGATAGGCCGCATATTGAATCTGATATTTGCAATAATCATTTGTTTGTTTGACACAAACCCTATTTTTGCACAAAAATTTCCGGAAATTATGTTTATAGTAATGGTTGTGCTTTTTCTGCTGGGTTACCTGGCGATAGCACTGGAACACCCGATCAAAGTAGAAAAAGCAGCCAGTGCGCTGCTGCTGGGTTCTATCCTCTGGGCCGTCTATGCCCTCTTCAGCGAACAGATTCTTGCCCTCGGCTTCTCCCCGTCATGGGAGCAGCTGAAGCTGACAGGACAGCAGATAGTAAGCTATATCGTTCCTGCACTCTCTCCTGACCAGTTTGCCACCTCGCCCTTCCGCGAGACGGTCGAGCTCGGAGCTCAGGCAAACACTTTCGTAAGGCACGAGCTGGGGCATCATCTTACCGAGATGGCTGAGATCCTCTTCTTTCTCTTCGGGGCTATGACGATTGTTGAGGTGGTTGATCAGCATCAGGGATTCACCATCATCACCGACAGGATCACCACCACCAGCAAGACGAAGCTTATCTGGATTATTGGCTTTATCACATTCTTCATGTCGGCGGTGCTTGACAATCTGACCACCACCATAGTGATGATAGCCCTCCTGCGGAAGCTCATTGCCGACAAGCCCACCCGCTGGATCTTTGCAAGCATGATAGTTATTGCCGCCAATGCCGGGGGAGCATGGTCACCTATCGGCGACGTCACCACCATCATGCTCTGGATAGGCGGACAGATCACCACCATCAATATAATCCTGAAGGTTCTCCTGCCGAGCCTGGTCAACATGATAGTGCCGCTGCTCATGCTCTCATTCATGGTCAAGGGTGAGATCGTCAGGCCTGACAGCCATTCGACCCATTCCGATATCACCACCCCCTTCGAGCGCACATTCATCCTCATACTCGGCGTCTCCATGCTGCTCTTCGTGCCGGTCTTCAAGACCATCACCCATCTCCCCCCCTACATGGGAATGCTCTTCGGCCTGGGCGTACTGTGGCTGGTCTCGGAGGTGATGCACCGCGACAAGAGTGAAGACGTCCGTAAGAAACTGACCATTTTCAATATCGTCAAGCGGGTGGATACCCCTACCATATTTTTCTTCCTGGGGATCCTCTCAGCGGTTGCCGCACTGCAGAGTGCCGGGCACCTCAGCCTGCTTGCCGGATGGCTCGACGAGAAGCTTGGAGACATCTACCTGATCAACCTTGCCATCGGAACCATATCGGCCGTGGTTGACAACGTGCCGCTGGTGGCAGGGGCAATGGGAATGTATGATATCGCCACTCCCGATATGCTCCGCCTGGCCGCTGATCCGGCATACGCTTCATTCTTTGTGCAGGACGGCCTCTTCTGGGAATTGCTGGCTTATTGTGCCGGTACCGGGGGGAGCATGCTGATCATCGGATCGGCAGCCGGAGTGGCCGCAATGGGGCTCGAGAGGATCGACTTCATATGGTACATGAAGAAGATCACCTGGCTGGCATTTGTCGGGTACATCGCCGGTGCCGGCGTATACTGGCTGCAGGCACAGCTGATACACTGACACTCCTTCTGAAAAAAAAAAAAATCATAAAAGGCTTCATCAGATGATGAAGCCTTTTAATTTTGCACTCTCTGATGTCCCCTCTTCGGAAGTCAGGCAAATTAACCTCATCCATACACACCATGTTCCTTACCGATAATTTCGAGTTCGTGCTGTTTGCACTTACTCTGGCCGGGGTGGCACTGTTCCACAAACAGACCATGTGGGTTGCACTTACCGGTATGACCCTTATCATCCTCTACAAGCTCATCTTCAATGACCCGGCTGACCCGTTCCGCCTTCTGCCCCACCTCTATGGCGAAGGCCGGACGCTCATCAACCTGATGGGTCTGCTCTTCGGCTTTGCCATCCTGTCGAAGCACTTCGAGGAGTCACGGGTACCGGCAATGCTCCCCAACTACCTCAGCGGAGGGTGGCTGGGGGCCTTCACACTGCTGGTGATGATTACGGTGCTTTCATCATTCCTTGACAATATTGCTGCAGCACTCATCGGCGGCACCATAGCGCTGGTGGTATTCCGCGGCAGGGTGCATATCGGATATGTGGCGGCAATCGTGGCGGCAAGCAATGCCGGCGGGGCGGGCAGCGTGATAGGTGATACCACCACCACCCTGATGTGGATAGACGGCGTGCCGGCATTGAACGTACTGCATGCCTACTTCGCTGTGATACCGGCACTGCTGGTCTTCGGGATACCCCTGTCAGTCATACAGACAAGATACCAGCCGATAGAGAAGAGCTCCTTTGAACCGGTATCGATAGAATACCGCAGGATCATAGTGGTGATACTGATACTGGCCGGAGCCATCACCACCAACATACTGCTCGACTTCCCCGCAGCGGGAGTGTGGGCAGGCATCCTGATAGGGGCTCTCTTCACCCCGACACCGTGGAGTGAACTGAAGAACTCGCTGAAGGGAACCATCTTCCTGCTGGCCCTGGTCTTCTCGGCCTCAATGATGCCGGTGCAGGAGCTGCCGGAAGCCTCATGGCAGACCAGCCTGGTCATGGGATTCATCTCATCGGTGTTTGACAACATACCCCTTACCAAGCTGGCACTCGAACAGGGAGGCTATGACTGGGGGATGCTGGCCTATGCGGTCGGGTTCGGCGGCTCGATGATATGGTTCGGCTCATCGGCCGGAGTCGCAATAACCAACAAGTTCCCGGAAGGAAGGTCGGTGGCACGATGGCTGAAGAGCGGATGGTGGGTGGCAGCAGCCTATGTCACCGGCTTCTTTGTGCTGCTTGCACTGAGAGGATGGGACCCGGTAATCGGATATAAGTAACAGGGAGATAGCAGAAGGCAACAGGCTCCCTTAAAAAAGGGGCCGGTAAGTTTTACCGGCCCCTGATGGTTCAACCTCTAGTATTTCGGGTCATGATCTCTGTCGCGGAAATCACGCCGAGGCCTGAAAGGCTTCTTCTCGGTCTTGGGCTCAGATCTCTTGACGATAATCTGGCTGCCATCGAGCTCTGAATTGTTTAGCTTCTCGATAGCCTCATAACCGGCACGGTCATCAGCCATCTCAACAAAGCCATAACGCTTGGAAAAACCGGTTTCACGGTCCATAATGACTTTTGCGGAGACAACCTCCCCAAATTTGCTGAAAAGTTCCTGAAGGTCTTCTGCTTTAGTTACAGAACTCAGCTTGGCTACAAAAATGTTCATTGGAAAATTGATTAATGTTAATAAAGTACTTAAATCAACTGATTGAAAATGAGAGAGACACAAAAAAATGCCACGCCATTGCAACTCAGCTGATACAAAGGTATTTAAATAATTTTAACAATTGCAAATTCTGCCTGTAAATTGAAACCGCAAATGCGGTTTTTATTACAGATCAACAACCGGCCGGGCGGTTAGTTCAGCCCCATCCATTCGTTCAGTCTGCTGATCACCTCTTCACGCTGCTCATCAGGCAGATTCATGATACGCGAACGGTGTGACCCTCCCTCCCTGAAGACCACCAGGCAGGTCTGATTGTCACCCGGATCGGCTGCAGTGGCTGACCATGGGTCATACTCACCGTAGATAAAAATAAAATTCCTGGCTTTATGCTTGATGAACCGGTCAACATTGCGGGCAAACCTGTAATCATAATCATAAACCGGCCCGGCCGGTGCCGAGAAGAGAAACTCGGGCTTCTCACCGTTATGGGCATGTCTCAGCAGAGGGCCGAACTTGTCGAAGTCATAGCCGTAGTAGCCTATCTCGGTCATCGCCTGGTAGAAGAAGGGCTCATAATAGACCACTCCCTGGTCAGAGAAGTAGTTGAAGTCACCTATGGCTGCCAGGTGCCGGAAGAGCTTATCGTCTGATCCCTCGAGCGGTATCGAGTCACACGGGATGTATCCCCACTGCCAGTACGCAAACTCATATTCGAGCACCGTCATCTCGTAGGCCACCTCCGGACCTCCCACCCTGTCAAAGGTCCATCCCCGTCTGCCGGCCAGGTCAAGGAACATCGGGTAGAAGTCATCAAACCTCTCGAGCATCATCTCCTGGAACCTGTAAATCCGTTCCCGGCACGCCTCACTGCCCACATTGTCGAGAAACGGTTTCATCCGCTCATCCTCGGGCCCGAAATTGAGTGGTGCAACATATGGGACGCTCACATCCACATCGTTGGGATAGTAATATCTGTGGAACATGACCGTCTGTCCGCCCTTGCTTATCCCGGTGGTTGCCCATTTACCGTTAAAGACCGGTTTGAAGAGCTTTATAATGCGATGATGGTCTGTTGCCGCCTGCCAGGTGGTAAGGTACTCCCATCCGGCCGAGTCGGGCCGTGACTCCTCAAAATAGCGGTGTTCTATCCTGATCAGGTTGGCATTGAGCAGTGTGGCCAGCTCATTGCGTCCTCCCCTGGCGCCATACCCTTCGGTCTCGACCACCACCGGGCGGTCAGCACCGGCATAGTAGAGGAATATCTGCTGCGAGAACTGCTCGCCGCGGGGCTTATGGTGATCAACCGGCTGCCTTAGCCTGATCTCCCAGGCCTCCGAATACATGGAGTCTGCCTTGATTCTGAAAAGAGTGTCAGCCGGCAGGGTGGCCAGCCGCTCTTCAAGGGTCATGCTCTTCTGTGTGCATCCGGCAGCAAGGAGTGATGCCACGGCAATCAATAAAAGGTTTTTTCTGAACATTCCTGAGTCTTAGATTGATGTGTATCTCTTTTTCCTGACCAGGGGTCTGGTCTTTTTCCTGAGCCACTTCTTCACCGAAGGCTCAAGGTATCTGTGAAGTTTCTGCCATACCCGCTCATGATATGCGTTGAGCCACTTCAGTTCTGCATCATCAAGCAGGGCCACCTCGGTAAGTGCCGGGTCAATATGGCACAGGGTAACCGTCTCAAACGAGAGGAAGCTGCCATGGCTGCTCTCCTTCTCTTCACGGCATACTATCAGGTTCTCGGTACGGAAACCGTACCTGCCGGGGCGGTATAGTGCCGGTTCATCTGAGAGCACCATGCCGGGCACCAGGCTGGTCTTCGGGTCGCCTGCGGCGCTGGTGCCGATGGTCTGCGGCCCCTCATGCACATTCAGGAAGCTGCCCACGCCGTGGCCGGTGCCGTGCCCATAATTTAGCAGGTTGTCCCACAGCGGCTTGCGGGCGAGGATATCGAGCTGGTACCCTTTCGTGCCGGCAGGGAAACGGGCCATGGCCAGGCCGATGGTGCCACGAAGTGCCAGGGTGAAGTCGCGCCGCGTAGCGGCGGTGGGCCGGCCCAGGGCCACCGTACGGGTGATGTCGGTGGTCCCGCCATAGTACTGCCCGCCAGAGTCGAGAAGGAAGATACCGCTGCGCTCAAGCTTCACATCCGTATCGGGGCCGGGGACATAGTGTGGCAGCGCGGCATGTGCATTATATGCAGCTATGGTACTGAACGAAGGACCGGTACACCCCTGCACTGCGCTGCGCATGGCATCCAGCCGGGCTGCGGCAGTAAGCTCGGTCACCTCCACGCCGTCTCTCAGGGCATGCTCCAGCCAGTGGAGGAACCGGGTCATGACCACACCGTCAGCCACCATAACCTTGCGCAGGTTACGCAGCTCGGTCGCGTTCTTCACTGCCTTGAGGCGGGTGGGTATGCTCAGATCCTCAATGAGCCGCAGGCCGGCAGGGAGCGCCTTGTAGAGCGCGGCAGGGGTGGCCTGCGGCGAGAAGAGCATGAGTGAGCCCTCTTCAAGATACCGCAGCACCGACGACACCGTATCATACGGCAGCAGAACCACCCCGTCACTATCGAGGGAGGCCCTGAGCGGGAAAGGTATCTTCGACTCATCGGCGAAGAGAAGCACCTGATCTGCCGTGACAATGGCATAGGAGAGCATAAGAGGACAGTACTTCACATCACTGCCCCTGATATTGAGAAGCCACATGATATCATCGGTGGCAGTGAGCAGCTGATATGCAGCCTTCTGTGCAGTCATGGCACTCCTGACCCGGGCTATCTTCTCCGTCCGGCTCATCCCGGCATACCTCAGCGGCAGTGCATATGCCTCATCTGCCGGCAGCGGCGGACGGTCACTCCATAGAGGTGTTATCAGGTCAGCCTCCAGGTCGACCCTGGCGCCGGCGTCATGCATAGCCGTCTCGAGCAGGCGCAGCAGGGTGACCGGGATAAGGCGGCCGTCAACACCCACCTTCCAGCCCCTGCGGGCACGGGTGCCGAGCCACTCAATGAACTCGGGCGTATGGGGTACCCTGAGCCGTACCAGCTCAAAACCGCTGCCGGCAAGCTGCTCTTCTGCCTGTATGAAGTAACGGCTGTCAGTCCACAGGCCGGCAAACTCACTTGTGATAACCACATTGCCTGCAGAGCCGGTGAAGCCTGTGAGCCACCTGATCACACGCCAGTGGTCAGGCACATACTCACCCAGGTGAGGGTCAGATGAGGGTATGATAAGCGCATCAAGCTTCCTGCGGCTCATCAGCTCACGGAGAGCGGCAAGCCTGTCCCTGTGGATATTCTCCGCCACCATCAGTATATTAAGAGGTATGGTATCACTTGCCGAAGAATGACTTCAGCCAGAAATTATTGCCCTCATTGGTGTAGAAGACCCGCTTGGGCCCGCTCCAGCCGTGACGCTCACCCGGATAGATCATCATCTCGAACGGCTTGTTCAGATCCTGCAGGGTGGTGACCAGCCAGATGGTGTTCTGCATATGTACGTTGTCATCAAGGTCGCCATGCCTGATGAGCAGCTTGCCCTTCAGCTGTCCGGCATAAGTGATGGCAGAGCCCTCCCTGTAACCTTCGGGATTATCCTGTGGGGTGTCCATGAAACGCTCGGTATAGACATTGTCATAGAGGCGCCAGTCGGTCACCGAATAGTCGGCAATGCCATGGGTCCAGTAGTCTGCGCCGGCGGTGAGTGCCATGCAGGTGACATAACCTCCGTATGAGCCGCCGGTGATGCCCATACGCTCAGGGTCGGCCCAGGGCTGGGTGCGCAGCCACCTGACCGCATCGGAATAGTCAGACATCTCCCACTTGCCAAGCGAACGGTGCATGTAGTCGAGCCCCTTCTTGCCGAAGGCTCCTGACCCGCGGTGGTCGACATTGATGGTGATGATACCGTTCTCTGCATACCAGCGCGGCTGATAACCCTGCCACCTGTTCCGTATGCTGCCGGCATCAGGACCGCCGTAGATGGTGAAGATGACCGGATACTTCCGGGAGGCATCGAACCCCACCGGCCAGGTGATCAGTGCCGGCATCTCAAAGAGACCGTCAGAGGTGGTTATCTTCAACAGCTCGCTCTTCTGATGCTTTGATGCATCATACCGGGGCACCGGCTCACGGTGAATGGTACGGACCATCTTTCCGCGCTTGTCAATCAGCGCCAGCCCTCCGGGATCACCGATGTTGCTCCAGGTGTCGACGAAGTAGGAGCCGCCAGGGGAGATCGAGACTGAATGGGAACCCTCACCCGTGGTGATCTGCTGCAGCCTGGTACCGTCAAGCCTCACGCGGAAGAGGTGACTCTCAAGCGCATTGCCGCCGGTGCCGGTGAAGTAGAGCTCCTTTTTGGCCTCATCAACCCTGGCAATGCCGGTGACCTTCCAGTCAAAACCGGTGATCTGCGACTTCAGACGGCCATCCCAGCCGTAGTAGTAGAGGTTGTCCCAGTCACTGCGATAGCTCCTGACAATGAAACCGCTTCCATCCTTCATGATATAGAGGTCTTCGAAGAAGTCAACCCATGTGGGGCGCTTCTCACGGTATATCTCAGTATAGTCGCCGGTTGCGGCATCGGCAAGGATGAACTGCATGTCGTTCTGGTCACGGTTGAGCACCTGCACCAGCAGCTTTCTGCTGTCGGGAGTCCAGAAGGGCCATGCAATATACTGGTCAATGGTCTCGTCGGTCTTCACCCATGTGATGCTGCCTGATGAAAGATCGGCGATTCCCATCTTCACTACGGGATTGGGATCACCCGGTTTGGGGTAGGGAGTGATCTCCTGCCTGCCATGGATACCATCGGTATCTTCCAGTGCATTGAGGTAGAAGAGCGGCACGGGTGTGTCATCAGTGCGCAGGAATGCCACCTTCCGGGCATCAGGAGACCACCAGAACGCAGCATATCGCGATCCCCTGCCCAGTATCTCCTCCATGTAGACCCATGATGCCCAGCCATTGTAGATACGGTCAGTGGCATCGGTGGTGAGCCTGATCTCACGACCCTGATCAAGGTCATAGACATATAGATCACGGTTCTTCGTGTAGGCTATCTTCCTGTCACCGGGGGCAAACCTGGCATTCATCTCCTGGGAGGCGTCAGCGGTGAGCCTCTTCCCGGCGCGTTCAGTCTCAGAGTAGTACCAGAGATCATTGTCACGCGAGATGACCACCGCCTTCTGGTCTGATGCGGTAGCCATATCAAACCCGGGCATGACACCCTCAGGCAGGAATTCACGCATCCTGACCATGTCACTGACATAATCGGTGACCACAACAGACCTGCCAGTGCGGCAGTCATACTCAGATATGACCGGTTTGTTGTCATCTCCGATGGTCCTGAGCAGCAGATGGCTGTCATCAATCCATTTGACAACTCCCGGCTGATTGCCGAACATTCCCGGGAACTGGGCTGCAGCGGTTACTGATACCAGCAGGAACAGCATGATCTGCAGCGTGGTGTAGACTTTTTTCATGGTATTGGAATTGGTTTGATGTTTGTGCATTGAGCAAACAAATATACTAAACTTAGAAGTGACACAACCTGAGATGCCAAGTAACATAATTGCGGCATGGCAGGACCGTTTCACTGATTTCCGCATGAATTGATTAAATTTACTGCTTAACCAAAACCGTGCGGATGCAGAATCTTCTGAACAGATTCCTGGGATATGTCATGTATGATACCAGGTCTGATGAGAGCAACCCCTCCTCTCCCTCCACAGCCAGCCAGATGCTTTTCGCGCGGCAGTTGGCCGATGAGCTGGAAAAGATTGGCATGAGCGATGTGTCACTTGATGCCAGCGGATACGTTATGGCCACCCTGCCGTCGAACAGCAGCGAGAAGAGGCCTGTGATAGGCTTCATCGCCCACATGGATACCAGCCCGGAAGCTCCTCCCGGGAATGTCAACCCGCAGGTGCATGAAAACTACGACGGCGGCGATATCAGGCTGGATGCCGACGGCCGGGTAACACTATCGCCCGGCGACTTCCCGGAGCTGAAAAGATATGTCGGGCAGACGCTTATAACCAGCGACGGCTCCACGCTGCTGGGGGCTGATGACAAGGCTGGCATAGCAGAGATAGTAACCGCCTGTGAATACCTCATTGCCAACCCCGCGCTGAAGCATGGCACCATACGGATAGCCTTCACCCCTGATGAGGAGATAGGGAGAGGTGCAGATCACTTTGATGTAAAGAAGTTCGGTGCTGACTGGGCATATACGGTTGACGGGGGTGGCATCGGCGAGCTGGAGTACGAAAACTTCAATGCGGCTGCAGCCACGGTGATCATCAGGGGGCGCAGCGTACACCCGGGAACGGCCAAGGATACCATGATCAACTCCATCATGGCTGCCATGCGGTTCGACAGCCTGCTGCCCGGGAAAGAGAGACCGGAACATACCGAAGGACATGAGGGCTTCTTTCATCTTTATGATATTACGGGCAATGTGGAGGAGACAGAACTGAAATATATCATCAGGGATCATGACATGCAGCGGTTTGAAGAGCGCAAGGAGCAATTCAGGATGGCTGCAGAGAGGGTCAGGGAGCACTATCCCGGCCTGCAGACCGAGGCAATTGTCAGGAACCAGTACTTCAACATGAAGGAGATCATTGAAGCCAACTATCATATAATAGAGGCGGCTGCCAGAGCCTACCGCGATGCCGGTATTGAGCCGGTCATCAAGCCGGTACGTGGAGGCACCGACGGGGCACGCCTCTCATTCATGGGTCTCCCCTGCCCCAACCTCTTTACAGGAGGGCACAACTACCACGGCCGCCATGAGTATATACCACTTGAGTCAATGGCCATGGCGGTAAAAGTGCTCATTAACCTTTGTACCCAAACCTGATAAAAACATCATGAGAATCATTACACTGATTGCTGCTGCCGCAGTGACGGCTGTTCTCTCCTGCAGCGGCGACCCCATACTGAAGAAGGCAGCAGCCACCATCACTCCCGGTGAGCTGCGGGAATACACCCGCATACTGGGAGCCGATTCAATGATGGGCAGAAAGCCCTTCACTGAAGGTGAGACCATCACTGTCAGCTACCTGGCCGGCGAACTGGAAAGAATCGGGTTCTCGCCCGCCTTCGGCGACAGCTGGTTCCAGGAGGTGCCCATGACCGAGATCACCAGCAGGGTCGCAGGGAGGGTAGTGTTCACCGCTCCGGGATACCTCAGGGAGATGGAGGCACCGGACGAGATTGCGGTAAAGTCCCCCTCAATGAGCCCTGATGTCAGGCTGAATGAGGTGCCGGTGATCTTCTGCGGATTCGGCATCGTTGCCCCCGATTATGGCTGGAATGACTATGAGGGGCTCGATGTGAAGGGCAAGTGCGTCATTGTACTGGTAAATGACCCGGGCCTCTACACCGGCGACACCACCCTCTTCAGGGGAAGGGCCATGACCTATTACGGGAGGTGGACCTACAAGTATGAGGAGGCTGCCCGGCAGGGCGCAGCTGCAGTGCTCATAATACACGAGACCACAGGGGCAGGTTATGACTACTCCATACCCCGGAAGAACTCAATCAACCCGACACTCTACATGGAACGGGGCGGGAATGAGCCCGGTCCGTGCACCGCCACCGGCTGGCTGAGTGCAGCGGCGGCACAGGAGCTCTTCAGGGCACTCGGCCATGATGTGGGACAACTGCGCAACCAGGCCTGTGCCAGAGGCTACAGGGGGTTCGATACCGGTGCCACCATCTCACTGCAGATCAGAAACAGCCAGACACACAACAGCTCGAAGAACGTGGCGGGTATACTGAAAGGCAGGAAAAGGCCGGACGAGGCGGTGGTCATCTCAGCACACTGGGACCACTTCGGTATAGGTGAACCGGAGATGGGCGACTCAATCTACAACGGTGCGGTAGATAATGGCACCTCAATGGCATGGGCGCTCGAGATAGGTGAGGCATTCGCCTCAATGAAGAGACGCCCCGACAGATCGGTAATACTCTTCTTCCCCACCGCCGAAGAGGCCGGGCTGCTCGGATCATCATGGTTCGTTGCACATCCGCCGGTCAAGCCTGAAAACCTGGTGGCCAGCTTCAACAATGATCTCATGCTGCCTATCGGCCGGATGAAGGATATAATGATAACCGGGTACGGACAGTCAGAGCTGGATGACCTGCTCGCCCTGGCGGCACGGCGGCAGAAAAGGTATATAGTTGCTGATCCGACACCGGAGACCGGCATGTACTTCAGGTCAGACCACTTCCCCTTTGCAAGCATAGGGGTGCCGGCACTCTATGCCAGGGGAAGTTCCGAAAGCAGGGAGCACGGACGCGAGTGGGCGGCTGCACGGGAGCAGGAGTACCTGACCCGCAGATACCACAAGCCCGCCGACAACTACTACCCCGAAATGAACTTCGATGGCATTGCCGAAGATGCCCGCGCCATACTGGAGGTGGCATACCGGATCGTTAACAGCAATATCAGACCGGCATGGAAAGAGGGATCTGAATTCGCAAACATCAGATAATCTTTATATTAAAACTTATAACCTCCTGACAGAACAATAAATCCAATATTATTCTGTTATTTTCATAACAATGTGAATTTATTAACAATAAATAATTATCTTTGTGCTGCCAAATCAATAGTCAAACCAACCTGGAGAAGCTTGAGCATATGAAACTGGATGAAATTTGTTCGTTACTCGATGGCAGGATAGTCTGCGGGACCGGCAACACAGACTACGAAGTGACCCATGCTTTTGCCTCGGACCTGATGAGCGATGTTCTGACACTCAACTGCCACAACCCCCTGCTCATCACCGGGCTGGCCAACCTGCAGGCAATACGCACTGCCGAGATGTCAGACATTGAATGTATTATCTTCGTACGCAACAAGACCATCACCAGTGAGATGATCTCACTGGCTGAAGAACTGGGAATGATTCTCATCAGCTCGCCGCAGACCCTCTTCAGGGCTTCGGGAGAACTCTACAGGGCCGGCATAAAGGCTCTCTTCTGATCAGAGAGAACGGAATGAACTTCGAATACAAAATAGAGGGAGGTGACTTCACCCACGCCGGGTATGCTTCGAGCCAGGTCAAGAAGATGCTCAAGCAGCTGGGTGTAGACAGCGCCATCATCAAAAGGGTGGTGGTCTGCCTCTATGAGGCCGAGGTAAATATAGTTGCCCATGCATGGGACGGAGTGATAAATATCGGGCTCGAGGCCGACATGATACACATGAAGCTCACTGACAACGGACCGGGTATAGCTGATATCGGACAGGCAATGCAGAAAGGCTACTCAACCGCCTCCGAAAAGGTCAGGGAGATGGGATTCGGGGCGGGGATGGGCCTGCCCAATATCAGTGCCAATGCCGACAGGTTCAATATAACCAGCGAACCGGGCAAGGGTACCACACTTGAGATATCTATCAACCTTAACAGCGCTGCGCTCTGAGACAATGGAAAAAAGCTTCTTTCACCACGCCCTCACCATCCGCGAGGATATCTGCAACGGCTGCTCGCTCTGCATAAGGGTCTGCCCCACCGAGGCACTGCGCATACGTGACGGCAAGGCCAGGCTGATAGCTGACCGCTGTATTGACTGCGGCGAGTGCTTCCGCAACTGTCCGGTGCATGCCATCATCATTGAACAGGATGACTTCAGCCGCATCTTCGACTACCGTCACCGGGTGGCCCTCGTACCATCGGTACTGCACGGCCAGTTCAGGCATGAGACCTCCATGGCGGAGATAGGGACCGTGCTGAAGAGCCTCGGCTTCACATGGGTCTATGAGGTGGAGCATGGTGCAGAGATACTGAAACCGGCCATCGAGGAGCTGATGAATGTCAGAACGCTCCCCCGTCCGCTTATCTCCAGCTACTGCCCGGCAGTGGTACGCCTCATACAGGTGCGCTTCCCGGCACTGATAAGACATATGGCAACCATCAGGGCGCCGCTCGAGATGGCAGCCTTCTACTGCCGGAAGGTGCTGCGCGATGCCGGCGCAGCCGACAGTGAGATAGGAGTATTCTATGTGACACCCTGTGCCGCCAAGATCGCTGCCGTGAAGTCGCCCGTGGGTGAAGAGTCAACACCGATCAGCGGGGTTATCAATATGGACTTCATCTACAACAGGATCAACCGCACACTGCGGAACAAGGGCGAGCTGCCGGCAGGCAATGAGCACGGCTACTCGGTCAATCCCGATACGCTCGTATGGAGTCTTACCGGCGGTGAGGCAGCCTGTGTCAATGGCCGCACCCTTGCCATTGACGGTATGGCCAACGTCACGGAGTTCCTCGACCAGCTCGAGAATGATGAGATAACCGGGGTTGACTACCTCGAGCTGCGCGCCTGTGACGAGGGGTGTGCCGGCGGGGTGCTGCTGTCGTCAAACCGCTTCCTGGTGGCTGAGAGACTGCGCAACAAGGCACGTAACCTAAGGCCTGCAGCCGGTGAGACCGAGACCGAAGGACTGGCAGACATCAACGCATACAGTGACTACCTGATGGATAAGGTGAGGATAGCCGAGGAGATCAGGCCACGCTCGATGTACCGCCTCTCGGGCGACCGTGACAAGGCGATGAGGATGATGAAGAGACAGCGCCGGCTGATGTGCTGGCTGCCGGGGATAGACTGCGGCCTGTGCGGGGCACCATCATGCCAGAGCCTGGCAGAAGATATTGTCAGGAACAGGGGAAAGATATCACAGTGTGTCTTCATCCGCGAGGTGAATATGGAGAAGAAGCTGATGCGGCCTGAGAAATCATCAAAGATAATGAGGCGGCTATGGGGAGAGAACAACTTTACAAAGAACTGTAATAAGAAAGGGGCTGAAAATGAAAGTAACTGAGATCGTTGAAAAACTGGGACTGACCGTCTTCTCAGGCCATGAGGGGCTTGACAGGGAGGTCTCCGGAGGATACTCATCAGACCTGCTGAGTGATGTTATGGGGCATGCCCCGTCGGGGTCGGTCTGGATAACCCTGCAGACCCACCGCAACGTGATGGCCATTGCCTCACTGAGAGAGCTCGCGGCAGTGATACTCACCGGCGGTGAGCGGCCTGCCGAAGACACTGCCCGTCAGAGCAACGAAGAGGGAATACCGGTGCTCGGGACCGTGATGCCGGCCTTTGAGACAGCCGGGAGACTTTATGCACTGATCAGCTGAAGATGAAACCGGTCAGGGCTGATCTGCATATTCACACACTGCTCTCGCCGTGCGGCTCACTGGAGATGACGCCGCGTGAGATAATCGCCCGTGCCGGCAGGGCGGGACTGGATATGATCGCCATCTCTGACCACAACAGCACCCTTCATTGCGGCCTTACCGAAGCCCTGGGCCGAAAGGCAGGGATTACCGTGCTGCATGCCGCCGAGGTGACCAGCTCCGAAGAGGTGCACTCACTGGTGATACTCCCTGATGAAGAGGCCACGGTCAGATTCCAGGAGTGGATGGAGAACCGGTCGTCAAACATGCCGCATGACCCCGATCTCTTCGGCGACCAGGTGGTGATTGATGCCGATGAGAATATTGTCATGGAGGTCCGTCACTTCCTGCCGGCAGCCCTCAATGCCAGTCTCGATGAGGTTGAACGGGCGGCTCATGAGCATGGCGGACTCTTTATCCCGGCACACATCGACCGCCCCTCAATGAGCCTCCTGAGCCAGCTGGGCTTCATCCCTGATGACCTGCAGATTGATGCGGTGGAACTGGTCGGAGCAGACAGGGGACTCCCCTACCCCGTGATACGCAACTCTGATGCCCACATGCCGCAGCATATCGGACGGCGAAGCACCCGATACATGCTTGACCGCCCCTCATTCAGTGAACTGGCAATGGCACTCAGGGGTGAAAACGGAAGACATATAATCGATACCGCAGGATGAAGGAGATGGCACTGCATATACTTGACATAGCCCAGAACTCGGTAAGGGCCGGCGCCGGGGAGATCACCATCGCACTGGATGAGTCGGTCGCAGCAGACAGACTCTCACTGATGATAGCAGACAATGGCAGCGGAATGGACCGGGAAAGCGTCAGCAAGGCAACTGACCCATGGTTCACATCCCGAACCACCCGTAAGGTGGGCCTGGGGCTGCCACTGCTGAAAATGAATGCGGAACAGGCCGGCGGAGAGATGACAATCAGCTCACAGCCAGGCAAAGGAACCACGGTCACCGCATCATTCAGACACAGCCATATCGACAGGGCACCACTGGGCGACGTGAGCGGGACGATAGCACTGCTGATACTCTCAAATCCGGAAATAAACATTGTATACCGGCATACCTGCGAAGGAAAGAGCTGGAGCATCTCCACGGCAGAGATAAAGGAGGAACTCGGAGAAGAGGCGGTGACAGACCTGACAATAGTCAGGGCACTCAGGGAAATCATCAATGAGAATGTGAATGAGATAAGAAAATATATGGCAGGTCATGACAAATATTAGGTATTTAATAACCCGCGGAGGGTAGTTTTGCGAATGAATTCAAGATCATAAACCAGAGAAAATAAGCTAATACAGATTAAAATATCGGAGATGGAAAAAGTTAGATCACTTGCAGATTTAAAAAGGATCCGTGAGGAGGCCAGGGAGAAGCTTGAACTGAGAGTCAGGGGAGATGACCCTGAAGGTCACGTACAGGTAAAGGTGGCGATGGCAACGTGCGGCATTGCATCGGGCGCCAAGGCAATAATGGACTTCTTTGTCGAGGAACTCGACAAGAGAGGCATACCGGCGGTTGTCACCCAGACCGGTTGCATGGGATACTGCTATGCCGAACCTACCGTTGAGGTTCAGCTCCCGGGACAGGAACCGATCGTATATGGTTATGTCGATAAGAAAAGAGCCGACGAGATAATTGAAAAATATATCAAGAATGGCGAGCTGGTAGAGGGGATCATACCGGTGAACTATGAGAAAATAGACTAATAAGAGGGAGGGAAAAGACAATGTCAAAATTCAGAATGCACCTTCTTGTCTGCGGCGGAACCGGTTGTCGTGCCGCAGAGAGCAGCCACATTGCCGACTGTCTGCAGACAGAACTTGAAGAGAAAGGACTCAGCAATGAGGTACAGGTTATCACAACCGGCTGTTTCGGGTTCTGTGAGAAGGGACCGGTTGTAAAGGTCATGCCTGACAATACCTTCTATGTCCAGGTGAAGCCCGAAGACGCAGCAGTGATCGTTGCTGAGCACGTGATCAAGGGCAGGCCGGTACAGAGGCTGCTCTATGTTGACCCGAAGAGCAAGGAACATGTCAGTGACTCAAAGCATATGGGCTTCTACCGCAAGCAGATACGTATTGCCCTGCGCAACTGCGGATTCATCAATCCTGAAAACATCGATGAGTACATTGCCCGTGACGGTTATGCAGCACTCGGACACTGTATCTCCGAGCTCACTCCCGAAGGGGTGATCGACCTGATAAAGAAGTCAGGCCTCCGCGGAAGGGGCGGAGCAGGATTCCCCACCGGACTGAAGTGGGAGATAGCTGCCAGGAACAAGGCTGACAAGAAATATGTGGTATGTAATGCCGATGAGGGTGACCCGGGAGCATTCATGGACCGCTCGGTGCTGGAAGGTGACCCCCATTCGGTGCTCGAGGCCATGGCAATATGCGGCTACTCAACAGGAGCAGATACCGGACTGATCTATATCAGGGCCGAATACCCGCTGGCCATACAGCGTCTGAAGATAGCCATCAGGCAGGCAAAGGAGTACGGGCTGCTGGGTAAGAACATACTGGGCTCAGATTTCAACTTTGACATACAACTGAGGTACGGTGCCGGAGCATTCGTATGCGGTGAGGAGACAGCACTGATCCACTCAATGGAGGGGCAGAGGGGTGAACCGACCAACAAGCCCCCCTTCCCGGCAGAGAAAGGATTCCTCGGGAAGCCCACGAACGTCAACAACGTCGAGACATTCGCAAACATCCCGGTCATAATAACCAAGGGATGGGAGTGGTTCTCATCAATCGGAACGGAGAAGTCAAAGGGAACCAAGGTATTCGCACTGGCAGGCAAGATCAATAACGTCGGCCTGATTGAGGTACCCATGGGAACAACCCTGCGCGACATAATCTTCGAAATAGGCGGCGGAATAAAGAACGGCAAGAAGTTCAAGGCGGTACAGACCGGAGGCCCCTCAGGCGGATGCCTGACAGAGGAGCACCTCGACACCCCGATAGACTTCGACAACCTGCTGGCTGCCGGATCAATGATGGGTTCAGGAGGGATGATCGTAATGGATGAGGATGACTGCATGGTCTCCATCGCAAAATTCTTCCTTGACTTCACCGTGGAGGAGTCGTGCGGCAAGTGTGCACCCTGCCGCATCGGAAACAAGAGGCTGCTGGAGCTACTCGAACAGATAACCAAGGGCAACGGATCAATGGATGACCTTGACAGGCTGAGGAACATGAGCAACGTCATCAAGGACACCTCACTCTGCGGACTGGGCCAGACATCTCCGAACCCGGTTCTGTCAACCCTCAACAACTTCTGGGATGAGTATGTCTCTCACGTCACTGACAAGAGATGTCCTGCCGGCTCATGCCGTGAGCTGATGCAGTACTTCATCATTCTTGACAAGTGCGTCGGTTGTACCGCCTGCGCCAGGGGATGCCCGGTCAATGCAATCAGCGGCGAACGCAAGGGACCGCACTTCATTGACCAGGAGAAGTGCATCAAGTGCGGAGCCTGTCTCGAGAAGTGTAAATTCGGTGCTGTGATAATCAACTAAAGAGGAGAACGAGTGACGATGGAAACAATAAAACTGACTATAGACAACAAGGAGATTGAGGTTGCCAGGGGAACAACCATCCTCGATGCTGCGCGGAAGATGGGGATCAATATCCCGACCCTCTGCCATATGAGGCTTGATGACCTGAATATTGAAAACAAACCGGGAGGATGCCGCATATGTGTCGTTGAGGTCAACGGCCGCCGCAATCTGGCCCCGGCATGTGTCACAAAGTGTGATGAGGGAGCGGTTATACGTACCCACACACCCAGGGTGATGAATGCACGCCGTACAGTGATGGAGTTCATTCTCTCAGACCATCCGAAAGATTGCCTGATCTGCCCGAAGTCCGGCAACTGTGAGCTGCAGGATATGGCTCACCGGCTGGGGATAAGGGAGATACCCGGACAGGAGTATGCCGCCATGTCAACCTACAGGCCTGACACCTCTCCCTCGATCATACGTGAGCTCGACAAGTGTATCATGTGCCGCCGTTGCGAGATGATGTGCAACGATGTACAGACCGTTGGTGCACTCTCAGCCGTCAACAGGGGCTTCATGGCCACCGTGGCACCCGCATATGAGCAGAACCTGGAGCATTCACCCTGCACCTACTGCGGGCAGTGCGTGGCAGTATGCCCCACCGGGGCACTGACCGAGGTAGACCATACCCGCGAGGTACTGCGCGCTATCGTTGATCCGAACAAGGTGGTGGTGGTACAGACCGCACCGGCAGTGCGGGCCGCCCTCGGAGAAGAGTTCGGAATGGAACCGGGAACACTGGTGACCGGGAAGATGGTGACCGCCCTGCGCGAACTGGGATTCGATTACGTGTTCGATACCGACTTTGCAGCCGACCTGACCATCATGGAGGAGGGAACCGAATTCCTCAACAGGCTGCAGAAGTTCCTCGACGGCGACAAGAATGCCAATATCCCGATACTGACCTCATGCTGCCCGGGGTGGATCAACTTCTTCGAACACAACTACCCCGAACTGAAAGATATACCTTCAACGGCTAAGTCGCCAATGCAGATGTTCGGCGCCATTGCCAAGTCATACTTTGCCCGGAAGATAGGAATTGACCGCAAGAACATGGTGGTGGTATCAATCATGCCATGCCTCGCCAAGAAGTATGAGAGCCAGAGGCCCGAATTCTCGGTCGACGGCAATCCCGATGTGGATTACTCAATATCCACCCGCGAACTGGCCAGCTTCATCCGCCAGGCAAACATCGACTTCGTCAACCTGCCTGACTCAGACTTTGACAGGCCGCTCGGCGAATCAACCGGTGCAGGAGTAATCTTCGGCAATACCGGAGGTGTGATAGAGGCAGCCGTAAGAACAGCCTATGTGCTCTTTACCGGCAAGAAACTCACCCGTCTCGACTTCACCGAACTGAGGGGGATGGACGGAGTGCGCCAGGCAACCATCGATTTCAACGGATTCCCGCTCAATATCGGTATAGCACACGGACTGGGCAACGCACGCAAGCTGCTCGACGAGGTGAAGGCCGGACGCTCGAAATTCCACGCCATAGAGATCATGGCATGCCCGGGCGGATGTATCGGAGGAGGAGGACAGCCGCTGCACCATGGCAAATCAGAGATACTGAAGGCCAGGGCCAGGGCAATCTATGAAGAGGATAAGAACAAACCGCTCAGGATGTCACACGAAAACCCGTACATCAAACAGCTCTACGAAGAGTTCCTGGGTGAACCGAACAGCGAAAAGGCACATGAACTGCTGCATACACATTATTTTGACAGAAAGGCGAAGATCATTGTCAAACAGTAAGTGAGTCAGTGGCAATAAACATTAAAAATCAGAGAGATGTCAAGTATAAAGATTGAACTGAGACAGGAAGATGTTGACAAGATAACCGAGATCTGCAACTCCTTCAACAATGATCAGATGGAACTGATAAATGTTCTCCACCAGACACAGGAGCATTTCGGCTACCTGCCGGCAGAGGTGCAGGAGGTGGTCGCTGACAGGCTGAACCTCTCCACTGCCCATGTCTATGGCGTGGTCACCTTCTACTCCTTCTTCACCATGACTCCCAAGGGCAAGCATCCCATAAGCATATGCATGGGTACAGCCTGTTACGTCAGGGGTGCGGAGAAGGTGCTGGATGAATTCAAGAAAGAGCTAGCGATACAGGTGGGGCAGACCACGCCCGACGGCAAGTTCTCACTCTCAAGCCTCAGGTGTGTGGGTGCATGCGGACTGGCGCCGGTGGTGCTGGTGGGTGATAAGACCTACGGAAGGGTGGCTCCCGATGATGTGAAAGCCATCCTCAAGGAGTACGAATAGCAGAGAGGTCTGTTGCATAAAAGCAAAAGAGGCTGCCGGTTAAGGCAGCCTCTTTTTGTTGCCGTTATCACTGCCATCACCCCCGCGACCGCCCGGATGACGGTCTGCGTGACGCTCTCCGGCGGAAGAAGTATTCCTTCTGGCGACGCTTCTCGGCAATATCGCGGGCCACATAGAGACTCTTCCCGGTATACGGATCAAAACCCAGGTAGTACATGGCGGTTGCCGCCGTCATAGGTGTGGGAGTGAAATCCTGCACCTGCTCGGGCCGCAGTCCCATCTCATTGAGTTCATCGGAAAGCGCCTCCATCTTCTTCATGGTACTGCCCGGGTGTGATGAGATGAAGTAGGGTACCAGTTCATACCTCAGCCCTGCTTCACGGGTTATCTCCGCAAACCGTGCCCGGAGCTTCCTGAAGTGCCTGAAGGAGCTCTTCCGCATCAGCCTTAGTACCTCGTCATCGGTATGCTCCGGGGCCACCTTCAGTCTGCCGCTGGTATGGTTCATCACCAGCTCCTTCAGGTATTGCTCCTCCTCCCTGCCGGCAGAGGGGTTGAACTCCTTCATCAGCAGGTCATACCTCACCCCGGAGCTGACAAAGGCCTTTTTTATGCGGGGCAGTGACGCCACCTTCCGGTAGAGCCTGTTCAGTGCGGCGTGAGAGGTGTCGAGGTTATCGCACACTGCCGGCCAGACGCATGAGGGGCGGCGGCATCTGGCACACCTCTCCGTGTCACGGCCCGCCATGCGGTAGAAGTTGGCAGAGGGGCCGCCCAGATCTGAGAGATAGCCCCTGAACCCCTCCAGCCGGCTGATCTTTTCCACCTCCTTCATCACCGACTCCTCTGAGCGGCTGCTGATGAACCTGCCCTGGTGCGCGGCGATGGCGCAGAAGCTGCAGCCGCCGAAGCAGCCGCGATGGATGTTCACGGAAAACTTTATCATCTCCCAGGCCGGTATCGCCCCCTTGTTACTGTACCTGGGATGCGGCATGTAGTTGAACGGCAGCTCATAGACGGCATCCGCTTCAGCGGTGGTAGCAGGTGGATATGGCGGGTTGACCACCACCGTCACCTCACCGCACTGCTCGGTGAGCCGGCAGGCCCGCAGGGAGTTGCTGTTCCGTTCAAAGAGAACAAAGTTCTCGGCATAGGCCTTCTTCGAGGCTACAGCCTCATGGCAGGGACGGAGGGCCCTGTCACAAACCCCCGGCAGCGGAGTAAGCGGGGTGCCGGCCGGCAGCAGGTAGGCCGACTGCGGCAGGTCCCTGATCCCGTTGAGCGCCTCACCGCCGAGCAGCCTGCCGGCAAGAGTGGTCAGTGCCCTCTCAGCCATACCGTAGATAAGCATATCGGCGCCGCTGGTGATCAGCAGTGAGGGCTCCAGCAGATCCTGCCAGTAGTCGTAGTGCATCAGCCGCCTCATGGAGGCCTCAATTCCGCCGATGACCACCGGGGTGGCCGGAAAGAGCCTCTTCAGGATACGGGTATAGACCCTGACCGCATAGTCGGGCCTGAAGCCGGCCACCCCTCCGGGGGTGTAGGCATCATCGGAACGGAGACGGCGGGCAGCAGTGTAGTGATTGACCATAGAATCCATGTTCCCCGAGGTGACCGCAAAGAAGTGGCGCGGCTGCCCCAGCTTGGTGAAATCGCGCAGGTCATCACGCCAGTTGGGCTGCGGAACAACAGCCACCCGCATGCCTGCAGCCTCAAGGACACGTGCAGCCACCGCCGCACCAAAAGAGGGATGATCAATATAGGCATCACCCGAAAAGAGGATCACATCAGCCTGATCCCATCCCAGGGCATCCATCTCCCTGCGTGACGTGGGCAGCCAACCCCCGGAACCAACTACCTCCCTTTTCACCTCGCCAATTTACATAATCCATGGTTACCTGTGCGCGATTCCATCCATTTATACTATCTTCATCATGACGAAAGGAAGAGGAGGATCATGATCCGCAAGGTCCATAACAGAGCACCTGCTGTAATATGCATACTCCTTATCATGATATTGCCGCATGGTCTTCTGACTGCCGGCAGACAATCGCTTCAGCAGGGAACAGACAGGGGCTGGCCTGACAGACCGCGGCATGAGCATGCAGGCACACCTGCAGCAGTGGCGTACAGCATCCCGCAGAGAGACCCTGTCACCGTTTCAAGAGCAGGGCCGCCCAGACCAAAGGTGGGACTGGCGCTCAGCGGAGGCGGGGCCAAGGGGATAGCTCACATCGGACTGCTGATGGTAATGGAGGAGGCGGGACTGACTCCGGACTGCATCACCGGAGTAAGCATGGGCAGTATTGTCGGAGGAATGTATGCCATGGGGTACAGTGCCGACAGCCTGGTGAAGTTGTTCAGGTCATTCGACTGGAACACGGTCATGTCAGACAAGATACCCGAGAACAAGGTGATCTTCCTGGAGAAGGGACGCTACCACAACAGCCTTCTCCAGCTGCCCATAACCCGGAAAGCTATACAGATACCCTCCGGGCTCATCAGCGGGCAGCAGATAGAGAGCAGCCTTAACCGGTACTTCTGGCCTGCCGCCACCATTGACGACTTCTCCAGGCTGCCGATACCGTTCCTCTGCCTGGCCACCGATGTGATCACCAGCAAAAGCGTGATATTCCGCAACGGCTACCTCCCTGAAGCAATCAGGGCAAGCATTGCCATACCCACAGTCTTCACCCCTGTGCGTACAGATACCGCCGTGCTGGTCGACGGAGGGGTGGTCAGGAACTACTCTGCCAGCGAACTGCGTGAAATGGGGGCCGACATAGTAATAGGATCCTATGTCAGCTTCAGGGGATACAAGAGTAAGGAGCTGCCGTCAGCGTACGAGATAATGAAACAGATAGGGTTTCTCACCAGCATTGCCGATTACGAGGAGCAGAAGCGTGAGACCGACATCCTTTTTGAACCTGATCTCAGCAATATCGGTACACTCTCATTCAATAATGTAGATTCAATAATTGCCGAGGGTTACCGTGAGGCTGAGAAGTACCGTGAGACATTCCGGCGACTGGCTGACTCGCTTGATGCGTTTGCACCCCGTGCACCGGTCATCATGCTGCCCGATGTTGAGTATTACCGGTTTGATACTGTCATGATCACCGGCAACAGTATGATCAGTGACGAACAGATAACCGGGATACTTGGGATCAGGCCGGGGGAGAGTGTTGACCGCGGATTGCTTGAAGACCGGATAGAGCTTCTTTATGGCAAGAACTGGTTTGAGAAGGTGAGTTACCGGATCAGGCCTGAGGCAGGCAGGCTCGCCCTGATGATAGACTGTATCGAGCAACCCCGGGCCATGCTTTACGGTTCACTGCACTATGACCCGGCTCTCAGCGCCGGAGCGGTTATACGCATCTCAGCAAGGGACCTGGTCACCACCAGCTCGGTGGTCAGTCTTGACACATATATCGGTCAATATTACCGCCTGAATGTGAGCGCAACCCAGTTCCTTGACAGAAGTCAGAAGACCGGCCTGGCAGCCTCTTTCTTCACTGACAACACACGGCTGCCCCTCCTGTCACTGGATGGCGAGACCGGCCCGATGCTCAGCCAGAACCTGCAGGCACGGCTCTCACTCATCAAACGGGTAGGCCTGAATCATCTTACTTCACTAGCCCTCACTTATGAAGACCGCCAGCTGGTGCCCGACTTCGTCACCTCCACAAATATCAGGAGACTCTCCTGCAACTACCTCAACCTGGGGTTGAGCTTTGAGACCAATACGTTAGACAGCAAGCACTTCCCTGATCAAGGCATCGTCTCCGGGGCCACCATCGCGGCTGAGTACCTGCTGAAGGCTGCGGTCAGATACCGATACGGCAGGAGAGTCTGGCTGCCCGGAGAGACAGGCTCCCCATATTATTTCGACCGCACCTATCAGGCCAGGGCCTGGTTCAGCAGCTACACCTCTCCTACCCCCAGGCTGACGTTCAGCATCGGCGGTGACCTGTTATGGTCAACCGGGGCCGATTCAGTCACCAGCGGCAACGATTTCTGGTTCCTGGGCGGCACGGAAAAGCTGACCGGGCGGTCAATCACCGCTGCAGGCTTCCATCCGAACCAGATAGCAGTGAGGCAGGCCCTGGGTGCAAGGCTGGGAACAGATATTGAGATAGCCGGAGACCTGCACCTCATGCTTGACCTGAACCTGTTCGCAATAAGGGAGCCATACCGCAAAACCGGCTACAACCTGCTGGGAGGGTATGCAATCAGCGCAGGATACATGACCATTGCCGGGCCGGTTAAGATTGGTATCATGCATGGGTTCTATGACAATGAGTTGCTCTTCAAGAAGATCAAGGGATTCGTCATGACCGGGTTCACATTCTGACAAGAGATGAGGAACACCGGCCGCAACAACCGGCGGCAGAAAAAGCCGGGTCTCAGTCGGATCTCAGCCGGGTCTGAGCCTGATCAGGCCCGAAACCAATCACTGACACCAGCCGGGCCGGAGGAGGTGCCCCTCCCATTGGCCTGATTATTGAGCTAGTGTAGTGTTATTACCCGAGTGCAAGAATGAATACCGGCACAGTCATACGTAAACACCGGGAGGTGTGCAGCCTGGTCATCCGGAAAAAAGTGAGGCAGAGCTTTGCCGTCATGTCTGATATGCTTGACAGCGTATCGGTTGGCGAGCTGCGCGATGAGTTCGCCAGGCTGCAGATGACCTATCGCAATATCCTGAAATATACCGTTGAGGGCATTCATGACCCTGAACGGCAGAAGGTATATAACCGGCTGCTGCAGGATATACTCAGACTGAATGACCGTATCAGGCAGGACATTTTGGCACGTTATTCAGGCTGGTACACCTATTCTGTCAGGGCCACCGAGCAGAGGGAGGGGAGGCTGAGCGGCAACAGCATAATCGAAAGCATGGATGACCTGGTCTTCAAATCCCGTCTTGACGAGTTGCTTTCATCGGCCGAGATAGGCAGCTCAGAATCAAAGCGAGAGCAGGCGCTTGAAACAGGGAGGCTCTCTGAAATGATATTCAGGCACCTGTGGCTGACTGACAGCTATGGTGAGGCTGAGGAGAGTCTGCTGGGTCTGCTGGCAGGGTCCGGACAGTTCAAATGGCATGACATTGCAACCTTCGTCAGCGCCATTACACTCAGCAGCCTCCGCACATGGGATCCGGCAAAGATAAAGCTGCTGGCCGGGCTGACGGCCGAGACCACTCCCCAGGTGGCTGAGAGAGCCGTGACAGGACTGGTCTTCACGCTTCACTATTACAATGACCGGCTGAGTCTCTATCCTGAAGTGATGAGGATTGTCAGTGAACTGGCAAAACGGGAGAATTTCAGGGAGCATTGCCGCATCGTGGTGCTGCAGGCGATAAGGTCACGGTACACTGAACAGCTGAGCCGGAGAATGAGCGAGGAGATACTCCCGAAGGTGATCAGGCTCAGACCGAGGATTGAAGAGAAGCTTGACCTCGACAGGATACTGGGTGACAACCCTGAAGAGGGGATGAACCCCGACTGGTCAGAGATGTTCAGAGGCTCGGAAGAGATGTTCAGAACCATGGAAGAGCTCACAAACCTTCAGATGGAAGGATCTGACGTCTATCTCTCAGCCTTTGCCGGGCTGAAACGGTTTGATTTCTTCAGGGAGCTCAGGAACTGGTTCATACCTTTCTACCCTGATCATGAGGCGGTCGATTCAATATTCAGGGATGAGATCCTGGGACCGGCAATAAATGAGCTGGCTGAAGCACTCTATAAGACCCCGTTCATATGCAACTCTGACAAATTCTCGCTGATACTCAATATGAAATACCTTCCGGCAGAACAGAAGAGCATGATGCTTAAAGTATTTCAGATGGAGCTTGAGGGTATGGAGCAACTCAGGTATGACAACGAGCTGACTGACAAGGCAGCCCTCTTCCGTACCACAGTGACCCAGTATGTACAGGATCTCTATCGCTTCTTCAAGCTCTCTGACTTCAGGAACGAGTTTGATGACCTGTTCACCGGCAGGCTCGACATCTACAACTCACTCTTCTACCGTGAGGTATGTGGCAGCAGCTCTGATGACAGGTCGATGGCAGACTATTTCTTCAGCAAAGAGTACTGGGAAGATGCACTTGCACTTTATCTGACTGTTCTTGAGGGGGTGAGTGACGATGCCGAGCTGTATGAAAAGACCGGGTATTGTTACCAGAGGGCGGGTGAGTATGAGAAGGCCCTTGACAGCTACAGGAAGGCGGTGATCATTGAGCCGCGCACATGGACACTGCGGAAGAGCGGCTTCTGCCTGCGCCGGCTGGGACGGCCGGCTGAGGCGCTGGAAGCCTACTTGAAGGCGCTGGAGAAGGAGCCTGATGACCTGAACACTATCCTGATGACAGCCCACTGTCACCTTGACAACGGCAACTATGACGAAGCACTGAGACACTACTTCCGAATTGAGTACGAATCACCGGGCAACTCAAAGGTACTGAGGCCTATCGCCTGGTGTTACCTGGTTACCGGCAGGTATGACGAGGCAGAGAGGTACTTCAAAAGACTGGCTGAAGGAGAGCTGTCACCCTATGACCTTATGAACATGGGTCATCTTGAACTTTGCCGGGGCAGGAGCAGCAGAGCAGCAGAACACTACATCGCATCAATAGCTGAAGGCGGAATGAGCAGTGAAACATTCCTTGCGGCATTTAACGATGATACGGAGATGCTCACCGCAAACGGCGTCAACCCGGATGATCTGCCGATACTGCTCGACTGGGTCCTCCTCAACGCAGAAAAGGAGAACTGAAAGAGGGCGCTTCCTTATCTGCCGCCTCTTTCTGTTCAGGGTAATTGTATGACCATGGCCTGGTTACCTCAATGGTCATGTTCCTGCGGTAATGCAGCATGAAAAGCCCCTTGTTGTCATAGCCCGTCTGCCGGCTCTGACGGGTAAATTCGGGTTCAAAACTCAGGAGACGCGGACTGAACGTGCCGGGATCATGAAGAAAGTCAGTGCCTCCTACAGCCAGTCCGCCGATAAAGAACCAGGCTATGTCAAAGCCGCGCCAGGCATAGCTCTCTGCCATCGGCTCAGTCCTGAACTTCTTCATAAAGGCTGTGGAGAAAGCTTTCACGGCAGGCGAATCAAAGTCAATATAACTTGCTGTCGGTATATGCAGCTCGAGGTCATAGTAATACCTGAGGTCTATCGTTTCCAGGTCACGTATCTCAGGATATCCTATCACCTTTATGTTATACTTCTTTATCAGGCTGTGCATGGCAGAGAAGGCGGCACTGACGACCGGGGTGCGGTTGGTTGCCAGGACAATCATATTCTCCCGGTCAGGGTCCAGAACCGCTTCAAATGAGGTGACATTGCCATACACATCGCGTTTACCGGTCATACCGGTAAAATAGAATGGTACCAGCCGGCTCCCGTCGCCATGCCTGTCGCTCCCTGCCACCATGCTGATCTTCTCCCACAGACGCCGGGTAGCCTGATCAGCCATCAGTGTATCGGCATACAGGAAGATCACATTCCTGCCGCGCCGGCTGCCCACCTCTCTTGCAATAACATCCTGTATGGCATTGTCTGACGGGAAGATGCGGTAAAGGGTTGGTTTGTTGTCAAGGATATTCCGGTCACGCAGCGGAACAGGTGAAACGACAGGTATGTCACGTGTGGCAGCCCACGAGGCAGCCTGGTCAAGGTTGGCCGAGAAGACCGGACCGATGATCAGGTCAGCATGATCAAGAGCGCCTGAACTGATCAGTCTCTTTATTGCCGATGAGTCGGCTCCGGTATCATACACATCCAGTTCAATGGTCAGTCCCAGGGCCCGCAGGCTGTCGGCAGCCATAAGTATGCCCTCATAGGTCTCCAGGAATGGAAGACTGCCTTCATAAATTGCAGTGGCATCTTTGGTCATCTCACGGTATATTACATTGCCGCGGGAGTCCCTCAGTGTGGAGTCGATATATGTCCTGGTGCTGTTCTGCCACAGATAGAAGGGCAGCAGGGCCGCCACCCTGAACGAGCCGGTCAGCCTCCTGACCTCGGTCTCCCGGCCAGGCGCCGTGAAGAGCTCGGTCTCCTCGGCCACGACAAGGGTGTCGGCCGCAATTGTATCAGCCTCAGCCACCAGGTCAGGGCCGCCATTAATTCTGTGTCCGGCAGAGATCTTCTCACGCGGTATCGTCAGCCAGTCGCCCTCACGGGGGAAGAGCAGCCCCTTGTTGGCGCGCTTCAGATCCCTGACGGTGATGCCATACTCACCGGCTATTGATCCGAGTGTCTCACCTCTTCTTACGCGGTGATAGATGTAGCGCTCATCCGATCTGACCTGCTGCTGCCTCTGAGGCACCTGCTGCCCGGTTGCTGCAGGCCTTCCGGTGGTCTCGCCTGCCGCCCTCGCCGGTGCCTCTCCCGTCACACCGGCAGCCGGCCTGGCACCCTCGGCAGCATGCCTGAGCGCCTCACGGCCCTGGGCAACAACGGCGGCCGGGATACGGAGTACCTGCCCCTCCCGCAGTTCTGTGCCGGTTATACCATTCTCGCTGACCAGCAGATCTACCGTGACCGCATAGGCACGTGCTATGGAATAAAGAGTCTGCCCCTTCAGCACCTGGTGCAGATAATAAGACTTTCCCGCAACCACCATCTTCTCACCGGAGACCGTGACAGGAACCGGATCCTGTGCACAGAGCGGTATGACAGCCATCAGAAGGATAAAAGCCGTTAGAATGCCGGCAAAACTGTGTTTCATCTCTTTCCAGGTCATTGTTGCTGATCTCCGTTCCTGTTCTTTTCTTCACTGTCATAGGCCCTGACAATATGCTTTACAAGGCGGTGCCTGACAATATCCCTTTCATCAAACCTTACAATTGTGATGCCATTTATGCCTGACAGCAGTCTCATAGCCTGCAGCAGGCCCGACTCGCTTCTCCTGGGAAGGTCAATCTGAGTGGTGTCGCCTGTAAGGATAAACTTGGAACTCACTCCCATACGGGTAAGGAACATTTTGAGCTGGCTTACTGTTGCGTTCTGGGCCTCATCAAGTATAACCACGCAGTTCTCGAGGGTACGCCCCCTCATGAATGCGAGGGGAGCTATCTGTACCGTACCGTCAGCAATCCATTGCTCAAGTTTCCTGAGTGGAATCATATCATGCAGTGCATCATAAAGGGGCTGGAGGTAGGGATCAAGCTTTTCTCTCATGTCTCCGGGAAGGAAGCCGAGCCGTTCACCAGCCTCAACAGCAGGGCGGGTCAGCACGATCTTGCGAACCTCATGATTTTTGAGAGCCCTGACAGCCAGGGCAATGGAGGTATATGTCTTGCCGGTGCCGGCAGGCCCCTCGGCAATGATCAGATCATTGTCACCATACTCCCTGACCAGCTGAAGCTGATTGACGGTACGCGCCCTGACCGGCTTGCCTGATGTACCGTAGACCAGTACATTCTCAAAATCACCGTTGGCGGCCGTACGTAAAAAGTCATCATCAAGCAGCAGACGCTCAAGGTCATGCTCATCAAGGCGGTTATAACGGCGGTAATAGCTGACAAGCTCCTGCATGCGGGCAACGAACAGCGCAACCTCGGCGGCCTCGCCGCTGCACTTGATTTCATTCCCGCGGGCAACAAGCACCACCTTCGGGAAATAACCGCGGATCTGCTCCAGCAGCCTGTTGTTCGGTCCAAGCATTACCAGCGGGTCAATGTCGTCAAGTAGAATGGTCTGTTCTGTCATCTGCCTTCTTTTCCGCCCTGCTGTTGTATTTTATTTGCATGAAACAGTGCAGGTATGGCCCTTTTGTCATATCTCTCTCTTCGCAAAGTAAGTTTATTTTTTGCAGAAGAGTATCTTTGCCTTAACAATTTTGGGATGGCCACAATTACGCTTACCACCGAATGGAGGGAAGATGATTTCTTCAACGGGATACTCAGGGGCAAACTCGCGACTGAGTGCCATGGAGCCGTGGTCATATCAAACGCTTCGGGAATACCGCCGCTCAATATAATGCATGGCGCTTTCGTGGTAAGAAATACCTTCCGTCACTACCCGGAAGAGACCATACACCTTATCTTCATAAGCAGCCAGGCGGGTACCGGGAAGAGGCACCTGCTGGTAAGAGCCCATAATCACTGGTTTATCGGGGCTGACAACGGCATGTTCAACCTGATCCTCAACAGTGAGCCCGATCTGATCATCGGTCTCGCCAATGATGACGACGCTGATGAGATTACCCTGTTTGTCAGAACCGCTGCCGCCATGATCAATGGAGCCCTGCCCGTAACCCTGGGCGACACCCTGCCGTCACTGACGGAAAAGGTGCCGCTCAGGGCCACTATTGAGAAGGATGTGATCATAGGAAGCGTGATCTTCACCGACTCCTACGGGAACGCCATAACCAACATCACCCGTGAGATATTCAGCCGCGTTTTTGACGGAAGGGCATACAGGATTGTGATCAAAAGCAACAGCTACTATACCGAAAAGATCAGCAGGTATTACAGTGAAGAGCCTGTTGGTGAGATAGTGTCAAGATTCAATACACTTGACCTGCTCGAGATATCGATCAACGGTGCCAGCCTCTGCCAGCTCTTTGCGGTGGAGACCGGGGATGCGGTAAGGGTAGAGGCGCAAAACGATAATCAGCCATCAGGCGGACTATTCTAAAAAAAGAGAGATGAGAGAAAAGGCTATCAGGGAATTCACCAGGCTGCTCGACATAATGGATGAGCTGCGGGAGAAGTGCCCGTGGGACAGGAAACAGACCAACCAGTCACTCAGGAAGCTTACCATTGAAGAGACATATGAGCTTGCCGATGCGATAATTGAGGGTGATGATGAGGGGATCAGGAAGGAGCTGGGCGACCTGATGCTTCATGTGGCGTTCTATGCCAGGATAGGTGCCGAGAAGGGGCTCTTTGACATAGGCGACGTACTCGAAGGCATCAACAGGAAACTGGTCTACCGCCATCCGCATGTCTTCGGTGAGGTGAATGTGACCCGGGGTGCCAGCGAAGTGGAGGAGAACTGGGAGAAGCTGAAGATGAAGGAGAATCCGGGATACAAGCCGGTACTCTCCGGGGTGCCGGCATCGCTGCCTGCAACCATCAAGGCCAACCGGATTCAGGAGAAGGTGCGGGGAGTGGGTTTCGACTGGGATAGCCGCGAACAGATATGGGACAAGGTTACCGAAGAGCTGGAGGAGTTGAAAAAAGAGGTTCTGACTGGAGGCAACAGCGCCATTGAGGCTGAACTGGGAGATCTCTTCTTCTCTCTCATCAATGCTGCAAGGCTCTATGATATCGATCCTGAGACAGCCCTTGAGAAGACCAACCGGAAATTCATGGCCCGGTTCAGTTACCTTGAGGAGCAGACCCTCGCCCAGGGCCGCTCACTGCATGAGATGACCCTTGCCGAGATGGACCGTATCTGGGAAGAGGCCAAGCAGTTCGACAAACCGGTCTGACACAGGGCGACGGCAGCCGGCAGCGCGGCAGGCTCACCCTCAGGGCCGAGGCTTCCTGCTGAAGCGGTAACTCAGCATCTGGTAGATCAGCCGTGCAGCAGTGAAGTCAGGCGCCTTGTTCGCGTCTGCGGGGCAGAGCTCCACCACATCAAATCCCACAACATTGCGGCGGCTGAACACCTCCCTCAGAAAGGCGATGATCTCGCGGTAGCCCGGTCCGCCCGGCTCCGGCGTACCTGTGGAGGGCATCACTGACGGGTCAAGCACATCGAGGTCAAGGGTGATGTATACATTTGCGGTCAGCAGGCGCAGCGCCTTGTCATACAGGCTACTGTCGTCATGCAGCTCATGGGCGTGGAAGATCCTTCCCCGGTCAGCGCCGGCCAGTTCTTCGGCTGACATGCTGCGTATGCCCACCTGTACCAGCGGTGCATATTCCTTTGCCCGGGCAGCGACGCAGGCATGATTCAGGGGCGACCCCTCATAACTGTCACGGAGGTCTGAATGGGCATCAAGCTGCAGTATGGAGAGGTTGTCAAATGACTCTGCAGCCGCCCTGAAGGCTCCTATGCTGACGGTATGGTTACCGCCTATGACCACCGGAAAGCGCCCCTCATCAAATAGCCCTTTCATGGTGCCATAGACTGCAGCAGTGACCTCAGCGGGATCATCTCCGCACTGCAGCGGGGCAATGGTGTGTATACCCCGCCGCCACACCTCGGTGCCGGTCTCGACATCATAGAATTCAAGGGCCGATGACGCATCAATAATGGCTGCCGGACCCCTGTCAGCCCCCCGCAGCCAGGTGCTGGTGGCATCATATGGCACCGGCACGATGATGATCTCCGAGGCATCATATCCGGAGAGTATCTCAGCTCCCCCGAAGCTGTCCCGGGCCCTGATCTCACTCATCGGATGATCCTTTGGTTCCTTTGTCAGCTGACTCATCTGCACTGTCGCCGGCAAGGTGTCCCGGGCCGGTATCAGCGACAGGATGACCGGCTGCCTCAGCCGCTTCAGAGTCACCCTCACTGCCCTCCTCATCCCTAATCAGCAGGTTCAGCCGGTGCAGGATATTGTACCAGTGCAGCAGCTTCCTGATATCGGAGGCATAGACCCTCTCCCTGTCATACCCGGGAAGCACGCCGGCAAGGTACTCCCTGAGCACCTCGTCGGGCTGCTTGTGCGGCGGTGCCTCTCCCCCGCCCTCCTTCTCCCAGATAAGATCCATAACCTTGCCAAGCGGCATATCTTCACCCGTGGTGTAGAGCGAGATCTCGTCAAGGGCGCTTACCCTGGCCGACCCGCCGGCACTGAACCGCTTGCCGGTCTCAAGATTCTCTACAATGATGGCGTTCTTGCCCTGGGCTATAAACTTGAAAAGGGTGCCTTCACCACTGATCGCAAGAATGTCTTTCAGATTCATCATAAATATTGTTAACTGTTCAAATCTACTTCCTCTTCACCAATCAGACAAGTCCCCGTTCCTTCTTGATCTGATCCCATGCTGCATTGACCGCCTTGAACTTCTCCTCGGCGCTCTTCCTGATCTCCTCTCCCAGGTGTCCCACCTTGTCAGGGTGATATTTCAGTGCCATCCTCCGGTATGCAGCCTTGAGCTCCTCATCGGTAGCCGACTGGTCTGTCTCCAGTATGCGGTAAGCCGAATCGGTGGCCGGTATGAACATGTTGCGTATCGACTCGTAGTCGGAGGAGGTTATTCCCATCATGGAGGCGATCGACCTGATCACCTCTACCTCCCGCTGCTCAAAGCGTCCGTCGGCCCCGGATATATTGAAGAGTATATGGATCAGCTGCAGTCGTGAGGGATAATCCATGTTCTGCCTTATCTGGGTACACACATCCCTGAGATTGATCTCCTTCTTCAGCAGGTCCCTGAGCATGAGCACGGCCTCCTGGGCGCGTTGCGGTCCAAACTGCATGACAAAGAAACGCTTGACATAGTCGAGCTCTGACTTTACCACCCTGCCGTCAGCCTTCATCACGGCAGCTATCAGCACCAGCAGGCTCACGACGAAATCACCCTGGGTGGGTCTGGCCGGCCGGCCGGGGGCAGCAGCCGTCTCCTTCGGCCCGGTCAGGTAGCCGCCGATGATGGAGCCAACGACAAACCCCAGCAGAGCACCTATCGGCCCACCCTTGACGAAGCCCAGACCGGCCCCTATCCATCCTCCGATATTAGCCATTACCCTACCTTTCCCGAGAGACGGAGCATGTCCTCATGTATCTTGAGAATATCAGGCAAGATCAGGTCATTGTCAGAGTTGTTGATGACATAGTAAGACTGCTCCTCTCTCTCCTCATCTTCAAGCTGGTTATTTATCCGTCTGATCACCTCCTCACGGCTCAGCTCATTCCTTCCCATCACCCTGGCTATCCGCTCTTCTGTCGGTGCAGAAATAGTTGCGACCCGGTCAACCAGGGTATCGGCCCCGGACTCAAAAATAATTGCCGATTCAAGTATCACGTAGGGAGCTTCGGCTCTGTCGGCCCATGATTCAAAGCTGGCAAAGACGGCCGGATGCACTGCGGCATTGACCTTCTGCAGCAGATCAGGCTGGCTGAAGACAAGGTCGGCCAGCGCCTTGCGGTCCAGACGGCCGCTGGTGTAAAGATCCCTCCCGGCAATATGGTTTATGGCTGCCCGTATCTCCGGATCGCTTTCCATTATCTCACGGGCAACAACATCAGCTACAAAGACCGGTATGCCGAAGGTGCCGAAGATCCGGCAAACGGTGGTCTTGCCGCTTCCTATACCGCCTGTTATACCCAGTCGTCTTGCCATAGCCCGATCCTCCGCTATTCACCGTCAGGCTCAGCCGTCCTGCCGGCATAGGTCACCTCAACCGTTACCCTCTTCTGGTTAATCTGCAGGTACCCGGGTGCAGCCACCGGCACCCTGACACGGAAACTCTCACTCCTGTGATTGATCATACGAGCCCTGGTGGGAATGCCGGCAAGTGTGTCAAGCAGGTGCTGCGGGCCGGTCACAGTGATGCTGTCAGGGATGGTGGTGATGATCACCCTCTTGTTCACTGCCGGCTCAACCTTCAGACGGGGTATGACCGGCACCCTCCGGGTAACCATCCGGTCATATCCGAACATAAGAGTGTCAGGATGTATGGCCAATATGTCGAAGTCGGCATGGAGCTGCTTCGAGAAACTGCCTATCAACCCGGAGGTGACCAGGTAATAGCGTGGCTGTGTCCCCGGAATACGCCTGGGGGCAGCCTTTGAAAAGTCAACCACCACCGGAGCACGGCTTCCTGACAGCTTCAGCTTCAGGATGGAATACCCCGGACCACGCAGCTCCATCTGCAGCTTGTCGGGCAGATCACCCGTAATGATACGATCCTTGGGAGGATTAATATATCTGACCGGATAGTTGATGGTGCCATGCAGATCCTTGCCCAGCTCATTCAGATACCAGAAGACAAACGAGAGCAGAAGGAAAAGCGTAAAGAGAGGCAGCTCCTTCCTGAGGAATTTTTCCTGCTTATCACGTTTCTCTTTCATTGCCTCCCTCTCCGGTTCACACTCAGCCTACCTCGTTGCTGCTTCTGACGGATCGCGCAGAATGGCGTTCTTATCAACCCTGACTTTTACCTCATGGGCAATCTCGACAGTTATGACGTTGTCTGTCACATCCACGACCTTGCCATAGATACCGCCGGTGGTAATAACCTTGTCACCCTTGCTGATCGAGTTCCGGTAGTTGGTAAGCTCCTTCTGCTTCCGCATCTGTGGCCTGATCATGAAAAAGTAGAAGACCACGAATACCAGTAAAAGGGGGAGCAGGCCGGTTATCATATTCGGACCTCCCGATGCAGGTGTCGCCTGCAGATAGATCATTGCTAATGTTGTCATTTAGATTTTCTCTCTTTAATATTAATTAATCTTATTATTTGCTTCTCCGGCTCTCATTTGGCGGTCACTTCGGCAATGATACGCAAAATTACGATATTATTTTTTGCATTCGACTGAATTACAACAGTTTTTGACTGCATGCCATCGCGGCCCGAGGTATCGAAGACCACCTCAATGGTACCGGAGCCACCCGGAGGCAATGGTTTCTTGCTGAATTTTGGCACGGTACAGCCGCAGCTGGCCGAGGCATGGGTTATCACCAGGTCGCCCTCCCCGATATTGCTATAGGAGAATATACAGGCCACCCTCTCCCCTGCCCTGACCTTCCCGAAGTCATGTTCTGCCGAACTGAATTCGATGATGGCTGTACGGCTTGTGTCAGAGTCAGCCGCTGCCCCGGCTGCGGCCTGGCTGCGGCCGGTGCATGAGCCCATGACCATCATGACCGGCAGAACCGCTGGCAACAGGTATCTGATAATTGTGTTCATTTTTGCTCCTCCGGCTCTCCTATAAGCCCTTTGCCGCTCTTCCTGATAAGACCGCCGGCACGCATATTCCTGACGATCTTATCGAGGATTCCGTTCACAAAAGTACTGCTTTTGGCAGTGCAATACTCCTTTGCAATTTCAATATATTCGTTGAGGGTAACCTTGACTGGCACCTCTGAAAACTCAGTCAGCTCAGTTATTGCCAGTTGCATCACCAGCTTATCCATCAGTGCGATCCTCTCAACCTCCCAGTTGGTGGTGTGGGCATCGATCAGAGCACTGTTCTTTTCACTGTTGAGAATCGCTTTCCGCAGCAATGTCTTCACGAAGTGCTCATCATCATCATTTGCAAAAGGGCCGGGCAGGGTTAAAGGAGTACCGTTCTCCTGCTCCTTCAGTTTTCCCACAACATTGCGGAGAGCCACCGACACATACGGAAGATCGTCATTCCAGTAGACTGACTGTTCCTCCAGGCTTGCCGCAAGGCCTTCAGAAAAGGGCAGGAACCATGAGATCAGCTCCCTGATGAAACGTCTGTCAGTCTTGTAGCTCTCCTCGTCAGATTCCATGTAGATCATGTATCCTTCCCATCGGGTCATCTCGTTGAAGATGATCCTGACCATCTCAGGCCGGTCATCCCATGACAGTCCCCTGGTGGCCAGCCAGCGGCTCAGCGACCGCATGCTGTTCAGCTTATCCTTGCGCGTCCACAGTGCAGGCGTGGCAAGGGCGTGATCATGAAGCTCACGGCACTGCCTCAGCTGGGTAATAACACGGTTATCGGCAAATCGCCTGTTGGGATGGAGGTCTTCCGGAGAAGGCATCTTTTTTGCAGCAGCCAGCCCGATCCGCTCACGGGCCAGGTCTGACAGCGCAATCAGCAGAAGAAGAAGGTAATGAAACAGATCATGATTTTTCCGTATGCTCAGCATGAGCTCCTGCTCTGCCGACTCAAGGTCATCACTCTCCTTCATGAAGCAGGCATACAGAATGGCAAGTGCCTTGATCCTCAATTGTCTTCTGCTTATCATGTAAAGAACTTTTTTCCAGCGAGCAAAGTTAAAAAAAAGAGACCTGAATTGCAGCGGAGCCGTAAAAATCAACCTCATTAAGATCAGCAGATTTTGATATGAAAAAATAATTATTACATTTGACCATGCTAACCGATTGAAACCCTAAAACATTCACTACCGATGGAAGACCAGAAAGGAAGAAATGAAGGTCAGGATGATAGAAGTGACAAGGAGGAGATCTTCACAAAGATCGTAAGGGCCGGGAAAAGGACCTACTTCTTTGATGTCAAGTCAACCCGGCATGAAGATCTTTACCTTACAATCACCGAGAGCAAGAAGAGGCCGGGAAAAGAGGGCAGGGTAATCTATGAGAAACACAAGATCTTTCTATATAAGGAGGACTTTGAAAAATTCACAGAGGGGCTGCGCGAGGCGGTTGCATTCGCAGGGAACGGTATGACAGCAGCTGTTGCGGCCGCTGACCTGGAAGTGGAAGAGACAGCTGCCGTCGGAGAGGTGACAACTACGGGATTCTCTGACGTCGACTTCGATGAGCTCGGGTCAAAGTAAATGCCTGTAGTCATATAAGGTCAATCTTCACTGCAGATGGACTATTTGCTGTTGGTGATAGCTATTGTGCTGATGCTGCTGGGTATTGCCGGATGCCTTCTGCCCGTACTGCCTGGTCCGCCTCTGAGCTACCTGGGACTGGTGGTGGTACATTTCACCCGCTTTGCCGAAATAAGCAGGAACCTCTTCATTATCCTGGGCATAGTGGCCGTAGGGGTCACACTGATTGACTACCTGGTCCCGATATGGGGAACCCGCAGGTTCGGAGGATCAAAATATGGTATGAGAGGCGCAATGGTAGGCCTGATCATTGGCCTGTTCCTCGGCCCTGCAGGAATCATTCTGGGTCCGTTCATCGGTGCCGTGGTAGGCGAGCTGATCTTCAGGGATGATATAAAATATGCCCTGAAGGCAGGGTTCGGCAGCCTGCTCGGATTCCTTACGGGAATAGGTCTCAAGCTGGCCGCCTCACTGCTGATGACATTCTACTTCGTCAGGGCGCTCTTCATCTGAGAGCCGCGGGTGACACCGGCACCTCACATCCCCAGTGTAGCCACCATCACCGCCTTGATGGTATGCATACGGTTCTCTGACTGATCAAAGACAATCGAGCGGGGCGACTCGAACACCTCCTCCGTAACCTCCATGCCATCCAGACCATACTTCCGGTAGATCTCCTCACCCACCCTGGTCTCACGGTTGTGGAATGATGGCAGGCAGTGCAGGAACTTCACACCCGGATTACCGGTCAGCCTGATCACCTCTTCATTGACCTGATAGGGCCTCAGCAGGCTGATTCTCTCTTCCCAGACCGACTCGGGCTCGCCCATCGAGACCCATACGTCAGTATAGAGGAAATCAACACCCTTCACCGCTGTCGCAACATCCTCGGTCAGCATGATCTTTGCGCCGGTGTCTGAGGCGATGCTGCGGCATCGGGCCACCAGCTCACCGGCAGGCTGGCAGGCTGCAGGGGCGGCAGCCCGGAAGTCCATCCCCATCAGTGCGGCACCAACCATGAGAGAGTTGCCCATATTGTTGCGTGCATCACCCAGGTAGCAGAAACTGATCTGGTTAAGCGGCTTGTCACTGTGCTCGAGCATGGTCAGAAAGTCAGCCAGTACCTGGGTGGGATGAAACTCATTGGTCAGACCGTTCCAGACCGGTACTCCCGCATGGGCCGCCAGCTCTTCAACCACCTCCTGCCCATAGCCGCGGTATTCTATGCCGTCATACATACGGCCAAGCACGCGGGCCGTATCCTTCATTGACTCCTTATGCCCTATCTGGGATCCGGATGGGCCAAGATAGGTTACATGCGCACCCTGATCATAGGCAGCCACCTCAAAGGCGCAACGGGTGCGTGTTGAGGTCTTCTCGAAGATCAGTGCAATATTCTTTCCCTTCAGTCTCTGTTGTTCGGTACCGGCATACTTCGCCCTCTTCAGGTCAGCCGAAAGGGTGAGCAGAAACTTTATCTCAGCAGGGGTGAAATCAAGCAGCTTCAGAAAGCTGCGGTTCCTCAGGTTGAATGCCATCGCTCTATTCTGTTAATGGTTATGCTGTTCACAGGTCAACTGACCGGCCTCAGCCGCTCCCCGCCAGTGCCGGCGGAAAGAAGCCGGCCGCAGCGGTGCGGCAGAGAGAGCAAAGCTATGATTTTGCACGAAATTATCACACTCAAATATTATTCACCCCGCTTCTGAGTTATATATTACATGGCTCATCCGGCCCCGGCTGACGAGTTATGTATATTTTGCTAAATTTGACGCCAAACTGCACAGCGTGAAGATATCCCCCCGACTACTGACACTGCTTTTCCTGCTGACCATAATGCTTGCTTCATGCAAGGAGAAGGTAAGGTATAAGAATATGAAGGAGGGAGAGATCTGGTACAGCATCAGGTATGTAAACAATCCCTCAACAGTATCCAAGGAGCTCCTGCCAAAGGAGCTGGTCATTCTTTTCAGGGATGACCTGGTCTCTACCAGGCTCAGGGCGCCGGTAGGGAACATGGGTATCTCAACGGTAATCAACCCCCCGCAGAAAATCTTTGATACCTATCTCAATATCCTCTCCTTCAGGTACTGTTTCGAGGGTGATGGCAATGAAATGCAGCCCGGATTCCAGTCAATGACCGGTATCCGGTTCCAGGAGACAGGCAGGAAGAGCGTTATCTGCGGATTCAACTGCCATGAGCTGAAGGTGGAGCTGCCCGGCAGCGATGAGGTGAGGTATGCCTGGTATACCAACGAGATCAAGGTAGACAATCCCAACCGGATGACACCGTACAGGGAGATAGACGGGGTGCTGATGGACTTCTTCTATCTGATCGGTAATGCCGAGATGCAGTTTACGGCCGATGAGGTGCTGGCCAGGAAGATTCCCGACAGGGAGTTCGAAAAGAAAAAGAATTACCGGAAGGTCTCATCGAGGTATCTTGATACCATCATCGGAAAGATGATTTCCTTTTAGACCGGCCTCCTGCAGATCAGCCATTTTTCATAACTTTGCTGATTGTTTTGTATCTCCTGCACAGGAATGGGTACAATAACCGGATCATGCGATGGGCAAACAGAAGAAAAAGAGCGGTTCATCATCACCCGGGAAGGGATCATCAGGCAGTTCGTCAGGCGAGAATATCCGCTTCATCACCGGCCTGATAGTGCTTGTCTTTGCACTCTACCTTCTTGTGGTGTTTATCTCCTATGCCATTACCGGCAAGGCAGACCAGAGTTCGCTGACCCTGCCTGATGGCACATCATTTGCCTACGGGAACTGGGGAGGCAAGGTGGGCTTCAGGCTGAGCCACTACCTTATGTATTCTGGCTTCGGGCTGGGTTCGCTCTTCCTGCCCCTGGCCATCGGCGCCATCGGGCTGGCACTGCTGAAAGTCAGGTATTTCAGGCTCTGGAAAAGCCTCCTCCGTCTTTTGCTGGCCACATTGCTGGTCTCGGTCATACTGGCATACATTGCCGGCGAATCGGTCTTTATGGGAGCCGGGCCGGGCGGAGAGACAGGTGCCAGGATAGCCCGGTCACTCAACGGGGTTATGGGCAAGATCGGTACCGGCGCCCTGCTGCTGATTGCAACCATCGCCTACCTCATCTTTGCAATGCGGGTCAGTCCGCATACCATCCGCAAACCCATCGACAAGGTTGCCAGGGTGGGCGCTTCAATGCTTTCGGGCGAGGGACGCGGCAAGGATAACGGCAGCGATGCAGCTGACGGCATGAAGGAGCCAAAGGGAGCCGTGGAAGAGAGGGAAGATCCCCTCCCTGTTGCCGGTGAGACCTCCGTTATGGATGAACCGGTCGCAGAGAGTGATGACGACGACTTCTACAGACCGCCGGCAGACCTTGCCGGCAGGGCTGAGCCGGCGGCCGGCGACCGGCCGCTGGTAAACGTTGTCGGAGGGAACAAGAGAGCGGCAGGCATCATCCCGGGCGATGAGGAGGCACAGGCAGACCTGACCCCGTTCAACCCGAGACTCTCCCTCTCAAGGTACCAGTTTCCCCCGCTGTCACTGCTGCGTGACTACCGCAGCAGCGGCACCGCAACCAGCGAGGAGGTCAGCACCAACAAGGAGATCATCCTGAAGACACTCTCAGACCACAAGATCACCATCAGACAGATTTCGGCCACCGTAGGACCCACCGTCACACTGTATGAGGTGGTACCCGACCGCGGGGTCAAGATACACCGCATTAAGTCACTCGACAATGATATCGCCCTCAGCCTGTCAGCACTCGGAATACGTATCATTGCCCCTATTCCCGGGCGGGGTACGGTGGGGATAGAGGTACCCAACAAAAAGGCCGAGATAGTTTCGATGAAAGGACTGCTGGCCTCACGCGAATTCCAGGAGAGCAGTTATGAGCTGCCGCTGGCACTGGGGCGGACCATCACCAATGACCCTTATATCATTGACCTTACCAGGATGCCTCACCTGCTGGTGGCAGGAGCAACCGGACAGGGCAAGTCGGTGGGACTGAATGCCATCATCACCTCACTGCTCTACAAGAAACACCCTGCTGAACTGAAATTTGTACTGATAGACCCCAAGCGGGTCGAGCTGCCGCTCTATGCAAAGATCGAGCGCCATTTCCTGGCCAGGCTGCCCGATGAGGAGGATGCCATAGTTACCGACACCAGGAAGGTGATCAATACCCTCAACTCGCTCTGCATACTGATGGACAGGCGGCTGGAGCTTCTGAAAATGTCACAGACGAGGAATATCAGGGAGTATAATGAGCGGTTCATTGCCCGCAGGCTCAACCCGGAGAAGGGACATGACTTCATGCCATACATTGTACTGATCATCGATGAGTTTGCTGACCTGATCATGACCTCAGGGCGTGAGGTGGAGGCGCCTATCGGCAGGCTGGCACAGCTCTCCCGCGCTGTCGGGATCCATCTTATCATCTCCACCCAGAGGCCGTCTGTAAGCATCATTACCGGTTTTATCAAGGCCAACTTCCCGTCAAGAATAGCCTTCAGGGTCTTCTCAGGGATCGATTCACGTACAATACTTGACACCACCGGCGCCGACAGGCTTGTAGGGCGGGGAGATGCCCTCATTTCACAGGGCGGCGAGCCGGTAAGAGTGCAGTGTGCCTTTATTGACACCCCGGAGATAGAGGAGATAACCGAGTATATCGGATCACAGCAGGGTTACCCTGATGCGATGCGACTGCCTGAGTATGTCGGCGATGAAGAGACCGGGAATGGTGCGGCTGAGACTGACCTCAAGAAACGCGATCCGATGTTTGATGAGGCAGCACGCCTGGTGGTACAGCACCAGCAGGGGTCGACATCCCTGATTCAGCGCAGGATGCAGCTGGGATACAACCGGGCCGGACGCATTATTGACCAGCTCGAGGCCGCGGGAATAGTCGGGCCATTCGAGGGAAGCAAGGCACGGGAGGTGATTGTAAGGGACATGATGCAATTGGAACAGATTTTGAAGAGGCTTGACGAAGAGACCATGTAAAATGAGAATATCAGGACTGATTTTGCTGCTTGCACTGCTGTCACCGGCCATCTCGGCACAGAAAGATCCGGAGGCGGTGAAGGTTCTCGGAGAGTTCGCCGGGAAAGCCTCCGCAGCCCCTTCGGTAAAGATGGGCTTTGACCTGCTGGTATATGATGCCAAAGAGGAAGATGAGACCACCATGAACGGGTCAATAGTATTGAAAGGCGACAGCTACCGGCTCAACCTGCCCGATAACATCATATGGTCTGACGGGAAGAACGTATGGAACCTGATGCCCGAGGTCAATGAAGTGACCATAACCGCGGCCGACCCGGCTGATGAATCATTCTTCTCGAAGCCCTCCCTCCTCTTTCATATGCATGAGAAGGGGTTCAAGGTAAGGATGCTTGAACAGGATGCCGCTAGCTGGACAGTCGACCTCTACCCTGAAGATATCAAGGTGAACCTGATACGTATAAGGGTAACCATAGGGAAGGCGCTGCATGACCTGAAGCGGGCCGAGTACCGGACCCGTGACGGGGTGACGGTGACGCTGACCGCCTCCGGGTATGACCTCTCCTTCACGCCGCCTGCAGGATACTTTGTTTTCAGTACGGCAGAGCACAAGGGAGTGGAAGTGATAGATATGAGATAAGAGCCGGCACCAGCCGGGCAGGCTCCCGAAAAACCACAACGGAATGAACCCGAACCAGACCATCGTCCTGATCGTAATCATCCTTGTTCTCTTCCTGGCCTACATCATCCTCAGGGGGAGGAGTGCCTCAATGAAAAAGAGGATGGATAACCGCAAACGCTTTCGCCGCAGGTAAACCGCAGGGGCAGACCGAGGTAAACCGCAGGGGCAGATCACCGGCGGTGGCGGCATGATGGCGTGCCCTCCGCCTGAAGCCGGCCCAATATCAGGAGAGGAAGAAAACAAAAAGAGGCTGTCTCCGATGAGACAGCCTCTTTTTTGATTGGTTTACCCGAACCGTTATGGGGTCATCAGCTTGTTGTAGCTGCGCTCATTGTCAGGCACCGGCCACCAGTAGGCCTGTGACGTTGACGGGACAGCTGCTACTGCACCGAAGCTGGCGCTTGTCTTGCCGGGTATCGTCAGGCCGAGACGCATCAGGTCAAGGTTACGCATACCTTCTCCGAGGAACTCCATGTTTCTCTCGTTCAGTATGGCAGTATAGAATGCATCCGGATCGGCGAAGTCAGCGGTGGCATATGCACCTGTGGCAAGCGACCGTGTCCTGACGGCATTGAGAAGTGCCACGGCTTCATCGGTGACGGCGTTGCCGGCACGAACCAGTGCCTCGGCACGATTGAGCAGCACCTCTGCCCACCTGATGACCGGAGCCCAGTCAGACCTGGTAGCCTGATCCTTGTACTTGGTCAGGTAGGGCTCACCCTTGACGATCTCCATCATCACCTTGCGGGCATCGGTGGCATCCATGGCATCATAGAGGGAGCCAGGACCTTTGACCAGATAATATGACTCGCCTGACCCTGAACCGAAGTAATGAGCCAGGTGGTTCTGCGTACCGGCATTGTTTGACGAGGTGTTAGGCAGTGAGAAGACCGACTCGGCAGTGATATGCGGTGAAGCAAAGATCGATGCATACGATGGTGCCAGGCTGTAGCTAACCCCTGATGTGGAGTTGAACGGTGCAGCAGTCGGTACGATCTTGGCAGACTCTGAAACCACACTTGGATAGTTGTGCATGTGCAGATAGACCCTGGTCTTGAATGCGATGATCGTATTCTTGTGGATCCTGGTAATATTCAGGTTGGTACTGCTGTAGTTGGAGACTGCCATACCCTCTGCATCATTGAGGTCTTTGAGGATCTGGGTATAGACCTCAGAGACCTTGCTGGGTGCCAGGTCATTGTCGGCATCCGTCTTGTTGCCCGTCAGGCGCAGCGGCAGACCGCGGCTGTCACCATTGCCCATGTGATATGGCTTGCAGTACATCTGAACCAGGTCAAAGTAGCATATCGCCCTTATAGCCAGAGCCTCGCTCCGGTACTGGTCATACTCGGCCTGGGTAATAACCCCGGTAAGCTTACCGTCATCCCATGCTTTTGTCATACCATCCAGGAAAACGTTGACAACGTTGATGGTCGAATATGCAACAACCCAGAAGTTCTGAACCTCGTTGGTGGAGCTGATCACGGTATGGTTCCAGGTGGCAAAGAGAGTCACCAGGTTGGAGCTGTTTGGCAGGAAGTTATCACACCTTACATCATTATAGGCCTGGAAACGGCCACCGATGTGCCATCCGCTTTTAAGCGACGAATACATTCCGTTAACCTGTGCCACGATCCTCTCCTTGGTCTCAAAAACGGTGAGATCAGAGAGTGAGGTCTTTGGTACCGGATTCATCCATTCATCCTTCGTACATCCGGAAATCAACAATACCAGAACAAATATTATTGAACCCTTTAATATATTTTTCATATCTGATTCTTGATTGGTTAATTAAAAGCTTACGTTAACCCCGAAAGTCCAGGTTCTTGCCTGCGGGGCAGTGTTCCTGTCAATTCCGGGTGCAAGGTTCGAGTCAGTATTGGTCGAAACTTCCGGGTCTGAACCGGAGTATTTGGTCAGCAGGAAGGCATTGAAGATCTGCCCGTAAACCCTGATCCTCTCAATATTAACTGATCCCGGGAGAATGTTCTTGAAGGTATACCCGAGGGCGAGATTCCTTCCCTTGAGGTAATTGCCCTTTTCAACGTTCTCACTGATCGGGAAAGCCGAGCCGTTGGAAACGTTGTCGTTCATAACCGGTTTCGGGATGTTGGTGATGTCTCCGGGCTTCTTCCATGCGGTCTCATAGACTTCAACCGAGTTGTTCCACCATCTCTGGTCCCTGATACCTGCCTTTGATCCGGCATATACATAGAACCCAAAGGCATAGGTCAGGTTGAGTGCCAGGTCAAATCCCCTGTACTCCAGGTTATTGTCAAGGCCTCCATAATACTTGGGCAGCGGTGAGGCATAGGGTATGGCATCAGCTGCAGTGTTCACGGCAGGTGCCACCGAACCATCTGAGCGGTATGTCCACTTGCTGGCAGCAGAATGGTCATAGAGTACCTCTTTGCCGGCAGCATTGACATAAATCCTGCGCCCTGTCTGCGGGTCTACTCCGCGGGTTTCAACGGCGAGGATATTACCGACAGGCCTGCCCACTACTGTAATGTTGGTGGTCTCAAGGTCGGCGGTGGTGGTACGTATCTCGTCGATACCCGGAGCCAGTGCAGTTACCTCATTCTTCAGTGCGGTGAAGTTGAAGCTGGTGGTCCAGTTGAAGTTTGGTCTGCTGATGTTGTAGCTGGTGAGTGAGAACTCAAATCCCTTGTTGTACATAGAGCCCACGTTGGCCGGGATCGAGTTGCCCGGGATACCCTTCGAGGGTGCCTGTGGTACGCTCAGGATCAGGTGGTCCACATCATTGTAAAAATAGTTGAGGTCTGCCTGCAGCCTGTCTTTCAGCAGGCCGAAGCTGAGGCCGACATCATACTTGTTGCTGGTCTCCCACTTCAGGTTGGGGTTTCCTGCCTGTGAGAAGTAAAGGGTAGCCTGGTCGGCATAGAGGCTGGCTGCATAGAGTGAGAGGGAGCTGTAGCTGCCGATGCCGAACATGTTGCCCACACGGCCGTAGCTCAGCTTGAGCCTCATGTCGGTGAAGATGTCGTTCAGCCCTGAATTGGCAATGAAGCCCTCATTGGAGATGTTCCACATCAATGATACGCCTCCGAAGTTACCCCACTTGTTGTCTCTTGAGAGGCCGCTGAAACCATCACGGCGGAAGCTTCCCTCAACATAGTACTTCCTGTCCCAGTTGGCGGTGACACGTCCGAAGTATGATGCATAGAGGTTCTCGCTGTAACCTCCTCCCGGTACGCCGGTGGCAGAGGTGAATGCACCCGCGAAGGTATTGTAGAAGGGGTCTGACACTCCCTGCTTGCCAGCGTTCCAGCTTCTGCTGACGGTACGCTGCTGCTCAAGCCCTGCCAGCAGTCCGATATTGAACCGCTCAGCCAGGGTCAGGTTGTAGTTGGCGGTGTTGGTCCATGTCCACCGCTTGTCCTTGCCTGTCCAGTTGTAGGCATAACCGTTATAGCTGTAACCGTCACCGGCAATGGGTGACCAGAATGTGGTGGTCTCCCTTGCCATGTTGTCCATACCGTAAACCGACTTCAGGAAGAGTCCCTTAACCGGCTCGAGGGTGGCTGAGAGTGTTGCCAGAACCCTGTCTGATTCGGTGGTGTGCTTGTTGGTCTCAAAAATCTGTGTCGGGTTGTGGTAGCCGAGTCCTGCAGGCAGGCCGGTTCCCATACCGCCTATACCACCGGCATAAACGTTGTATGAGCCGTCATTCAGGCGCCCTGCAATGATCGGGGGAAGCACGAAGGCAAGACGTGCGGCACCGGCGGTGGCAAAGCTCGACCCGGTGTTGGGCGACTCGGTATAACCGTTGGTGTAACCCACATTGGCGCTGAGAGTGAAGAACTTGGTGACCTTGTGGTCAATGTTCATCCTGGCGTTGCGCCTGTTGTAGAAGTTATACTTCACCATACCGTCCTGATCGGTGTATCCGACCGAGAGATAGTATGAGGTTGATGCCGACTGGCCTGACACAGTCAATGAATGGCTGTGCTGCATCCCCACCTGGTAGACCTCATTGGCCCAGTTGGTGTCAATGGGCTTGCCGTCGGGGCCGTTGACGGTGTGGAATATGGCTCCACCGCCGGCATTCTGGTTGGCTAGGTTCTTATGGGCAACATACTGCTCGGCATTCATCAGATCGAACAGTCTGAAGGGCTGGGTCCAGCCTACAAAGCCGTCATAGGTGACCTTGGTCTTGGCACCCGACCCGCGCTTGGTGGTGATCAGGATGACGCCGTTGGCTGCCCTTGATCCATAGAGTGCGGTTGCCGAGGCGTCCTTGAGGATCTCCATTGACTGAATATCATTGGGGTTGATGTCTGCCAGTGAGTTCTGGATGGCAGTTCCCCCGATATTGCCGGTAAACACGGGAACGCCGTCAACAACAACCAGCGGGTTGGAGCTTGATGAGATGGAGTTGAAGCCCCTGATACGGATAACCGGCGGGTTGTTGAGAACACCGTTTGGCATGGTTATGGAGACACCTGCTGCCTTACCGGCAAGGGCCTGGTCAAAGCTCTGCAGGTTCATCTTTGCGATTTCGCCTCCGCTGACGGTAGAGATTGCTCCTGCAACATCACGCTTCTGGGCTGTGCCATAAGCCACCACAACCACCTCCTCAACATTGAAGAGGTCAAGCTTAAGCACAATATCAATACGGCTCCGGCCCTCGATAGCCACCTCCTGTGATACATAGCCTACAAAGCTGAAGACAAGAGTCCTGGCTGTGGCAGGAACCTGCAGGGAGTATCTTCCGTCCCCGTCTGTAAGAGTCCCAAGGGTGGTACCCTTGACAGTCACAAATACGCCCGGCAGTCCTGCTCCGTCATCAGAACTGGTAACCGTACCTGTGATCTGGTTGGTTTGCGCAATGACAAGCGACGCTGTCATCAGCAGCAATGAAAAGAACAAAAAGATCTTTTTCATAGATTATTTGTTTAGGTTAATAAGGGTTATTGTGAAAAATCACTCGCCCAAATTAAGCAATTTTTTCTTAAATGCAACCATGCTGCTGAAAAAATGCCCTGAATCAGGATTACGACAATCTTCACCTAATTATAAAATAAGGTGCTCCGCCGGGGTCAGACAGAAGAGATATACAGCATCATGTCACATCGACAGCTCCCGTGTAACCCTCTCTATGATCTCTGTCTCGAGTGCTGCCGCGGCATCATCAATCACCCTGGCCTCGGCCACCAGCTCCTCTGCCTTTTTCCTGTCTTTCAGATCCTTGACATTTATCCGCACATTCAGGAATGCGCCCCTTATGCATGCCCTGACGGCCAGTACCCCTACGGCGGCGTCGGTCACCGAGTTGGGATTACCCTTTGAGGTCATCTCCTGCAGCAGCTCAAACACCCTGAATGCCTCCTTCATCACCGTCAGCGGCACCTGTGATGCATGCAGCGTGGCTGCCTCCACCGCGGCATTGCGGATTGCCCTCTCCTCTTCGCTCTTCTTCGGCAGGGAGAAGGCATCAATGATTGCGTTGTAGGCATCGGTATCCTCATCCACCAGTTGCAGCATGCGCTTCTGCATCAGCACCCCCTTCTCTGCCCATGATGCAAACTCTTCCCACCGCTCATCCCATCCCCTCTTGTGGCTGGAGAGGTTTGCCACCATGGTTCCCAGTGCCGAGCCCATGGCACCCATAACCGCAGAGACGGAACCGCCGCCCGGGGCAGGCGACTCGGCTGAGGTCTCCCATACGAATGAGGCCAGGGAGAGGTCAACCAGCTTCTGCTTCTGCTTGTCACGAAGGATATACTCAATGATCTTCTCTTCAGGTTTGAAGGGTTTCAGCTCAGAGAGGCCCATGGAGCGCACTGCTGTTCTGATCAGCTCCTCATCAGAGACGCCGGCCGACCTCTGCTGGCGGTGCAGGAAATACCTGCCGGCATCCAGCATCGCCTTCAGCGGTATCAGTCCGACCAGCTCAGAACCGGTGACACGTACCCCGCGCGCCTCCGCCCTGCGGCAGGTCTCATCAAAGGCCACATGCACGGGTGTGACGGCAATATTGGTCAGGTTCATGGAGATCTGTGCAAAACCATATTCAGGTATAAACCATCCTATCGCCTTCACCTCCTTCAGGGAGCCGGGTATCATGACCGGGTGGCCGTCAGCATCCCTGACCACCTTCCCTGTGATGGGGTTGCCCTCACGCTTCTCGCGGCCCCGCTCCCTCACGTCAAAGGCGATGGCATTGGCCCTGCGCACAGAGGTGGTGTTCAGGTTGATATTGAATGCCACCAGGAAGTCGCGTGCACCCACTATCACCGCCCCAGCCCCGGCATCAAACCGTGCCGGTCCGAAATCAGGCTTCCATGCGGGGTCCTCAAGCTTCTTCTTCAGCCCCTCATACTCACCGGCACGCACATTGGCCAGGTTGCGCCGCTTCTCCTCGAAGGCGGCCGCCTCATAGCAGTAGACGGGCAGCGAAAGCTCCTCACCGATACGCTTTGCCAGGGCACGGGCATAGCCGGCCGCCTCCTCCATGGTCACCCCCGAGACCGGTACCAGCGGACAGACATCGGTGGCACCCATGCGCGGATGGGCACCGCTGTGATGTGACATGTCAATGATGCGGGCAGCCATGCGCACCGCACGGAAGGCAGCCTCACATACCGCCTCCGGCTCACCAACGAAGGTGACCACCGTGCGGTTGGTATCCCTGCCGGGGTCCACATCAAGCAACATCACTCCCTCAACCGATTCGATCTCATCGGTGATCTGGCGTATCTTTTCCATATCGCGCCCCTCGCTGAAATTGGGGACACACTCAATCAGACGGTTACTGGTCATATGAATCTGTTTTTTTAATTATAGCTCTTTTGTATCTGTTGAATTGAAACCCGTTCTGCACCCTGTATCACGTCAGCTGCCTGTGGTTCCCGGCCGGAGGGACCTGGGGCAGATGATCCTGCAAAGCGGTCAGGAGACCGTCTCTTCCGGCTTCTCTCACACATGATCCCTCGCACCTCTGCTGCCATGCCATATCAGTTGCAGGAACTCTTTTCGTATACCACCCTGCCATTGAGTATCACCGTTCTGATGAGATCACTGCCATAGGCATACGGCAGGAAGTCATACGAAGGTATCTTACGGGTGATGAAGAGGTTCGCCTTCTTGCCCCTGGTTATTGACCCATGCGTCCGGGAGAGCCCCATGGCGTATGCAGAATTGATTGTCACCGCATTGATGGCCTCCGCAGGAAGCATCCTCAGTTTTATGCAGCCCAGGGAGACCACGAATTTCATGTTGCCTGCCGGTGATGAGCCGGGGTTGTAGTCGGAGGCCATAGCCAGCGGCAGCCCCGCCTCTATCATCTTTCTTGCGGGCGGATCGATCATGCCGAGGAAGAATGCTGCGCCAGGCAACAGGGTAGGCATGGTGCCGCTGCCAAGCAGTGCCGCAATCTCTTCCTCACCGGTATACTCGAGATGATCTACCGACAGTGCCCCGTGCTTCACCCCCGTCTGTATTCCGCCCGAGAAGCCGAGTTCGTTGGCATGTATCTTCGGCACCATCCCGTAACGGGCGCCCGCCTCAAGGATGCGGGAGGTCTCCTCAACGGTGAAGAAGCCCCTGTCACAGAACACATCAATATAGTCAGCCAGGCCCTCTGCTCCAACCGCCGGGATCATCTCATTCACGATCAGGTCAACATATCCCTTGCGGTTGTTGCGGTAGGCGGCCGGGAAGGCGTGCGCCCCGAGAAAGGTGGACCTGACCGTTAGCGGCGATTCCTGCCTGATACGCCTGATAACCCGCAGCATCTTGAGCTCATCCCCGGTTGTCAGGCCATAACCGCTCTTGATCTCAACCGCACCGGTACCAAATGAGATGATCTCCCTGACACGCTCCATCGATTGTGCGAAGAGCTCCTCCTCTGAGGTCTCATGAAGCAGCCGGGCCGAGTTGAGGATGCCCCCTCCCCGCCTGGCTATCTCCTCATAGGAGAGCCCGCGGATCTTGTCAGTGTACTCCTGCTCCCTGCTGCCGGCATAAACCAGGTGTGTGTGCGAGTCACACCATGCCGGAAAGAGAAAACCCTCCCCGGCATCCAGGAAGGTGACCGGCCCGTCAGGGCGGGGCATGCTCTCGGGCGGACCGAAACCGGCGATCAGATCATCTTCAATAAGCACCCAGCCCTTCTCTATCACCGGCAATGTGGCCATATCCTTTCCTGCAACAAAACCGGGACACTCATCCCTGGCCTGTACAACCATACCGGTATTGTAAATCAGCATTCGCATGGCATTGTCATTAAAAGTGACTAATGTAGCAATATTAATGGAATAGGTAAGCAGCCGGCTCCCATTCTTTATGATCAGTCGGCAGGCTTAGCCCGGAAGACTCTTTTTTGTCTCACGGAGATTTTTGATAACTGATTTTGTATAAGTTTGCTAATCTAAACATGCGACCTATGAAAAAACTCATCGTAACCATGCTGGCCGGCCTGATTGCAGGCAGCATGCTGGCACAGGAGACTAAGACGGGATGGAACTTCGGTGCCCTGCCGGCCATCACCTTCAGTACCGACCAGGGATTCCAGTACGGGGCACTCGTCAACCTCTTCGACTACGGCGACGGCTCGATCTACCCAAACTACTATCACAAGCTCTATGTTGAGGCGTCGACCTTTACCAAGGGAAGCTCGATCCTGAGGGTGATGTATGACTCTGACTATCTCCTGAAGCGGATAAGGTATGTGGTTGACCTCAGTTATATGCCCGACTTCGCATACGATTTCTATGGCTTCAACGGCGCCGGTGCGGTCTATATGCGTGACTGGACCGACGACAAGCTGGCCGGAGGCTCCTCGTCGCCCTACCGCAGCCGCCTCTTCTATGCCATGAAACGGCATCTCTTCAGGTTCAAGAATGACTTCGTCGGTAATATCGGCGAGAACAACTGGCACTGGAATGCCGGGCTCAGCATACAGCACTTCAAGCCTGATGTGCTGGATGTTGACAAATTCAACAAGGGAAAAGACCCGTCCGACCCCAAGTATCTCAATCCCGCGCAGATGACCCTCTACGAATACTACACCGAATCGGGCCTTATTTCGGCTGAGGAGGCTGCCGGCGGATGGGTGCCGGGAATCAAGGGGGGCGTCTCATATGATTCACGTGATCAGCGCGCATGCCCCATGACCGGCATATGGGCCGAGACAGGGGTGGAAGTTGTGCCCGGGTTCCTCGGAGCACAGTCGACATTCGGGAAGTTCTACTTCACCTGGAGACAGTACTTCACCCTCAGTGAGAATAACCTGAGCTTCGCATACCGGCTGGGCTACCAGCAGACCATCTTCGGCACGGTGCCATTCTACTACCAGGGACAGGTGATAGTCTCGGAGCTGCGCGGGGCAAGCTCAGAGGGCCTGGGAGGAAGCAAGACGCTGAGAGGCATACTGCGCAACAGGGTGATAGGTGACGGAATAGCATACGGAAATGCCGAGCTGAGGTGGAAAATGATCAGGTTCAGGTTCATCAAACAGAACTTCTATATTGGCACCAACTACTTCGTTGATGCAGGCATTGTTACCAAACCGGTTGAGATCGACAGGAATGCCTTCGCCACCTATCTGGCAATGAAACACCCGGGCGAGTCACTCAGCAACTATCTCTCCGGAGAGAAGGACGGACTGCACGCAGCGGCAGGCCTCGGGCTGAAGATAGCGATGAACGAGAACTTCATCATCTCGGCTGACCTGGGCAAGGCACTGAAGGAGCAGGACGGAGGGATGGAGTTCTATATCGGGCTTAACTACCTCTTCTAGGATTTTCGCTGCTCCGGTCTGTAACCGGGGTCCTGGTCCGGAATATGCCACAGGCCGGCTGATGAGCCGGCTGATCTGTGCCGCAGGAGTATTACCCCGGGGGAAACAGGGCTGCCAGCTACAGCTTGCCGAGCCACATGCCGAAGGCAACCCCGATGTAGTTGCCGATGATCCATCCGATCATGCCGGTAGCCAGGCCGGTGAGTATCACATCCCTGTTCTTGAGGGCGGCGGCAACCATCGGCACAAACGGGGGAGAGTAGACAAACCCGGTGGTGGTGATCAGATAGTCGTCGGCATTGATACGGAAGATCCATGAGAGAAGAAGGTGCAGGAAGAGTGATCCGAAGTAGGCATAGGTGACATACCCCAGCAGGCTGAGATACTTCGCCTGGAAGATAATGGCCAGGTCACACCTGGTGGCAATCACTATGGAGAAGGCCACAATGAAGTACATCCCCAGCTGAAAGCTCTTCTTTATCTCCCTGACCGGCCTGATGAATGATGCCACCACCCCCAGCGTGGTGATCGACAGTATCACCGAGATGGTCATGGGAACATCGGGAAGGAGGAAGCTGACACCCAGGCCCGCTGCCAGAATAACCAGTGACAGTCCGATTGCACCCAGCAGCGGCAGGATCACCTCACGGCTGAAGATACCCGAATAGTCATCGAACTCTTCGGTCAGCTGCCTCATGCCGTCGGTATCCGGACCCTCTCCTGCCTCAGTGGCAGGGGCCTTGAAGGGAGGCAGGAAGAGCCTGAAGAAGGCGGGCCCGGCAGTGATGAAGAAGAGTATGACCACTGCCCCGACTATCATGTCATAGGTATTTGTCATCACGAAGGCATGCGGATCGACCTTGAGGGCAAGCGCTATCGAGGCGAGGTTGACTGACCCCCCGGTGTAGAGGCCGATAAGCATCCCGCCAATCTTCTCCGCCCCTTCGATCTTATGCCTGAAAATAAGATAACCTGTTGCTACAATCACCATTACGGAGATCAGTGCCAGCAGCATCGACAGGAATCCCTTCCCTGAAAACCTCAGCCAGCGCCGCACATTGAGCGAGAAGAGGATCAGTGGAATCGCCAGCAGCACGAGTGCGCTCTGCATGCTGTCCTGAACCATTGCCACCCCGTTGTAACGCAGGTCACTCTTCTCAAGCACCCCCGCCTCGGCCAGCTCAACAGCCTCTGCCGCAGGTATGTAGGCACGGTCCTGACCGATGGTGGCCTGACGGTAGGCCTCACTGCTCTTGGGCAGGATACCGGTGTTGGCAATGAGGATGCCGGTGGCGTAGGCCAGCACAATGGCGCCGATCTTTTTCAGAAACGAATAGCGGTTCGTAAGCCAGATCAGGAAAGCGGGGAAGAGGAGGCAGAAGAGAACCAGTAATACCAGAGTAAACATAACAGTCGTTTTTGGTAGTCCAAAAATATACAAACAGCTATGCCTTCCGGGCTGCCGGTACTCAAAATATGTATTTAGGCACCCGTGCCGGTGGTATTTTTACCTATTCATCAGGGGCACTCCCTGAAGCTTTTATTGTACTGTTCAATGGCCTTCTCACTCATACCCATGCTTGAGAACCCGCCGTCATTGTAGATATTCTGCATGGTAATCTTGCGGGTGAGGTCTGAGAAGAGGGTTATGCAGACATCGGCGCAGTCTGCTGCATCGGCGTTGCCCAGCGGCGACATCCTCTCCGAGAAGTCTACCAGTGAATCAAACCCTGCTATGCCCGAGCCGGCGGTGGTAAGGGTGGGCGACTGTGAAACAGTATTGATTCTCACCCGCTTCTCCGTGCCGTAAATATACCCGAAGCTGCGGGCTATTGACTCGAGCAGCGCCTTGGCGTCACCCATGTCATTGTAACCGGCCAGGGTGCGCTGGGCAGCCACATAGGTCAGTGCCACAACCGAACCCCACTCATTGATGGCATCGAGCTTGTAGGCCGTCTGCAGTATGCGGTGGAAACTGAGTGCCGAGATATCGAGTGTCTTGAGCATGTTCTCATAGCTGCTTGAGGCATAGGGGATGCCTTTCCTGACGTTGGGCGACATGCCTATCGAGTGCAGCACGAAGTCGATCTTGCCGCCGAAGATCTCAAGGGTCTCATTGAAGAGCAGCTCAAGCTCCTTCATGCTGGTGGCGTCTGCAGCAATGACCTTGCTGCCGGTCTTCTCAGCCAGCTCCCCTATCGTTCCCATGCGTACGGCTACCGGTGAGTTGGTGAGCACCAGCCGTGCGCCCTGCTCATATGCCTTCTCGGCAACATGCCATGCAATCGACTTATTGTTAAGGGCTCCGAAGATTAACCCTCTCTTGCCCTTCAGCAGGTTGTTGATCATTGTTACAGCTTTTCTGGTTTGACAAATTTCTTTCAGTTACCGCCAAGCAGCTCACGTGCATTATGCAGGGCCGCTTCAGTGATGGTGCTGCCGCTCAGCAGCCTGGCCACCTCTGTTACCCGCTCACCCTCATTCAACAACCTGACACGGGTAATTGTTGAGTGGTCACTCTCCTCTTTATAGACATGGTAATGCAGCTTTCCCATGGCTGCCACCTGGGGCAGATGTGTAATATTTATAACCTGCATGCGGTTTCCCATCTCCGCCATGATCGATCCTACCATTGAGGCCACCTCTCCCGACACGCCTGAATCGATCTCATCGAAAATAATTGCCGGCAGTCCGCTGCTGCTTGCCAGCACTGACTTGAGGCATAGCATCACTCTTGACAGCTCTCCTCCGGAGGCACATTTTGAGAGCTCTTCCGGCGGTATCTGCCTGTTTGCGCTGAAGAGGAACTCTATTGCATCATATCCGGCAGGGCCGGGTTCACTGAGCCGGTTAAGCACTATCTCAAACCGTGCATGAGGCATCCCAAGCCGCCGCAGCATGGCGGTAATACGGGTGGCAAGCTCTGGTACGGCAGCATACCTGGCATCAGAGAGCTGCCGGGCCATGGTGCTCACTTCGGCAAAGGCCTTGTCACTCTGACGCTTCAGCTCTTCAACCCTCTCATCACTTGCGGCTGTTGCAGCAACCCTCTCTTCAAACCGCTGCTGCACCGCCAGCAGGGCATCAATATCACTGCACCGGTGCTTCTGCATAAGCAGGTAAAGAGAGTCAAGCCTGGAGGTGACATATTCAAGCCTGCCCGGGTCGGCTGCAATCTTCCCGGCGAGCTTCTCTGCCTCATAGACTATATCATTCACCTCAATGACCTGCGAATCGAGACGTTTCTCAAGCTCTGATGCCTCCTCCATCCATCCGGCTATTCGTGCCAGGGCTGACCGTGCCGTGCGGAGCAGCGTCAGGGCGGCAGCCTCCTCGCCCGAGAGAGCATTGACAGCCGTTGCCAGGGCCTCCCTGATGACCGAGGCATTCGAGAGCATCTCACGCTCCTGCTCCAGCTCCTCCTGTTCACCCGCCACCAGACCAACCGCCTTCAGCTCATCAAGCTGATGAGAGTAATAGTCGTGATCAGCCTTCTCACGCTCAAGATTCTCAAGGGCAGCCTCATAAATGCGCCTGGCAGCGAGATGGGCGGCCCATCTGCCCGAGTAACGGGAGGCAAGCGAGGCAACGCCGGCAAAGGCATCCACAACGCGGAAACGGAACATGCTGCTGCCCAGCAGAAGAGTCTCATGCTGGGAATGAACATCAATAAGACGGCTGCCGAGTTCCTTCAGCACCGGGAGATTGACCGGGGTGTCACTGATGAAGGCACGTGAACGGCCGGCAGGAGTAATCTCACGCCTGACGATCACCTCATCATCATAGTCAATGCCATTTTCCTCGAACAGCCCGCCCAGGTCATAACCGGCAATATTGAACCAGGCCTCAACCACACACTTCTCATCATGACTCAGCAGCGCCGAGGTATCAGCCCTCTCTCCGAGAACCAGCCCCAGGGCTCCCAGCAGGATGGACTTCCCGGCGCCGGTCTCACCGGTAATGATGGTGAATCCTTCCCCGAACTCCATGTCGAGCTCCCTGATGATGGCGTAATTCCTGACTGTCAGTCTCTGAAGCATCAGTATGAGGTTAACCGGTGGCTGACAATATCTTCTGGTACTTGCTGTCGTTGGCCGGGTCGATCTCCGTCAGTATCTGCACTACCCGGTTCTTCTCCTCGGGAAAGCCCTGTGAAAAGATATTCACAATCTCATTTGCCTTGGCATCAAGGATCACAGTCATGAAATACATGAAGGGATCGGGCCTGCGACGGTAGACCTCCTGCAGCCGCCGGAGGCTCTCATAGATCTCGGTACGCGCCTGGGGCATGTCTGACTCCATGCGGTCAAGCCCCTTCAGGTGGTAGAGATACAGAAACTGCCTGACACCAGAGTACTCACTGTCAAGAATGTTTTTGATCAGCCAGTATCGGTTCCTGTTTCTCGACCCGTCATAGGGCTTCCACCCCTGCTCAGGGGCGTTCTGTGCGTTGGTGACAATCTTTTCGGCCATCTGGTAATAGGGCGTGCCGCCTCCCTGAGAGTAGGTGTCAAAGTCAAGGCCGATAAGCAGGTAGGCGTAGTAGGCAAGCACCGCAACCAGGTTGCCGCTGTGGGTGTTGGGATTGAAGACCAGCGGCTGGAACTCAACATACCTGAACTGAAAGCTGTTGTCAACAAAATTGAGTACTGTTGATTCATATGTGGTGTTGAAGACCGGCCTCCGGAGCTGTACCTGTATGGTGCCGCGGAACTCGTCGGCAGAGAGCTGCTCATCAAGATTGATCAGCAGGTTGCACTCTATGCGCTCCGAAAAGCTGAAGAGGTTGTCGGTCCAGACCATGCCGTTCATAAACTCATAGATATCACGCTGCATGCTCTGGAAGATCTCGCGGTTTGAGCCCTGTATCTTCTGCGCGGTCACCTGCACGTTGCAGTAGAGCTCCTGCGCGGTCAGGCCGCCCGTATGCAGTGCCAGCAGAAGCACCGCAGCAAGTATCCGGATGCCCTTCAGAGAATCGTTCATTACTTTCTGTCGGTCAATGAAATGATTTTATTGAGAATATCGATGGCAACCTCCTCCTTCGGTTTCAACCCAAATTTATCAATATTATTATTACGATTGATGATGGTTACCCTGTTGGTCTCATGACCGAATCCCGCCCCGCTCTCCCTGAGTGAGTTGAGAATGATCATATCGAGATTTTTTCTCTTCATCTTGGCAATGGCATTGGCCAGCTCATTGTCAGTCTCCAGGGCAAACCCGGCCACCAGCTGACCCTCACGTTTCATGCTGCCCAGGCGTGCTGCAATATCCTCTGTGGGTTTCAGTCTCAGCACCAGCTCCTCTCCGCCCCTCTTCAGCTTTGTCTCTGAAGCTCTTTCAGGGGTAAAGTCGGCCACCGCAGCAGCCAGGATGGCAATATCGCACCCGTTGAAAGCCTCCAGTGAGGCGGCGGTCATCTCGGCGGCGGTGGTGACACTCACTATCGTTATGTTACCTGCTGCCGGCCGGAGGTTTACCGGCCCGAGTACCAGTGTCACCTCTGCCCCCATTGCGGCGGCGGCGTCAGCCAGGGCGATACCCATACGGCCTGATGAATGGTTGCTGATGAAACGTACCGGGTCAACCGGCTCTATAGTTGGCCCGGCATTGATGAAGACCCTCCTGCCCTTCAGTGGCTGAGGCTCACTTTTTTTTTTTTTTTTGAGGAAGCGTCTCAGCTCCTCCACAATGATCTCCGGCTCAGCCATGCGGCCGCGACCCTCCAGGCCACTGGCCAGCTCACCGCTGCCGGGATCAATGATATGACACCCCATCTGCCTCAGGCTCTCAATGTTGGTGACGGTGGCCCGGTGAGCCAGCATATCCATATCCATGGCCGGTGCAACGAAGACAGGGCATCTGGCTGAGAGCCAGGTAGCCAGTAACAGGTTGTCGGCTATGCCGGCAACCATCTTACCCATGGTGTTGGCTGTTGCAGGAGCAATGACATAGAGATCGCCCCACAGTCCCAGCTCAATATGGCTGTTCCACCGCCCATCCTCCTCCTTGAAGAAATCGGTCATAACCGGGTTCTTCGAAAGGGTGGCCATGGTCAGCGGTGTGATGAACTCCTGTGCGGCAGATGTCATCACCACCCTCACCTCCGCCCCCTCCCTGACAAGCATGCGGGTGAGAACGGCTGACTTGTAGGCTGCGATGCCGCCCGTAACTCCCAGAATAATCTTTTTTCCCTGAAGCATACTCTCAAACTTTTTCTGTAAACCGGCCTCCATGATGACAACCCCGTCGGCTGATAACCGGCATATCAGGTCAGAGACTATCTCCGCGGCTTCTGATCCTTGTCAGGGTTGCGGAAATAGATCCGCCCCTCCTCAAACTCCGAGAGGGCAATGAGCGTAGGTTTGGGCAGCCTTTCATAGAATTTGGAGATCTCAATCTGCTCACGGTTCTCGAACACCTCCTCAAGATTGTCACTGAACGAAGCAAACTCCTCAAGCTTTGAGTTGAGTTCCTGCTTCATCTCGACAGCAATCTGGTTAGACCTGCGGGTACAGATGATCACACTCTCATAGATATTGCCCGTTGATGCATCAAAGTTGTCAATATCCCTGGTGATGGTTGTAAGCGGTGCAGTGATCTTTTTGTAATCCATATCTCTTGTTAATGTTTTCGGTTAATCGTTCTCCTGTGCTGAAGTATCGACCTTCAGGAATTTTGCGGTATTGATGAAGATCCTGTTTACCTCTTTCGAGTATTTGCTCTTCGGAAACTCCTCTATAAACGAATAATACTCGTCAAGTGTTGTCTGATACCGTTCCACCTGCCTTGAGGGGATGCTGCCGGCTGCGAAGAGATAGAGGGCATCAAGCCGCAGATACATCAGCTCCTCGCGGTATTTGGTGTCAGGGTACTCCTTGAGGCTGTTGGCCAGTGATATGGTGGCAGCGCGGTACTCCTTCATGTCATAATAGAGCTTGGCATTGAGGTATGATTTTTCTACCAGCCTCTCCTGAAGCTCCAGCACCTTTGCCTGGCAGTCGTTGATCCGGGTGCTTCGCGGATAACGCTGCATGAAAATGGTGAAACTCTCTATGGCCCTTCGGGTGTTGGCCTGATCAAGCTCAGGCCTGTAACTGGTGTAATACTGGCAGAGAGCTCCCAGGTAGAAGGCCTCCTCAGCATTGTTGCTGCCCGGATAGTTGTCTGCAAAGTTCTGGAAGTACTCGCCAGCCATAAGATAATCATGCGTTCTGAAATGGGCCTGGGCATTGAGCCAGTTAAGCTGCTCAGCCTCTTCAGTGGCACGGTAGCGGGGAAGTACCTGGGTCAGCAATTCAATTGACCTGTTATACTTGCCGTCATCAAAATATTCATAGACCTTTTGCTTCTTGAGCTCAAAGTCACGGCTCTTGAGAAGCTTTTCATACTCACCGCATGAAGAGACGATGATGGCCAGCAGCAGCAATGTCAGAGGTCTGATTCTCATATATGAAAATGTTGCGCAAAATTACTTATTTTTTCCTTTGCAGTGACATCCGGCAGACAAAAGTCAGGATAAAAGGGGTGCAAACCCTCCATTTCACTGAAGTTTGCGGCTGACAAATAGGTATAAATAGGTAGGCCGGGGGTCGAATGTTTTCATATTTTTGCGTGCGTCAAACAAAACCATAACAATATCGTGGATATTTTCGAGAAGATCAGGAAGAACCGCGGTGCACTCGGGCAGTACCAGGAGCAGGGCGACGGTTATTTTATGTTTCCCAAGCTGGAGGGTGAGCTGGGACCCCGCATGAGATTCATGGGCAGGGAGGTACTCAACTGGAGTCTGAACAATTACCTGGGGCTTGCCAATCACCCCGAGGTGCGGAAAGTTGATGCCGAGGCGGCTGCACAGTACGGCCTGGCATACCCGATGGGCGCCAGGATGATGTCAGGCCAGACAACCATGCATGAGAAGTTTGAGCAGTTGGCTGCCGCCTATGTTGGAAAAGAGGCTGCATACCTCCTCAACTACGGCTACCAGGGAATGGTATCAATCATCGATGCCCTGATAGGGAGACATGACGTCATCGTATACGACTCCGAGTCACATGCCTGCATCATGGACGGGCTGCGGATGGTGCTGGCCAAGAGATTCGTCTACCCTCACAATGACATGGAGGGGTTTGAGAAGCAGCTGCAGCGCGCACAGAAGCTGACTGCCCAGACCGGAGGAGGAATACTGGTGATCACCGAAGGAGTTTTCGGAATGGCAGGAGACCTGGGAGCACTTGACAAGATCGTCTCTTACAAGGAGAAGTACAGATTCAGGCTGCTGGTAGATGATGCACACGGTATAGGGTCCATGGGGGCAACCGGTGCCGGCACCGGCGAGCACTTCGGGGTGCAGGATAAGATAGACGTGTACTTTGCAACCTTTGCAAAGAGTTTTGCAGGGATAGGCGGCTTCGTGGCAGGCGAAAAGGATATCATCAGTTACCTCAGGTTTAACCTGCGATCACAGATTTATGCCAAGTCGCTGCCGATGGCGATGACCATCGGTGCCATCAAACGGCTTGAGATGATGAGAGACATGCCTGAACTGAGAGAAAAACTGTGGAGCATAACCAGGGCCCTGCAGAAAGGATTGAGGGATGCAGGCTTCGATCTCGGCCGGACACAATCGCCGGTGACGCCCGTCTTTTTCAACGGGGAGCTTGCGCAGACAACCCACCTGATAAAGGACCTCAGACAGAACTACGGTATATTCTGCTCGGTGGTGGTATACCCGGTGGTGCCGCGGGGAGTGATTATGCTCAGACTGATCCCCACGGCAGTACACACCATGGAGGATGTCAGCTACACCATCAGGGCCTTCTCAGAGGTAAAGGAAAAACTCGAGAAGAACGTGTACCCCAGGGATATTATAGCCGACTTCAGAAACTGAGGCCAGGGCAGCCCGGTGCACAAGCCCCGTCGGAGGGGCGGCATCATCAGGCAGGATACTCTCAAGGTGAACAATTTGTCTGATCATCATGTTAAGAGAGTATTCAACCAGATTACCTGATGACAGACTATATTGAGAGCATGAACAGCCCTGAAGAGCTTCTTCAGGCATATACGGCACTGTTTCTTTTTCTCGGCAGCTCGGTAACGCTCACCCCTCATGAGAGCGGATTGCCGCATCTGTGTGACAGGGGGCTCCTCCGTAACCTGCCCGTCGGCAGCACCAATGAGAAGTTTGCCAGGGCCAGCAGGCTGCTCCGGTCGCCCTGCCCGGTGAAGAGCCAGTGCCGGATGGCTGTGGGTGAAAACTATATGATGCTGCTTGGCGACGGCAGTAACCCCGGCGCTTATCCCGCGGCCTCATACTGGGTCACACGCGATGACTCCATCACAACGCATCATGATGAACTCTGTGCACTTTACAAACGATACGGGTACAGCAGAACCGACAAGCATGATCTTGCGCCTGATCACCTGGGGATACAGCTGCTGTTCACCAACCTGCTGATCGAGAAGTATCTGACGGAAGATGACGACGAAATAAAGGGTATGATCGCAGATGATCTCTCCCGTTTCATCAAAAACGAACTGCTCAACTGGCTTCCCGGATGGGCAGAGGCCGTAAATGGCAAGTCACGGACAAAATGCTATACCGCAATATCAGGCCTGATAATCGGAGGTCTCGAAGATGTATGCGATATAGTGGAGCGTCAGAAGTTGGGATTGTAGAAACGCCTGATAGCTCCCATATAATGCTCATTCCACCCCTCGGCAATATTTGCGTAGGCCTCTACCGGAATATTGGTGTGCTCGACTGTCACTGCAGTCTCACCTCCATTGCCGTTGATGGTGATGGTCACCAGTGACTCCACCTCGCGGTCACCAAAGTACCACTCCTGTACCACTTTCTTACCGGGTACCAGGTCAATGATACGCCCGCAGATATCGCCGTCCCACATGTTGAACTCCTCTCCGGGCGTTGCCGGCATGATGGCCGAATAGCCGGACCAGAGCTCTATGGTGTAGGGATTGGTCAAAGCGGCATAAATATCAGAGGGCTCCGCATTGATATGGTATGTCTTCCTGAAATTCCTCATTGTCTGCCTCTGTTTTCCCTCTTTTTATATTTTTCACAAAAATCGTTAATCCAGCGTTGCCAGGTATCTCTCTGCATCTATTGCTGCCTTGCAGCCGCTTCCGGCAGCGGTGACGGCCTGCCTGTAGACATGGTCAGCCACGTCGCCTGCAGCAAAGACCCCGGGTATACGGGTACGTGTTGAGCCCGGTTCAACTATGATGAAGCCGGTCTCATCGGTCTCGATCCATGGCCTGAAGACATCCGAGTTCGGGGTATGCCCGATGGCGAGGAAGAATCCGTCAATCCTGATGTTGAACTTCTCCTCTTCCGGGGTTCCCCTCTTCCTTACCACAACAGCTCCTTCAACGCCACCCTCCCCGAAGAGATCTTCCACCTGGCATTTCCACAGTATCTCGATATTGGGAGTCTTCATCACCCTCTGCTGCATTGCCTTGCTGGCACGCAGCACATCACGCCTCACTATCATGTAGACCTTGTTGCAGAGGCCTGCCAGGTAGGTGGCCTCCTCGCATGCGGTATCACCGCCGCCGACGACCGCTACATCCCTGCCACGGTAGAAGAATCCGTCACATGTGGCGCAGGCTGACACCCCCTGTCCTGCATACTTTGTCTCACCCGGTATGCCCAGGTACTTTGCAGTGGCGCCGGTTGAGATGATCACCGTTTCGGCCTCGATTACGTGACTGTTGTCAAAGGTCACCTTCAGGGGAGTGCCCGAGAAGTCCGATGATGTGGCAATGCCAAACCGTATATCGGTGCCAAACCTCTCGGCCTGCCTGCGGAAATCCTCCATCATCCCGGGGCCGGTCACCCCGTCAGGATAACCGGGGAAGTTATCCACATCAGTGGTGGTGGTGAGCTGACCGCCCTGCTGCAGGCCGGTATAGAGAACCGGCTTCAGATTGGCACGGGCGGCATATATGGCTGCTGTGTAACCCGCAGGGCCCGATCCGATAATAAGACACCTGACTTTTTCCGTCGTGGCGGCAGGCTGCTTCTCATCAGGGCTGCCTGTCTCAAGCGGCTTGAAAAACTGCATCGTTCTTTTTTTCAAAATTTGTGACCGCAAAAATAACAAATTAATTTGTAAGAGCTAAAAAGTAATTATCAGATGATTCGGCGAAAAAAGCGAAACAGCTGATCTGTTGAGAGATACATCACCCGGTCTGCCGGCAGCCCTCCTCCTGCTGCTGAGGAACTGTTGAGCCGCCCCGGCAGTGTTGAATCTCAGTGATGCAATGATATCACGACCCCTTCTGATAACCATAGCACTGTATCCGGTTGCTGTCTCAAGCATTCCGGTCAATGAAGGGATCCCATAACTGACCCCGACCGGTCCCCTGACCAGCAGCGCCCCTCTCATTGTCTCTTCATCGAGCCCCTCCCCGTAATAGCCTGACGGATCAAAGAGAGGGCCAGGGATATTTCCTATGATAACTGAAGCCAGCCGGTCTGAGCACTGCTGTTCAGCCATGCTGCCGGTCTCATTGTAGATGGTGACAAAATAACATCCCTTGCTGAACATCAGTTGCGAGGCTGACCTGCACTGATACTCGGTGAGACGTATCCCGCCGCTGCAGCGGAACCTGGATACCGAGAAAATCCCAAATGCCGCGTCGGGGTCCTTCATCCGGTAGATCTCAGCCAGAACAGGGCTGCCATCCATTTCCAGGGTGACCACCATGAGGGTGTCAATGCCATATTCCAGGAACAGGTCTGCCCCTCCTTCAAGATACTCATGCAGTGACTCTCCCGGATAGAAGGTGACCATGGTTCTCTCAAGGCCCGCCACACCCGTGAGGATGCCCGGTGTGAACAGAGGTTGTGCAGAGGCCGGGAGGCTGCAGCACATCAACAGTGCAACGGCACTCAGCCATAAGGGGTTCCGGAATGCAGATATCATGGTATCTTCAGGTCAGGGTGGGGACAATCCCGCAAAGAGACAAATATAGAGATTATCCGGTCTTTTTTCCAACCGTCGGATATGCCTGAAAGCAGGGTGATACTTTTTTTGAATAATCGGAATTGTTAATTACTTTTGCACGTCTTTGAAAGACGGGATGTAGCTCAGTCCGGTTAGAGTACTTGTCTGGGGGGCAAGGGGCCCCGGGTTCAAATCCCGGCATCCCGACCGGAAGGAACACCCCTCGTGCCGACGGCACGAGGGGTGTTTTGCTGTTGCTGGGGCGGCGATGGCCATCATCGGGGCCCCTTGCCCGGGCGGCGATGGCCATCATCGGGGCACCCTGCCCGAGTGACACCCCGCGTGCCCGTCCGCTACTCCCTGTTGTTTGTATATTTTGTAATGATCTGGTTACGCAGCTCCAGGAACATTTCGGTCACCCTGTTCATCTTCCCGTCAGAGTATGCGGTCAGATACTTCCGCGCAGCATTCTTGTCCTTCCTGTAGAGTGCAAGTGCCTCTGCCTCTATCTTCTCCTGTGAGTCAAACATCTCCTGCTCAAATGGGTCTCTCACTGCCCTGACATCTTCAGAGACACCCCTGAAGTTCAGGTTGGCCAGGTTGTCAACGAAGTCAATGGCCCATCGTGCCGACCGTTCGTCATACTTCTCGGGGTCATAAATATTGTATGTCTCTGCCACCGACAGGTTGCCCGCATATATCGGTACATAGGGGCTGAAGTAGGGGTTGTCGAGATAGACCCAGTAGACTCCGCCGATGGCATCGGGCAGCCAGTCACGCAGCTGGATCACCATTCCGTAGTGGCCGCGGTGTCGCGCCACCGGCCGGCGCCAGGTCTGTCCGATCAGCTTGCGCATCTCACTGCCGGGGAAAGGTGTGGCCAGCGGGCTCTTCACATAGTGACCCTTGCCGTCAGGCACCAGCCACTCTGGGTAGGATGTCATGTCATAGATGGTCCCCTCAAAAGTGGAGCGCTGGAAGGCGATCACGTCCCTCACTGAGATCTTCTTCTCCGGAACGGCAGAGAAGGGATAGATGGAGAGCGGCTCCACGTATTGGAAGTATGGTTCCTTTCCCTTGAAGGGGTTTGACGGATCGAGCCACCGGTCAGGCCAATCCCGGAGGTTGGGCATGAAGGTGGTGTAGAAGAGCCAGAAGCGGCTGGTGGCATACTCAACCGCTGCCGCAGGTGCATACGTCTCCTGCCAGATGAAGGGCTTGCCGGAGGCCGGGTCATACCACCCCCTGTCAATAGCCTCCTGCATATAGTTTGATGAGACCAGGAACCGGCCGGGATCATCGGGCTTGATCTCCTTGATGATGCTCCAGTTGGGTATCATCGTTGCCTGGTCATCAGGCAGGCGCTGGGCTGCCCAGATGGCGCCCGGCCGACCGCTCGCGGGATCCCAGTCGTTGCCAACACCGAACACCTCGAAGACCCATGCCTCCCCGGTGTCAGCAATCACCAGCGCTTCCGAACCGGGGCCGCTCGATGGGAGAAACCCGTAAGTGGTCATCAGGTCACCAATCAGCTGAACGGCCTCACGCGCCTGCGAACAGCGCTGAAGGGCAAAGATCATCGCCTGCTCAATGGTCATGATCTGCCTGCCACCCTCACGAAAGCACATCAGCTCAGGCCGCTGATCAGTGGTGCTCTCGGCAATGGCCAGCTGAACCTCGTTGATGTGAGAGTAGGCTGAATGAAAATAACCATAGGTCTTCCTGACCTGAGGGATATATCCGAGTATCTCGCCATCATCATGCAGAGGACGGTCAGCATCCTGTATGCCCCAGTAAACGGGAGCCATCTCACCCTGACGGTAGCTCCTGCCGGGGACATAGTAAATACGAGAATCAGGACCGGTGTCGGTGTGCGAGATGATAACCGAGCCGTCGGCCGAGGCCTTCTTGCCAACAGCGATGACAGTGCACCCCGATGCCTGCTGAAACGGCAGCAACAGAACTGCCAGCAGGAAAGTGAGGGAAAAGCAAAACTTATTCATATCTCTGATTTAGTGGTTCGTAAAAATGGGTACTACCCCCTGATACACTGCCGGTTGCAGACCGGATTCATATACCGGGCCGGCCGGCGGCTTCACCGAAGGGGTCACACCCTGACAAAAATAGAAAAATATTGCTGCAAAGCAGTAAGCCGGGGGATGAGAAGGGAGAAGACAACAACGGAAGAGGCACCCGATACAGGCAAGTTTCCGGAAAAGAGCTTAGATTTGCAGTTATGAAAAAACTGCTGCTGATCATCCTTGCCTTACTGCTGCTTACGGCCTGCAACCAGGCTGTCTGCCCCGCCTATAGTGACTCGGCCAACAATATGAAGAACAACTTTTTTCAGAAGGGTAACCACCGGGCTGACGGTATCAACAGGGTCTACCGTGACAGTTACCAGAAGAAACTGAGGTAAGAGCAGGTGCTACTGCCCGCCACGAAGAAGCTCCGGCCGTAGGAGCCTGGCCGGATAAGAGTTGCCGCCGCGGGGCGGAGGGCAACGGAAGCCGGGCAATCTCCGTCAGCAACAGGTTAGTACCATGTCTGCACCAGCACTTTGCGGTCATTCTGGTACTCGCAGAGCCGGTAGAAGACACCCGCATCATTCTCTATCTGGTAAATCCAGTAACCGTAGATGCCCGGGGTGACGTACTTGCGCCGCAGATAGAGACGATCACCCTCACTGAAGCTGCAGTCACGGCTGTAGGCCGAGATCTTTCCGTATGACGAGTCCTGTGAAGTCTTTATCCAGATAAGATGCGGATCACCGAACCGCTCCGGGGCAGTATGCCTGAAATCTTCAAAATCACCGACATATTTGCGGGTAACGTAGAGCCTGTCCTCGTCCGGCTCGGTGCGGGAGGTGGTTGCAGAGCTGCATGACGCAATTACGACAAACAGTACCGGTATCAAGAATCTCGTGAATGACATCTGTTCCGCTCTTTTTGTTCAGGTTTTTCCCGATGAATGCCCTTCGCAGGGGGTATTTCGGTCAAAAGAGTATCAGTGCGTCGCGTATTACCTTTGATGAGTCATCTGTCGCATAGAGCTTCAGACTCACCTCGGGTACCGATTCGGCCAGTATATCGGTTATCGGTGAGAACGAGTCACGCATATCGGTAAGCTCACGCATATCATCATACTCCTCCAGGGGTATATAGATATGTACCAGCAGCCTGTAATCAGGGTTGCCAATACGGGTCAGTGCCTTGACCACCTTGGTCAGCCACAGCAGCGATGAGGTATTGAAATACTCTATGCTGAGACGAAGATTGGTTACCGGCAGGGGCTGCTGAATATATTTTTCAACCCATTCCAGCACAGGTTCATATACTCTGGAGGCGTTTTCCGGCAGTGACCTGCCAGACAGAGAGAGTTCGCCACTGCTGTGTTTCAGTTCGATATGAGGCGTTTTTGCACTCTTTTCAATTATCAGATCCTGTAACTTTTTCATTTTTCAGTTTATCCCTGAAAGTGTCAGTAATAAGGGTTAATTACACATTTCAAAATTAGGTCATACGATCTCCCCGTCATAGTCATTAATCAAAAACTACTGTACGGTCATCAAGTTTTACCCGTGTTCAGTCACATGAGGCTGAAAAAAGGCGCCTGCGCGACACTTTTCACACCTCATCTACCTTCAACCGGCGCGGGGTGCCGGCTCTGCCGCCGGTCATCAGTACCGGCTGTTCACCGTATATCCAGGTAGTCTCCGATGACACCCTGGTAAGTGTCATCAAGCAGTGGCAGGCTCGGAAGCCTGAAGAGGTCAGTAGCGGGGGTGCCGGTCACATTGCGCTCTGAGGTGCGTATGAAGCGGTAACCGTTCCGCCTCGCAGCTGCAATGATATCCGGGTCGCCGGCCCCGTCTCCGAAGGGCAGTGCCAGCGCCTCTACAACACCTGCAATATGTTTGTCAATCAGCCGCTTCGATCCGCCCAGCTCTTCGTCAAGGTATTCATCGTATGCCTCCCCTCCGCCCAGCGCCTGTTTCATCTCCAGGAGGAACTGATGCGACATGGTGTGTGATCCGAATGAGAAGGGTCTGACGCCTCCCTCATAGGTGCAGTTGCTCATAAGGCTGATCTCTTCCCATGAAAGGAATGAGTTCCTGCCCATCTGCGCGGTCCAGAGAAAGAAGGTGGCCTTCATCCGGTATCTCTTAAGCAACGGCATGGCCAGGGTGTACCAGGAGTGATCGCCGTCATCAAACGTGATCACGGCAGCATGGGTGGTCAGCTTTCGTTCACCGGCAACAACTGCTCCCAACTCATCAAAGTCGATCACCTTTATATTATGGTCACGCAGATAGGCCAGATCCTTTTCAAACTCGGCTGCACTGCGCTCATACAGGTTGCCGGGATCGCCCGCCGTGATGCGGTGATACATCAGTATCACCACCCTGGGGTTATCTACGGGTTCAGGGTCTGTGAGGCGGTCACAACCACCATTTACCAGCAATGCCGTCAGGGAAAACAGAATCGTCAGCAGCCGCAGGAAGAATCTGCTTTTCAGTTTTCCCGGGAGCGGCTTGTGCCGATGCGGCTTGCCGTATGGGCAGCGGGTGGTCTGCGTCACGTGACCGGCGGGTTGACTGTTGTGATCTCTCATAATAGCATATCCATCATTGATCTAAACGGGGAGAGCGCCCGTTTCTTACATCCTCATCCTGATTTACAGACTACTGTTTTATTCCGGCGGCCAGCTTCTTCAGTCCGGCAAGCTCATCCCGCAGCCGGGCGGCCTCAATGAAATCGAGCTTTGATGCAGCCTTCTCCATGGCCCGCTGTGTCTTGTCGATGGTCTTCTTCAGCTGCTCTGCCGACATGTACCTCACCACCGGGTCGGCAGCCACATCTATCTCTTCGGGTTCAATATATGCCTGCATGGCAATACCCTTATTGCTCAGTCCGCGCAGCATGGCCCCGCCCTTCTTCACAATCTGCCGCGGCACTATGCCCATCATCTCATTGTATTTTATCTGCTTGGCCTGCCGCCGCTTGGTCTCATTGATTGTCTCCTGCATCGCCCCGGTTATCCGGTCGGCATACATCACCACCAGCCCGTTGATATTGCGGGCGGCCCTGCCAGCCGTCTGTGTGAGTGCCCTCCCCGACCTGAGAAACCCCTCCTTGTCGGCATCGAGTATGGCCACCAGCGATACCTCCGGCAGATCGAGCCCCTCACGCAGCAGGTTGACCCCGACCAGCACATCAAACTCTCCTGACCTGAGGCCCTCGAGTATCTCCACCCTCTCAAGGGTTTCGACATCAGAATGAATATATCGTGACCTGATGCCGAAACGCGCCAGGTAACCGTTCAGCTCCTCTGCCATGCGTTTGGTCATGGTGGTTACCAGTACCCGCTCATTGCGTGCCGCCCTCTCTCTTATCTCCTCCATCAGGTCATCAACCTGGTTGCGGCTGGGGCGCACCTCCACCGGCGGGTCGAGCAGTCCGGTGGGTCTGATCACCTGGTCAACAAAGACCCCCTGGCTCTTCTCCATCTCATACTCCGCCGGGGTGGCACTCATATAGATGGTCTGGCCGGTGATAGACTCGAACTCCTCAAGGGTGAGAGGGCGGTTATCGAGGGCAGCAGGAAGCCGGAAACCGTATTCCACCAGGGTCTGCTTGCGCGAGTGGTCGCCGCCGTACATCGCCCTCACCTGCGGTATGGTGACATGACTCTCGTCAATTATGGTTATGAAATCCTTCTGGAAGCAGTCGAGCAGGCAGAAGGGCCTGGTGCCGGGTGCACGGCCGTCGAAGTAGCGTGAGTAATTCTCAATTCCGCTGCAATAGCCCAGTTCCCTGATCATCTCAAGGTCATACTGAACCCGCTGCTCAATGCGCCGAGCCTCCTCGGGCCGGCCGGTATCACGGAAGAAGGCGGCCTGGAGAACCATATCATGCTCAATCTCCGAGACGGCGCTGTTGATACGGTCACGGGTGGTGACGAAGAGGTTGGCCGGGTAGACCACATACTCATCAAGCTGATCAATGGTCATGCCGGTGGAGGGGTCAAACGAGGAGAGCTCCTCTATCTCGTCACCGAAGAAGACCACCCGTATGGCGATGTCTGCATAGGCAGGGAAGAGGTCGACGGTGTCACCCCTCACCCTGAAGGTGCCATGAGTGAACTCGGATTCATTGCGGGCATATAAACTGTCTACCAGCCGGCGCAGCAACAGGGTGCGGCTGATACGGGCGCCACGCATCAGGTGAACGGTATTGGAACGGAAATCGTCAGGATTGCCTATGCCATAGAGGCAGGAGACCGAGGAGACGACAATCACGTCGCGCCGCCCCGAGAGCAGTGATGAGGTTGCACTGAGGCGCAGCTTCTCAATCTCATCATTGATGGAAAGATCCTTCTCTATATAGGTGTCGGTCACCGGCAGGTAGGCCTCAGGCTGGTAGTAGTCATAGTATGAGATGAAATACTCAACCGCATTCCCGGGGAAGAACTGCCTGAACTCACCATAGAGCTGCGCCGCCAGCGTCTTGTTGTGGCTCAGCACCAGCACCGGCCGGTTGAGCTGTGCAATGACATTGGCTATGGTGAAGGTCTTGCCCGAGCCGGTCACCCCCAGCAGTGTCTGGAAAGGCTCACCCTGCCGCAGGCCGGCAACCAGCTGCTCAATCGCCTCGGGCTGGTCACCCGAGGGCACAAAGTCTGATGTAAGCCTGAACTCCATAACCGGTGATCATTGCAAAAATAGCGGTTATAAAAAAAAGAGGTGCCGCAGGCACCCCTCTTGTTGCTGCCCGGGCTGCAAACTGTCAGCCCAGGTATCCTTTAAGGAGCTTGCTGCGTGATGTGTGACGCAGACGGCGTATGGCCTTCTCCTTTATCTGCCGTACCCTCTCGCGCGTGAGACCGAACTTCTCCCCTATCTCCTCAAGGGTCATCTCCTGGCAGGCTATGCCGAAGAAATAGCGTATGATATCCCTCTCACGCTCGGTAAGCGTTGCCAGTGCACGGTCGATCTCCACCGAGAGCGACTCGTCTATCAGCATCTTGTCTGCAAAAGGCGAGTCGGTATTGGTGAGCACATCCAGCAGGCTGTTGTCCTCACCCTCCACAAAGGGAGCGTCCACGGAGACATGACGGCCTGACACCTTGAGCGTGTCAGCCACCTTCTCCTTGGGAAGATCGAGCGCCTCAGCCAGCTCCTCGGGAGTGGGAGTACGCTCATTCTCCTGCTCAAACCTTGCAAAAGCCTTGTTGATCTTGTTGAGTGAACCAACCTGGTTGAGAGGCAGGCGAACTATCCTCGACTGCTCGGCAAGAGCCTGAAGGATTGACTGCCTGATCCACCAGACGGCATATGAGATGAATTTGAAACCCCTGGTTTCATCAAACTTCTCCGCAGCCTTGATAAGGCCCAGGTTCCCCTCATTGATGAGGTCAGGAAGGCTGAGACCCTGATTCTGATACTGTTTAGCCACTGACACAACAAACCGCAGATTGGCCTTGGTCAGCTTCTCCAATGCTGCACGGTCACCCTTCTTGATCCGCTGTGCAAGCTCTACCTCTTCCTCAACTGATATCAACTCTTCCTTACCAATCTCCTGCAAATATTTGTCAAGTGAAGCACTTTCACGGTTGGTTATGGATTTGGTAATTTTAAGTTGTCTCATTATCTGTTCCCCTTCGAAAAAATTTTCGCAAATGTACTGCTTAAATAGTTATAATACAAATCTTTTATTTCAGTCTTCCGGAGAACGATCGTCACCGGTAAATTACTGATATACTTTATATTATCCTTTTTCTTTCCGATTAACGCCTTGTCTGATATTTGAAGTAAGTTCCGTCGGGGGTGAATCCTTCAATTGATGTCAGGTTTTTTTCATTGTTTGTTGCCTTCTGGACATCATATCCGCTGTTCACCTTTTGTCCGTTCACATCTGTGATGATGGTACCCTTTGAGAGGCCCAGGTCACGCAGCCGTCCGTCTGAGAGTGATGCTATCTTTACCCCGCCTGAAATTCTGTACTGACTTTTCTCGCCTGCAGTGAGCGACGCGAATGTGGCACCGAACACTGATGAGGATTGTGTCCCGGGTGCTACAACGCCGGTTCCCCCCTCAATATTGCGGAGCACCACGCTCTTTTTATCCTCCCTGCCCTTTCTGACATAGGTTATCTCAAGCCTGTCGCCCGGCCTGTAGCGGCTCACCTTCTCCTGCAGATCGGCACTGTTCTCAACCGGCTCGCCGTTGACTGCGGTGATGACATCCTTCTCTGCCAGGCCGGCTGCCTTTGCCGCGCCATCATCGAGCACCTCGGTAATGTACACGCCCTTTACCTCCCTGAGCTTCTCCTGCTCGGCCAGCTCAGAGGTGACCTCGGTAAAGGTCACGCCCAGGAATCCGCGCTGCACCTCACCAAACTGCCTGATATCCTCGTATACCTTTTTCACTATTGACGAAGGTATGGCGAATGAGTTTCCCGCATAGGCCCCGCTGGGGGATATGATGGCAGTGGTGATGCCCACCAGTTCACCCCTCAGGTTCACCAGCGCACCGCCGCTGTTGCCCTGGTTGAGGGCAGCATCGGTCTGGATAAATGACTCTATCCTGTACTGATCATCGCGCAGGCCGAGGTTACGCCCCTTGGCGCTGACAATGCCGGCGGTAACGGTGGAGGTGAGGTTGAAGGGATTGCCCACAGCCAGCACCCACTCACCCAGCCTGATGGCATCGGAGTTGCCGTAAACGATATAGGGAAGGCCCGAGGCCTTGATCTTCAGAACGGCAATGTCGGTAGAAGGGTCGCGCCCGATCACCTCAGCCGGGAAGGTGCGCTTGTCATTCAGCGTCACGTCAACCTCACCGGCATCCTCAATCACATGATTGTTGGTGACGATGTAGCCGTCAGCAGTAACAATGACACCCGACCCGAATCCCCGTATCTCACGCTCACGCTGCTGGCCCGCCCCACGTCCGTAAAAAAACTCGTAAATCGGATTGGTATAGGAGGTGGTAACCTTAGTACGCGTCTTGACATGCACCACGGCATGAACCGTATGCTCTGCCGCAAGGATGAAATCACTCACCCCCTCCTGGGGAACCAGCGAAGTATAACTCACAATGCCGCCGGCAGGATACTTATCCCCTGCCTCTCCGGCAACCCGCCTCTCCGGCTCAAGGTACCTGGTATAGACAAACAGGCCGGCCAGGGCCCCGAGAAGCGCAATCAGCAACGTTCCGACAATTCTCTTTCCTTTCATGGCTCATCAAATCTTATTCAAGTTCGCTCTTTTTTTACAAATAACATGCCTGTCTGAAAGATCAGTATCTTTACAACCACTCCTGGCAGCATTTGTTCTGCAAATTTTCGAAATTTTAACAGACTGAAGGGGTCACAATAAGATAATTAACATCAATTTAACGGAATGAAAATTATCTTTAACAAATATGAGGGAGCCGGAAATGACTTCATTATAATCAAGAATGCACCTCCCGCCTTTGATTATACAAATACACATTTAATCAGCCAGTTATGCAACAGGCGTCTGGGTATCGGGGCTGATGGTCTCATACTGGTTGAGGAGTGCCCCGGTTATGACTTCCGCATGATCTATTTCAACTCTGACGGCTCGCGCGGAGCCATGTGCGGCAACGGTGCAAGGTGTGCCGCTCATTTTGCCATGCGGCATATGACAGGCTTCCGCGAAGTGACCTTCATGGCTGATGACGGATCCCACCTGGCAAGACCATGCGACAATGGCGGAGTGGAGATCTCAATATCAGATGTGACCGGCATCAGGGAGACCGCTGACGGGATATGGATGAACACCGGGGTCCCGCACCTGGTCATCTTCAGCAGCGATATCAGCCGGGCTGACATGACCACTGTGGGAAGGAGGCTGCGCTGGTCACCGGTCTATGCCCCCGAAGGGGTAAATGTCAACCTGGCGGAGGTTGAAAACGGAAGGCTGGCCATACGTACCTACGAGCGGGGCGTGGAAGAGGAGACCCTGGCATGCGGTACAGGAGCAACGGCGGCTGCCATTGCGGCAGCATACACAGGAAGGATTGTCACCGAGGTGACAGAGGTGATGGCCAGGGGAGGGAGACTGACAGTACGCTTCCGCCTGACCGGTAACGGGGCTGACAACATCTTCCTGGGCGGACCGGCACAGTTTGTATTCAGCGGGGAGAAAGAAATCAAACCATAAAAAACCGATATGAAAAACTCAATCGTAAACCGTCTTATTGCTGTGATCATTTTGGCATGGATGGGTGCCGGACTGGCGGCACAGCCCGGAAACAGTGAACTGCTTAATGCAATCAATGAGCTCAAAAGGAGCTTTGAATCACTGGGACACCGTCTGGATGTTCTTGAGAAGGGCATTGATGATGTACTATGGTATGACCGTGTGGGTGATGTTGCCTATATTGACAAGGTCTATATCACCGGTCCGCCGCCGGCCAGGGAGGCCAATCCTACCGGACAGGGTGCCGGCAACCCGCTCAAGTTCTGGAGCTATGTCTTCATACCGCGCGACGTCAACCCCTCATCAAAGTACCCCCTGCTGGTGCTGCCCCATGGCGGGGTGCATGCCAGTTTCACAACCTACCATACCCATATCATACGTGAGATGATAGCGCAGGGATATATCGTGGTGGCAGCCGAGTACCGCGGATCAACCGGCTACGGCGCAGCCATGTACCGGCGGATAGACTACGGCGGGCTGGAGGTGGAGGATGTGGATGCCAGCCGCAAGTATATGATTGACAACTATGAGATAGTTGACGGGAACCGGGTGGGGATAATCGGATGGAGCCATGGCGGACTGATAGGGCTCTTCAGCATCTTCGACCATCCCGAAGCATACAAGGCCTGCTTCGCCGGAGTACCGGTAAGTGACATCATTGCACGCATGGGGTATAAGGATGACAGCTACCGCGATCTCTTCTCGGCATCATACCACATCGGCAAGACAGCTGATGACAACGTGGCCGAGTACCGGAAGCGCTCACCGGCATGGCAGGTTGACCGTTACCGGAATACCCCGCTGCTGATCCACACCAACACCAATGACGAAGATGTCAATGTGCTGGAAGTGGAACACCTGATCAAGTCTCTCAAGGCAGCCGGGAAGCAGAATTTCAAATACAGGATCTTCGAGGAGATGCCCGGAGGGCATTCGTTTGACCGTATGGATTACAAGGAGGCCAGGAAGATCCGGCTCGAGATCTACAACTTCCTTAATGCCGAGCTTAAGCCGCCGAAGCCTTTCAGGAACGTTCGCGACCTCGAGAAGGCTGCCTACCGTTTCTGATGGAACGCGAACCGCTTTTTGGCAAGACCCTGGGTGAACTGGCGGAGATCGTCAGTGCCGCTTCCCTCCCGCCCTACACCGCGCGTCAGATAGCCGGCTGGCTCTATCACAGGGGAGCACCTCCGGTCAGTGCCATGACTGACCTCTCACTGGCAGCACGCAGCCTGCTGGAGAGGAATTATGAGACAGGGCTGTCACAACCGGTCTCGGAGGCCTCATCGGCTGACGGTACGAAGAAGTTTCTCTTCCGTACCGGCAGCGGCCACTACATTGAGACAGCATGGATACCTGACCGTCACCGCGCCACCGTCTGTCTATCGGTGCAGGCGGGATGCCGCATGGGATGCCGCTTCTGCATGACGGCACGGCAGGGGTTCCAGGGAAACCTCTCCTCGAATGGTATACTGAATCAATTCAGAAGCATACCCGGGCATGAGAGCCTGACAAATATCGTCTATATGGGTATGGGCGAGCCGCTCGATAACCTGGCTGAGGTGCTGCGCAGCCTTGATGTGCTGACATCTGACTGGGGTTACGGCTGGAGCCCCACCCGCATAACCGTCAGCACCGTGGGTATAACCGGCCGGCTCAGTGAGTTCCTCGAAAAGAGCAGGGTACACCTGGCCGTCAGCCTGCACTCGCCATTTGATGACGAAAGGGCCCGGCTGATGCCCGTACAGAAAACCTGGCCGGTAGCGGAGATACTGTCCGCCATACGGGAGTACGGGTTCAGCAGGCAGCGAAGGGTCTCATTTGAATATATCCTCTTCAGGGGACTGAATGATACTCCACGGCATGTCAGGGAGCTGGTACGTCTGCTGAACGGCCTGCGTTGCCGCATCAACCTCATACGGTTCCACCACATACCCGGCTCAGAGTATGAATCGCCCGGCATGAAGGAGATGGAAGCCTTTCGCGACAGCCTGAATGCCAGGGGCATAACTGCAACCATACGGACCAGCCGCGGCGAAGATATCGGTGCAGCCTGCGGACTGCTCTCAACCATTGAACAAAACAAAAAACCATGAAAAAGAGAATCCTCTCTTCCCTTTTGCTGATTACTCTCTTCAGCCTCACACTGCCCGCCCAGCAGGAGGTTATTGATATGATCCGTTCAGATACCTCACTGACCGGCTCATCATGGTCGGTATGCTTTGCCGATGCCGCAACCGGAGAGCTGATCTTCGGCTATGACGCGGAACGCAACCTGGCATCAGCCTCGGTGATGAAGCTCTACCCCACCTCTGCGGCACTCTCCCTGCTGGGGCCCGGCTACCGGTTCACGACCAACCTGTTGATGAACGGCACCTACAACGCCCGAAGAGGAGTGCTTGACGGCGACCTGGTCGTCGTCGGTGGCGGTGACCCCTCCCTGGGATCTGAATATTTCGCTGACCACTACGGCGATGTCACAGCCCGCTGGGCCGCAGAACTGAAGGCGGCAGGAGTGAAACGGGTAAAGGGACGGGTGGCGGCAGCAGAGTCAATCTATGACCTCAACCCGCTTCCTGACGGATGGGAATGGGGCGACATGGGGCAATACTATGGTGCCGGTGTATATGATATCAATATCAATGACAACATGTACAAAATCTATATCACCGGACTGGATGAGGGTGAACCGGCAGTGATAGACTCGGTGCAGGAGTATGGCAGGGATATCGCCCTGACCAATTATCTCATCTCATCGGGCAGGAGTGACCGGGGTTATGTCTACAACGCCCCCTATACGCATCGTGCTTGGATCAGCGGCACCGTGCCGGTCAACCGGAGCTTTGCGCTGAAGGCATCCATACCCGATCCGCCGATGGCATTCCTGAAAAAGCTCGATGCTGCCCTCCGCAGCGAAGGTATCATAATAGACGGCCGCCCGGCGGCTGAACGGGTCACACTGCCGGCAGAGGGCACCCTGATAGCCGCCTCGGCAACCTCGCCTCCGCTGACGGAGATAGTGAAGGTGACAAACCATGAAAGCGTCAACATGTACGCCGAGGCGCTGAGCCGGCACCTGGGGTACCAGTTGCACAATGTGGGTTCATTCAGCGCTGGGGCAGCAGTGATAAGGGAATTCCTCGATTCGATAGGCTGCAATCCGCGAAAATCACTAATGCTTGACGGATCAGGACTCTCGTCAAACAACAACATAAATGCACTGATGACTGTCAGGCTGCTGGTGCATATGTACAACAGCCCCGTGGCCGGTGAGTTTATCGCCTCACTGCCGGAGGGGAACCTCTCGGGAACCATGAAGAACTATTTCCGTGATGAGATGTTTAAAGGTAGAGTGGTAGCCAAAACAGGAACGATCAGCAGCGCAAAATCGTTCGCCGGATACTTCACCACCAACAGCGGAAGAAGGGTGGCATTCACCACCTTCGCAAACGGCTTCACCGTACCCGCGGTAATCATCACCGGATATATGGAGGAGCTGGTCAGGGCGGTTATCCTGAATTACTAAAAAACATACCGCTGTCAGGCTGAAAAAGTGCTCCATTCAGTGGCGGCTCTGCCGTTTTAATATACTTTAACATAATCGCTTGATTAAACTCCTAATTTTGCGCTCCGGGAGTTCTAACAGAAGCTGCTACAGATGAAAAAAGGCACAAAAATAGCGTTGATTGCCAGTATACCCGTAATACTTGCCGTGTTCTTCATTGGTCCGCGTGTCGGCCTGTGGGGAAACCGTGAGCTGAAGAAAGCCGATAAGGTGAAGACCACACAGGGGGCAGGGCAGATGCAGGGCGGACAGGGACAGCGGCCGGGAGGGCCGGGACAGAATCAGGGAGGGACGGGTCAGCGTGCCGGAGGGCAGGGAGTACTGCCTGTTTCCGGAATAATCGCCACTCCGACATACCTCACCAACGGCATAAACTCAACCGGTTCACTCCTTGCCAATGAGGAGGTGGATATCGTCAGCAAGGTTTCCGGGAAGGTGACCGCAATCTACTTCAGGGAGGGGAGCCGCGTACGGAAGGGCGACCTGCTGGTAAAGATCTATGATGATGACCTGCAGGCCCAGCTGAGACGTTCTGAGCTGCAGGAGAAGCTGCTCGCCGAGAAGCTGGAGCGGCAGCGGGTGCTGCTGGCCAAGGATGCCGTCAGCCGCGAGGCCTTTGACCAGTTGCAGACAGACTATAACGTGGTGATGGCAGACATAAACCTGCTGAAGGTGCGTATAGCCGAGACAGAGGTAAGGGCCCCCTTTGATGGTATTATCGGCTTCCGGAATGTGAGCGAGGGTACATATGTGACCCCGTCGGTAAAGATCGCTCACCTGATTGACGTCTCAGTACTGAAGATACAGTTTGCCATATCAGAGAAGTATGTCTCCGAGAACCTTATGGGAAAGAAGATCACCTTTCAGACTGAGGGCTATCCTGACGCGTTCAATGCCTCCATCTACGCCGTTGACTACCGCATTGATGATGCTACCCGTACCATCGGCCTGAAGGCCCGGTATGACAACCGTGACGGCAGGCTGGTACCAGGTATGTTCGTCAGCCTGACCCTGATCACCAATGAGAAGAATAATGCCCTTCAGGTGCCCACCCAGGCAATCGTCCCAGAGATGGATGCCAAGAAGCTGTGGGTCGCTCGCAACGGTAAGGCTGAACTGATACCGGTGGTGACGGGTGCACGCACCCCCACCTCCATCGAGGTGACAGAGGGGCTTTCCGTCAGTGACACCGTACTCACCAGCGGGCTTATGCAGCTGAGGCCCAACATGCCCGTTAGGGTGCAGATAGCTGACTAACCCCTAACACCCTTCTGACATTCATAAATAATGAGTCTCTCTTCAACAAGCATTAAACGACCTGTCCTTGCCACGGTGATGGCCCTGGTCATCCTGATTATGGGAGGTATCGGGTACACCTTCCTCGGGGTGAGAGACTACCCGAGTGTTGACCCGGCAATAGTGACCGTATCGACCTCCTTCCCCGGCGCCAACTCTGACGTCATCGAGACACAGATAACCGAGCCGCTTGAGTCTGCCATCAACAGCGTACAGGGAATACGCTCCATCTCAAGCTCCAGCAGTGACGGCTCATCACGTATAACCGTTGAGTTCAAGCTGGAGGTGGATATGGAGACCGCCGTCAACGATGTGCGTGACAAGGTCTCCGGCGCCATGCGACGGCTGCCGCCTGATGTGGACCCTCCGGTGGTGCAGAAGGCCGATGCCGACGCACAGCCCATATTCGCAGTCTCACTCCGCAGTGACAGCCGATCGATAATAGATGTCAGCACCTTCGCAGAGATCAACTTCAAGGAGAGGCTGCAGACCATCTCAGGGGTAAGCGCCGTAAACGTGTGGGGCTCGAAAAAACTCTCCATCAGGATGAAGATGGACCCTGCACGGCTGGCTGCATACGGCCTCACGCCCCTCGATGTGAGACAGGCCGTCACACGTGAAAATGTGGAACTCCCTTCAGGAAGGATCGAAGGTGACAACACCGAGCTGACAATACGGACCCTGGGCAGGCTGCGGACGGTTGATGAGTTCAATGACCTGATAATCGCAAAGAACGGTGACCGGGCAGTCAAATTCAGTGATATAGGCATCGCCGAGATTGATGCGGAAAATATCAGGTCACACCTGCTGAGCAACGGCAACCCGGCAGTAAACGTCATCCTCGTGCCACAGCCCGGAGCCAACTATATAGACATTGTCGACAATGCGAAAATACTGCTCGAAGATCTCCGGAAAGACCTGCCCGAGGATATAGAGATGGAGACACTGTTTGACAATACAATCTATATAAGGGACTCCATCAGGGAGGTGAAGAACACCATCTTCATCGCCTTCTCACTGGTGGTGCTGGTGATCTTCCTCTTCCTGCGGAACTGGCGAACCACCCTGATCCCGGTGGCGGCAGTGCCGGTGGCGCTCATAGGGGCCTTTTTTGTAATGTATATCGCAGGGTTCACCATCAACATACTGACCCTGTTTGCAATTGTGCTCTCGATCGGGCTGGTGGTCGATGATGCCATTGTGATGGTTGAAAACATCTACACCAAGGTGGAGAACGGCATGCAGCCGATGGAGGCGGCACTGAAGGGATCGAAGGAGATCTATTTCGCTATCATCGCCACCACCATTGCCCTGGTGGCGGTGTTCTTCCCGATCGTCTTCCTGCAGGGAGTGACCGGGAGGCTCTTCAGGGAGTTCAGCCTGGTGATCGTTGGCGCTGTGGTCATCTCCGCCTTCCTGGCCCTCTCCCTCACCCCCATGATCTCATCAAAGGTGCTTAAGCCGAATGCGATGGAGGGGCGGTTCTACAAGGTTACCGAACCCTTCTTCTCTGGAATGATCAATATATATAAAAGGGCAATCACATCATTCCTCAGGGTACGCTACTGGGCACTGGTGATCATCGTGGCAGCCGGGGGCCTGATAGCATGGCTCTGGACGCTGCTGCCGTCGGAGATGGCACCGCTCGAAGACCGCGGGTACGTGAATATCAACGCCCGGGCGCCTGAAGGTGCCACATACGAATACATGACCGCCTACATGAATACCATCTATCCGGTGGTGCAGGAGCAGGTACCCGAGAGTGACAACATCATGATGATGGTGGGCATGGGAGGGGTCAACTCGGCAAATATGAGGGTCAGGCTGGTTGACCAGAAAGAGAGGAAGCGTTCCCAGAAAGAGATAGCCGCCGCCCTCAGCCCCGTGCTGAGGCAGTACACCGGGGCACAGACCATCGTGTCACAGCAGCAGACATTCGGTGCGAGACGGGGCGGGCTGCCGGTGCAGTATGTCATTCAGGCAAAGAACCTCGATGACCTGAAAAGGGTGATCCCGGAGTTCCTGGCTGAGACCCAGCAAAGTCCCTATTTCTCCGCTTCAGACGTGAACCTGAAGTTTACCAAACCGGAGCTCACAGTCTCAATCAACAGGGAGAAGGCCTCGATGATGGGCGTCAATGTGCAGAACATAGCCCAGACACTGCAGCTGACAATGAGTGAGCAGCGCATAGGCTATTACATCTACAATGGCAAGCAGTACCAGATATTCAGCCAGTTTGACAAGTCAAAGCGGAATGACCCGTATGATCTCACCAGCACCTATGTCAGGAATGACCGCGGGCAGCTCATCCAGCTTGACAACATTGTGGATATAAAGGAGAACAGCCTCCCCCCGCAGCTTTACAGGTACAACCGGTTTGTCTCCGCAACCGTCTCTGCAGGCCTGGCCGGGCGGTATACCCTCGGCGAGGGTATCGAGGAGATGGACCGCATAGCGGAGAGGGTGCTCGATGACAATTTCAGCACCACCCTGTCGGGTGACTCAAAGGACTTCGTAGAGAGCACCTCCAGCCTGCTCTTCGCATTCGTATTGGCACTGGTGCTTATCTACCTGGTGCTCTCGGCACAGTTCGAGAGCTTCCGTGACCCCGCCATTATCCTGGTCACGGTGCCGCTGGCACTGATCGGAGCCCTCTTCACCATGGTCATAACCAGCCAGACACTCAATATCTTCAGCCAGATCGGACTGATCATGCTGATCGGCATGGTTGCCAAGAACGGTATCCTCATCGTTGAGTTTGCCAACCAGCGCCAGCAGGCCGGACTAACCATCATGGATGCTGTCCGTGAGGCTGCCGTGGCACGCTTCCGGCCCATACTGATGACCAGCCTGACCACCATACTGGGGACCCTGCCGCTGGCACTGGCCACCGGAGCAGGTGCCGAGAGCCGCATAACCATGGGGGTGACCGTGGTGGGCGGACTATTCTTTGCAACATTCCTCACACTCTTCATTGTACCGTCCATTTACAGTTACCTGGCCGCCAGGAAATCAACAGAACAGAGCAGCGATGAGCAACCACAGGCTTAGTGTCATTCTGATTATACTCCTATTCTCAGCCGCTGCCGCCGCGCAGGAGAGGCTGAGCCTTGATGAGGCGATCATGGTGGCCCTTGAGAAGAACTACTCACTCAAGATCAGCCGCAATGAAGAGGCTATTGCCGCCAACAACGTCTCACTCAGCCCCTTCCTCCCTACTATCAGCGGCTCGGGCAGGCAGTCGCAGACCACAAACAATACCTCATCATCATCCGGCCCGGCTGACAGGAGCAGAAGCAACCAGTATGGTACGGGGCTCTCCCTCAACTGGAGGCTCTTCGATGGCCTGGGAATGTTTGTCGACCACAGCAGGCAGAAAGAGGTGCTCGCCATGAGCAGCCAGCGGGTGAAGATCAACGTTGAGAACCTGATAATGAGAGTCTGCTCTGAGTACTATAATATTGTGCTGCAGCAGAACAAGATGGAGTCTGCGCTCACATCACTGGCCCTCTCCAGGTCGAGGTATGAGAATGCCGAGGAGAAATATCTGCTGGGGGTCATATCGGGCCTCGATCTGCAGCAGGCGAGGATAGCCCTCAATGCCGACAGCTCGGCCGTGCTGACCCAGCAGGAGGCGGTCAGCCGCTCATACATACGGATGACCAACCTGCTCAATGCCGGCCACGACTTCACCTTCACCGTCACTGACACCATCATCCTGGCGCCCGAGATAGATGTTGACTCACTCAGGAGCAAGACACTGACCTATAACAACCAGCTTATCCTGGCACGACAGGGCGAACAGCTCTCCCTCTACGATATCGAATCGGCCAGGGCGGCACGCTACCCTGCCATAAACTTCAGCACAGGCTACAATATTACCCGCAATGAGTTCCCATGGAATGCCGGCGCATATAATCAGACCAACGGGCTCAACTGGGGGTTCAACCTCTCATGGAACATCTTCTCGGGGTTTGATGTCAGCCGGCGTATTGCCAACGCCCGCATCCGCGCCGAAAGCAGCAGGCTGGCCTACTATGATGCCGAGAATGCGATCCTGGGAGAGCTTGACCTGCTCTACAACACCTACCGAAACAACATTATGGTCACCAGCTTCGAGACCCAGAGCGCCGAGGTGGCACGCGCCTCACTCGAGATAGCCATGGAGCGCTACCGGCTGGGATCACTCTCAGGGCTGGAGTTCAGGGAGTACCAGACCAACTACCTCAACGCAATAAACCGCAGGCTGACGGCCATCTACCAGGCCAAGATGTCTGAGATCGGACTGAGGCTGCTGGCAGGTGAACTGACTGAGTAAGTACCGGTTTCTCCCGGCAGGTACTAGTTTCTCCCGGCAGGTACTAGTTTCTCCCGGCAGGTACTAGTTTCTCCCGGCAGG
>CAZAVK010000001.1:0-257367 GCA_964488645.1 uncultured Rikenella sp. | reverse complement strand
TACTAGTTTCTCCCTGGCAGGTACTAGTTTCTCCCTGGCAGGTACCGCCAACTCCCGGCAGGTACCGGTTTTTCCCCGGTATGCCCCGGGGCGGCAAGAGTATCTCAGAAGGGTGATTGAAGCCGGCAACCTGCAGAATCGGCCTGCGGGAGCCTGCCGTGCAGATCCGGCTTCGGGGACCGGGGAGTTATCCCGCTGTGCGCCCGGAACGCTTCCTGTAGACGCGGATACCGCTGAAGATGAGCCACACGACGAAGAGAGCACCCAGACCCCACATTATCCAGTCGATATAGGGCAGAATATAGTCACGCTTGTCATAGGCGAAGTAGCCCACCGCAGCCAGTATGATATTCCACAGGGTAGCCCCCAGGAATGTGTAGAGCAGGAAAACCCTCATATTCATCCGTGCCAGTCCGGCTGGTATTGATATAAGCTGCCTTACGGCCGGAACCAGTCTCCCGATAAAGGTTGATGAGCGTCCATGCCTCACGAAGTATGCCTCAGCCTTCTCAATGCTGTCGGGGGTGATGAGCAGCAGATGGGCCGGTCTGGTCCCTGCCAGCCGGTAGAGGAGAGGCCGGCCAATCCACATGGCCAGGTAGTAATTGATAATGGCTCCGGTCATCGCACCTGCCGAAGAGGCAAGCAGTACACCCCAGAGAGTGAGGCTCCCCTCTCCTGCCTTCCATGCGGCAAAGGGAACCACTATTTCGGAGGGGAACGGTATGAATGAGCTCTCAATGGTCATCAGGAGGTATATGGTGAAGTAGTTCAGATGTGCCATATACCAGTTGAATACCGCTTCGAAAATACCCATGCGCGAGTGATTTGCTTCAGTGATGTGATAACCCCGGGATGGCCGCCTTATTGTCAGGCATCAATATTTGCATATCTGGCGTGTCTCTCGATGAACTCCCTGCGGGGGGGTACCTCGTCTCCCATCAGCATGGAGAAGATGTGATCTGCCTCGGCAGCGCTGTCTATGGTAACCTGTCTCAGGGTACGCGATTCGGGGTTCATGGTGGTCTCCCACAGCTGCTCGGCATTCATCTCGCCCAGACCCTTGTACCGCTGAACGGTAACAGATGACTCCTTGCCCTGGCCAAGCTCAGCCACCGCCTCATTGCGCTCCTCCTCGCTCCAGCAGTACTTCTCGCTCTTGCCCCTCCTGACAAGATAGAGTGGCGGGGTTGCAATATAGAGATGGCCATTCTCGATCAGCTCCTTCATATACCTGAAGAAGAAGGTCATGATGAGAGTGGTGATATGAGAGCCGTCAACATCGGCATCAGTCATGATGATCACCTTGCCGTAGCGGAGGCCTGAGAGGTTGAGCGCCTTGCTGTCATCATCGGTACCGATGGTGACACCCAGTGCGGTAAAGATATTCTTGATCTCTTCACTGTCGAATATCTTGTGCTGCATCGCCTTCTCAACGTTCAGAATCTTCCCCCTGAGCGGCAGGATGGCCTGGAAGCGCCTGTCACGGCCCTGTTTGGCAGTGCCGCCGGCAGAGTCACCCTCAACCAGGAAGATCTCGGTCAGCGAGGGGTCACGATCAGAACAGTCGGTCAGCTTGCCCGGCAGACCTGATCCGGAAAGAACATTCTTGCGCTGAACCAGCTCACGTGCCTTGCGGGCGGCATGACGGGCCGTGGCAGCCAGGATAACCTTCTGTACTATCTGCCTGGCATCCCTGGGATTCTCTTCAAGATAATTGGAGAGGGCATTGCTGACAGCAACATCAACGGCACCCATAACCTCTGAGTTGCCCAGCTTGGTCTTGGTCTGACCCTCAAACTGCGGCTCAGCCACCTTGACAGAGATGACCGCTGTGAGACCCTCGCGGAAATCATCGCCATTGATGTCAAACTTCAGCTTGCTGGTCATGCCGGAGTCCTCGGCATACTTCTTCAGGGTGCGGGTGAGCCCCCTGCGGAAGCCGGCAAGGTGGGTGCCACCCTCGATGGTGTTGATGTTGTTGACGTATGAGTGGACATTCTCCGAGAAGGAGGTGTTGTACTGCAATGCCAGCTCAACAGGTATATCCCCCCTGTCATAGTTTATATAAATCACCTTCTCTGTCAGCCTCTCACGGTTCACATCAAGGTACTCAACAAACTCGATCAGCCCGCGCTCAGAGTAGAACCTGGCCGTCAAAGGCCCCTTCTCATCACCGTTGCCATTCTCTTCTGTCTCACGCATATCCGTGAGAGTGAGAAGTATACCTTTGTTCAGAAAGGCAAGTTCCCTGAGCCGGGCCGCCAGCACGTCAAACTTGAAGTCTATCACCGGGAAGATGGTGCTGTCCGGCTTGAAGGTGGTGAAGGTTCCCGATTCATCAGACTCGCCTATCATGGTCACCGGTGCCATCGGCTTGCCCTTCTGGTAACTCTGCTCCCACCGTCTGCCCTGTCTCCTTACTTCAACCCTCATCTCTGATGAGAGGGCATTGACACACGATACGCCCACGCCGTGGAGGCCGCCCGACACCTTATAGCTCTCCTTGTCAAACTTGCCGCCGGCATGCAGCACGGTCATCACAACCTCGAGGGCCGAACGCTTCTCCTTCTCATGCATCTCGACCGGTATGCCTCGCCCATTGTCAGATACCGAAATCGAATTATCCTCATTGATGGTTACCTCAATCCTGTCACAGTAGCCGGCAAGAGCCTCATCAATGGAATTATCAACAACCTCATAGACAAGATGATGCAGCCCCCTGGGCCCGACATCACCGATATACATCGCAGGTCTCTTCCTGACTGCTTCCAGCCCTTCGAGCACCTGGATACTCTCCGCAGAATACTCCTCCTGCTCCCTGCTCCTCTTCCTCAGTTCCCCGTTAATCATAAATTCTGTCCCGTTTGTAAATCCCTTATATTAACCTTCTGATATAATGCTTTTTATAAAATCATACAAAGGTAGCAAAATCTCCGTTTCCGAGAGTGTCCGAATGCAGAAAATCATGAAAACATATGAACAATCCGCGCCGCCTTTTACCCTACAGGCTGTAGGAGAGGCCTGCCATCAGCAGGAAGTTCCGTGACGGGTAATAGTTCCATTCAAACCAGCGGTTGTATGAGACGTTGTTGCATTTCACCCAGAAGGAGATATCGGGGGTATACCGGTATTCGATACCCATATTCAGGTTGGGGTGGAATGGCAGTTTTACAATCCTTTCGGGGCCGGCTACCCGTGCATAGCGCGCTCCTGTAAGGGTGAGTGCTGCCGAAGCCACTATCTTGTTCCGCAGGTTGTAAGCCGCCTTCACCGTTGCGTCCCAGTCCGGCTTGTGCCATGCATGCTCCTGCCCTGACATGTCATAGCCGTAGTAGTTACCCTGCAGCAAAAGGGTCATGCGTGGGTTGACAGGCACCTGGAATGATCCACGCACCCTGAGAAGGTTGCCGTCGGCATAGATGGGTACAAAATAGTTGCCCACCCCCAGGGTGTCATTCATGAAGAGCAGCATATCCCTGAAGAGGGTGTAGCTCGCTTCGAGGGAATAAGCCCCGCTGACATTCATGGTACCTGAGAGGCCGGCCGTTATTCGCACCTGGTTGTCGGTGCTGCGGAGGTTGTAAAGGGTATCGCCGGGCAGCAGCCACTGATTGACATAGGCTGCATTGCCGGCCTGGTTGTTCTCCAGCGAGCCGTCAACCGATGCTGTGAACCGCAGGTATTTCGGCACTATCCTGAATGAGAAGAGCACATCCGGATAGATGAACATGTACAGCTTCCTTATACCGCCCTGAAGGGGGTCATGGTGTTCCCTGACATCGGCTGCCACCTTTGCGCCGAACCTGAAGCGCCACTCCTCATTCCCTCTTGAGATATTGGGCGAAAGCTGCAGCAGGCTCCGCCGCTTCAGATCTATGCCTCCTGAGAAGAGATAGAGGTCATAATCAAGTGCGGCGCTGCCGTAGAGGCCGAACAGCTCCGTACCCGCCTTCACCGACAGACCGGGGTTATGCTGCAGCCCGTCACCCTGCCGGGTGAACAGGTTATAGCGCAGGGTGGCATCCCAGTTGATATCGCTTGAGTCGGGCTCCATGGTGAAGTATCTCACCTTGCCGGTCAGGTCATAATAGAGTGACCTGATATCCTTCTTGCCGGGATCCCAGTCGAGTGAGTCGGGGTTGGAGCCATAGGCATGCCGTGTCATCTGCCTCAGCCCCACATCAGCATCGAGCCTGCTGCGCCGGAAGTACTTGCTTCCGTAGAGCAGTGCCTGGTTATCGAGGAATCCGGCCGGCATCCGCTTGTCGTTCTCCAGCTCTATCCTGCCCCCTGAGCCGAAGGTGCGGGTATATAGCCCCAGTACCCCCCTGGGTGTCCTGCCGCTGGAGAGATTCACCTCCAGGAAGGGGGAGAGCCAGGTGCCCAGCCCGAGGCTGACATACCCCTTGCGCAGGTCAGGCAGCGGCTCGGGTGAGAGTACTGCCGACTTGATGGGACTGACCTCATATTCCGGGACAAAGGAGCCGGGGGTGAAGTCATAGCTGAACCTGATCACGGTGGTGACAGTGTCATCTGCCACCGGCAGGAAAGCCATCTTATCCGCCTTCTGTAGTGTAGGCCTGTATGGATTGTAAAGGGTGACCGTACGGCGGATGATCTCATCCTCTCCCTGGGCTGCCAGCAAGGTTGTGATAAGCAGTGCGGCTGCTGTGAAATATACTCTTCTGTTCATCATCGTCTTCATCTGGGTCTCATTCAGCTTTCAATTCAGTTATGTGAGCCATTCTTTCCCGGTGGGGTGAGCAGGGCCAGTCGCGCCTTTGCCTCATCAATGATGCCGTCATTGCTTACCGTATAGTAGTCGATCAGGCTCTGCAGCGTAGCCCTTGCCTGGAAGGTGTCTCCCCTGCGGGCCGCTATCTCTGACAGCAGCAGGAATGTCTTCCCGGTCCAGTAGGCATGAGGTGAGCTCATGTCTATGAACTGGTCAGCCTCCCTGGCTGCACCGTCGATATCTCCTGCCAGCCACAGCAGTTCAGCAACGCGGTACTTTGACTCGGCGCCATAGCTGGTGGCCACCTCGGTGCCCACGCGCCGGTAATCATCCAGAGCCTCCTCATTGTTGCCCAGCCGCTGGTTGGCCTTGGCGGTGAGGAACGTGGCCTCACGAGCAAGCTCTTCGGTCAGCTTTTCTGAGCCAAGCACCAGGTCGGCAGCCTCAATTACCTTATCCACATCATCAAGAGCCTGGGCAGACCTCATCATGCCCAGGTAGGCATAGAGCCGGTTCTCAGGGGTGGTGGCCTCACCCGAGAGACGGTGGTAGAGTGACCAGGCGCGGCTGTAGTCAGACTTGCCGTAGGTGATGACGGCAGCGGCGAGCAGTGACTGCTCCATGAAGGGGTTATTGCCTACACCAACCACCCTGAGAAAGAGCTCAAGGGCCTCATCAATCCTGCCCTCGCGATGGAGACAGTCGGCCAGGTAGAAGCGGGCGTTGGTGGCAAAGGCACCCGAGGGGAACTCGTTCAGGTAGTTGCGGAAGGTCTCGGCAGCCCTGTCACAGTTGCCCCTGACATACTGGTTCTCACCTGAGACATAGGTCATTGAGTCACGCGTTGAGGCCTCTATGTCACCCAGCCCCTCCACACTCTTCATATAGGCAAAGAAGGATGCCACATCATCCATGTCAGTGTAGGCATTTCTGAGCCCGTTGACGGCGTTCCGCGCCTCAGGGGTGTCACGGTAGTTCCCGATCACCTTCTTGAACTGGGCAACCGCCTTCTCATACTCACCCGCATTGTAATAGATCAGACCAAGCTGCACCAGCGAGGGAGGCACGAACTGGCTGCTGGTATACCATGCAACTATATTCATGAAGTCAGCCTCACCACGCTGGGGCCGGCCGGTGGCGACATAGGCCCTGCCCCTCTCAAAAAGGGCATTGGGAAGATAGGCTGAGCCGGAATAGTTGTTGATCAGGCTGGTAAGAGTGGTGATCTTTGCCTCGTTATTGTTGCTCAGCCCCTGTGCAAAACCCTTGTGGAAGAGGGCATAGTCGGCATCCGTCCGGCCATACTCGATCACCTTGTCATAGTATGTGATGGCCTGGGCATAGTCAGCCCTGATGTAGTAGCAGTCGGCTATGCGGTTGCGGGTATCCACCAGCATCTCGGGTGTGATCGTGCCCGCCTGCCTGTTGTTGAAAGCCATGAAGTGCTGCAGCGCCTTCGCATACTCACCCGAATTGTAATAGAGATAACCGATGTTGTAGTCGAGCAGCCTGTACTCCTCAAGCGAGGCAGCTGCGGGAAGTTTCCTGAAACTCTCCCAGTCATTCAGCGCAGCTTCACCGGCACCGATACGGTAGTTTGACTCGCCCCGCCAGTAAAGCGCGCGGGCATGCAACTCGGGGTTCATCTCCTTATAGAGGAGCGACTTGCCGAAGGAGGCCACCGCATCAGCATACTGCCTGTTACGGAACTGCTCGGTGCCACGGTAATAGGCCACCTTCTGATAGGCGGTCTTCAGACGTTCATCCCTGGCGGTGATCTTCTCCAGCGAAGTGAGGGCAGCCTGGTAATTCTTCAGCCTCATGTATGCCGAGATCAGGTAGTCATATGCCTCAGACACATGCTTCGAATTGGGATAGGCGCTTATATAGTTGTGAAGTGCCTCAATCCCTTCCCCGAACGGGGCATAGGAGTTCTCATAGGCCAGCTTGGCGAAGTTGAAGAGGGCCTCCTCCTGCACCGCGGGGTCAAAGCTCATCCCCGAGGCGGCAGAGAAGGCCATCTGGGCCTTCTTCTTGTCGCCCTCCTTCAGGTAGCATGAGCCCAGCATGAAGTAGGCATTCTGCGTCAGTATGTCACTGCGGCCCACCACCTCATTGAAGAGCCTGACCGCCTTTGCGGTGGCGCCGGTCTGATAGTAGCTGAAGGCAAGCTCATACTTGTCATTGCGGTCACTCATCCGGGTGCCGCTGATGAACTTCTCAAGATAGGGGATCGCCTCCTCATAGCTCCCCTTCTGGAAATAGGCATCGCCGATAAAGCGGTAGAGCTCGGTCTCGCGTTTGCTGCCTGCCTGCGCTATCAGTGAGGGCGCCATCTCCAGTATGCCGTCATAGTTCTTGTCAAGATAGTAGATCTGGGTGATATAGAACGGAACGATGCTGCCGAAGGTCTCATCGCCGGTGAGCCGCTCAAAACCCTCCAGCGCCGTCTGATAGAAGCCGTTCTCATAGGCTATCGCCGAATAGTAGTAGAGTGCCGGCGGGGTGTAGTCGGTATCGACGTCCTTCAGCTCGGCGAAGAGCATCTGCGCCCGTTTGGTATCACCCCTGCGGTAGTGAGAGTAGCCCAGCTTGAAGAGATACTCAGGCAGATCTCTCTCTGACAGCAGGGTGTGATCGGTCTGCTCAAACCACTCTATGACGCCGGCATAGTTGCGCTGCTGGTACAGGTATTTCCCGGTCTCGAACCGTGCCTGGTTGAGCATGGGGCTCTCACCGTTGCCGGCAATGAAGCGCCTCATACGGTACTCGGCATCGGGAGCCATAAGCCTCAGGGAGGCGAGCGCAGCATGATACTCCGCGTCAGCCCTGATAAGCGGATCAGCCTGGTCGCTGGCCGCCAGCCAGCGGTCAAAGAGCTCGATAGCGGCGGTATACCTGGCCTTACCGAACATCTCATACCCGTTGTTCAGCAGGGAGGTGACCTCCTGACCGGTGAATGAAACCTGCCCCCGCAGCAATGTGCCGTAGGAGAGAATCAGCGAGGCAATTATCAGTAACAGTATCTTCCTGTTCATAACTTTGTACTTTCCTGAGATAATCCCATAAGCGGCCTGCCTGCCAGCCTGCCCGGCAGACAACCGCCTAAACAACAACGCCCTGCCGTCCAGGCACAGCGCATTTTCATGAGCTTCAAAAATACAATTATAATGCCGGCCCGGGGGAGCTTTACATCTCATTTTATCAACAGTTGAACCGCTGATTGTTAAATTCTTTCTTAATTTGCAGCAAAACCGCCCTGAATGGAAGAGACCACTCCCCTTGACACCATCATTGAGCTGAAGAGCTGTTCGATCATGCAGCAGGATCACCTGGTACTGAGTGACGTCAACCTCAAGGTGAACAAAGGCGAATTTGTCTACCTGGTTGGGAAGGTAGGAAGCGGTAAGACATCGCTCATCCGCACACTGAATGCGCAGTTGCCGCTGACCGAGGGTGAGGGCTGGGTGGCCGGCTTCAGTCTGCACAGGATAAGGGGGAGGGAGATACCGCAGCTGAGACGCAAGCTTGGAATAGTTTTCCAGGATTTTCAGCTGCTTACTGACCGCTCTGTCAGCGACAACCTGGAATTTGCCCTCAAGGCCACCGGATGGAGCAATAAGGAGACAATTGCCGGGCGCATCAGGGAGGTGCTTGAGAAGGTGGGGCTGCACAACAAGGGGTTCAAGATGCCTCACCAGCTGTCGGGGGGCGAGCAGCAGAGGGTTGTCATCGCACGTGCACTGCTGAATGACCCGGAGATTATCCTGGCTGATGAACCCACCGGCAACCTCGACCCGGAGACCTCCGAGGAGATACATATACTGCTGAAGAGCATCAGTGAGACGGGCAGGGCGGTGATAATGTCAACCCACAAGCATACGCTGGTAAAGAAATATCCGGCCCGCACCCTTCGCTGCGACGATGGCCGGCTGACCGAGAGTGATCCTGATGATCAGCCGATGGAGCTGCTCTTCTGACCTGAGCAGCCATTTCACCAACCTGTACTCTCCGCTGCGGTCATGCCTGCCGCCGGCCGGCCGGACACTCTGTTGCCGGTCATCATGCCCGCCCGTGGGAAGGAGAGCACCTTCTGCGGCCTGATGCGCTACTTGAGCAGCCTCACCGGCCAGGGGAGATTGTTGCGGTAGAGCCGCCAGTAGGTGGTCTTCTCTCCGCCGAAGGAGCGCATGAATATCGCCACCGAGGGTACCGATGAGCCGGCAAAGTCAAGGATATGCCCGCTGCCGGCATGGCTCTTTATCAGATGATCTATCACCAGGTATGAGGTACGCAGCTCACGGCTCTTCCGGCTCCCCGCAGTGAAGAGCATCGTAGAGCGGCCCATGAATTCGATTACGAACATTCCCCACAGCAGCTTACCCCTGGGTGAACGGACCCCCAGCATCCTCCCCGTGCCCGATGCCAGACAATGGTCCATCAGCCGCTTCAGCCGGCGATAGGCGCCCTGCTTTACTATACCGCTCTTCCTCGCTGTATATGTCGTGAAGAGTGAGATGAGCTCATCCGGCCTCACATCGCCGACTATCTCCTGCGGATAGCGGCGGGCAATATTGACATTCCTGCGGCAGTCAGACATATAGTTCACCCACATCTCCTCATAGGGCCTGTCGAGCCGCATCTCATAATTGATTCGGGGGGTGAGGGTGTAACCGGACAGTCTCACCTCCTGTCCTATGGCCAGGTCAATGAGCCTGAAGAATCCCGGCATGAACGAGATAAACTCCTCGGCCATGGCCCTGGTGTCACCGTCGGCAGTGAAGAGCCCCAGCTGCTGCAGGAAGAGCGGCGTCGCGCTGTAGGTAAAACCATACTTACGCCGGCATGGAAGGGGGAAGAGCGCAAGATAGTCATCATCTACCAGCGCCTCCCACCCCGGTGCCATGATATCAAGATACCATGACATGGCATATGGTTTCACCCCGGGTATCTCCGTCAGACAGGCATCCCAGCGCTCCCGGTCAATCTCATTGTTCTTCAGGTAGGTGATCATGGTTTCTGCATCTCAAGCGTTTCCTCGAAGACCCTCCTCCAGCCCTCCCATCCGGTTCCCTCATTGAGTGAAGTGTTATGCCATATTGAGACAAAGAGCCCCCCCACCCCGCGTGTCGCTCCTATCAGTTCACCGATCACCTCCAGTGCAGTATCTGTATTAAGATGCATGTACTGCCTGAGGGTGCCGTCCATCACCTGGAAGGGCACCGCTGTCAGCCGGGTGGTCTTCTCATGCAGCAGGTCATAGACCGGGAAGGGTCTTGCTATTCCTGCCCGGAACCCCGGTTCATCATGGAACCCCATTGTGTAGTCATAGATGATCCCCGCCTTCTCAAAATTGCGATAGGTGTCGGGCATTGTCAGCAACAGCCAGTGCTGCCTTGCCCGCTCCGGATGGCGGCCGGTGATGGTGCGGTACCGGTCACACTCCATCATGAGCCTCTTCAGCCGTCCGGCTGAACGGTAGGAAGGATGGATGCCGCTGCCCCGGAGGCTGTCAAAACGACGGACCGTCTCCACGTAGTCGCGGTCGCGGTAAGGCGGATTATGATCATACTCACCCTGATCGCCCACAGGGAAGAAGAAGAGGGCCTCGGCACCGCTCTCACTGAGCCTCTCCTCAATATAGTCAAAGCTGTCATAGGGGTCATCCAGGGCTCCGGCCATGGTACGGATACGGTCTGCCGGTCCGGCGCCCACGCCTGCCAGCCCCTTGACCAGCCCGCCCATGCTGCGCAGGAATCCCCGGCTGCGGTAGGCAAAAGGCTGATCTACATCTACCGTGATGAGCGAAGAGAATAGATTTGACCGGAAGGCCAGCACAGGATAGTGCTGCACCAGGGATCCCGCCAGGTATCGTGCCCAGAGATCAACCACAGGCTGACGAAGGAACCCCTTGCGGCAAGCCAGCGATGCACTCCCCGGAAAACGGCCGTGAGCATCTGACTGAAAGGGAAGATACTCCTCATAGCGTGACAGCATGTAAAACGATGCCGAGAAAAGATCAAAAGGTACCGTCCCGTCATCAACAGGGTAGAGTACCGGCATCCCGTCAACCTGCGATACCTCCGGCACGCCCTCTGTCACACCCGAAGCGGCCAGCAGCCCCGCAGGGCGGATAATAAACTGACCCCTGATCCGCTCATTCGAGTAGATAACAGCCGGACCGCCGCCTATCTTCCTGCGGTCACCGGTTATCTCCCACGGAATGCCAAGGATTGTGTCAAAAATAACCGAGACCGTATACTCAAGACGGGATGTCACGACCGGTGAATAGACCCATATCTTCCTGGCCGACATAATGACAAATTTAATAAAAGAGGCCGGAAGCCGCCGGAGCGAAGTGCCTTATTTATTAACAATATATGCCGCCTTTTACCGCGATTTTTCTTATTTTTGCCTTTTCATTGCGACATTTCAAACTAACCAACTTTGAGATTATGGGCAAAGGTGACAAGAAATCAAAAAGAGGGAAGATAATCAGGGGAACCTACGGCGTCAGCCGTCCGAGAAAGGCTGCCAGGAGCGCTGCTCCGCGCAGCAGTAAGGAAGCAGAAGTCAGCGATGCCACTGCCAGGGCAGCAGCCAGACCGGCCGCCAGACCGGCCAGGGCAGCAGCCAGACCCGCAGCAAAGAAGAGCACTAAACCGGCTGCCGCAAAAAAGGCAGCAGCCGCCACCGGAGAACAGGCTGAACAGGCAGCAGAGGCCTGACAGACCGGACTGGCAATAGGCACCGCATCAGCCATACAGGCAGAAAGGGCCGGGTAAGCATGACAAGCTGAAAAGGCCTGACCTGCCCTACAGGCACACGTGACCGGGCCAGCAGGAGTAAACAGGCAATGGAGACAGCCGCGAATTTCAGGGTTAAGACCTGACCACCAGGTCGCTGTAAGCTGCAGAGTCAATCACCGCCTCAATTATCAGGCTCTCCTGGCCTTTTACTGATCTTTCCAGCGCTTTCCGCAATGACTCTCTGCCGGTCACCCTTACAACATCTACCCCGAGAAAACTGCCAGCCCCGAAGAGGGGTCCGCTGCCGAGGCTGACGCCGTATGGGCTGACATCCTTCCACGCCTGTTTCAGCCTGATGAGGTTCAGCTCGCCATCGGTCAGCACCACCACCGTGATCTTCAGTCCCAGCCTGCGCAGTGTGATTATCTCACCGGCGTGCATCATCAGTCCGCCGTCGCCCGTAACGCATACCACCGGGCTCTCTTTCAGGGTCAGTGCCGCCCCTATTGCCGCCGGCAGCCCGAATCCCATTGATGACCATCCGTTGGTCATGATCAGCCTGCCCTGCTGCCTGTCCCACATCTGTCCCAGCAGGTGCAGGTGCGATCCCACGTCAGCGGTCACGGTGGCATTGGCGGGCACTGCTTCGCGCAGCAGCTGCAGCACCTCCACGGGGTTCAAGCCCGGCTGGTTCCGACCGGTATGCCTGCCGAGCTCCTGGTCTATCTCCTCCCTCACCTCTGATGCGAGTCCGGTCATCACGGGCGAGCCGTGCAAGGAGGCCAGGAGGCTGAACCATCCGTCCGGCGATGATATATACTGCATGGCTCCTCTGACGGTCAGGTCACCCTCCCTGGTATCAAGATGGATCAGTGGCACATCAGGCAGCCACGACTCATAGTTGTACTCCACCGGGTCATAGCCCAGGCCGATGATCAGGTCGGCAGCCGCGGTCAGCCGCCTCAGCCGGTCACTGAGGGCATGGAAGAGCACCCCGGCGTAGCAGGGGTGATCATGTGCAATCACCCCCCCGGCCATGGGCGTGACAACCACCGGGACAGGATGATCTTCGAGGAAACGGGCCAGTGCCTCGCCCGCGCCGAGCCGCATGGCGGTGAGGCCTGCTGCCAGCAGGGGCCGGCGTGAAGAGGCGATCAGCCGCTCCAGGGCAGCCGGCGCGACAGGCCGGGGAGAGCATCCCATGCCCGGGGAGCGGGCATATGCCGTGTGGTGAGCGTGACTGACAAGACCCCCGGAGAGATCTGACGGGAGACCGATATGTACCGGGCCGGGGTACTCACCGGTGGCAACCGAGAGGCTCTCACCCGTGATATCTGAAGCATCGGACAGACTCATCCTGAAGGTAGCCTTGGTGAGAGGCCTGAAGAGCGCCTGGTGATCAATATTCATCTGTGTGGTACGACCCAGCCAGGCATCAGGCATTTCGGTGGTGAGTGCAAGCAGCGGAGAACGGTCAAGAAAGGCTCCTCCCACACCCGAGGCAAGGTTGACCGCCCCCGGACCAAAGGTGGCATGACAGAGCCCCGGAACGCCGGTGAGACGACCGGTAACATCAGCCATAACCGCCGCGGAAGCCTCATGAGAGGTGAGCACAAACCTGATCCCAGCCCGGCGGAACGCATCAATCCATGCTATTGATGGACCACCGGGGATCCCGAACATCATCCTCACACCGGCATCATAAAGGCGACGTGCAAGATACTCCTCAATCTTTATCATCTGAGAGTCTGTTTCAGTGAATGGAAAAACAAGATCCTGATTCAAAATAAATCATAAATAATCATAAGACTGTTTTTTCTACCCCCAATTAATTGTAACTATGCAGGCAAAACAACCCTTATGGTGATGAAACGAGCTCTCTTTACGGCTATGGTCACGTTTCTGCTGGCGTCACTGTTTGCCCTGCCGGCCGGAGCACAGGTTACCGAAGAGGATTATGCAAGGGCAAACTCTCTTGAGCGGCAGCTGCGTGACAAGGTGTGGCACGGAAATATCAACCCGGTATGGGCCTCGGGTGCACCCGCCCTGATCTATGAAGACCTGACTCCCGATGGAAAGGTCTATATGGTGGCTGACCTGCCGCGAAAGACCACCCGGAAGGCATTCGATCATGCCCGGCTGGCTGATGCCCTGGAGAAGGTGACCGGTGACACCGTCAATCCGGCCGATCTCCCCCTCAGGAACCCGATACTGGCTGACGACCTGAGATCGGTGACATTCAGCTATGCCGGTGTTCTCTATAAATATGACCTGCGGCGCGGGAGCCTCGCCATCGAAAGAAAAGCGGGACGGCTCAATGCAAGGAGCAGCGATGAGAGGTGGCCATGGGGATTCCGCGATGAGCTCAGCGGACGGCCCGATACCTCGCCAGACCGGACCATGACAGCCTTCATACGCGATTATAACCTGTGGATCAGGGTGATTGACACCGGGAAAGAGTTCCGGCTCAGCTATGATGGCGGAATAGGCAAATACTACTCGGCGTCGCTCCACTGGTCACCCGACTCGAAAAAGATCATGGCATACCGGGTGATACCTGCTGAAAAACACATGATCTCATACATTGAATCTTCGCCCGCAGATCAGTTGCAGCCAAAATACTACTCCTACGAATATCCCAAGCCGGGTGATGCCGTGCCGCAGTTCTTCCCGCAGATCTTCGATGTGGAAGGGAGAAAACATATTGCCGTTGATGAGGGTATGATACTTAACCAGTACAGCCTCAGTAATTTCCGGTGGGATCAGTCAGGAGCATCACTCACCTTCGAGTACAACAGGCGTGGGCACCAGGTCTACCGGGTGATGCGGATTGATGCCCTGACAGGTGAGATGAGCATCGTTATTGACGAACAGTCACCCACCTTCATCCACTACAGCGGAAAGCGATACCGGTATGATGTGAAAGGTACCGGTGAGATCATCTGGGCCTCTGAACGCGACGGATGGAACCACCTGTGGCTCTATGACGGCATCACCGGGGAGGTTAAAAACCAGATAACCAAAGGCGAATGGGTGGTACGAGGGGTGACCAGCGTGAATGAGAAGGAGCGGCAGATCATATTCATGGCTTCAGGCCGGGAAGAGGGAGACCCTTACCTCATACACTACTACCGCATCAGCTTCGACGGGAGCGGCCTGACACACCTCACTCCGGCCGATGGCAATCATGAGGCTCTCTTCTCAGATGATGGGCGCTTTTTTGTCGATACATGGTCACGGGTCGACCTGCCCCCGGTTTCGGTGATACGGCGTACCAGCGACGGCAGCGAGGTGATGAGACTGACAGAGGCTGATGTCTCCGGACTGCTGGCTACCGGCTGGAACTACCCGGAGGTGTTTACCGCAAAGGGACGCGACGGTGTCACGGATATATGGGGGATAATCATCAGACCTCTCGGCTTTGACCCCTCACGCAAATACCCGGTGATAGAAAATATCTATGCCGGACCGCACAACAGCTTTGTACCCAAATCGTTCCGGATCACTCACAGCAACATGAACGCCCTGGCCGAACTGGGCTTTATTGTAGTGCAGATAGACGGGATGGGCACCTCCAACCGATCGAAAAAATTCCATGACGTGGCCTGGAAGAACCTTAAGGATGCCGGCTTCCCCGACAGGATACTGTGGATCAAAGCCGCCGCGGAGAAATACCCGTGGATGGATATCTCAAGGGTTGGCATCTACGGCACCTCTGCCGGCGGACAGAGTTCCGCCGGAGCCCTCCTGTTCCACCCTGAATTCTATAAGGTGGCAGTTTCCTCATGCGGATGCCATGACAACCGCATGGACAAGATCTGGTGGAATGAGCAGTGGATGGGATGGCCTGTCGATCAGAGCTATATCGAGTCGTCAAACGTTGAGAATGCCCGCCTGCTGCAGGGGAAACTGCTGCTGATCAACGGTGAGATGGATAACAATGTTGATCCGGCTTCAACCACCCAGCTGGTCAATGCCCTGATCAGGGCGGGAAAGGATTTTGACTACCTGTTTGTGCCCGGCATGAAACACAGCAGCGGGGGTGACTACGGCGAACGGCGGAGGATGGATTTCTTCGTCAGGCACCTGCTGGGGGCTGAGACGCCTGACTGGAACAATAAATAGAGACAGGTACCCGTATAGTTTCAGACTCAATCAACAGTTATGACCGAGAGTCGCACCAACACCATCTTCTGGGCGATAATTGCATGCCTGATGTGGTCTACAGCCTATCCCTTTATTAAGGTCGGACTGCAATACTCAACTCCCATCCATTTTGCCGGCAGCCGTTTCATCCTCTCGGGCCTGATGATACTGCCCCTGACGGTCAGACCGAAGGCATATGTCAGGATGATAATCGAAAACCGCAGCCTGGCTTTCTGGGTCACGCTGCTGCAGACACTCGTCAACTATGTGCTCTTCTATATCGGAATGAAGTATGTCCCTGGCGCCCTCGGAGCAGTGATAGTGGGAACGCAGCCCTTTGTGACGGCCATCGTTGCCCGCATAATGATCCGCGATGAGCGCTTCAACCTCTCAAAGGTGATAGCAATAGTGTTCGGACTGATGGGGATAGTGCTGGTCAGTGCCGGCAGGCAGGGTCTCCGCTTCGGCCACCCGGGAGAGATGGCAGGGGTGGTGATGATACTGATAGCAAACATGTCAACCGCCACCAGCAACGTGCTGGTCTCAAAAAAGGGGAAGAGCATGGACCCGCTGGTGCTAAGCTCCTTCTCTCTCTTCACCGGCGGACTGATAATGTTCCTTGCCTCGTTTGTTTTCGAGAAGGTGCCTCCCCGGGCAGGCTTACCTGCCGAATACTGGCTGGTGCTGGCATGGCTCGCCTTCATGTCGGCATTCACCTTCTCAAAATGGTATGTGCTCCTCAGAAGACCCGGTGTGAAGGTCAGTGAACTGAATCTGTGGAAATTCATCATACCGGTGTTCGGGGCCATACTCAGCTGGCTCATAGTGCCGGGTGAACACCCTGACTGGGTCACCGTGACCGGTATGATGATCATCTCCGTCTCACTGATCTGGTTCTTCGGATTCGCCGGGCGGAGTGACCGGCGCACAGAACGAATGCCGGCAGGACCGATGGCTAAGTAAGAGAATGTCTGCCATTCTCAATGCTACCTTACAAAAGTGATTATGGTGACAAAGAGGCTCCAGATACTGATGCCATTGATGAAGAGTATCTCCGTCGCGCCGTTGATACCATTCCTGAGCACTGAGGCTGCCGTCAGCATCACAACCACCCCTATTATTACCAGTCCGGCAATGCCGGTAATCCGGTAGTCAGCCATAATGCCCGCCTGCAAGAGGATGATCATGGTGGGAAGCGCCAGGAAGACCACCACAGCCAGTATGTTGTGCAATACCCGCTGAATTGCCTGTCCGGGTGACCTGAAGCTGAGTGGCTCCATGTTATGGGGTACGAATGCCAGCAGGGTGAGCAGGGCGAAGCTGTAGTCGATATAGCGCATGAAGGCCTCATACTCGCCCAGATCATAGAAATATGAGAGGAGCCAGAAGAAGAGGTAGGTGAGTATGGCCATCAGAAAGAGCAGCCGCTTGTAGGCCTTCTGATACTTCTGGTCGTAAAGGCTCTTGTTGCTGAAGAAGCTTAAGGTCTGACTCTGAAGATCAAAGTCGAGGTGTTGCAACGCCTTCCTGAGGGCATAGGGCAGCAGCCCCGCGTAAACAAAACCGATCAGTAATATGCCAAGCTTAACCCATATCATCGCCGGAGCTTTTGCGGAAAACCACAAATTAACAAAATGGAGCAAGCATTCCACATAAATATTCAACAAAAAGAGTTCAGCATTTCGCAGGCCGGCAAAAAGTGAATAAATTAATGGCCTGAAAGCGCTGGCCGTCGTGAGATGTTCCGAATGAGACAGCAGATATTACGGGACGGCTGATGTGATCTGTTTTTTCACCGGCCACTGACACTTTATTTAATTTTAACCACTGATGAAAGTAAAAGGCACCCCTGCCCAGGGGCTTACGGGAACCACCCTCGGATTCTTTTTCGGCTTTGCCGCTGTGGCGCTCTATGGGCCCACCGGTGTCAGATTCATGGAAGCGATGGAGCTGACTCCGTTTCTTCTCGGACTGCTTATAGCCATCCCCTCACTCTCCGGATCGCTGCTGCGTATACCCTTCGGGGCATGGGTCGACTCCTCCGGCGGCAAGAAGCCGTTCCTGGTGCTGATGACATTGAGTCTTATAGGGCTCGGGGGCATCACCCTGCTGCTCTCTCTCTACTATCCTGACGGCATGAAGGGTATGTATGGGCTGGTGCTCTTCTTCGGTTTCCTCAGCGGGTGCGGCATAGCCAACTTCTCGGTCGGTGTGGCGCAGACCTGCTACTGGTTCCCGCAGAAGAAGCAGGGGCTGGCACTGGGTATCTTCGGAGGGGTGGGCAATATGGCACCGGGCCTCTTCTCGATCATCCTGCCACTCTTCCTCAGGCAGTTCGGATTCATCTCAGCCTACTTCGCATGGTTCCTCTTCCTGCTGCTGGGAACCGTGCTATATGCCATCCTCGGACGCAACTCATGGTTCTTCCAGCTGAAGAATCAGGGCATGCCGGCCGATGAGGCACGCATAAAGGCGAAGGAGATGGGACAGGAGATCTTCCCCACCGGGGGCGGAAAAGAGAGCCTGATTACCTCGGCAAGGAATATCAACACCTGGGCACTGACAGCGCTCTACTTCACAACCTTCGGCGGATTTATCGCACTCACCGCCTGGTTCCCGACCTACTGGATCGAATACCAGGGGTTCGAACCACTTAAGGCAGGGATCTTCACCGCCATCTTCTCCCTACTGGCCTCCATGATAAGGGTCTATGGCGGTAACCTGGCCGACAGGCTCGGCGGAGAGAGGATCTCAATGGCTGCAATGACGGTTATCCTTGTCGCCACTGCCATGCTATCGTTCTCATCAGGCGTCACCGTCAGCATAATCATCGTCATTGTGCTAGCAATGGGAATGGGAATAGTGAACGGAGCCATATTCAAGCTGGTGCCCCACTATGTCTCCGATGCCGTTGGTGGCGCCTCCGGGTGGATAGGAGGGCTGGGAGCATTCGGCGGATTCGCCCTGCCGCCGCTGATGGGAGCCATAGCCGGAAAGTACGGCGAAGCCGGATATGCCCGCGGATTCATTGTCTTTGCAGTGCTGGCAGCACTCAATCTGCTGATCATACGTGCAATGATGAAAGAAAATATCAACAGGCACTGACAGGAGAGAAACACTGACGGTCATATTCACATCAGCGGGTGGCGCCGGTGCCGTTCTTACCAGGGGGAACGGTCTTTCGGCTTAATCATACCGTAGCTTATTGCCTGACATATCTCTTACCAGCGGGAACGGTCTGCCGGCTCAACCACACTGTACCTTACAGCCTGACGCGGCTCAGCCATGAAGTCCCCCGCACGCTCACGCCACCTGAGGAAGTGGGGCGTCTGCCAGTGGTGCTGAAGAGCCTCCTCCGACTCGAAAACCTCGTAAATCATGTAACGGTCAGGATCGTCAGCCTGACAGAGCACATCAAACCTGAGGTTCCCGGGCTCGCAGACTGTTCCGAGGTGATTATCACGTATGGCCTCGAGGAACTCATCCCTCCTGCCCGGGACTATTTTGAAATGAACTGTCGTAACTATCATGATTTCCGGTTTTTTCTCAATACCCCGCGTACTGTGACAGGCTGCCCTGAATGCACTCTGCACACAGGGGATCCCGTCATTTCCTGCTACGCGCTGCAAGATACAAAAGAGAGAAGCCGATTCTGACCGCAGACCTCTGAAAAAAGGTACAGGATGCGGGAAAGAGTATCAAATTTGGCAGGTAATACTCTTTTTGAACAGGAAATTTGGCATTGCAATTGATCATATTTTTTATATTTACCCGCTGTAATAAGTTTTAAACATTGATAACCAGTTAAAAATCAAGAAAGATGAGGATGAAACTTTTCAGTACATTGGCTTGTGCTGCGGTATTCGGCGTACTTTTCACTGCCAGCCTTAACGGGCAGGACCGCAATGATGTAATAGCAGTGTACAATGAAGGAGCCAAAGCAATGCAGACCGATGTTCAGGCAGCCATAGAAGCTTTTGAAAAGGTTATTGCTCTGTCAGATGAGGTAGGCGAGACTGCCGATGACCTGAAACAGAAGGCTGTACAGGTGCTTCCGGGCCTCTATTACAAGGCTGCTGCAACAGCCTATAATGAGAAGAAGCCTGCAGAAGAGATTATTGCCGCATCAAAGCTTGCCGTGGAGAAGGCTGAAAAGTATGGCAGTACGGCACATAAGGAGAACTCTTCGAAAGTTCTCGTCAATGCCTATTACAGGCTTGGCACCGAACTGCTTTCCGCCAATGACTATGACAATGCCCTTGCAGCATTTGATAATGCTCTGGCACTGAATCCCGACCATATCGCATCACTCTATAGCAAAGCCCTGATTTACAGGCACCGTGACGAGGCAGATCTCTTTGAGCAGACAATTGACCTTTTCATAGACAAGCTCAATCCCGAGACCGATGCAGAACGTATTTCCCAGGCAAAGAACTCGGCCCTGGAGTACTTCCGTTCCGCCGGCTCAAAGGCCAGCAATGCCAATAAGCTTGATGAGGCGCTTGAACTGCTGAACAGGAGTGCCAGGTACGGAGATGACAAGACCCTCTTCTACTTCTTTGCAGACGTCTATAACAAGAAGAACAACTTCAACCAGGGGGCCGAGTATGCCCAGAAGGGCCTCGATCTCGAAACGGGTGACGCCGAAGCCAAGGCGATGTTCTACTATCAGCTTGCCGTTGCACAGGCAGGCAAGGGGCAGACCTCTGCTGCATGCGAGTCATTCAAGAAGGCTCTCTATGGCCCCTTTGCCGAGGCTGCCAAGGCACAGCGGACCAATCTCAAGTGTGAATAACCGGGCTGTTCTGCAACAGCGTTACCAGGAATACAAGGCTGCCGGATCAGGCCGGGCTACTTAAGGTTTTCGCGGAAGAGCCTGTAGATTCTCTTGTACTCGTCGGTCCAGCTCGACGGTTCAATGAAGCCATGGCTCTCGAGCGGATAGAGAGCCAGCTCCCAGTTCTCCTTACCCAGCTCTATCAGCCGCTGGGCAAGCATCACCACATCCTGGAAATGGACATTGTCATCTATCATGCCATGACAGATCAGCAGCGCCCCCTGCAGTCCACCTGCATAATAGATGGGAGAGCTCATTGCATAGGCAAGCGAGTCTGTCACGGGTGTGTTGAGGATATTCGACGTGTAGCCGTGGTTGTAATGGGCCCAGTCGGTCACCGGTCTGAGAGCAGCACCCGCAGCAAACACCCCCGGCCTGGTGAAGAGCCCCATCAGTGTAATGAATCCGCCGTATGATCCCCCGTAGATGCCGATCTTACCCGGATCAATCTGATGCTCTGTAACCAGATATGCCGCCCCGTCAACATGATCATCGAGGTCCCTTCCTCCCATGTGCCGGTAAATGGCTGTCCTCCAGTCGCGGCCATAGCCGGCGCTTCCGCGGTAGTCAATGTCCAGCACGGTGTATCCCTGGTCTGCCAGGAAGTTGTGAAACATGTACTCCCTGGAGTAGCTGCTCCACCAGCGATGAGCATTCTGCAGGTATCCCGCACCGTGAACGAAGATAACTGCTGCATCGTTTTTAACCTCCTCGCGGGGCTGATACAGCCTGGCAGGCACCATGGCTCCGTCACTGGCCCTGAAGCGGACAAACTCAGGAATACGCCACTCATAAGCCCTGAACTGAGGAGTGGTCGATTCGGTTATCTTCACAGGTGACGCCTTCGGCCTGTTCTCCAGGAGATAAAGCTCCCACGGCTTGTTGGCCCATGAGACCCGCAGGGCAAAGTACTTCTCGTCAACCGAGAGCGAATACTCCACACCGCCCCCGAAACTGGTCAGTTGTACCCTTGTGCCGCCGTTGACCGGCATACGGTAGAGCTCCCTGATCCCCCGGTCACCCTCGTTTGAGATGAAGTACCACTGCTTTTTGTCATTCGAGAGTCTGGGACTGTAGATCTCGAACTCGCCGGAAGTAATGGCCCTCTTCTCGCCGGTGATCACGTCACACAGGTAGAGATGCGAGTATCCGCTCTCTTCTGACTGAAAGTATATGGTACGGTTATCAGGCAGCCAGCCGGTCATGCCGAACCCTATACCCGGGCCGCCTATCCATGCGGGGTCACGCTGCTCATCCAGCACCCTGAGACCCCCTGTTGCAATATCAAGCAGACATATCCACCGCGCCTTGTTGTCGGTTGAGAGAAGCTCAACCAACGCACGGCTGCCGTCATCTGACCAGACCGGGCTGCGGAAGGAGAGCTCTCCGTGGCTGCCTGTTACTGTAGCGGCAGCGGCACGGTAGATGGTGTCACGCGCGATGTCACAGATGAAGAGTGAGCTGGCCTGGGGAGGCGTTCCCACCTTGGTGCGGGAACTGATACTCTCGGTGAAGCCCGACTCGGTTACATAACTGGGAATGATTGTCCTCTTCCCCTCAGCCGCCTTCGATGAGAGCCAGGTGATGTAGTTGCCGTCAGGACTGAGACTTACCCCGAACAGATTCTCCTGGCCTGTATAGACCGGCTTCAGCCGTTCTGGCTCCAGCGCCTTCGCTGCCTGACGGCTCTGCTCCATTCGTTTTTTCCTCTCGGCGAGTGTGGAGAAGAGCGCGAGCTGGCTCTCCTGAAGCCATCTCTCCTGCTCACTCAGGGCCGGCCGGGACTCTGCCCTCTCCTTGCCCTGCCTGACATCAGTCAGCTGGGTAAGGCCTCCCCCGGAGATGTCCCAGGCAAAGGTGTTGTTGCCGGTGGTAAACAGTATTCTGTCCTCCTTCAGGCTGAATCGCGGACTGGTTTCGGAAGCAGCAGTAGAGGTGATCTGCCTCGTCCGGCCGCTCTTCACCTCAGTGAGGAAAATGTCGCCGTTCTTCGAATAAAGGAACAGGCTGCGGTTGCGGTTGAAGGAGCCCTGGGGAAGCATCTCCCTCTGCTCATCGGTGCTCACACGGCGCGGACGAACTGAGCCCTCATCGAGAGCCCATAGCGAGGGAAGGGAGTCCGGACTGTCACTCCAGCGGAAATAGAGAGTGTTGCCCAGGGATGACCAGCGGAGCATATCCGGAGATATACCGGTAAACCTGTCTCCCTGCATGATCCCGGCAATGCTCAGGGACGACTGGCCCGACAAGATGCAATGGCCCGAAGCCACAGCAAGGAACAGCAGAATAATGATTCTCTTTCTCATGGTTTTCTTTCTGTGATGTAACTGCATCTGAAGTCTGCCAAAAACCGTATGGTACCGGCAGGATCCGGCCAGGCGGCATTTCAGCGAAATAAATTTACCATTAATCGGCGTCAACAGCGGCAACGGTTTATTTAATTTTTCTTAATTAGTGCACGAAAGAGCTGCCATGAGAATGACCATTTTTATTTCAGCCCTCTGTGCGATCCTCTTTTCGCTCTCCACAGCCTGTCAGTCGCCAGGTCCGAAAGGCGGGGAGGCAGCGCTGAAGGCACGGATAGACAGTATCCTGAACAGCGAGGTGGCGCTTGACAGGATTCCGGGTGCAGTCATACTGGTGAAGCAGGATGGCAGGGTGATCCACAGGAAGGCTTACGGCTGGGCCATGAAATATGACTACAGCCATCACCTGCTTGAAAACCCTGAAAAGATGACCGTGGGTCACCTCTTTGACATTGCCTCCCTCACCAAGGTGATCGGAACCACCACCTCGGTCATGGTGCTGGCCGACAGGGGGGTGCTGAATGTGGATGACCCTGCCGGGAAATATGTCGAAGCGTTTGCTGCACCTGACAAGAGCGGGATCACCATCCGGCATCTGCTTACACATACGGCCGGTCTCATTGAATGGTACCCCACCTACTACATCGCTTCAGACAGGCATGAGAGTTACCGTCTCATCGGCAGGCTGCCCCTCAGGTACCCGGTCGGCAGCCGGCGCAGCTACAGCGACCTCGGCTTCGTGCTGCTGGGGCAGATAATTGAGATCGTCTCCGGACAGCCGCTGGAGGAGTTCATGCAGGAGAATATCTTCAGGCCGCTGGGGATGGGGAACACCACGTACAATCCCCTGCAGTCAGGGCGATTCAGCGATATTGCAGCCACCTCGGCCGGCAACCCCTGGGAGAAGCGTATGGTGAGCGACCCGTCGCTGGGCTACACCGTGCCGGAGATCGATCCGTCACAGTGGAACGGCTGGCGAAACTACCTCCTCCGCGGTGAGGTCAATGACGGCAATGCCTGGTATGCCAACAGGGGGGTATCGGGTGCAGCCGGACTCTTCTCCACGGCAGACGACATGCAGAAGCTGGTCGACATGCTCCTGAACGGAGGGATGAACGGATCAGAGCGGTTCCTGCGGGAGGAGACGGTAAAAGCCTTCCTGACCCCTGACCGGTTCGGCAACGGGCTGGGCTGGATGATGGATCCGGCCAACTCATTCATGAGGGATGCACCGGAGGGATCATTCGGGCATACCGGATTCACAGGTACCAGCATTGCGGTTGTCCCCGAAAGGAACCTCTCGGTCATTCTGCTCATCAACCGGCAGAACAGCGGCCTCATCGGAAATGACGGGTACTACAACGTCAACCCCGTCAGACTGCAGATCTTCAGGACGGTGATGGAGTACCTGAAGTAAGGCCGGAGAAACAGAGGCCTCATCGTTTCATCATGTCGCTCAAAACAGATTTTGGCAGCATGCTGATACAATGAAGCCCGGCACGCTGGTGCCGGGCTTTCTGCAGTAGCGAGACCGGGAATTGAACCCGGGACCTCATGATTATGAATCATGCGCTCTAACCATCTGAGCTATCTCGCCGGAAACTATGTGACAGAACAACAGCACCGGCCGGCAGACACTCTTCTGTTGCGGCTGATGGTTCATCACCCGCCACACCGCCGGAAGGCGCTGTTTTCAAGGCTGCAAATATAAATAATATTTCATTTTGACCGGCAAACTTTTTCTTCTCGATGATTATTTTTATATTGCATGAAACGTCCCTCTCAGTCATGAGATCGAGATACGAGATTGAATATACACTCAACACGCCGGTACGGGTATTGTATGACAGGCTGAGTACTGCAGAAGGCCTGGCAGAATGGTTTGCCGATAACGTAACGGTTGACGGTGACATCTTTACATTCCACTGGAACAAAAGCGAAGCCAGGGCCAGGCTGGCATATGCCAGGGAGAACCGTGCGGTAAGGTTCGACTGGATCGATATTGCCGACAGGGAGACAAACTTCTTCGAATTCCGGATAATCGTGCACGAACTGACCAATGACACAGCACTGATAATTACCGACCATGCCGAGGAGAGCGAACTGGATGATGCACGCAACCTGTGGGACACACAGATATCATACCTCCGCAAAATGCTCGGTATCCTCGAATGAGGGAGCTTTGCATCTTTCTCAAAAATAGAGTACGTTTGCATCACAGCCTGAAGAATGAAGAAGCTCGATCTGTTCATGATTAGATCGTTTATAGGACCGTTGGTCCTTACCTTCTTTATCGTGCTGATCGTCTTCATCCTGCAGTTCCTCTGGATGTATGTCGACGACCTGGCAGGGAAAGGGCTCCAGTTCAAGATCCTGGCTGAACTGCTCTTCCAGTTCTCACTTACATTCGTTCCCCTCTCCCTCCCGCTGGCCATACTGCTGGCCGCACTCATGACCTTCGGTAACCTGGGCGAATTCCTCGAGCTGACTGCTCTCAAGTCATCAGGTGTGCCGCTGCAGCGCATCATGATGCCCCTTATCCTTTTCTCGGCGCTGCTGGCTGCAGGCTCATACCTCTTTGCCGACTATGTGCTCCCGGTATCAACCCGCAAGGCACGCACCCTGCTGACCGATATACGGCGCATGCGCCCCGAGCTGAACCTGCAGGAGGGAACCTTCTACAACGGGATTGACGGGTTCAGCATTAAAATCACCGACAAAGATCCTGAAACCAACCGGCTCGACGGCATCTATATCTATGACCACCGCGAAGGTATAGGCAATACCTCGGTCATCCATGCAGACTCGGGATATATGAAGGTCACCGCCGACGAGAGCGGCCTGATACTGATCCTCTATAACGGCTATGCATACAAGGAGATAGAGGAGAAGGACGTCCAGCAGGACAGGCGCCGATACCCGTTCAGGAGGGATCATTTCACCGAGCAGACGATGGTGATCGAGCTGACCGGGTTCGGGCTGAACCGCTCCGGGATGGATATCTACAGGTCAAACTATGCCATGCTCAATACTGCCGGGCTGACCTATTTCATCGACTCCCTCTCGGCCAGATATGAAGAGAGGTCTGAGGTCTACTACAACGAGTTCAGCCGTATGCGGCTCATGAACGTCACACAGCAGTATTACCCGGGACAGGAGACGGAAGGCGACTCACTGGCACCATGGCTGACCAGCAGGTTCAATGCCAGGGCAGCCTTCGACACACTCTCTTTCAGTGACAAGAGCCGTACCGTCGGCAGGGCGCTGGGCTTCGCACGCGACGGCGCATCATTCATGGCCGAGAAGAGCGAGGCAATGGTGGCCGAGACAAAAAACCTGAAAAAATATGAGGCCGAGAAGTACAAACGGTTCACCCTGCCACTGGCATGCATCGTCTTCTTCTTCATCGGAGCACCCCTGGGGGCGATTATCCGCAAAGGAGGACTGGGAACCTCGGCAGTGATCTCAATCCTGTTCTTTGTAGTCTATTATGTAATATCACTCTCAGGAGAGAAGTTCGCCAAGGAGCTGGTAATCGGGATCCCCCTGGGTATGCTCGCATCAACCATCGTATTGCTGCCAATCGGAATATTCCTTACCTATAAGGCGACAACTGACTCTGCTATAATGAATATTGAGACATACAATCTCTTCTTCAGAAAGATAACCGCATTCCTAACCGGTATCAGGCCTGACAGTGACAATGAAGATACTGGCACTCGCTCCTAGGCCGGTCATGCCGCTCCATGACGGGGGTACGGTGGCAACGGCAAAATGCCTCAGCGGGCTGGCTGCTGCAGGGGCAGAGGTGACCCTGCTCGCAATGAGAACCGGCAAACACCGGCCTGCCGCGGAAGGTGAGCAGCCGCCCCCGTACCTCAGGGCATGCCATACCGTCGACATTGACACCACCATAAAACCCTCCGCACTGCTGGCCAACCTGCTCTTCTCCCGCAAGCCCTATGATCTGCAGCGCTTCATCTCGCCCCGCTATGTTGAGGCGCTCACCCGTCTCATCAGGGAGAACAGCTTTGACCTTGTGCACTGTGAGGGGCTGCCGTTTGCCCTTTATGCCGGCATGATCAGGAACCTCACCGGCGCCCCGCTGGTACTGAGAGCACACAACCTGGAGCACCGGATCAGGTATATGATGGCTGCCACAGCCTCTTCGCCCGCCAGGCGTGCCTATCTCAGGATACTGGCACGCAGGCTCAGAGTGCTGGAAGAGAAAGCCGGATCACTGTTTGATGCCATCGTTCCCATCAGCCAGCCCGACCGGCAGTGGTTCGCGGATGTGACGCATAACATACCGATATTCCTCTCGGAAACGGGGATGGACAGCGCCGCAGTCATGGCGGAGCCGGACGGACCACCCCTGCGTGTCGGGTTTATCGGCGCCATGAACTGGGGGCCTAACCTCGACGGCCTGCGCTGGCTCATCAGAGAGGTATGGCCTGATGTCATCAAAAGGATACCTGAAGCCTCCCTCCACCTGGCGGGCCAAGGTATAGATACCATTGCCGGTGAGATGCCAGGGGGGCAGGCAATCCATATCGCAGGCGAACCTGAAGATGCGCTGCGGTTCATGGCTTCATGCCACCTCATCGTCATACCCCTTTTTGCAGGCAGCGGGCTCAGAATAAGAATCATTGAAGCCATGAGCATAGGCAGACCGGTGGTGGCCACCCCGGCAGCCGCAGAGGGGGCAGCGGCATGTGACGGCAGAGAGCTGACCGTGGCTGCAGATGCCGGCTCATTCAGCAACGCCATCATCCGTTACCTCACCAGCCGGCAAATGAGAGCAGCAGCAGCGGCACATGCCGTGCAGCTCGTGAGGGAGAGATATGATAACCGTAAACTGACCGGAGAGCTGCTGAGGTTCTATCAGGGACTGACTGATGGCAAGTAAAATTTTGAACATATGGCTGCCAGGGTAATACTCCTTGCATCGGTGACCCTCCTGGCATGGACTTACCTGGTCTATCCGGCCGGCGTGATCATCACGGCACGGCTGCTGAGGAAGAGGGCTGCACCGGCAGACCTGCAACCGGAAGAGATGTCTGAAACGCATCCCGGGGAGAGTCCGGGAAAGAGGACTGCACCGGCAGACCTGCAACCGGAAGAGGTGTCTGAGACCTATCCCGGAGAGAGTGCGGAAAAGAGGGCTTCAGCCCTGCCCCTGCCGGAGGTGACGGTACTCATGGCGGTGCATAACGAGGAGAAGGTGATCGCGGAGAAGCTGGAGAGCATGCTTGCCTCCGACTATCCTCCCCGGTTGCTGCGGTTCATGATAGGGTCTGACTGCTCCACCGACGGAACCGATGCAATAATTGCTGCCGCTGCAGCCGCCGACAACCGTATCATACTGGTCAGGGAGAGTGAGCGGCGAGGCAAGGCCGCCATGCTCAACAGGCTGGCGGCGGCGGCCACCGGGGAGGTGATGGTCATTACGGATGCCAACGTGATCTTCACCCCCGCAACCATAAGGGAGCTTGCGGAGCCATTTGCCGATGCCGCAACAGGGCTGTGCGATGCCACTGTCAGACCTCGCTCTGCCGGAAACATCGGGGTGAGCAGCCCGGAGAATCTCTACAGCCGCCTGGAGACCCGACTGAAACGTGCCGAGGGAGAGCTGTGGGGAGCAATGCCCGGCCCATACGGAGGATGTTATGCGATACGGAGAGAGCTCTTCCCGGTATTGCCCGGAAATATACTCGTGGATGACCTCTATGCCGGGCTGGCAGTGCTCAGGGAGGGATACAGGGCATTCAACCGTCCGGGCGCTGTGGTCTTCGAGGATATACAGCCCGACATGATGAGACAGTACCGCAGAAGGGTCAGGATAGCAACCGGATCATACCAGAACCTGTTCATGTACGGGTTCTGCCCGGCCAGAGGGAGAGAGGCACGCCTTGCATTCTTCTCACACAAGATACTGAGATGGTTATCCCCGCTGCTGTTACTGCTCTTTTTAATGACAACCATCATCCTTTCATTTGACTCTAAATTCTATCTTTGTTTACTGGCACTTTTGCTGATCCTAACAATCCTGTCAGCGCTGGACCTGTTGCTCAACAGGCAGGGTAAGAAGATCAATTACCAGAGATACATAACCCAGTTCCTGTTAATGAACATTGCGCTGGCTGCAGGGTTTGTTAAGGCAGCCGGAGGTGTGAAGAGTGGGATATGGGAACCCACCAAACGTGAATAAGATGACTGAAGAGACAAACCTTAATAGCATCAATGAGGCCATCGAGGAGATCAGGCAGGGCAGGATGGTTATCGTTGTCGATGATGAAGACCGTGAAAATGAAGGTGACTTTATCTGTGCAGCTGAGCTGATAACCCCTGAGATAGTTAATTTCATGGCGACACACGGAAGGGGGCTGATATGTGTGCCGCTGCCGGAAGAGAGATGTGATGAGCTGGAGCTGCATATGATGGTTGGGCACAACACCTCGCTTCATGAGACCCCCTTTACCGTCTCGGTTGACCTGATCAGTCCGGAGACAACCACCGGCATCTCTGCAAGGGACCGTGCTCTGACCATCAAGGCGCTGGTCGACCCTGCCACCAAACCGTCACAGCTCGCCAGGCCGGGCCATATCTTCCCGCTCAAGTCACGCAGCAAGGGAGTACTGAGAAGGGCAGGCCATACCGAGGCTGCCGTCGACCTGACAAGGCTGGCAGGATTACAGCCGGGAGGGGTGCTGGTGGAGATAATGAATGTAGACGGATCAATGGCCCGGCTGCCCGACCTGATGAAGATATCAAAACGGTTCGGGATAAAGATCATTTCAATAAAAGACCTTATCACATATCGGCTCGGCATAGAATCAATCATTGAGATGGGTGAACAGGTAAGGCTGCCGACCGAGTATGGTGATTTCGACTTCATACCATTCAGACAGGTGAGCAACGGGCTGGAGCATGCTGCACTGGTGAAAGGGCGCTGGACCAGGGATGAGGCCGTGATGGTGAGGGTTCACTCATCATGCTTCACCGGCGACATCTTCGGATCAAAGAGATGCGACTGCGGACCACAGCTTCACAAGGCCATGAGGATGGTCGAGGAAGAGGGCAAGGGTGCAATTATCTATCTCAACCAGGAGGGAAGGGGTATCGGACTGGTGAACAAGATCAGGACCTACAAGCTGCAGGAGCAGGGGCTCGATACAGTGCAGGCCAACCTGGAGCTCGGGTTCGGAGAAGATGAACGCGACTACGGCATTGGAGCCAATATCATGAGGAAGATCGGACTGGGTAAGGTGAGACTCATCTCCAACAACCCTGTCAAGAGAGCCGGGCTGGAGGGATATGGTATCACCATCGTAGAGACCATACCCCTGGAGATCCCCCCAAACCCGTTCAACTCATTCTACCTCGAGACCAAGGCCACGAAGATGGGACACGATCTCACGTGCTACAAGATACCCACAAAGGGGGAAGATGACTGATACCCGGCCACGGATAGTCTTTCTGGGCACGCCTGAGTTTGCAGTAGCCTCCCTGGCTGCCCTCCATGAGCGGGGGTATGATATTGCAGCCGTGGTGACTGCACCCGACAGGCCGGCCGGACGCGGACGAAAGTTAACTGCCAGTCCGGTCAAGCAGTTTGCCCTTGCAAATCACCTTCCCCTGCTGCAGCCGGAAAGACTGCGCGACCCGGGGTTCCTCTCCGCCCTGACGGCCCTGCGTGCCGATCTTTTTATCATTGTGGCCTTTCGCATGCTTCCCGAAGTTGTCTGGCAGATCCCGGCAATGGGCACCTTCAACCTGCATGCCTCCCTCCTGCCGCAGTACCGCGGGGCTGCACCCATCAATCACGCCATCATCAACGGAGAGGAGGAGACCGGGGTTACCACCTTCTTTATCAACCATGAGATAGACAGTGGCATGATACTGATGTCACGCAAGACAGCTATTGCGCCTGATGAGAATGCCGGCAAGCTGCATGACCGGCTGATGGAGATGGGTGCAGCGCTGGTGATCGAAACAACGGAAGGGATATGGGAAGGGCGACTGACACCACGGCCGCAGGACATCCCCGAAGGGGAACCACTCAAACCGGCACCCAGGATCTTCCCTGCTGACACCGTTATCGACTGGAGAAGAACGGCTACGGCAGTACATAACCTGGTAAGGGGACTATCTCCTCATCCCGGAGCAGCCGCCATGCTCACCAGCGGAGACCGCACCATGAGGCTGAAGGTGATCGCCACAAGGCTGAGACCCGACCTTCCGGCAGCCCGGCCGGGAACCATGACCACCGGCGGCGAGGGTGAACTGACCGTTGCATGTGATCAGGGCGTGGTGGAGATCATCTCACTCATCCCCGAAGGCAGAAAACTGATGAGCAGCAGGGAGTTTCTGCGCGGATTCGATCCAACAGGCTGGAGCCTGGCTTGGTCAGACCGGCCCGGCAGATGAAGCAGCCATGAAGGGCGTGCCCCACGGAAAATTGTGTTCCCTGCTATCTTATCCTCAGCCGCTGTCCCGGCTTGCACTCCGTTCCCTCCTCCATCAGATTGAGCTTGTAGAGTGAGGAGAGCCTGATGGCATACTTCTGTGAGACCGAATGCATGGTCTCGCCTGCTGTGACCACGTGCATCGTGAGCCCTTTGGCGGCCCTGGTACGCTTGATGCCCAGGTAGACCGGCTGCCCCGATACCGGAGAGGCATCAGCTGCAACATCATTGAAGCGGGTTATCTCCCACAGCAGCAGCTGATGCTGCCTGGCGAGTGACTCATAGGTGTCACCGGCAGCAGCCACAACATATTCCACACCGTTATTGAAGAGGGTCTTTGCCCCTGTGCTGAAACTGATGACCCCTATCGGTTCCTCATCCGGATCATCTGCCACGGCCACGTCAGCGGGTTTGCCGGCGACTCCTTCTCCCACCTCTGCGGGCTTCCCTGTCACCGCTGCGGCAGCCTTGCCGGCTGCACCTGTCCCGGCCGGCCGGGCCGGCTCACCCGCAGGGCTCTTTACCGCTGGGGCATTTGGGCTACCGGTAGTGGCTGTAGCTGCAGGCCTGACCGATTCGCCGGAGGCTACCTTTCCGGTGGCAGCTGCTCCCGCCGGAGGCTTCTCCGATGCGGTGGTCTGCTGCATGGCGATAAGGGCGGGTACCCCTCCGCTATCAAATGCCCACAGCTGGTACTCCTCGATCTTGCGTATAAGGTGAGAGGCATATTTCGGATCGGTGGCATATCCGGCCCTCTTCAGTCCATGGGCCCAACCCTTGTAGTCGGTGCGGGCCAGTGAGAAGAGATCGCGGTAACGGGAACCCTTGACCAGGAAGTCTGAGTGGTCACGATAAGACTCCCAGGCGGTGCTGTAAGACCTGAAACACTCCCCGCGGCGGTTATCATCATGGAAGATCCTCTCTCCCTGCCAGTCATTGTGACACTTGATGCCGAAATGATTATTTGCCTTGGTGGCCAGCCGGCTCCGGCCGTAGTCAGACTCCAGCATGCCCTGGGCAAGAGTGATGCTGGCAGGTATGCCGGAACGATTCATCTCGCTGACAGCCAGCGTACTGAACCTATTGATGTAATCAATGACATGCGACGGAACGGCACCTGTTCCCCCGGCGGTCACGGTACGGCCTGACCGGCGGGAGGGACTGCAGGAGGCGAGCAGAAAGAGTGCAGCCAGGGAGATATGGAGAAGTGACCTTTTCATCCGAAGCCTTTTGGCAAAAATATAAAATTGTTGTCACCACCGCCAAAGTAGAGAGGCAGAGGCAAAATATTATTACTTTTAGCGCTGCTTCAGTCACAGATCATATCTATGAAAAAGAGAGAAACGACGGTCTCTTTCCTGGAATATGAGAATCAGGATGAGCTGCCTGCAGCTGACCGGGCCCTGGCAGAGGCAGCCGTTGAGGCAGCTTCGGGTGCATATGCCCCCTATTCGGGCTTCAGGGTCGGTGCTGCCATACTGCTTGATGACGGCACTGTGATCAGGGGGGCCAATGTTGAGAATGCCGCTTTCCCGTCGGGAAGCTGCGCCGAAAGGACTGCCCTCTCCTACATGGTGGCCGGCTATGGCAACAGGAAGGCGGTTGCCATTGCCATCGCGGCCCTGCAGCATGACCGGCTGACCGATGAGCCGGTACCGCCATGCGGCAACTGCCGCCAGATGCTGATAGAGGAGGAGCAGCGCAGCAACAGCCCCATAAGGGTTATACTGGCCGGGAGCCGTACAGTATGGGTGATTGAGAGCTGCCGGGCACTCATGCCGCTCAGCTTTACCGGGAAGAATCTCCGCTAGGAGAGCACGGCGGCAGCGGAGATTAGTCATCAGCCGTAAAGCTGTATGGCCTGCGTAACAACAGAAACCACCTGCCAGAGAATCGTGCCAGGGGAGTGATTATTCCTCCTCTCCCACCACCAGCTGAAAACCGCTGCCGTGGATATTCTTCAGGACAATGCGGGGGTCTTCACTCAGGTATTTCCTGAGCTTGGTGACATAGACATCCATGCTGCGCGCGGTGAAGTAGTCATCGGAGCCCCAGATCTTTTTCAGGGCCGCCTCGCGGCTCACCAGCGAGTTGGGTGAGACGGCCAGCATCTCCAGCAGCTGCCCCTCCTTGGGCGAGAGCTGCCGCTGGCTGTCACCGAGGGAGAGTGTGCGGAGCCTCGAGTTGAAGATATAGCTTCCTATCTCATAGATGTCACGGGTCCCTTCGCGTATCTCCCGGCGGGCGATGATGGCCCTGATTTTCAGAAGCAGTATGTCAGTGTCAAAGGGCTTGGTGATATAGTCATCGGCACCGACCCCGTACCCTTTCAGAACATCCTCCTTGAGCTTCTTGGCAGTGAGGAAGATGATGGGTATAACCGCATTCATGGCACGTATCTCGGTGGCGATGGTGAAGCCGTCAACATGAGGCAGCATCACATCCAGTATACAGAGGTCATAGACCCCCCTCCTGAAGGTATCTACCGCCATCTTGCCGTCATCGACAAGATCAACCTCAAAGTCATTGATCTCAAGATATGACTTGAGCACCGTACCAAAGCTGACATCGTCTTCAACCAGAAAAATCCTTGCACTCTTCCTGCTCATGACCCTGACTCATTGCTGAATGGTAAAAAGAGAGTGAAGACAGAGCCTTTCCCCTGTTCGCTCTCGACGGAGACCGTGCCGCCATGGGCATCCACAATGGCCTTGACATAGTTCAGCCCCAGACCGAATCCCTTCACGTTGTGAATATTCCCTGTGGTCTCACGGTAGAAGCGTTCGAAAATCCTGTTGAGCACAGCCTTGCTCATTCCTACTCCCTTATCTGCCACCCTGACGGTCAGGCCGCTCTCGTTGCTTTCAGTGCTAACCGTGATATCGGGAGCCCCTTCTGAGTATTTATTGGCATTGTCGAGCAGGTTGTGTACCAGGTTGCGGAGATGCTCGGAATCACCATTGATGGTGCTTCTTGTGGCCATCAGCCGGCGTCTGATCACCCCGCCCCTGTCAGCCACCTGTATCTCGATGGTCTCTATGGCCTGGGTGATCACCTCATGCATGTCAACAGGAACAAATGAGAAGTCCATCTCATGCTTGTCGAGTGTCGCTATCTGCAGTATGGTCTCCACCTGGCGGTTCATCCGCGCATTCTCCTTCTTGATCAGGCTGACGAAATGACGCACCTTCTCCTTGTCAGTGATGACCCGGCTGTCAGCTATGGAGTCGGCTGCAACAGTGATGGTGGCAATGGGCGTCTTGAACTCGTGGGTCATGTTGTTGATGAAGTCAGCCTGCATCTCAGAGGTCTTTTTCTGCCTGATAATGAACCACAGGCTCAGTGCGAAGGTGGAGAGGATGATCAGCAGGAAGAGACCGAACCCGCCAAGCATGAACCACATCGATCCCAGCACGTAGTTGGTCTTCCTGGGAAAGACCACACTCAGCACATCCCCCTTCCTCAGCAGACCCTGCGAGAAGAGGGCCACCTTGTACGGCGAGCTCAGAAACTCCTTCTTCCTGACCTTTGAATAATTCCCGTCTGCTATGGTGTCGCCGCTCAGGATGGCATACTCGAAGGGAGTGTTGATTCCCGAGGCGAGCAGCTCGCCCTGGAGGGTGTTCACCAGTTCCTCCCTGTTGATGGTCATATTGCGTTCCCAGACAAACATCTCCGAGAGAAGCTGGTTGCTCATCGACTGGAACTCTGCCGACTGATGCCTTATCCACCTCAGGAATTCATCCGAGCCGACAACAATTCTGTTTCCGGCCTCAGCCATCGCCTGCTCACGGGTAACCTTCATGGTAACGGGCGGCTCATCATTGGTGGAGACAACTATCTCAACCGAGTCAGAATCGGAACTGCCCCGGATAACCACCTGTCCGTCAGAGATGTCAGGAGCAGCAGAGCGCTGAATGGCACGGGGAAGCGCGGAATAGCTGTTGATGAACATGTCATTCAGGAAATTCATGCGGCGGTTGGTCTCAAGCGAGTGAACGGTATTGCGGAGACTGTTTATGACAAAGAAATCAAACTGCTCATTCTGTGACCTTACAGAGCTGGTGATCCACCGCACCTGCACCCACACAATAGCCGTGACGGAGACCACCATCAGCACTATAAGACCTATGAACCTCTGCCTGTTCATGACACAAAATTAGACATATAAAAATTGCAGGGTCTGCTTTTAACTTTTTGTTAACCCAATTTAACCTGATATTAACCTCTCCGGCCGGTGTAGTCATTAACTTTGCCTCAGATTCTTTTCCTCCGCTGCCGGAGAGTGGCTTGCAGTTTTCACGGATCAGCGCTGCAGGAGGCTGCAGGCAGAACGGAGGAGTACGGATGGTTGTTTTAGGTTAGTTTTGGGTTAGACAGGGAGGAGGTGCTGAGATGTGTCTCCTCCCTCTCTTTTCCGGCAAGATCTGCAAGAGAGGGACAGCATGTCACCGGCGGCATCAGATATCTCCGAAAAGCTTCCAGAGGCGATGGTCGGGCAGCGGCGCCACCACGGTCAGCTCCTCCTGTCTGACAGGATGGATGAATGAGATCTTCCTTGCATGAAGTGCTATGCCGCTCCCCTCCAGAGACCGGCCCGCACCATACTTGAGATCACCTGCCACCGGGCACCCGGCAGCGGCCAGCTGGGCCCTGATCTGGTGATGCCTTCCGGTATGAAGATCAATCTCAAGCAGATAGTATCTCTCTGAACGCGCCAGCAAACGGTACGAGAGCTCTGCCCGCCGGGAGCCCTTCACCTCGCTCTCATAGACATATGACTTATTCTGCTTCTCGTTCTTCTTGAGGTAGCTGACCAGGACTCCCTTCTCTGCCGGCGGACGTTCGCCAACGATCGCCCAGTAGAGCTTCGTCACTTCACGGCCCCTGAAGAGCCCACCAAGCCGCGACAGCGCCTTTGAGGTACGGGCATAGACAACACATCCGCTCACCGGCCTGTCAAGACGGTGAACCACTCCCAGGAAGACTGCACCGGGCTTGCTGTATTTCTCACTGATATATCTCTTTACAACAGTATCCAGCGGCTCATCACCGCTGGCATCTCCCTGCACCAGGTCTGATGCGCGCTTGTTGACAATGATGATGTGATTGTCTTCGTAAAGAATCTCGGGGTGAGACGTTCTCATCTAGTACTGCTCCTTCTCGTTCGGGAAGTCACCCGACCTGACATCGGTGATATAGTGATGCACCGCACCCTTTATCTCATCGTACAGGTTGAGATACCTCCTCAGGAAGCGGGGCGAAAACTCCCGGTTGATGCCCAGCATGTCATGCAGTACCAGCACCTGTCCGTCTACCTGCTGGCCGGCGCCTATACCTATCACCGGTATCCTGACCGATTCGGCCACCTCTGCTGCCAGGGCCGCAGGTATCTTCTCCAGCACGATGGCAAAACATCCGGCCTGCTCCAGGATCCTTGCATCCTCCTTCAGCTTCCTGGCCTCCTCCTCTTCACGTGCCCTGACCACGTAGGTACCGAACTTGTGTATCGACTGGGGCGTCAGCCCCAGGTGACCCATCACCGGTATCCCTGCCGTCAGTATCCGGTCAACCGACTCCACGATCTCCTTTCCCCCCTCGAGCTTCACCGCACTGGCCCCCGTCTCCTTCATGATACGTATGGCCGACGCAAGCGCCTCGCGGGAGTTGCCCTGGTAGGTACCGAAGGGCAGGTCAACCACCACCAGGGCACGCTTTACACCCCTGACCACAGAAGCAGCATGATAGATCATGTTGTCAAGGGTGATGGGAAGGGTGGTCTCGAAACCGGCCATCACATTGGAGGCCGAATCACCCACCAGGATTATATCAATACCCGCTTCATCAATGATACGCGCCAATGAGTAGTCATAGGCGGTGAGCATGGATATCTTCTCACCCCTGAGCTTCATTTCAAAGAGCACATGGGTGGTCACTAGCTTAACACTCTTTTGTACCGACATCTCCTCAAGTTCTTATTGATCTATGCAAAACTACTAAATAAGCATCTCTGTTCACAGCAGCGACACGCTCTTTTACTCAGGCCTGCCGTTTTGTCATAACAGCAGGGGTGGCCGGGAGTGGGATGGAGAGGCAGTTATGACATAATTGCATGATAAAGGCAAGCGGACGCCAATGGCACAATCATTGTCATTAGGGCAAGTGTCAGAACAGAATTTGAGAATATAAAACAGAATAACAATGGGAAAAATTATCGGTATCGACCTTGGAACCACCAACTCATGTGTTTCCGTCATGGAAGCCGACGGGCCGAAGGTGATCGTCAATAGTGAAGGCAAGCGTACCACCCCCTCACTGGTTGCTTTTCTTGACAACGGGGAGCGTAAGGTGGGCGATCCTGCAAAGAGACAGGCAATTGCCAACCCGCGGAAGACCGTATCGTCAATCAAACGCTTCATGGGCAGAAACTATGACGAGATAGCCGGAGAGGTCTCTAAGATGACCTATGAAGTGGTCCGCGGTGACAACAACACCCCCAGGGTGAAGATAGGTGACCGCCAGTACTCACCGCAGGAGATCTCGGCCATGGTACTGCAGAAGATGAAGAAGACCGCCGAGGATTTCCTCGGGCAGGAGGTCACCGAGGCTGTCATCACCGTGCCTGCATACTTCAATGACGCACAGAGGCAGGCTACAAAGGAGGCAGGAGAGATAGCCGGGCTCAAGGTCAAGAGAATCATAAACGAACCAACCGCCGCATCACTGGCCTACGGGCTTGACAAGAAGGCACAGGATCTTAAGATCGCCGTATTCGACCTGGGTGGCGGCACATTCGATATATCAATACTTGAACTGGGTGACGGCGTATTCGAGGTGAAGTCAACCAACGGAGATACCCACCTCGGCGGTGACGACTTTGACAACAGGATCATCGACTGGCTGGCCGAAGAATTCAAAAAAGAGGAAGGAATAGACCTCAGGAAGGATCCGATGGCACTGCAGCGGCTCAAGGAGGCTGCCGAGAAGGCCAAGATAGAGCTCTCAAGCAGTACCACCACCGAGATCAACCTGCCCTATATCATGCCGGTTGACGGTATACCCAAGCACCTGGTGAAAACATTGACCCGGGCACAGTTCGAGCAGCTGACCGACTCACTAATCCACGCAGTGATCGAACCATGCCGCAAGGCCATTGATGATGCCGGGCTGAAGACCTCAGACATCGACGAGATCCTGCTGGTAGGAGGATCAACACGAATACCCGCCATACAGCAGGTGGTTGAGAAATTTTTCGGCAAGACGGCTTCCAAGGGCGTCAATCCTGACGAGGTCGTCGCCATCGGCGCCGCCATACAGGGTGGAGTGCTCACCGGTGAGGTAAAGGATGTGCTGCTGCTTGACGTCACACCCCTCTCGCTCGGTATCGAGACCATGGGGAGCGTGATGACAAAGCTCATTGAGGCAAACACCACCATACCTACCCGCAAGACCGAGACCTTCACCACCGCCAGCGACAGCCAGCCCTCGGTTGAGATACACGTGCTGCAGGGTGAGAGGCCGATGGCCGCAGGCAACAAGACCATAGGACGGTTCCACCTTGACGGAATACCGCCTGCACCACGCGGAGTGCCGCAGATCGAAGTGACATTCGATATAGATGCAAACGGCATACTCCATGTCTCAGCAAAAGACAAGGGAACCGGGAAGGAGCAGAGAATCCGCATCGAAGCCTCATCAGGACTCAGTGAGGAGGAGATACGACGCATGCGCGAGGAGGCAAAGGCCAACGAGGCAGCCGACAAGGCAGCCAGGGAAATGGCTGACAAGATCAACAATGCAGACAGCATGATATTCCAGACCGAGAAACAGCTGAAGGAGTATGGTGACAAGATCCCGGCAGAGAAGAAGGCCCAGATCGAGAACAACCTCAACCAGCTGCGTGAGGCTCACAAGAACAGGGACATTGCAGCAATAGACAAGGCCCTGGCAGAGATCAACGCTGCATGGCAGGCCGCTTCAGAAGATATGTACAAACAGACACAGGGTGAACCCGGGCCCCAGGCCGGGCCGTCAGATAGCACCGGAAAAGGAGGCGACGAACAGGTCACCGACGTGGACTTCGAAGAAGTCAAGTAAAATCAATATATCTTCCCAAAAAGCCGTTGCGGGCAACCGTAACGGCTTTCTTTTTGACCGTCGGCAACATATACGAACAGTATCATTTTTTTGGTTATATCTTTGTACCATTGAAAGAGAAGATGGATAAACAGTTCATTGTCGCGCTTCTGATTATTATGACGGCTTTCCCCGCCAGGTCGCAGAATGTGACTGATGCCGAAGGCAGGAAACAGGGACCTTGGAGAAAGCTGTACCCCAACGGCAGGGTGATGTATGAAGGAACCTTCAGGAATGATCAGCCTGTCGGGCTCTTCCGGAGATATACCGAGGAGGGAACCCTCTTTTCTGAACTGACGTGGAGAGACGGAAAGGATGAGGCCGATGCCCGCTTCTATTACCCTGACGGCGCCCTCGCTGCCGAAGGAAGATATGTCAGCCGCAAAAAGGAAGGTTTATGGCAGTTCTGGTCAGAGAGGGAACCTCATTACCTGATCAGCGAAGAGAACTATCACCAGGATATCAGGCACGGGCTGGCAATCAAATACTACCCTGACAGCACCGTGGCCGAGAGAGTGGCCTGGGATATGGGCAAATGCAGCGGCGAATGGCTGCAGTACCACCAGGACGGCACTGTCAGCCTCAGGGCCGAATATATTGCAGGCCGGCTGGAAGGACTCTTCTCATACTACCACCCCAACGGCAACCTGCACTATGAGGGAAAATATGTCAGCGATCACCGTGAGGGCGACTGGATGGTGTTCAATGAAGACGGCTCGCTGAAACAGATCATCAAATACCGTAATGGTGTCCCGGCAGATCCGAAGATGGCCGAACAGGAGACCAGATTCCTCGATGACCTGGAGAAAAACAAGGGTAAGATCAGGGTAACCGACATTACCGGAACAGTTATTCAATGATCGCAAGAAGGGCTATCCTGGCACTCCTGCTGCTGCAGGCACTCCTGTTGCCTATGATGCCGCAGGCACCCCTGCCCGAATACAATGACCTTTGGTTCTACCGTGTCTGGTTCACTGACAAGAGTGCCCAGGTCAGTGACTACTCACCCGATGAGCTCCTCTCCCCCGCCGCCATCGCACGCCGCATGAAGTGGGACATCCCTCTCATCACCTGGAGCGATCTGCCTGTCAGCAGCAGCTATGTCGCCGTCCTTGCTGCCGACGGACTGATCCCATGGGTGTCATCAAGGTGGCTCAACACCTGTCTCCTTGCCTCAGCCGCCGAGTGGCAGGCTGCCGATTTCAGCCGGTATCCCTTCGTCGACCGTGCCGAGCTGGTCAAACGGCCATCGCCCGTCATAACCAAGAGCCTCAGGGAGTACGGTATCACCGCCCGCACGCCGGGCATGGCAGCTGATCCGCGGCTTCCCCACAACGGGAACATGCTGCACCGTACTGGCCTGACAGGCAGGGGAGTGACCATTGCAGTGCTGGATGGCGGATTCTCCAATGCTGACCGGATCGAGTCGCTTGAGCCCCTCAGGCAGCGCGGCGGCATCATCGCCACCTATGACTTCGTACGGAGGAGCCCTGACGTCTATGAGCATCACACGCATGGTACGGCCGTACTCTCCATCCTTGCAGGACAGGCAGATGACCGTCTCTGTGGCACAGCCCCCGGCGCAGACTATATACTGCTGCGCACAGAAGATGGCCGGTCAGAGTACCCCGTTGAGGAGGATTACTGGGTTGCCGCTGCCGAGTATGCCGACAGCATCGGCGCTGACATCATAACCTCATCACTGGGCTACTCCGAATTCGATGACCCGGCCATGAGCTACTCTTTCAGCAGGCTCGACGGCCGTAGCACATTCATTACCAGGGGAGCGAACACAGCAGCCTCAAAGGGCATACTGGTGCTCAGCAGTGCCGGCAATGAGCGCAGCAAGCCATGGATACGCATTGTGGCACCCTCCGACGGCACCGGAGTGATCGGCGTGGGGGCGCTCAACCCCGACCTGACTATCGCCGGCTTCTCATCGGCTGGTTACAGCGCTGACGGCAGGGTCAAGCCTGACGTCGTCGCCCCGGGGGTGAACATCACCCTCCAGATCATGCCCGGGCAGCTGCACAGCGGCAGCGGCACCTCCTTCTCATGTCCGGTGATCGCCGGACTGGCAGCATCACTGATGCAGGCGGTGCCGGCAGCATCACCCCGGGAGATGACGGAAGCCATACTTAGGAGCAGCGACCGGTACAGCAGACCCGACTCGCTCTATGGATACGGCATACCTGACTTTGTCCGGGCACTGGAGATGCTCGAAGAGGTGCATGCATTCAAGCCCGAAGCAGCCATCACGGCCGGCCCGAACCCATTCACCGGCGAGATCATGATCTGGTTCGGAGAAAATCCGCAGTCGGTCAACGTCACACTGACCGGCACCGACGGAAAGGTGATGCTGGAAAAACGTTATCAGAACTACGTCTCCCGCTCGCTCAGGCTGGAGGGGCTGGGCCCCATGTCGCAGGGAGTCTACCTGCTCAGGGTGGCCACCGCCCGGGGAGAGAAGGTCTTCAAAATGATACGGGCACAAAGATGAGCGGAGCAGAAAAAATAACCCTTACCGAGCTGCAGAGGCTGATACGTGACAGGATCTACGAGGCCCTGCCCGGCAACTTCTGGGTGGTTGCCGAAATAGCTGAGCTGAAGGTGAACAGTGCCGGCCATTGTTACCTCGAGCTGACCGGGAGTGAGACACCGGGCGGCAGGGTGACCGCCCGGGCCAGGGGCACCATCTGGGCCTCAAAGTACCGGTCACTGCTTACCCTCTTCACCGCCTCCACGGGAATACCTCTGAGGGCAGGGATAACCATTCTGTTCAGGGCATCTGTCGAATACCATGAGCTCTACGGCCTCAGCCTCAACATAACCGATATTGACCCGGCATACACTGCAGGAAACATGGCCCTGCGCCGGGAGGAGATCATAAGAAGGCTTACCGGAGAGGGGATCATTGCCATGAACCGCGGCCTGCCGCTCTCACCCTACCCGCGCCGGATAGCCGTCGTCTCATCGTCAAAAGCGGCGGGATACCAGGACTTTGTCAGCCAGCTCCAAAACAACCCGTACGGATATGTCTTTGAGGTTACCCTTCATGAGGCGGTGATGCAGGGTGAAGCGACCGAGCCATCGGTCACCGGAGCCCTCGACCATATAGCCGGGCAGGCCCCGGAGTATGATGTTGTGGCCATTATCAGGGGAGGCGGGTCAACCACCGACCTGAGCTGGTTTGACAGCTATCCGATCGCTTTTCTGGTGACACAGTTCCCGCTGCCGGTGGTAACGGGGATAGGTCACGACAAAGACCAGTCAATAACCGATATGGTGGCCTGGCGGGCCTTCAAGACACCTACAGCCGTTGCCGGCTTCCTGATCGAAAGAACGCTCGGTTGTGAAAACCATATCATCACCATGGCCTCCGCGCTCGCATCATCGGTGACCGAAGCCATCAACGCCGCAGAGAGACAGATCAGCTCACTGCAAAGCCGCATGGCAGCTACCGCAAGGCTGACAGCCAGGGTACAGCATGAGAGACTGGAACATATTACGGGTAACCTGAACAGGGCGGCCCGTAACATGATCGGGAAAACTGAAGAGGCAACCGACAGGGCAGCCAGATCACTGCAGCACCTTGACCCGGCAAGTGTAATGAGAAGAGGGTTTACCATCACCTCCCGAAACGGCATCATAATACGCTCAGCCCGGGAGCTGAAAAGCGGCGAGACAATCACCACCCACTTCGAGAAGGAGAGCGTGACCAGTACCGTGAAACAGATAAACAAAAAGCGATAGAGATGGCAAAAAAAGAGATCGGATTCAATGAGGCATTGAAAGGTATCGAAGAGATACTCAGGAACATTGAAGAGGGAGAGCCCGATATTGACAAGCTCTCGGAAAATGTAAGGAGAGCTGCCGAACTGATAAAGATCTGCCGCAAAAGATTGCGTGAGACAGAGGAGAAGATCGGGGGCATAATGGAGGAGCTGCAGTGATTCCCGGCGGCGGTGAAAGAGAGGCAGCTGCAGGAACGGCCCGGAAAGCGGGATGAAAGGGCATATACTGACAAGGGCTCCGGTACCCGGGTATAAAACGACGGAAGGCTGACCCCGGGAGGAGACAGCCTTCAACTCGAAACCCTAACCTAAATTCCAGAAAACTAACACTACTGTTAGAAAACTACCTTCAGATATATCAACGCATAAGTTACAAAATTGTTGCCGGAAAAATTGAAAAAAATCAAAAAGATTTATCAACAATTCAGTTTTTTTCTATTCCGAAGATATCCTTGAATGCTTTCTCAAATACCTCCTTGGGCAGGGCACCCATTGCCATCTGCGGCTGGCCCTCCATGGGTACGAACAGCAGTGATGGGATGCTCCTTATGCCAAAGACCGCGGCAAGTTCCTGCTCTGCCTCAGTATCAACCTTATAGACATAAAGTTTGCCATCATACTCCTCTGAAAGCTCTTCCAGTATTGGTGCAACCATCTTGCAGGGTCCGCACCAGTCTGCATAAAAATCAATTATACAGGGCTTGTCGCCGCTGTACTTCCACTCCTTGTTCTGCTCGTAATTGAATACCTTCTGCAGAAAGGTCTCCTTAGTCAGGTGTTCTGCCATATCTGTTGTTTTGATTATTTATTCGTCCAAGTGATTCGTGCAGGAAGGGCAAACGCCGTGCCATGGGGCGAATGTACTCATTTTCATTTCGCGTAAGGCTATAAATTGTAATTTTGTCACCGGTTCCGGCTATATTGTCATACTGATCATGAAGATTTTCCCTGATGACATGATTTTTGAGATCGTCGCCCGCGTGGCTGACAGAGAGCAGACGGAGGCGTATGTAATCGGCGGTTTTGTTCGTGATCATATCCTTGGCCGGAGGCATCCGGAAAAGGATATTGACATTGTGGTGATTGGTGATGGTCCCGCCATGGCCCGGGCCGTTGCCCGCGAGATCAGCCGTGATATACGGGTGACCGTCTTCAGGACCTTCGGTACCGCAATGTTCCGTTGGGGTGACTATGACATCGAGTTCGTGGGTGCCCGCAGAGAGTCATATTCGCCTGACTCACGCAAGCCCTCGGTCACCCCCGGCACCCTTGAGGATGACCAGAAGAGGCGCGATTTCACCATAAATGCACTGGCATTCAGTCTCAACAGGGAGAATCCCGGGGAGCTGATCGACCCTTTCGGCGGACTGGATGACCTCCGCGAGGGGATCATCCGTACCCCTCTTGATCCCGACATCACCTTCAGCGACGACCCCCTCAGGATGATGCGCGCAGTACGGTTCGCAACCCAGCTGGGGTTCACAATAGCTGAAGAGACGCTCGGCTCAATAGCCAGGAATGCCGGCCGGATCAGGATTGTCTCAGCCGAGAGGATCACCGGTGAACTCAATAAGATCATGGCTTCGGAGGTGCCCTCAAAAGGGTTCCTGCTGATGGAGGAGACCGGGCTGCTGGAGATTCTGCTCCCTGAGATATCGCGCCTGAAAGGGGCCGAGGACAAGGAGGGGATCGGTCATAAGGATAACTTCCGGCATACCATCAAGGTGCTTGACAACGTGGCAGAGAAGAGCGATAACCTCTGGCTGCGCTGGGCTGCACTGCTGCATGATGTGGCCAAACCTGCCACCAAGAAGTTCGTGCCGGGAACAGGATGGACCTTCCATGGCCATGAAATCCTGGGATCACGGATGGTGCCCGCCATCTTCAGACGCCTCAGGCTGCCGCTGAACCACAGGCTGAAATATGTTCAGAAGCTGGTTGGACTGCATCTGCGGCCCATCTCACTCATACAGGATGAGGTAACCGACTCGGCCGTACGCAGGCTCCTCTTCGAGGCGGGCGAGGATATCGACGACCTGATGCTGCTGTGCGAGGCAGATATCACCTCGGGTAACCGTATGAAGGTGAAGAAGCATCGCAGCAATTTCGCACTGGTGCGTGCCAAGCTGAAGGAGATTGAAGAGAAGGATGCTGTCCGTACATTCCAGCCCCCGGTACGGGGAGAAGAGATTATCGAGGCATTTGACATCCCCCCCGGACCGCTGGTGGGCGTGATAAAGTCAGCCATCAAGGAGGCGATTCTCGATGGTGTCATCCCCAATGAGCACGAGGCAGCCAGACAGTTCATGATCAGCAAGGGAATTGAACTGGGACTGACCCCACGAGAGTAGGAACCCGGGAGAGTTTCCCCGGGCAGTCCCCGGCCATCATTCCTGCCTGCCGGCCGGTCTTCAGGAGCATTACCCAGCCATCATTCCTGCCTGCCGGCCAGTCTCACCATCACCGGCAGGTGGTCTGAATAGCCTCCGGTCCAGCGGAAGCCGCTCCAGGTGGCAAAAGGTTTCTTTCCCGGGTAGGGATCGGCATCGGTAAGCAGGAAGGGCTCATCAACCACCCTGAAACTGCCCGGCGCCACGTGCAGGGCTGAAGCCGTGTCAGCCAGTGCGTGTGAGACCACTATCTGGTCGAACATCTCCCATGAGCCACGGTACCAGTAGCTTCCCTTCCCTTTCATCGCCAGGGGTGCAGCCAGGTTCATAAACCCTCTCTCAGCGGTGAACAGCTGCATCAGGGGGTCATCGGGGGTGCTGTTCAGATCTCCCATTATCATTATCGCTGCGTCAGGAGTGACACGCTGCAGTGAGTCAGTCTTGGCGGCTGCCAGCCTGAACATCTGTTCACGCAGCCCCGCTGCAGCCATAATACCGCCACGCCGCGACGGGAAGTGGGCCAGCATGAGATGCAGGGTGTCTGCACCTGCAGTCAGTTTGACATATAGAAGATTCCGGGTATTGACAGTAGTAAAGTCATCACTCTCAGGGAGCCATGCACGTATGCCGGCAACTGAGAAATGGTCACGCCGGTAGAGCAGTGCAAGGTCGATACCACGCTGATCGGGCGACTCCCTGTGCACGATACTGTAGTTACCGGCTGCCAGGGTGGTATGCCTGGCAAGATCCCTGACTACTGCTTCATTCTCCACCTCACACAATCCAACCAGCGAGGGGAGTTCCCAGCCGCCGGCAGCCACCGCCCGGGCAAGCGAGTTCAGCTTGCGGTGATACCGCGGGGCGGTCCACCGCCTGACTCCCTCAGGAAGGAACTCATCATCATTTTTTGTGGTATCGTCATGGATGTCGAACAGATTCTCCGCATTGTAGAACATAACCTGGTACTCCTGCCCCGCGCTGAAGAGTGGCAACGCCATGAAGAGTGCTATTATCACAATGGTTCTCATAGCTCTGTTCAACACCGGTTCATTCATCCTTTACCTCTCTCCTTTCGCCCGGCTGCCGCTCATATGCGCCGATATCGGGGCCGTCGCCCGAGGGGCGGGGCTTCCCGCGTATGTCAACCGGCCAACGGGCCATCTCCCGCCGGCCGGCACGGTCGAGCAGCGGTGAGAGAGTGTCAGGCCTGAAGTCCCATGACGGTTCATCAATGAACCGCGGCATAAGGGTGGTGATCACTCCGCGGAAGAGCGATGGTGAGTACCATGGTGCCTTCAAGGTATCGATCCTTATCAGGGAGCTGTCTGCCGCAAAGCAGGCGGCAGCCTCAGCCGGGGATCCCTCGATAAGAAGCTCATTGGCCAGGGTGCCGCTGATGACCGAGCTGGTGACCGTCACCTGAGGCATCATCCCCTGCGATTCAGATATCTTCATGGCCGGCCCGGAGCGATTGCTGTACTCCCACCGGTTGCTGACGGTACAGTGTATGAACTCATAACTGCCGCTGCCGGTGAGGGAGACGGTGCTGAAGCCCGAATGTGCAAAGAGGGAATTGACCGCAAAGAGCTCTGCATGCTGTGCAACCAGTGATGCCACACTATTGTGCAGGAGCCTGGCGCCATTCATGGTCATGTCAGGCCGTGATGAGGGTTCACCCTCTATCTGCACGGCAACAGTGGCATTACGTATCTCAGTATGACCAAGCAGGTTGTCGCGGCTGCAACTGAGATACCTGATTCCTTTCCAGCGGCCCGGAATATCAATATACTCCCTCTCGGTACGGTCGGTGGCGATCACCACCGGTCGCTCTGCGCTCCCTTCGGCCCTCAATGAGCCTGCCACTGTGACGGAGGCGTCATGCTGCATGTAGATCCGCGTACCCGCAGCGAGGGTTAGCCGGGCCGTGGTGTCAACCAGCAGCCGATCCTTCACCAGATAGGGTTTCCCGGACTCCCAGAAGGTATCCTCACCTATAAGTCCGCCGGCAACTATCACATCCTGGCCCCAGGCCATGAGGATGACACGCCCCCGGTAGCTCCCCGAGGCAAAGTTCACCGAATCGGTGATCACAACCGGATCATCGTCGCCGGTATGATCAGCCAGCAGTGAGATGAAGATAAAGAGACTGTCTCTTCCGGCAATAGTGACCTCTTCCCGGGAGACCGAGAGAACACCGTCAATATTGATCCTGAAGGGCGAGGTTGCCCCTCCGCCAAGCCAGATGCGGTCAATCAGCAGCGCATCCTTTTCAGGGTTCCTCACCCGCAGCTCAAGCGTGGCTGTGGCATAGCCCGAAAAAACAGTGTCAAACGAGATGGTGTCAGATGAGAAGGAGAGCCTTCCGCTGACCGGATGGGCCAGCGGATCACAGCCGCAGAGGACTGCGAAAAGGGGGAAAAGCACTATTGTAGAGTACTTCATCAGTACTTGTTGATCCACCTGTAACGTCTCGGGTTGTCTCCGAAACGAGCCATCAGGGTCAGCTCATGCGTCCCGTAGGTGTAGCTGCGTATCTCTGACAGGGTGAAGTCAAAGGCGTAGCCCAGGTAGAACCTGTCAACCTTCAGCCCGGCCAGTATGATCACCGCGTCACCGGTACGGTATGAGAGCCCCAGCCAGTAATCATCCTTGTAATAGACCCTTCCCGTCAGGTCAACCTGGAACGATTTGAAGACCATGTCTGATGATCTGATCATCACAGAGGGCTCGACAGTCCAGTCACCCGAAGGATAGAAACGCATCCCGCCCGTCAGGAAGTAGTGCCCCAGCTCTGACCGCCCGTTCCTGCCGCCATTGCCTATCATGAAAGCTCCCCTGAACAGGTTGGTCATGGCAAAACCGGCATAGAAGCGCCTGGTCATGTAACTGACACCAAAATTGGCATCAGGAATATATACCACCTGATCGTAGTTGTTCAGCAGCTCATCGTTTACATTGTCGGGCATCAGTGCACCATTGATATCGACAAAATACTGGTATGCGCTGAGTGACAGGCCAAGTGACAGCTGCCGCTCCCCCTCGAGCGTAAGGTGATAGGCATAGGCGAACTGCAGCCCTGTACGGTGCATTATCCCGTTATGATCTGAGAAGAGGTATCCGCCAAGGCCCACCCTGCCACCCCTGGTCGGGCGGATAATAGTGCGCCTGACTGCCGTCTCTCTGGTTATATAGCTGTCATCAAGCAGCCTGGTCTGGAATGAGGCCGCATAGGTGCTGGGTGCATGAGGCAGGTTGAGCCACTGCTCACGTACGGTAAGCCCGAAAGTGGTATAGTAATCGCTTCCTGCATACGAGGGGTTGAGCAGAAAGCCATGCATCATATACTGACTGTACAGGGGGAACTGCTGTGCAGTAAGCCTGGGCATAACCACCAGGAAACCAATCACTGCCATTATCTTCAACGATCTCATATCTTCCTGCGCTTACCTGGTTATCTGCTGATGATTGAAATTATTCCGGTACGCGGCTCGCTCCCGTCATTGAGATGGATCACATAGTGATACGAATCATTGGGAAGCACCTTGCCATTATAGGTACCGTCCCATTCATGGGTCAGGTTCCGGGAGTGATAGACCAGCTTACCCCAGCGGGTATAGACAAATACTTCAGCATTGGGGTAAAGATCGGCATTGCGTATTTTCCATGTGTCATTGCTGCCATCGCCATTGGGAGTGATAATCTCATACACTGTCAGGCAGTTGTATCCGGAAACCTCCACGGTTGTCTCCAGCCTGTGAACGCAGCCGTTGCCATCGGTTATCTCCACCGAGTAGCTGCCCGCCGCTAAACCGGTACGGTTCTGGGTTGTGGCGCCGTCATTCCACAGGTACCGCAGGGCTCCTGAGCCGCCGGTAATGGTCAGTATTATGCTTCCGTCACGGGTATCCGGACAGGAGGCGTCAGTGACTGCGGCTGACACATCGAGTGCGGGGGGCGATGTAAGCGTATAGCTGGCTGTCAGGATGCAGCCGTTCGCATCGGTGATGGTCAGGTCATAGGTTCCCGCACCGAGCAGTGTTAAGGATGGCCGGTCAGATGTGAAACCGCCCGGACCTCTCCACCGGAAGGTCAGCGGAGCTGTGCCGCCGCGTGCCGTGACACTGATCGATCCGTCTGCCGAGCCGGGGCAGTTGACACCAAATCCCCTGTAGTCAGACAGAGTGGCAGAGGTTATCTCTATCGCGGCAGGCTGGGTTATCACTTCGATGAAGCTGTAGCTGGCGCAGCTGTTGCGGTCAGTCACAGTAAGAATATATGTACCCGGTCCCAGGCCTGTTATGGTGGCGGTGTTGCCATCCCACCCTTGCGGGCCGTTCCAGCGTATGTCATACGGCTCTGTTCCGCCGGTGAGGGTCACATAGACTGCGCCGTCGGCGGCCCCGTGGCAGCTCACATCCGAGGTGCCGTCAACCACTGCCATAAAGGGCTGAGGCTCTGCAATCACCACTATGGTGTCAGTGGTGCATCCCAGGTCATCCTGAACCGCAAACCGGTATGAACCTGCTGCCAGCCCGGTGAACTCGCCCGAAAGTCGTGGCGGCCCGCCATTCACACTGTAGCAGTAGGGTGCCATTCCACCGGTGGCTGAGAGCCGTACCACACCGTCAGTCAGCCCGGTGCATGAAATATTCTGACGAGTGACGATCGTCAGCCGCGGTGGCTTGCTGAGCACGACAACCGCATCGGAGGTGGCAGTACCACATACTCCCCCGCCGGTAACGGTCATGGTGAGGGTGACCGTTCCTGCCGCCTGGTCACCAGGGCCGAAAGCATACCACGGGTTATCGGCAGCAGGGTCATCGAACGTGCCATCACCGTTGCTGATCCACTCAACGATGCCGCCTGCATAGGAGGCACCGGTTACCTGGAAGCCGGTATCATTGCTGCAGACAGCACCCCCAGGCCCGGCATCAGCCATGGGAGCCGAGGTAAAGCTGATCACCACATCATCGCTCACGCTGCCGCACAGCGCGCTGGTGACAGTCATGGTAAGGGTGACCGGACCAGTCTCTGAGCTGCCGAAGGTATAGACCGGATTGACTGCTGAAGGATCACTGAAGCTACCGGTACCCGATGTGCTCCAGAAGACAGTGCCGTTTGCTGCCGAGGCATCAGCCAGGGTGATGCCGGGAGTACCCGTACAGAGGTTCTTGTCTGCACCGGCATGGGCTGCAGGCAGCCCCGCAAACCTGAGCACCATCTCGTCACTGAGGTGGGTCTGACAGCCACTGGTGACGGTGCCGGTGATGGTGAGGGTCACCTCTGTGGTATCATCAGCCCCCCTGAGGTATACCGTATTGACCTGTGTCGGGTCGGTGAAGCTGCCGCTGCCGGAGGTGCTCCAGAGAACCGCGGCATTCTCTGCCGTAGCGCCTGTGAGATGATATGAGGCTTCGGAGATGCATATCTCAGCATCCGGGCCGGCATTGACCGACCTGGGGAAGGGGTCGGTAACGGTCACCGATGAGATACACTCCGAAGTGTTACCGCTGGCATCGGCCGCAGTAACGGTAACGCTGACAACCCCCAGGTCATCACAGCTGAAGGTGGTGCGGCTCAGGGTGACCGAGGCAACCGCACAGTTGTCGGCGGCAGGCGACGCCAGCAGGTCACCGGGCACAATAGCGGCATTGCCCGAGGCATCCAGCTCAATGGTTATATCAGTACATATGACTACAGGTGGCTCATCGTCATTGACAGTGACGGTGAATGAACACTCTGAGACAAGTCCGCCGGCATCAGTCGAGGTGTAGGTCACGGTGGTCACTCCTGCCGGGAAGGTGGCGCCCGGCTGATGGGTCGATACCATGGGTGCGGAGGAGAGGGGAGGCTCCCAGCTGACCACCGCACCGCACAGTCCCGCTGCGGTGCTGACGGTGATATCTGACGGACAGCCGGTAATGACCGGAGGATCATCGTCGAGAATGGTTACCACAACATCCTGCGCGGCAAGGCCTGCAAAGGCTGCATCGGAGAGGCTGCCGGCAACAGTAACTGAGATGACATCAGTGCGGTCACCATCCAGATTATCGTCAATGGCGGCGACAGAGACCACCACCGGAACATTCCAGTCACCCGGGGTGATGGTCACCCTGCCGGGATGAATGAGATGGACCGGGGCGTCGTTGACAAGGTCAAACACCACATCATGCTCCGGACGTGCCGTGAGAACAATGGTAAACTCTCCCGGATCGCCACCCTCCTCTATCGTGAGTGCCTGGGGCGTTACAATGAATCCGGCAACATCATCATTGATCACATTGACGGTGACACTGGCCGTAACCCCGTGGTAACCCGCATAGGAGAGCGGATCGTTGACCGCAAGTGTGATGGTTGTCGTCTCGTCGGCAAGGGTGTAGTTGTCTGCCCCGGTGACAGTGATAACGCGCGGGACATTATAGTCTGCTGCAGTGAATGTAATGCCGGCAATATCTATGGTTGCCACAGCAGTGTTGTTGCTGACCAGGTCTACCACCACAACGCCCGAGGGCGGTGCGGCCGACAGGGTTACACTGAATGTGGAGGTGCCGTTTTCATCAACCGTCACTGTTGATGGAACAGCCACTATTGAGGCAATGTCATTGTCCGTGATACTGACCGGGATCTTTATGTCTGACTGCAGGCTGTAGGGACCTGTGACAGCGGCATCCACGGAGAGCAGAAGAGTATCACCGGTGTCGCCGAGGATGCTGTTATCAACAGCCTGCAGCGTAACAACCTGATGAACAGAATAATCTGAGGCGGTAAAGGTGAGTGATGCAGGTGATACCTGAAGCAATCCGGCCATTACGGCAACGGCATTGATGGTCACCGTTCCCGACGGGGCGGTTCCCAGCCACACCTCAACCTGTGCTGATCCGCCCTCTGTCATGGTGACTGCTGAGGGCGACCATAGTATCTCCGGCAGGTCATCATCCTCAATGGTGATGACAGCCTGTGCCGGACCGACAGTGATCGGCGGCTGGCCTGATACGCCGGTGATGGTCACGATGACTGTCTCATCACCCTCAACCATAAGATCGGCAACCGGGGTGAGGGTGAGGTTGTGGGTCACCGAGCCGGCAGGCATGACGAATGTGCCGGGGAGGGCAACATAGTCTGCCCCGGGAGTGGCCGAACCTCCGACGCTGTAGGTTATGGTGCGGTCAGCCGATGCAGGGTTGGTGAAGCTGAAGACGAAGGTGCCGGTGCCGGGCGCTCCCGGGCCTCCCTCAGCAACAGTCGGGGTGGGAGTTGATACGGTGACCGTGGCATCATCATCATTGAGTATGGTATAGACTGAGCTGGTAACCGGACCGGGAGTCACCGTCACGAAATCGGTCAGCTCCAGCAGCAGCGTCTCATCCGGCTCGACAACCAGGTCTCCCGCTATGGTGAGAACTGCTGCCGGTATGGCAATGGAAACGGGTGTGGTGTAATCGCCCGGCGCAATGGTGACCTGGCCGTTCGACTGCGACCAGTCGTCATCGGAGGCCGTACCATTGGCGACCGTGAGCCGTACGGCTCCTCCCGTGGTGATAATCCCGCCGCTGACAACTATCTCAGGCGATGAGACCGTGCCAGGCGAATCACCTTCCGGGCCTGATGCCGCTCCGGCAGAGAAGGAGACATAGACGAAGTCGTCATCGAGGATGGTATAGGTGAAGAGGCTGGCATCGCCGACAGAGAGGCCGGGCGAGGGATCGGAGAGTCCTATGAGTATCGTCTCGGATGGCTCAACCAGATGATCATCCACGACAGTGATGACAAAGGAGCCGGTAACTGCCCCTGCCGGGATGGTAATGATGCCCGGATCAAGGAGATAGTCAGCTACCGGGGTAGCAGTGCCCCCTGTGGCAGCGTACTTGAACGAGATATCTGAGGTGTGCGGATAGTTGAGGGTGACCGTGACATTGACACTGGTGTTACTCTCAGGGCCTGATGCGGAAGTGGTAGCGAAACAGACCTCCGGCCTGAAGGCGGCAATGGCGAGGTGCTGACCGCTTTCGATATCCAGTTGTACGGTATAGTAGCCGCCGGTGAGCTGGGCACGGTGCATCATGGCGCCTGACCCGAAATCACCGTCGTCACTGATAAGAATGCCTACCATGGGATAGCCTGCCGGGAGCGACGGGAGCGACGAGGCCGGTATCCTGACGGTCACCATGCCGACATCACCCGTCTCATCGAAGCGCCATACCCGCTCCAGCCGCCAGGTGCCGGGCGCAGGAACAGCATCCCTGCTCCAGCTCCTGACAGAACCCCTGTCATGACCGAAAAAGAGATACTCCCCCTCAGCCAGATCAGTCGGTGATGAGACTGAAAGCATCCCGGCTGACCATGCATTGGTGAAAGTGGTCCCGTTGAAAGCGGCAATGCCCGAGACATCATGGGAGTGGGTAACCTCCCAGGCATAGTGGTCATCTGCAATGGGGATGAGGTACTTTGCACCGAGATTATTGTGCAGCACAACCCTCTCGGCATCGTTCAGCTGACCCGAGAAGAGGGCCACTTCAGCCATATCACCGTTGAAATAGCCCTGCGGATTGAATATGCCGTTATTCTGTGTTGCCCCGAGAAGAGCATAGTTCGATACCAGTGAAGGGACTGCCGGTGAGGCTGAACTGCCCGTCAGCACTGTGCCGTTCAACCGTGCGCTGTAGTCTGATACCGCTGCCCCGTCGGGGTTGGTGTAATATACAATCGTCCACTCGCCATAGCGGTAGCCGTCACTGAAGATCTGTGATTCACCGTTAAATCTCACCGCCGCAGAGTGCTCTATTCCGTAACTCCTGACGGCATTGGCCGCACCCACATTCCTCCTGCCAAGGTAGAGACCGCCGTTCTGCTCATCGGCCGCCGTCATGTTGCGGGCAACGATGACTACCGTTGCGGCATCCGAATCGGCTATCCCGAGTGAGCCGACATATCCCAGGAAGTCGCCGTTTACACCGCCGTGATCATTGAAGGTAACAGCCGGATAGCCGTTGATGGCGTCGAGGGTAAGGGACGGGACCGTCTGCCCCATCACCACCGCCCCGAAATCATGCATGTTTCCCGACTGGTCAAGCCAGCCGGTAACGTAATAGAGAGGTTTGATGGCAATAAGGCTGTCTGACCGTAACCACAGCCGGGTATTGGTCAGAGTGCCTACCCCACCGGGGCCTACCTGCGCAACTGTATCAAGCGGATGCGATACCAGCAGCACCACAAACGCAAACGTTAACAGGCGTATACTTCTCATTTCGGTAAGATTCAGCGTACAGAATCACAATTCACAATAATACCAAACAGTTGAGCCTGCAGGAATCAAAACAGAACAGGCCCAGAATTCAAACTACTTTTCGGGCAAAATAGTATCAAAAACCAATATAAATGAATAAAAAAGAACAGAAATAACACATTATCGCCCTGGCCTGACCGGCCGGGGAGAATCGCTGCAGGATTCCGGCATGTTCAGGGTGACGTGCCGGCGGCAGGGAGGCGATGGAGTGAGCCTAAGGGCAGCCCCGAAATATGGCACTGATCTCTATTTTTTGCAGGCCTCCATTGTGAAATAGAAAATTGGATATATATTTGCACTCTCTTTTCGGGCGATTAGCTCAGTTGGTTCAGAGCACCTGCCTTACAAGCAGGGGGTCGTAGGTTCGACTCCTACATCGCCCACCCGGATGAGAAGGCACCTGCAGTACTCCTGCAGGTGCCTTCTTTTTTTGACATCTCCGGCAACCGCCCGGGCTGCGCCGGAAATATTTCTAACTTTGACTGGCATTCATTCAGGCCACGGGCGAATGAATGACTCTCTCAAACTGATAAAATGTTCTGTGATGAAGAGACTCTTCCTGATAACTCTGCTGCTGGCAATGGCGGCAACGGGCTGCCGGTATCTGCCTCTTCACTCCTGAAAGGATGACCCCTGATCACTGGAAGGTGTTTGAAAAGGCCATAAGAGGCAAATGGTGATCAGCCGGGCCGCAACGCCAGGGAGTAGCTGCCCGGTGCCGGAAGGCAGCCACAGGGAAACGCGGTTTCAGTGCCGGCTGCATGCCAGGATTCAACACCACCGAAGATGGCAGCCTGCCACCCCGTGAAACCTATCTCATTGCTTTTTGCCTGTTCACCACGCTTTACATTATATTGGTCAAAACCAAACCATTGCTCCATTGCCGGCTCACTCCTTTTGATTTACTTTATATCTCCGAAGGTCCTTTTTAATTTTGAACGGCAGCCCTCACAAGCTACTCAGGCCTCCCGGAAACGGATGCAGGAAAGTGAGGGCTGCTTTCATTTACCCCGGTCATCAAAAAAGCCGGCCCTGAGGGCCGGCCTTCCCGGAGGAGGTGAACAGGTGTGGGTATGTCAATCTGGAAAAACAGAATGCAGTCAGGCAATCAGGCTGACCTGTCGTGCCCTTCTCCGGGTATGAAAATATGTCAGGCCGTTCATCTCAATCATCCCGCCCAGCTCCAGTCCGCTCTCCAGCAGGAGGCTGGTCACGGTGCGGGAGGTGAGGTAACGGTTAGTCTTCATGTCAATGAAGCTGTACATACGGTTAATGAACGGAATCCTCGATTCAATACCGTTCTCATATGCCTCTGCCTTGTCTGATATACCTTTGGGCAGATTGCTGTACTTGATCGAAAATCCGTTGTACATGCTGTTGTCAACAAAGCAGCCGATAAACAAGCTGCCATCCGGAAGCATCTCTGATATCTTTTTGAGGAAGTTCCTCAGTTCCTTGATATGATTGAGCTGTCTCAGGCTAACCACCGAATTGACACCGGCCATATCCTCTTCATCATAATAGTAGTGCTTTGTGGCGGGGATCACCAGCATATTCTGGCTGCTTGCTGCACCGACACCATTGATATATGAGATCAGGTCATGGCGTACCTCGGGGGTAAGCTCAGAAAAGAGGTGGTTGAATTTAGGTTCGGCAGTGGCTGACAGACTTCCGGCTGCAACACCTGCCGGCAATCCTGAAGCTGATTCCTTGTTGTAATTAATTCCAATGTTGTCCATCTCTTCAGCATTTACTAATTTCTAAAACACAATAAAGGTGTAATCGAACACAATGCCCTTCTCGCGGAGATACCATCGCAATGCTTTGGCGATCTTCCTCCGCCTGATAAAAACCTTGCCGGTTTCATTGGAGGTTATCTGAAAAAATATCTTCATACCAGATCCTTTTACTCTACAAATTTATGCGTACAGGGAAGGCAAATCAATACGGCAATGCCCATGCAGTGGCCATTTGCGCTAACCAGAAAAACCTTTAATCAAGTAAATGGGGGTATCCGGCCAAATAATCGGGCAACTGACATGGCCAGGGCGGGCATTCGTCAAAACCGGCCCTCTTTTTACCACCATCTCATGCATAAAGTGGCTTTTTTTTACTATTTAGAAGCTACCTGACTGTTACTGTGCGACATATGCCAGCATAACAATCCGTTGACAGAAAATCTAAACTTTGACAAACGGAAGTTTACAGGTGATTAAAAAAGGCGAATCCTGCACTTTTTTGGGAGGAAAGCGGCCCGGCCGGTGTCACCGGACGTCAGAAATGAATCAATCCTGAGGATGAGCAGGCAGGTATTCTCCCTGTAACAGCAAGTATCCTCCCTGTAACAACGGTATTCTTCCTGTAACAGCGGATATTCTCCCTGTAAAAGCGGGATGGCTCCGGACCGGAGAGCGGGATCCGGCCATAGCTGCCGCTGCTCTCTTTATCTTCTCGTGCAGCCTATACCCGGCAGGTCTGGTGAAAGTGTATAGTATGGAGCTGAGTATGAAGGGCCGCCCAGAAAAGGCTCCTTCTCTGGAGCGATGTGGGGATCCAGGTCAACCAGGCTGAAGCAGCCCATGCCGGCAACGAAATGAACCGCACAACCCAGTGCCAGCTTTGACTCAAGCATACAGCCTATCATCAGTTTCATATTGGCACTTAAGGCAATGGCGGCAATATCCATCGCCTCGATGATACCTGACTTCATCAGCTTGATATTGATGAAGTCGGCACACCCGGTACGCACCACATTTATGGCATCAGCGCGGGTGAAGACCGATTCGTCAGCCGCGATCGGGATTGAGGTGTGATCCTTGACATACCGCATGCCGGCAAGGTCATAGCGTGACACCGGCTGCTCGAACAGTATCGGCCTGATACCATTGGCCGCCATCTCCTCGGTAAACCTGACAGCCTCACACGGGGTATACCCCTGATTGGCATCGATGGTGATACCGCAGCCGGGAGCACCCTCCCGGATAGCCAGCAAACGGTCAATATCATCAACCAGGTTCTTTCCCACCTTGGTTTTGAGCACGGTGTAGCCTGCCCTTGCCAGCTTCCCGGCATTCTTCCTGGCAATCTCCGGTGGAACGATGTCTATGGTATAGTCGGTTTCCGCCCTGGTGCCCGCCCCGCCGAAGAACTGGTAAAGGGGTATATCAAGCGCCTTTGTCCAGGCATCTATAAGGGCCATCTCAATGGCACACCGGGCAGTGACCTGCACGTTGAATACGCTGCGCAGGGTGGCAGCGATAGCCCGGTATTCGCTGATAGGCTTTCCCTTTATGAAATCAACACAGCTTCTCAGCGTGGCCAGGGCAGTGGCCTGGTTCTCGCCGTTGATGGGCTCCAGCGGGGCCGCCTCACCATAGCCCTCGATACCATTCTCCAGGATAATGGTAATCAATGCATTCTCAATGCTGTACTTCGTTCCGATAGCTATCCTGAACGGCTCCTCAAGCTCAATATTGAGCGGCTCGATAACTACTTCCCTGATCCGGATTGTTTTCATCTTTTCTCCTTCCATTGTTTTAACAAAGCTGTTAACTGATCTGTCTGGTCAACTGTATGTGTCACCGACACTGCTATCCTGACAAGGTGCAGTGCCTCCCTTGCAGGATAGTTGATCACCGGTACTATCACCCCATTCTCCTCGAGGAAGGCGGAGAGGCCGGCTGCCTCCTCCCGGGTTTTAAAGAGCAGCGGGATGATGGGTGTAGCCACGCTGGTGGTATCATAACCCAGCTCTCTTACCGTCTCCCTTATCAATGAGGCCTTCCGGAGCAGCTCAGACCGAAGGCCGGGATTGGCCTTCAGGATGGCGAGTGAGGCGATACCGGCTGCAGCTATGGGTGGAGGCAGTGCGGTGGAGGCCTGGTAGGTGGCAGAAAGGGCACGTATCATGCCGGTGAGCTCACTGCTGCCGGTGATGAAGCCGCCATACCCCCCGAGAGCCTTGCTCATGGTCTCGGTCTGGTAGATATTCTCCTCACCGTGCAGCCCGAAATGTTCAGGCGTACCTCTCCCGCCCTCACCAAGCACACCGGTGGCATGGGCATCATCCACAACCAGCAGGGCATTGTGACGCCTGACAACCTCATAGATGCGGTCGAGGGGTGCAATCTCGCCCGTCAGGGCAAAGACACCGTCAGTGATAACCAGCGGTGACGATCCGCGGTTGTACTCCATGAGCTGGTTAAGATGACCTGCATCACAGTGATCATAATAGTGCACCCGGCTGACCCCGGCAGGGATGGCGGATATTATGCTGGCATGTGCCGACTGATCGAGAAAAACGGTAACGAAGCGCCCCCTGAGCCCTTCAAGAAGGATGCTGTTTCCCTGGTAGCCGGAAGCAAAGACCACGGCATCATCCTTACCCTTGAACGAGGCAAGTGCCGACTCCAGCTCCAGGTGGAGGGCGGCCGTACCGGTGGTCTGCCTCGAGGCGGCGAAGTTGACTCCATACTTTTCAACAGCACTGATGGCTGCCTCCCTCAACTGCGGATGAGTGGCCAGCCCAAGGTAGTTGTTGCCCGCAAAATAGGAATAGGTGCGACCGTTACTGTAAACATAGTTGCCGGCACCACTCTCGAGAAGAATCATAGCTCACCCGTTAAAAACAAATGTCACTCTCAAAAATAGTCTTAAAAAGGGTGATAACCTATGCACTTGCCGGCAAAAAATGACTGCTCCGACTGCTATATGCCGTAAAGCATATCATCATTCAGGGCGCAGGAGTGGTGCGGGAACAGTTACCGGAGAAGCAGGATCCCACGCATGAGGATACGCAGTGCCCTCATCACCCCTATTTACTATCTTGGTTCGCGGAAAACAGCTCTTACTCAAGGAGCGACTTAACTACTAAAGAGACAATTATGGAGACAACCAGCAAATGGGCAGCACAGGTAATCCCCTGGCTGATCACCCACGGAATCAGAATCGGCATCATAATTATCCTGGCCATGATTCTCAGCCGTATCCTTCAACGTATTGTGGTAAAGACGATCAGGGCATCTGTCAGGGCAGACAGATTTCCGTCACCTGAAGCTGAAAGACAGAGGGAGGATACACTCATCAGGATCTTCAACCGTGCACTCAACATCCTGATCATTGTAATTGCCGTCATGATGGCACTCAATGAGGCAGGAATCCAGGTGGCACCCCTCCTTGCAGGAGCCGGGATAGCAGGACTGGCAATAGGCTTCGGCGGGCAGTATCTTATTAAGGATGTCATTACAGGAATGTTCCTGATGCTTGAAAACCAGTACCGGATAGGTGATGTGGTGAGCATTGAGGGGTTCAGCGGGACGGTGGAGGACATCTCCCTGAGGAAAACGACCCTGAGAGACGCTGACGGCACGGTGCATCACATCCCCCACGGCTCAATCGGAAAGGTCTCAAACATGTCACAGGAGTTTGCACGGGTCAACCTGGATGTAGGGGTAAGCTACAGGACCGAGACCGGCCGGCTGGCCGATACCGTGAACAGGGTCGGCCGGGAGCTGGCTGCCGACCCGGCATTCAGCGATTCGGTCATCTCGCCTCCGCGCTTCATCAGGATAAGCGAATTCGCTGACTCAGCCATGAAAGTAAAGATTGTCGGTGAGACAAAACCACTCAAGCAGTGGGAGGTGGCAGGCGAACTGCGGAAGAGGCTCAAGGAGGCCTTTGATGAGGAGGGGATTGAATTCTCGCTCCCGCAGATGGTGGTCCATCATGCCGGAGGGCATGGAGGACCAGCAGGGAAAGGAGGGCCATCAGGGCAATGAGAGCCTGCTAAGAAAAGACCGGCCGGACCTTTCCCTGAAGTCCGGCCGGAACACCTCCCGGTAATTCTCCCGGAAACCCGGCAAGAGATTTGGCCGGGTTACTGTACGGTAACCCTCCGGGAGGCCCGGTCAGGAGAACTCCTGCCGGTGCTACTGAAGGGCGAAGTTCACCGGGAGAACCAGCCTCACCTCAACCGGCTCGCCCCTCTGCAGCCCCGGCTTCCAGTCAGGCATCGCCCCGACCACCCTGACAGCCTCGGCGTCGAGGAGGGGGTCAACGGATCTTACCACACTGGCCCGGGTTACCTTCCCGCTTCTCTCTATTACAAAGGAGACATAAACCATACCGGCAATACCGTTCCTGGCAGCCTGCTCAGGGTAGCGTATGTTCCTTGCAATCCAGGCATCCCTCGCCTGGTTACCGCCGGGGAACTGGGGCATCTGTTCCACTACAATGAAGAATTCCTTATCATTCTCCAGCGGATGTCCTGTGACCATTACCGGCTCCGGCTTGCCGGCAGCTTTTTCGCTACCTTCCAGCGGATAACCCTCTACCACTACCACCCCCGGCTTGCCGGCAACTTCTCTGCCACCTTCCAGCGGATAACCCTCTACCACTACCACCCCCGGCTTGCCGGCAGCTTCTCTGCCACCCTCCAGCGGATAACCCTCTACCACCACTACCTCTCCCGGCTTGCCGGCAGCCTTATCGCCGCTCCCCAGCGGATGTCCCTCCACCACTACCGGGCCGGGTTTCCCGGCCCTGGCTGCTGCAGCCACCGTAACTATCTCAATGACGCCGTTACGCGCTCTCTCACCGTACTTCTCAGTGGCATTCTCACCCTTGAGTACCCTGATCTCTGCTATCTCGGAGGGGGAGAGCTGACTGAGAGGCGTGTCTGATATCTTACCGTCGATAACCACCAGAGCATCTGACATCCGGTTACCGGGAGGCGGTGGAGGCATGACCGTCACCTCAGGGGTGACTGCAGCCTCGGGCTGCATGGTGATCCTGAGATTGTTGCGTACCGATCCGGCATCAACCTTATAGGCCTTGTATCCCACAAAAGAGATCCATATCCCTGACCCTGACGGCACATTCTGCAGGGTGAACCGGCCGGACGCATCGGTGGTGGTACCGGTGGTGGTGCCCGTTATCACGACTGACGCACCCTTCATCGGTTTGCCGTGCTCATCGGTGACCACCCCGGTGATCTTCCTGTCAGGCAGATTATCACCGATAAAGGCAATATTACCATATGAAGTGACGGCCGCATCACCGGGAGTTATGTGAACCTCACCGGCAGCAACGGAGTGAATGAGACTTCCGGAACTCTCTTCCGGAACAAATATGTACCGTGGCTCGGCAAAGGCATACAGTACCAGTGCCACTGCCGGCACTATCAGCAGAAGCCTCAGCTTCCTGCGGGGAGAAGTGACTCTATTTTTCATCATCAGGAATCGTTTTTTGTTAAGTGACTGACTGAAATAGCTGCCGGCCTCAATTACCGGCCTGCCGGCGATCTGGTTGAGCAGCACCGCCCTGTAGAGTGCGGGATCAGCCGATGAGCTGACTGCCCCCTCATCGGCCAGATACTCATGGTTCTGCCTGATGAAGCGGGCACTGAACCAGGCGGCAGGATTGAACCACTGAACGGTACAGAGAAGCGTTGAGAGCAGCAGATCAACCCAGTGACGCTGCCTGACATGCACCATCTCATGCTTCATGATCTCACTGATTTCGGTCTCTGAAAGAGAAGGATTGACAACAACCATTGAGAACCATGAGAATGAACCGGTGAAGTCGGGCGAGCGCAGCACCCTGACCGGATAGCCCTCAACCCTCTCAGCCCTGCGTGCGGCACGCAGCACCGCCGCTGTCTGCACTCCCTGGCGCACGAGAAGCAGCACCACACCCGCCAGCCACACCATAGCCGGCAGAGACCGGGTAACCGGCTCTGCAGAAACAGTGTCAACGACAACAGCCGATGCATCTCCGGCCGTGACAACCGGCTGCAGCAGGGGCAGCTCGACAACATACCGCACCGTGACAAAAGGAAGGATAAATGACGCAATCATACCTGAAACCAGGTAGATGCGGTTGAGAAGAAAGAAACGCTCATTCCTGAGAAAGAGCCAGTAGACCAGGGTGAAGACGGCAATCCATACCGCCGACCTGAAAAGATAGATGACAAAGGGTTCCATCACTTTTTCTCCTTTGAGCGGGAAAGCTCCCGCCTGGTCTCATTGATCAGCTCCTCCATCTCTGCTATGGTAAGATCCTTTTCACGTGCAAAGAATGATGCCATAGCAGGAAATGAGTTGTCAAAATAGCTCTCCAGAAGCCCGAAGAGCTGATGACGCGAATACTCCTCGCGGGTAACCACCGGATAGTAGAGATAGACATTGCCATAGGACTTGTGATCAACAAACCCCTTCTTCTCCAGGATCCTGACCACCGTGGAGACCGTGTTCCTGGCAGGCCTCGGTTCATCAAAACGGTCGAGGATATCCCTGACCAGCCCCTCCCCGAGCTCCCACAGGATCTGCATCACCTGCTCCTCTGCCTTCGTAAGCTGTAATTTCTTCTTCATAACAATCGTGTCAATCCTTCTGTGCAAATATATGACTAATCAATTAGTCGTACAACTAATTTTTATTTTTTCTTGACTATTTTTATAGTTTTTATAATAATAAACTGAGTTACTGTATCTTACAGTCACTGCTACACTAAATAGCGGCGCCGGTGGTATTTTACAGCATGATACCAGCCTTATAACCGGGAGGGAGGCAGATCAGCCTCACTGCCGTCTCAATGCAGCTTCTCGTCTGAGCATGTTCTGCGTTTGACGAAATGACTGACGATGAAAAGGGCGCCGGCAACAATAAAAGGGAGTGCGACCATACTGATGATTCCCAGCATGAATCCGGCCGATTGCCCGGTCTGATAATTAAGCCTTATTAACAAGGGTATTGCCAGCAGGCCGGTGAGAGTTATCAGAATCCCTCCGGTCAGTTCCCGTCTCCAGGCGACTATCAGGAGTATCAGCAGGATAAATGTCGGAATAAGGTGTATCGCAAATGCACCCATGTTCTGCCAGAATGTCCTTCCGGTCTCGAAGGAGTCCAGTGCGAACAGACTTATAAAGGCAATTGCGGCAATACACAGCACCCGGGCCATCCACTGAATAATTTTACAACTCTTTGTCATTTCAGTTGGATTGATGGTAATAAACCTGGAAACAGAAGCAGAGGTGCAAAACCGCGCTATTCCTGAGTACCCGGCCTGAAGAATTCAGCAACCGGTACTTTCTGAAAATAGAGTTCTTTCACACCTTCATAGAGAATCCCCACATGGTTTTCGTCCACCATGGTGAGGCATGAGTACCCGAATCCTCCCGGCCGGCATAGTTCGATCTTCTGTGTGTCAGGCCATGTCATTCCCAGATCGGTGCTCATTTTGATTGTCATCTTCACCCTGTCATACCTGTCATCGGGGTTTGAGAAGAAGAGCAGGTTTCTGCTCATCCCGTCAGTCGTCATAGTGGCCGCGATCAGGCTGGCCATGCAGTTTGGTTCGGGCAGTGCGCCCCCTGACGATGGATGCATGCTCCATGTCAGGCCCATGTCACGTGTGACTGCCACTGCCCGGCCGTTCGTCTCTCCCTTGTCCATTCGGTTGAGGTCATCCCTCATATTGAGCATCAGGCTGCCGTCAGGCAGCTCTACCACCTGTGCCTCGGTGGTATTGGGTTTGGCCCCGGCGCCTATGTGCCATGTCTCCCCCCTGTCACGGCTCCATATGATTGTCGAGTGGCATGTGTAGTCTCCGCCGTCAATGGCTTTGACTCCCAGATCAGCCTTGTACTGGGCGGCAAAGACCAGGGTGCCGTCGCTCATGGTGATGCCGCGGCCGGGTCCCTGCAGCAGCAGTTGCCAGGCAGGATCCTTAACCTGGCCGGTGATACTGACCGGATCAGACCATGTCAATCCGTCATCACTGCTTTTCACCAGCATGATCTGTCCGGTCTCCTGCGGGGTTATCCCCGGCCGGGAGTCCCACCAGAGTGCCCTGTCAGGAGCCGAGCCGTTCAGCCAGAGTGCAGCCACCCAGATGGTATTGGTAAAATGATCATACAGCACTGCCGGGTCACCCACACCGTTACGGTTCTGTGGAAGGCCTCCATACTCGCCCATATCCATTATCACCCGCATCGGCTCCCATGACTCGCCGCCATCAGTGCTCCGGCTCATACCAATGTCAATATCCTCCTGCAGATCCTTGCTGTTGTTGTACCTTACGTCATAGACTGCTATCAGGGTGCCGGCAGATGTGGTCACCATGCCGGGTATACGGTAGGTGTCACAGCCGTCCTGACCCGCTGCCCGCACAACGATTCCGGGGCGGAGTATCTCCGGGGCAGCGATATCATGTGTCAGCCGGCTCCCGTCAGAGAGGGTTACCTGAATGGAGGCGATCCCTGCCCGGTCAGTGAGCCTCGCCGCCTCACTCAATGAGATGGCAAGGGTGACCACGCCGGTGCCGGGTGTCAGCCTGCCTCCTCCCCTGAATTTTATCCGGCTCAGGGGCCGCGGCCGCACAGACACAACAACATCACTCCCCTCCCCTTCTCCGGAGAGGGTGGCAGTGACCGCCTCAAGGGAGGAGAGAGCTGTCCCAGGGGTAAACCGAATGGAGATCTCTCTGATGAATACAGGGACGGAGGTGCTGTCGCATGAGAGATACAATCTCGCGATGGCATTATTTGCCCGGTTTTTGAATAGCGGAGCATGAGCGAACATAACACTGTCAAGCGTGGCGCCTCCCCCGGCACGGAGACCAGAGGCTGCCGGCCCGCCGTTACCACAGCCGGTTATCGTTACGGCAACAATCAGAATCAACAGAAACCTGACGGAAAGAGCGAATCCTTTCATAACACAATCATTGGACTGTTTGGCTAACTCCCGGCAGCTTATCCGGGGGGCGCTGGCTGACGATACATTCATCGAGAAACATATTGTAGGTATCCTCCAGGTCAGTGATTGACCTCTCGCGGGAGGTATACTCAATGATCCTGATGCTGAGATCGGGTTTCTTCCCGGTAAACCAGTCAGGGAGGGCAACATAAAATAGTATTGCCAGCCTGTCGGAGGCTCCTGCGATGATCCGCTCCACTCCTCTCTCAAACCTTACCGGCCTTCGATGGATGGAGGTGAGGGCAACCTGCGGAAAGAGTGCCACCAGGTTATTGGTCTCATGCAGGAGCCCCGATGCATATTTCAGGGTATCGATGGCGGTTCGTGATGCCCTTTTGATGGGAAAGGCCCCGGCTTTGTTCATTACCGGCCTGGCTGCCAGTTGCTCTTCAAGCACCATGATGTGGAACTTCTTGTGGAAGAGAAGGTCGTTGAGCCTGTAGGCAATGAAGGGGTCCCACCACCCGAAACGGTTACCGATAAGCAGTACCGGCCTGCCGCGGGTATCAGCATTGCAGGTTATGGCAATATTACGGAAGTGCTTCTTCAGTCCTCTCCGCGACAGGAAGCTGAAGAGTCTGACAAAGAGTTTCCTGTGACCTGCCTTTTTCATTTCCTGCTCTCCACGGCTATCACTGAGGGGGTTGGGCTACGATAGTACTCGGGAATTACCGGTACCCCCTCCTCTGACAGCGGTCTGAACTGCTGCAGGTATCTCACCAGTGCGAGCCACTCCTTCCCCTCCTGTAGCCCCGGCTGGTCAGGATCAAAGTCGATTATCGCCTGGCGCATATCCGTTACCGGCCTGCCGTCAGCTCCCTTGGGTATCACATTCACAAGACCCATCGATTTCTTCTTGATTATACCGACAAAGTCAAGCATATATGAGTTGGCAACAATTGAGTAGAGCCTGTCAGCCTTTTTTGATGTATTGATACGGGTAACCGTGCCGTTACTCTCTGTCAGCTCAATCTTCCGGATTTTATTCAGGAAACCGCCTCTGGGATCATACTCTATGTGCAGCGGCGAGTAGTAGCAGAAGTGATTGGGGTTTGTGGCTGATGACATTATGAGTATCTCGGCGATATTTTTCAGCTCGCGTCCGGTGACCCATAGCTGTGAGAGCGGGTATCCGGGCACCGCATCCTTTCCTGCTCCCAGTGACATCACCCTGAAGAGGTCTGCCACGCTTTGTGTGCCGGGCAGCAGCGGGTCACGGATAACGCCTGCAGCAACCATTGCTATGTCAGTACCGGGGCCGTACTCATTGACATAGTAATGAATGGCATCAGCCATCAGGGCTCCCAGGTTGCTTCCCGCCTGGTCACCATACTCATCGCATTCCATCACAAAGGGAGATATGGCTACCGGCATGTCGTATGCCAGGCCGAGGGGAGTGAGTACGGCACTGTCAATTACCAGTTTCTGTCGCTCAATCTTTTCCTGGATGGCAGCAACAACCGTGATCTCATCATCAACCGGTATCAGCCTGTAATGGTCGAGGGTGATGCCATTGCCCGTAAAGGTAATGTCTGCCCTGCCTACAAACCTGCCTGCGCTGCCCGTCTGCACGATGGGTACTCCGTTGACCACCACCGGCTCGTCGAGCCGGGTATGGGTATGCCCTGAAACGATGAGATCAATCCCCCCGACCTTTGCTGCCAGCACAACATCCTCACCGGCCCAGTTGCCCTTTTTGTCACGGGTAACGCCGCTGTGTGACAAACATACAATGATGTCAGCCCCCTGTTGCTTCAGCTTACTGACCAGTTTCCTTGCTGCCTTGACGATATTCTCAAACCGTACCGGCACGGCATAGGGAGCAGAGTCATCTGCATCAGCCCCCAGGAGAGAGAAGAGTCCGACCTTTATGCCATTGACCTCCTGGATGACCCATGGTCTGATCAGTCCGTCCCTGATTGCCTCCTCGAAGAGGTCATCACGAGGGTCAGCCGGGTCGGTGACACCATTTCCGCAGAGCACAAAGGGTATCTCACCCGTCTGACTGGCTCTCCTGAGGATCTGCGCATAGGCGGCCGGGCCGAAATCAAAATCGTGATTGCCCATGGCCATCACATCATAGCCTGCCCTTTTCATCAGTGGTATCTGGAAGCCGGTGGCAGGTTCCAGGGCATGAAAGAGGGTGCCCATCAGACAGTCGCCCGCATCCACCACCAGCGTTGCCCCGGGATTCTCGCCCCGGGTAGCGGCAATTATCCCGGCGATACGTGAAAAACCGCCCCGGGTTGGATCATTGTCGGCCACCAGCGGGGTATAGGCCGACTCAGGGGCAAAACCCTGCAGGTGCGAATGAAAGTCATTCGTATGCAACAGAATAAGCTTTCTGCCCTGCTGTGCATTGAGAAGCAACGCAGTAAACAGAAAGAGCACGGTGAGTAATGTGGATCTCATTCGGCTGAATTTTGAGGTTAAGTTAGGCAAAAAGCATCACAATCCGGCATAAGGAGGCGATATTGAGACATATCACCGGTGAAATTCCTGCGCCGGCGGCAGTCAGGGACTTGCAGCAACGGATATGATTAACCTTTACTTTTTGAAATGGCTTTCGTCAAGGTAAACGGCAAATCCGAGGTTAATCATGAAGCCGCTCATGGCACGCCTGGCACCCTGATATTCGCCGCTACTGTCTGCCTTACGCTTGTCCAATGCATAGAAATATCCGGCAAGGAGATCGAATGTAACCATATCACCCAGCGGTATTGCCGCGCCTGCAGACAAACCGAGCACCATAAATGACTCCTTGGGGCTGCCATTATCATACTTGCCTGTTCCGAAAAGGCATCGGACTTCGCCAAAAGGATAGATGTTATCAAGGGGATAATAGTACCTGGCAAAGGGCCCGGCGCCAAACCTGCCATATTTATATTTATTGCTGCTGTTTATATCCTTGAAGGTATATCCGGAAACAAAAACCTCAAGGCCGGCAGCAAGATTATCCATAATGAAGTAACCGGCCTTTGGCAGCATATTATAGGCAAACCCACGATGGCTAGGCTCGAGGGGATCAGATCCATAGCTGTAACTCTCTTTCCAGAAACCGAAGCCAAACATCTCCGACGACCCATTAACTTCTTCTCCCCCCAGAGCCATGGTTGAGGTGACACCTACCAGCAGCTTTCCCTTTTCAAGCTGCGGCTGGGCAGATAGCGAAACGGCAATGAGACACAAAGCCGTTATCATTAGAGTACTCTTCTTCATAGCTGATCACATTTTAGGAATAGCCTACTCGTAGGTTTTTCGGCTGCCACCCCCTACTCTTTTCAAGGTTTTCGGGAATACTCCTGAATATATTTGGTTAATTGTCCGCTTCTCCTATACCAAATTTACACTTCTAAAGAATTCATGTCAAATTTTTCTTTAACAACATGATATGTACCGGAAGCCCCGCCGATTGCGGGCCTGTGCGTTTAGAAGATCTCTTTGTATGGCGCCGCTGCGTCAGTCTCCCTGCGCAGATGGTTAGATTCATTAGGTCAGAGCTCCTCCGGGCCGGGCATGGGTACGGCATGCCTGCTGCTGCACCCATGCCATGAAGCAGGGCAGTAAACCCGGAGGAGGAGAGTAATTCTGACATTCCCTGCTCTGCACGGCGAACCCTTTTCTTATATTTGCATCTGCATCAATAACGCATCACGAAATGGTCAGGGAAATCAGGGCCGACGAGCTCAATACAGGGCAGTTCATCAATGAGAAGGTCAATGAAATAAGAAACGCTGTAGGCGGGGGAACCGCCATCAATGCCCTCTCGGGAGGAGTGGATTCTTCGGTGGTAACGATGATCGGGCACCTTGCCCTGGGCAGCAGGCTCAGGACGGTCCTGATTGAGAATGGCCTGATGCGCGAGGGGGAGCCTGAGAGAGTGGCTGAAATTTTCAAGGGACTGGGAGTCAGTGTTGAGGTGATAGATGCACGAAAGGAGTTCCTGGAGGCTCTTCGGGGCATTGATGATCCTGAACAGAAGCGGGAAGCCATAACCCAGGCCTTCTACCGTGATGTGTTCGGACGCATAGTGCGGGAGAGCGGTGCTAAGTACCTCCTTCAGGGCACAATACTGACCGATATAGATGAGACGGTTGCCGGCATCAAGCGGCAGCACAACGTCTTTGCCCAGCTGGGTATAGACCCGCAGGAGGCCTTCGGGTACCATATCATCGAGCCGTTGCTGCAACTGCGCAAGGAGGGGGTGCGTATGACCGGCCGGGCACTGGGACTGCCTGAAGAGATGTTCAACCGTATCCCGTTTCCCGGGCCCGGTCTGGCGGCACGGATCATCGGAGTGGTGACCAGCGAGAAGCTTGAGGTGGTCAGGAAGGCCACTGTGATCGTCGAAAAACATCTGGCCGGCAGCGGTGCATTCCAGTATATGGCTATACTGCATGATGACCGGGTGACCGGGATGCGTGACGGCAGGCGGGAATTTGGAAGACAGATTGAGATACGGTGCTGGGACAGCGTTGATGCCCGCACGGCCACACCCGCCAGGCTACCCTTTGAGCTGCTGCAGGAGATGGCGGCAGAGATAACCGGGAAGGTGCCGGGAGTGGTGTCGGTAACCTACAACATCGCAGCAAAGCCCCCCTCAACCATAGAGGCGGTATAGCTGCAGTGCATCAGCCACAACGAATGTTGAGCCGCCGATAAATATCAGCTCATCTGGCGCTGCCGCCCCCTGTGCCGCAGCAACCGCTTCAGCCACCGACGGCCATGCAGCCCCGCTCAGCCCGTACCTCTCAGCCTCGGCCATCAGCACTCTCTCATCAAGGGCCCTCGGCACCGAAGCCCTGGTGAAGTAATAGACGGCATCCTTCGGGAAAAGCGGCAGGATTGTGGCGGTCTCCTTATCGTTCACAACACCGATCACCATATGTACTCTCCGCCTCTTCAGGCTTCTGACCTGTTGCAACACATAGATGAGTCCTTCACGGTTATGGCCGGTATCACACACGGTGAGGGGGGATAGCGATAATATCTGCCAGCGGCCCATCAGACCGGTGTTTGCCACCACACGCTCCACACCCCTGATAAGATGCCTGTTCTCAATACCGACCCTGCCTGAGAGTACTTCCACCGCCGCGGCAACCGTCTGCAGGTTCCTCTGCTGTGCCAGTCCGCCCAGCGGTGTGCGGCCTTTCAGGTGAGTACCGTCAGTGAGGCTGTCAAGAGTAAAGTGCCGTATGCCGGTGGCGGGGCTGAAGCGGCCCAGCCGGCAACGGTACCGGCGGTCGGCCAGAAGCACCGGGGCGGCCAGGGCCTCCGCCCTGGCAATGATCACCTCACTTATGCCCGGCTGATACTCACCGACAACAGCCGGCACACCCGGCTTGATGATGCCGGCCTTCTCTCCGGCCACGGCCTGAAGGGTATCGCCAAGAAACTCCATATGGTCATGACCTATATTGGTGATCACCGAAAGCACCGGAGTGATGATGTTGGTAGAGTCGAGCCTGCCACCCATGCCGGTCTCTATCACTGCCACATCTGCCTCCATCCTGGCAAAATAGTCAAAGGCCATGGCAACCGTCATCTCAAAGAATGAAGGTTTTATCCGTCTGATGATGCTGTCATGCCGGACCACAAAGCTGACCACCTCATCCTCGGGTATCATCTTCCCGTTGATACGTATCCTCTCCCTGAAATCCTTCAGGTGAGGCGAGGTGTAGAGCCCCGTACGGTATCCGGCCTCCTGCAGCACTGAGGCCAGCATATGTGATACCGATCCCTTGCCGTTGGTGCCCGCCACATGCAGCGTCAGGTACCTGGCGTGCGGATGGCCGAACAGGCGGTCCAGCTCGAGGGTGTTGTCAAGATCAGCCTTGTAGGCCGGCTTGCCTATACGATGATAGGCAGGCAGCATGCTGAAGAGATATTCTACTGTCTCACGATAGTTCATGTTGATAACCTCCGTCAGGTTGTTTGCAAATTTACAAAAAGCCAACTCCGCCGCTGCCTGCTACCACTATCTTTGTTGGCTGTTGCCCTCTCCGGCGCCGGAGGAGAGGGCGGTTCAAACAGTTCAGCCATGGCAAAAAAGATTCAGAAGAAGAAGATTTTTATTCTTGACACCAACGTGTTGCTGCATGACTACAAGTGCATCTACAACTTTGAGGAGAATGATGTTATCATACCCATTGTGGTTCTCGAGGAGCTTGACAAGTTCAAGCGCGGCAATGATATAATCAACTTTCATGCACGGGAGTTCACCCGCGAGCTGGACAAGATTGCCGGCGATCTGCTGCTCACTGGCGAGATACCTCTTGGCGGCAAGCTGGGCAGCCTGCATATCGAGACAGGCAAACAGTTCTCTGAACGGGTCGCCGAGTCATTCCCCGAGAGGACGCCTGATCACCGCATACTGGCCATAGCCGATTATGTGACCCAGGAGCACAAGAACAAGACCGTCGTCCTGATCACCAAGGACATCAACCTGAGGATGAAGGCCAAGTCACTGGGCATCATGGCAGAAGACTATCAGACAGACAAGGTTGTCAATCTCGACGATCTCTACAAGGAGGTCAGGATCATCGAGAACATTGACCATGACCTGATCAACAAGCTATATGAGCATCCGGAAGGGGTACCAGCCGGGGAGATGAAGATAGAGGTAAGTGAAACGGGGCATCACTTCTTTATCCTGCGCAATACCAACCTGAGCGCCCTGGCGCATTACAACCCCACCACCAAAATGCTGTCGCGGGTACTGAAACACACCACTTACGGCATCGACCCGCGCAACGCCGAACAGACCTTTGCACTGCATGCCCTCTGTAATCCCGATATTCAGCTTGTGGCGCTTACCGGCAAGGCCGGCACCGGGAAGACCCTGCTGGCGCTGGCTGCTGCGCTGCACCAGCACAAGCGTTACAAGCAGATCTTTCTTGCCAGGCCCATCGTTCCACTGGCTAACCGTGACCTGGGATTCCTGCCCGGAGATATCAAGGAGAAGATGGATCCCTACATGCAGCCGCTGTATGACAACCTGACAGTCATCAAGCACCGTTTCAGTGCCCAGAGCCCCGAGTTCATCCGCATCAATGACATGATAAAGGATGACAAGCTGGTTATCACGCCACTGGCCTATATCAGGGGGCGCAGTCTCTCAAACATCTTTTTCATTGTGGATGAGGCACAGAATCTCACCCCTCATGAGGTGAAGACGATCATCACACGGGCGGGCGAGGGTACCAAAATGATATTTACTGGAGATATTGAGCAGATCGACTCCCCCTACCTCGATTCAGGGTCGAATGGACTGAGCTACCTCTCTGACAAGATGCGCGGGCTCGATATCTTCGCCCATGTACACCTGGTGAAGGGCGAAAGAAGCTTCCTGGCAGAACTGGCAAGCAAGCTGCTGTAAACGGCTTTTTTGCTATTTTTGCACTGCTGACAGTAACCTTTTAGTATTGAAGAGGAAAGTAGCGTTTCATACCCTGGGATGCAAGCTGAATTTTGCAGAGACGTCAACGATTGCACGTGCCTTCACTGGTGACAGGTTTGAAAGGGTGCCGCCTGACTCTCATGCCGATATCTATGTGATCAACACCTGTACCGTGACAGATGCCGCTGACCGCAAATGCAGGCAGACAGTCAGGAAATTCATTAAGCGCAATCCGGAAGCATTTATCGCCGTAGTGGGCTGCTGGGCCCAGCTGAGGCAGGATGAGGCAACCGCCATAGAGGGGGTGGACCTGGTGCTGGGAACAAGTGAGAAGTTTGACATTGTCTCTTATATAGACAACATCAGCAAGCAGAGGGCTCCCGAAGTACATTCATGCGAGGCGGCCGGCACCGGAGGATTCATGGCGGCATGGTCAGCAGGTGACCGTACCCGTTCGTTCCTGAAGGTACAGGATGGCTGTGACTACCACTGTTCTTACTGCACCGTACCGCTGGCCAGGGGCAGGAGCAGAAATCCGGCCATAAGCGACCTGGTGGCTGAGGCCGGACGTATCATTGACACAGGTATAAGCGAGATAGTGCTCACCGGCGTCAATGTGGGAGACTTCGGCAAAAGCACAGGGGAGAGCTTCGAAGAGCTCCTGTCCGCGCTGGCGCGGGTGCCGGGGCTGAAACGACTCCGGCTCTCGTCGGTTGAGCCCAACCTCCTGACAGATGCTGTCATTGACCTGGTCGCTTCTGAAAAGGTGCTGATGCCGCACTTCCACATCCCCCTGCAGAGCGGCAATGACAGGATACTGGGGCTGATGCGCAGGCGATACCGGAGAGAGGTCTTCCGAGAAAGGGTGATCCGCATCAGGGAGAAGATGCCCGCAGCGGGTATAGGGGCAGATGTGATCACCGGGTTCCCGGGTGAGACCGAAGAGGATCATGCCATAACATGCAGCTTCCTGGAAGGCCTCCCCCTGACATACCTCCATGTATTTGCCTTCTCCCCAAGACCAGGCACACCGGCGGCCTCCCTGCCGGGCAGGGTCAGCAGCAGCGAGAAAGAGAGACGCAGCCGGGAGCTGATCAGACTCTCTGAGAGAAAACGGATACAGTTCATGAAGAGCCTCTCCGGGCATACCTGTGAGGTGCTCTTCGAGAAAGCTGACGGCATCGACATGGTGACCGGGCTGACAGGCAACTATATACGGGTAATGACACCATGGTCAGATGATCTTCCCGGATCGGTCAGAAGGGTTAGACTGACATCAGTGCGTACCGACGGGACCATGAACTGTGAACCGGCTGAACCAGTTACAGAATGAAACGTGCAGGCTTTTATCTCTTTGCAGTGGTCGCCTGGATGATCGCACTGCTGCCGATGAGGGCACTCTTCCTGCTTTCCGACCTGCTCTGCCCGGTAATATACCACCTGGTACGTTACCGGCGGGAGGTGGTTGCCATGAACCTGAAAAATGCATTCCCCGAAAAAACTGACAGGGAGAGACGGGAAATAGGCCGGCGCTTTTACAGGCATATGACCGATATGATCTTTGAAACCCTCAAAGCGATACATTTCACTCCAGGGCAGATAAAGAAACGGTTCCTGGTTACTGACACCTCCCTCACTGACCGGTTCTACAGTGAAGGGCGAGACGTGGTGGCACTCTGCAGCCATTACGGCAACTGGGAGTGGTTCTCGGCTATGCAGCTGAATGCCAGGCATAAAGTGGTAACCATATATAAGCCACTAACAAACAAGGATTTCGACAGATACCTGCTGAGGCTGAGATCAAAGTTTGGCATTATCCTGACCCCCATGAACCAAATTGCCAGGGAACTGGTGAAATACCGCAGCGAAAAGGTTCTCACCATGTCGGGGTTTGTTGCAGACCAGACCCCGCCACGTGGCGACAACTCCTACTGGACCACCTTCCTTAACCAGGATACCGGTTTTTACCGCGGAGCAGAGAAGGTGGCAAGGAAGTATGACTCGGCGGTGATACTCATCCATATAGCCAAACGGCAGAGAGGCTATTATGAGCTGGAATACAGCCTTGTATCCGAAAAGCCCGGGCAGGAGGAGCCGGATGCAATCACCGAGCGGTATGCCAGGATGCTTGAAGAGAAGATAAGGGAACATCCTGAATACTGGCTCTGGTCACACAGACGGTGGAAATACAAAAGAGCTGCAAGCAGTGAATGAGAATTGCAGTAAATAATAAATTGTTGCCGGTGGTGGATGAGTTGTACAGTGTAAGATCAAGAGTCGCCGGCAATGTCACGATTGGTCAGGAATGAATAAGTTTAACAGGAAATGATTAAGACCGCCGTTATCATACTCAACTGGAACGGGCGCAACTATCTGGAGCAGTTCCTGCCGGGGGTGATCAGCAACACTCTCTCGCCCGGCATATCTGTTGTGGTGGCTGACAACGCCTCCGATGACGGCTCGGCTGACTGGGTGGCTGCCACCTTCCCGGAGATAACCCTGCTCAGGTTTGATGACAATCATGGCTATGCCGGCGGCTACAACAGGGCACTGCGGCAGGTGGAGGCTGAGTACTTCATCCTGCTCAACTCAGACGTGGAGGTGGAGCCGGGATGGGCTGAGAAGCTGACAACCTTCATGGAGATGCATCCGGGGATCGGCGCCTGCCAGCCGAAGATCAGGTCATTCGAAAAGCGGACAGCCTTTGAATATGCAGGTGCTGCAGGTGGCTATATCGACAGGCTGGGATATCCCTTCTGCCGGGGACGGATATTTGAGACGGTGGAGGATGACCAGGGCCAGTACGATGATACCGCCGAAATCTTCTGGGCATCGGGTTCATGCATGGCAGTGCGCGGCAGTGCCTTTGAGCAGTGCGGCGGCTTTGACGACTCTTTCTTCCTGCACATGGAGGAGATAGACCTCTGCTGGAGGATGCAGAACGCCGGCTGGACCATCAGCTACTTCCCCCATGCCGTGGTGTGGCATGTGGGTGGCGGGACACTCGGCTACGGCTCCCCGGCAAAGATCTACTACAACTTCCGCAACAGCCTGATCATGCTGGCAAAGAACCTTCCCTCCGCAAGCCTGAGGCCAACCATCTTCATCCGCCGGCTGCTCGACGGGGTGGCGGCAGCCAGGCTGCTCTTCACCGCGGGAGGGGCGGCAGCATGGGCCGTGGTGAGGGCCCACCGCGACTACCGCAAAGCACGGACGGCAATCAGAACCTTCCGCAGCGCAACACCCGGCACAGACCACATCGGTCCCCCACATACCATGATGAACAAATACATCCTGTTTGAGTATTATATCCGTGGCAGAAAAAGATTCGGACAGCTGAAGTGGAACTGAAGAGGAGACAGCAAATGGCAATATTCATTGCGGTAGTACTTACCATCTACACCCTTATCAACCTCTACCTGTGGATGAAGGGGTACCGCGCCCTCTCAGGGGCGGGTATCGGCACAAGGTGGTACAGCGTGATCTTCATCATCCTGGCATCTGCCTTCTTTGCCGGCAAGCTTCTTGAACACTCCTTCTCCGGTATTTTCACCGATATACTCAATATTGCCGGCGGTTTCTGGCTCGCCTTCATGCTCTACGGGGCACTGGCCTGGCTGGCGGCAGATATTGTGCTGCTGTTGCAGAAACCGTTCGGCCTGATAGATACCGCATTGATGCCCAGGCTGAGGCTGTGGCTCCTTGCAGGGATCACAGCACTGACGCTGATAGTGATGATCACCGGCTTTTTTATTGCCATACGCCCCGTGATCAGGGAATATGAGATCACAACTGAGAAGAGCTTCCGTGGTGATGAAGAGAGTATGCGCATAATGGCTGTATCAGATATCCACCTGGGAAGTATCATCCGCAAACGGAGCATGCGGCAGCTCTCGGCGATTATCAGTGCCGGGAAGCCTGACATGGTTCTCTTCCTCGGAGACCTTATTGACGGAAGTATCGGGCCGGTACTGCGCGGTGATCTGCTGGCCTCACTGACGCTTCCGCCGTTGCGCCACGGGGTGTGGGCCATTACAGGCAACCATGAGTATATAGGCAATGCAGCCAGGACCATTCCCTATATTGAGAGCAAGGGTATCAGGGTGCTGAAGGATGAGGTTGTGATGCTCGATAACGGCGTGCAGCTCATCGGCCGGCTTGACAGGGCAGCAGGTGAACCGCCGCGGGGCAGCCGCAGGCCGCTGCAGGAGCTGCTGGCAGAGGCTGACACCACCATGCCCGTCATCATACTTGACCATCAGCCGTTCCACCTGTCGCGACTGGCCGGCAGCGGTGCCGACCTGCAGCTCTCGGGACATACCCACGACGGACAGGTTTGGCCACTCAGCCTGATCACCTCGGCGCTGTATGGGCTGAGCCATGGTCATCGACGGTTCGGAAATACCGACGTAATAGTCTCATCCGGATTCGGGATATGGGGGCCGCGCATGCGGCTGGGCACCCGCGCCGAGATGCTCTCAATCACCCTCAGGAGCACTCAGAGCAGCGGGTAGAGCTTCTCAAGCATCATCCCCCTGGAGCCCTTGACAAGAATGGTGTACCCGTCGGGCGGCTCCTGCCTGAGCCAACGCGCAGCATCGGCAGTGGTGGCAAACAGCCTGGCAGGAAGGGTGCCGGCCGCCGCACTGAAAAGGGGGCCGACAAGCAGGATGGTAACCCCGTCAAGGCCGGCGAGCTGCCTGACAACTTCGGCATGGCCGGAAACGGTGCTACTGCCCAGCTCAAGCATATCACCCAGGATCACCATCTTACGGTCTGCCCTCAGCCGGGCAAAAGAGGCAAGGGCACGCTCCATCGAGGTGGGATTGGCATTGTAGGCATCCTGGATAATGGTGTTCCTGGCACCGGAAGCAACCTGTGAGCGGTTGTTCTCAGGCTGATAGGATGAGATGGCAGCGACGATCTCCTCTGCTGCGACGTCGAAGAGCAATCCTGTGGCCATGGCCGCCCTGACATTATCGATATTGTAGCTGCCGAACAGGCTGGTGGGGAAGTGATACTCCCTGCCGTCAATGAGAGCCCTTACCCGCATGTGCGCTCCCTCGTCATCAATCGCCACGGCACTGAACGAGTGTCCGCCCGGCGCCGAGTAGGGTACAAGGTGCGGGTGCGGGCGGGCCAACCCGGCCAGCAGGCTGTTCTCATCATTGTAGATAATGGTGCCGCCATTGGCGCCAAGCCACTGGTAGAGCTCATTCTTGGCCCTGGTGATGTTGCCTGTGCTGCCGAACCCCTCCACGTGAGCCGTACCGATATTGGTGATGATACCGTGGGTCGGCCTGGCCATCTCACAGAGCGAGGCGATCTCGCCCAGGTGGCTGGCACCCATCTCCACAACCATGAAGGCGGTATCATCAGGGGCGCTCAGCAGGGTCAGCGGCACACCTATATGATTGTTGAAGTTGCCGGGGGTGCCATGCACCCTCCCCTTTCTTGCCAGCACGGCCCGCAACAGCTCCTTGGTGGTGGTCTTGCCGTTGGTGCCGGTGACGGCGATCATCGGTACCTGGAGCTTGTGACGGTGACAGGCGGCAAGCTCTGACATGGCCATGAGGACATCATCAACCACAATGATCCGTTCCCCTCTCAGCGACGGGTCATCGACCACCGCAGCCAGCGCACCCGCCTCCAGGGCGGCGGCGGCATACCGGTTGCCGTCATGGGTGGGCCCCCTGAGGGCAAAGAAGATCTCACCCCTGCCCACACTGCGCGAATCGGTGGTTGCACCGGCCGAATTGCGATAGAGTCCGTATAACCTCTCCAGTTCCATATCAGATTAGAAAGAAGCCCCATTATGAGACATAATGAGGCCTTATTCAATGCATTGCAACAAACGGTTATTTCTTCAGTCCGGTGGGGCTGCCTACCCTGATCATCGCACATCTGAAGCCCAGGTCATCACGTGATGCCTCCTGGTCAAGATAACGGCGGGTTGAGGGATTGAGCCAGTAGGCCCTGTCCTTCCATGAGCCTCCCTTATAGACCCTGGCCCTGTCATTGATGAGAGTCACATAGTCATTGTCTGTCTCATTCTGTGCGTACATGGCCTCCGTCTGCCTCAGCTCGGTATTGCCTGACCACTCAAGGCTTGATGAGATGCTTGAGATTACGTCACCGTCAAGATAGTTCCTGTAGTCGGCCTGCTGGTAGTTATACCTGTGGGCAACATCCTCAGCCCTGACGGTATCTATCTGAAGCCTGCCCAGCCTGTCCTTCTCAACCACCTGCCCGTTGGCATCGCGCCTCAGGTCGGTGAAGACGTTGCCCCTGAAGGGGTTGAACATATCCACATCCTCATGTGAGAGCGGACGGTAGACATCCTGCACCCACTCATTGACGTTACCGGCCATGCAGTAGAGACCGTAGTCGTTGGGCCAGTATGACCTTACATCGACGGTGATGCTCCCGCCGTCGTTGAGGTTGCCGGCCACACCCATCATGTCACCGCGACCGCGCACGAAGTTGGCCATGAACTGGCCGCGGTACTTCCTGGCCGAGTTACGCACATTGTGACCGTCCCACGGATAGATGGCACGCTCATAGATCCTCTCCTCAAAGGTGTTGCCCCTGAGACCGTAGGCGGCAAACTCCCACTCGGCCTCCGTCGGGAGACGGTAGCGCGGCAGCAGGATGCCATCCTCCTGGCGGACCCTCGGATGGAGCTCATCGACCCGCTTGCCGGCAATACCTTCATACTGACCCGCCAGATAGGACTCGGTGTTGAAATTGTTGGCACCCGACTGCTCAACATTGGGCTCCTGCCACTTGGTGCTGAGAAGGATCTGCTCATTGACCCTGTCAGTACGCCATACACAGTAGTCATTGGCCTGAAGCCAGCTGACACCTACAACCGGATAGGTGTTGTAGGAGGGATGGCGGAAATAATACTGAACATAGGGCTCATTGAAAGCCAGCGGGCTCCTCCATACCAGTGTGTCGGGAAGGGCACGGCGGTGAACCTCGGGATAATCGCTGTATACCCTCCGGAGCCAGTAGAGATACTCCCGGTAGTCAAGGTTCGTGATCTCGGTCTCATCCATGTAGAATGACGATACGGTCACCCTCCGCGGAGTGTTGTTCCAGTCAAACATCACATCCTGGTCAATCCTTCCCATAGTGAAGGTACCACCCTCAATAAGTACAAGATTCGGACCGGTGACCTGCTCCGAAGCCTCCCCAATCGGATAGCCCAGGTCATTGACATCACTTGATTTCGGATCCCGGTAACTCCAGCCGGTGGTCGGAGATACATTATCCTTCTTCCCTCCCTTGCATGAAAAGAGAAAAAGCGCCACTACCACAAAAACCGGTAAAGCTCTGAGTCTATGCATAGCTAGATAGTATTTACTGATACTTTGAACGTCAAAATCTGGTTCATAAAAAAAACTCTGCAACAAAATAACTACAAAAGGGGCATCTTTATTATGTGGGCAGCTCTACTTTTTTCAATATTTATAAAAGTAAAATGTGCCCCTGCCCTCACTATTGCCGTACCTGCAAAGAGTGCATCGCCCCCGGAGATGAAATAACTATATGAGATATTGAGTCTTACGACAGACATATCCCATCCCAGCGCCACACCTGCAGCAGTGAATCCGCCTGTGACATGCCATCCTGAGATGCCGGCAGTGACCGTTTTCCATGTTGCCTCCGCAGCCATGGCTATACGGATCTCATTGCCCTGAACCATCACTGCAGCCGAGGGGGTCACAGTCATCTCTTTCCCCTGCAAGGGGAGAGTCACCCCCCCTGTCGCTGCCCAGAGCCGGTCTATCCTCTCTTCTGTTCGTCCGCTCTCTCCCAGGGAGGGTCTTGTCAGATGCATGACAGCGCCTCCGGCGTACCAGTTGCCTGCTGCCAGGGTGAAGCCTGTACCCAGGTCAAAGCGCGTCACCGGTTCCCGGGCAAGGTATGAGCCCGTTCCGGTGATAATACCCCTGAAGGGGTCGATATCTCCCGGCAGGATAACCGCGCCGCTCTTCACTCCACGTGAGATCACCGATGCCGTCAGCCCGGCAGAGAGATAGAGGTCCCTGCCGGCCCTGAAGTGGTAGGCATAGCCTGCTCCTGCACGGAAGTCACTCATCACATCACCCGGCTGGTCTCCGCTGGCCCATATCCCGGCACCCCCATGCAATGCATCATAATAGCCATCCCAGGCGGCGAATGCTGACCGCAGTCCGTACCCCTTGCCGGGCATGAAGCTGAATGCCGAGAGCCTGAGTGATGAGGTACCCTCACTGCCGAAAAACCCGGGGTTATACATCATCTGCATGCCTGAGACCGTTCCGTACCAGGTGTCCTGACCCTGCAGCAGCGTGGTGCAGCATAGCAGTGCCACAGCCAGCGGAAGTAGCTGGCAACGGATCCTACTCATCCCCACCCGGGTGAAGAGGCTGACAGGCCGCTGCTTCATGATGGTCATCATTATTGCGGGGTAAAGATAAGTCTCTTGATTATCTTTGCCATGATGAGGATCAAAACTATTGTCGCCGGGATAGCCCTTTCACTCCTTGCCTGCAGCGTCACGGCACAGGAGCGGGCGGCTTCATCACTGCTCGGCTCCGGGCGGTGGGTGAAGATCGCGGTCACGGAAGAGGGGCTCTACCGGCTTGACTACAGTCAGCTCCGCAGCATGGGGTTCACTGACCCGGCCTCAGTGGCGCTCTACGGCAACAACGCAGGGCAGCTCTCATTCTATAATGACGGCAGCTCGCCTGACGATCTCAGGCCCGTGGCGTTTATGACGGAGAAGGGCGGTGACGGTATCTTCAATGAGGGTGACTACCTGGTCTTTTATGCCGAGGCTACCCACAGGCGGGTGATTGACCGGAGCACGGGTGAGTATCGTTACCTGCGGCATCACTACTCTGACACTGCATGGTATTTCCTGACCTCCCGGCCGGGGGGAGGAGTGCCGGTTGAATATGAGCCGACGGTCACACAGCCCCACAACCGCACCTCCTCATCAACCGACGTCTTCATCAGGCATGAGCGTGATGAGGTGAACCTTATCAGGTCAGGCCGCGAATGGTTTCAGCAGGTGACCCCCGGCGTGGCTGCACCGCTGGGTGAACCCGGGCTGCGTGACCTGGTGCCCGGATCGATGGTGAAGTTTACCATCAGGGTGCTGGCCCGCTCTGACGCGGTGAGCACATTCACGCTGCGGTACGACGGCCAGACGGCAGCCACCATCGCCGTGCCGGGCGTTGATCTCTCCGACCTCAACGGTACCTGGGCCGCCACAGTTACGATGAGCGACTCCCTGCTGCCCCTCTCCTCCTCCCCGGGCTTTGCGCTCTCCTTCTCGCCCGGCAGCAGCACCGCTACGGGATATATCGACTATGCCGAGTTCACCGGCAGAGCCTCACTGGTCTACAGGGGCCTCATGCTGGCGGTGAGCGACAGCAGGTCCGTCGGACCGGGGACAGTCACACGCTTTACCGTGACCGGTCCGCCCTCACTGATGGTATGGGATGTCACCAACCCCTTTGTACCGCTGGCGATACCGACAACTCCGTCATCTGGCAATATCCTCTTTACTGCCGTTACCGACACCCTTCGCAGATTCGTCGTCTTCACCCCAGCCGATCTGAAGAGGCCTGTAAGGAGCATGCCGGTGGCGGAACAGAACCTGCATGTCCTTGCCTCTGCCGACATGATCATCGTAACCCATCCCCTCTTTAAGGAGTATGCACGCCGGCTGGCAGAGATACATTCGGATGATGACGGTACCACCTCAATCATCGTCACTCCGGAGCAGATATACAATGAGTTCTCAGGCGGAGTACCTGATGCAGTGGCTATACGCAACTTCGTGAAGATGATATGGGAACGGGGCAGGAACAGTGCAAAACCGCTCCGCTACCTGCTGCTTTTCGGTGACGGCTCCTATGAAAACCGCCGCCCTCCGCCCGGCAACAGCTCATTCATACCTACATGGCAGTCGCTCAACTCAACCAGCGGGATACTCTCATTCACCTCTGACGACTTCTACGGGCTGCTCGACGATGGAGAGGGGGAGGCAGACGGATATCTCGACATAGGGATAGGCCGGCTGCCTGTCTATGATACCACAACGGCAGGCATCATGGTCAGGAAGATCAGTACATACCTCGATCCCGCCAGCAGGGGCTCATGGCAGAACATTATCGCCCTGGTGGCCGATGATGAGGACTCCAACCTCCACATGCATGATGCCGAGGGGCTTGCTGCCGCTGCAGCCGGTGCGGCGCCGCCGCTCACCGTCGAGAAGATCTACCTCGACTCGTTCCGCCAGGTGACCACCGCCACCGGCGCATCATATCCCGATGCCACCAGGGCCATTGACGACAGGATAACAGCAGGATGTCTGATAATGAATTATGTAGGCCATGGCAATGAGTCAGGGCTGGCACATGAGGGGGTGGTCAGGCCTCACAACATCAACTCATGGAAGAACAGCACCATGCTGCCCCTCTTCATCACAGCCACCTGTGAGTTCTCGCGGTTTGACAATGTGGAGATCAACCGGGCTGCCGGCACCATCTCTGCCAGGCACTCGGCCGGAGAGATGGTGTTGCTGAACCCCGATGGCGGCGGCATTGCGCTGATGAGCACCACCAGGGTGGTCTACTCAGCTCCCAATTATACACTCAACAAAGCCATCTTCGAGAATGCTTTCCGGACAGCTGCCGATGGTGAAGCCATGAGGCTGGGCGACATCATCAGGCAGGCGAAGATCAGCTCGGGGGGCGGCCTGAACAAACGGAGCTTCCTGTTGCTGGGCGATCCGGCACTGCGGCTGGCCTGGCCTGCCGGCGGCAGGGTGGTGACCGACAGCATCAACGGCATACATGTCTCCATGCAGTTAGATACCCTCAGGGCGCTGGCCGTGGTCACCGTCAGCGGACACATAGAGGCACCCGACGGCAGCCTGATGAGCGGTTTCAACGGTACGGTGGAGCCCACCGTTCTGGATAAGCCGGCATGGGTCAGCACCCTGGCCAATGACGGCGGCACACCGATGCGCTACCAGGTCACCGGCAACGTGCTCTTCAGGGGAAAGACCACCGCCACCAGCGGCAGATTCAGATTCTCGTTCATGATGCCGCTCGATATAAACTACAGCTACGGAAAAGGTGCAATAAAATATTACGCCCGCGATGAGGCAAACGCAATGAACGACAGCTATGAAGGCATCACCGTAGGCGGCTTCTCGCAGGCATCATTTGATGATACCGAGGGACCGCAGATCAGGCTCTTCATGAATGATACCCTCTTCAGGAACGGCGGGGTGACAAACACCACCCCGACCCTGCTGGCATTGCTGAGCGACAGGTCGGGCATCAATGCCACCGGCACCGGGATAGGGCATGACATCATCGCATGGCTTGACGATGACATCACCCGGGCAGTGGTGCTCAACAGCCACTTCACCGCCGATGTGGGGGTACACTCCTCAGGGAGAATCACCTATCCGCTGACGATAGCGGAGAGAGGCGAGCATACCCTCTCCCTGAGAGCATGGGACAACCTGAACAATCCTTCGGTCGCCACCCTGAGGTTTGTGGTGGAGAGTGACGGCACATTCCGGCTCACCAACCCGGCAGCCTTCCCCAATCCGGCCACCGGTGAGACCAGGATCACTGCAGGCCATAACCGCCCGGGGGAGGTGATCAGCCTGACCATATCCATCTTCACCTCTGACGGACGTATAGTAAGGACACTCCGGCAGGAGAGCCGGCCTGCAGGATATGTATTGCCGGAGACAGTCTGGGACGGCTGTGACAGCAATGGCGGAAGGGTGGCCAAAGGAGTCTATCTGTGGCGCGCAGAGGCAGTTGGTGCAAACGGCGAAAAAGCCTCAGCCACAGGGCGTATCATCATTTTGTAAGACAACACAATAAGACGCCCTTTTTTTTGTTCTATATTTGCACCAAATTTTGAAATACGAACAAGATGAAAAAGAATGCGCCTGTTTATCTCCTTATACTTCTCATTCTGCTTTTTGTTTCACCCTTTGCGGCAGCACAGAATAATGCTGACTACCGCTCCCCCCATATCGTTGTACCATTCCTTACCATAGCGCCCGATTCGCGTGGCGGAGCAATGGGCGATGCCGGTGTTGCCACCTCGCCCGACCTCTACAGCATGCACTGGAACCCCGCCAAATATGCATTCATTGATGGCAATGGCGGTTTCGGCATGTCATACATCCCCTGGCTGAGGGCACTGGTGCCTGACATGAACATGGCGGGACTGAACGGATATTACCGTATTGACAAGCTGCAGGTGGTCGCTGCAAGCCTGCTCTACATGAACCTGGGGAATATCAAGTTCATGGATGTCTATGGCAATGAGCTCAAGGAATATAGACCCAACGAGTTCTCATTCGACCTGGCCTACTCCAGGATACTATCAGAGCACTGGTCAGGATCGGTCGCCATGAGACTTATCTTTTCAAACATCACCGGGGGGATAAGTTTTGACGGTTCAGATACAAAGCCGGGTATCGCCTATGCTGCCGACGTATCGGCATTCTACAACAAGCCGGTTGATCTCGGCTCAAAGACAGGAGTGGTATCGGCAGGAATCAATTTCTCGAATATCGGATCCAAGATCAGCTACACAACCAATACGGATCCCGACTTCATACCGATGAACATGAGGCTGGGAAGTACCTTCATGGTCAACCTCGATCCTTACAACTCACTTGGCATCTCACTCGATATCAATAAGCTGCTTGTGCCCACCCCGCCTGTGTACGATAATGAGACAGACCGCAACATCATAGCCGGCAAGGACCCCAACGTCTCGGTGCCGGTAGCCATCTTCCAGTCGTTCTATGATGCTCCGGGAGGATTCAAGGAAGAGCTCCGGGAGTTCACCCAGTCAGTTGGTCTCGAGTACTGGTACAACAGGCAGTTTGCGCTCAGGGCCGGTTTCTTCAATGAGTCGCAGAGCAAGGGCAACCGGAAGTACTTCACCGCAGGGGCAGGGTTCAAGCTGAACGTCTTCTCGCTCGACTTCTCATACCTGATGCCGCTGGCACACAATAGCCCGCTGGCCCGTACCCTCCGATTCTCGCTCGGGTTTGAATTCGACGCACACCGTCCTGCAACCAGGTAAGCCGGGAGGCCATGACCCTTTACCAGAGGATAGGCCAGGGCATTGACTTTCATCGCCTCGAGGAGGGGCGCGAGCTCTGGCTGGGCGGGGTGCACATCAACTCCCCGAAGGGATGTGTGGCACACTCTGACGGCGATGTACTTCTCCATGCCATCTGTGATGCGCTGCTGGGAGCAGCCGGCATGAATGATATCGGTTACCACTTCCCCGACAGCTCCCCCGACTACAAGGATATTGACAGCAAGATACTGCTGAAGCATACTGTTGATATGGTGGCCGGAAAGGGTTACCGCATCATAAATATCGACAGCACCGTCTGCCTGGAAGAGCCCAGGCTGGCCCCATATATCAATGCCATGCGTACCACCATTGCATCTATTGCGGGCATCTCTGCCGACGCGGTGAATGTCAAGGCCACCACCACCGAGAAGATGGGATTCACCGGCCGGGGTGAGGGCATAGTCGCCCTGGCCGTCTGCCTGCTCTCAGACAAGATCGCAGACAATATCTGATCTCTTCCGCAGCGCCTCTCCGGCCGCCGGCAGCAATCAATCCCTTACAGTCTCCTCTCCCGGCTACAGGAGCGAGTCGAGCAGCGCCTCATCCGCCTCCTCCGGCATGGTCACCGTCAGTTCGGGTGTCCGCTCCATCTCCCTCTTTATGGCTGCTATGGCTCCGCTGTTGCGTGCCCAGCTGCGCCGCGCTATACCGTTGTTGACATCCCAGAAGAGCATTGAGTGCAGCCGTCGTGTCGCCTCCGGGCTTCCGTCAAGCACCATGCCGAATCCGCCGTTGATCACCTCTCCCCATCCCACGCCGCCACCGTTATGGAGGGAGACCCAGGTGGCACCGCGGAACGAGTCGCCGATCACGTTCTGTACCGCCATGTCTGCAGTGAACCGGGAGCCGTCATATATATTTGAAGTCTCCCGGAACGGTGAGTCGGTGCCTGAGACATCATGATGGTCACGCCCCAGCACTATCGGGCCGCTGATCACTCCCGATGCGATGGCATCATTGAAGGCTGAGGCTATCAGGGTGCGTCCCGCAGCGTCGGCATAGAGGATACGCGCCTGGGAGCCCACCACCAGCCTGTTGCGGCCTGCCTCGGTGATCCAGTGAATATTGTCAGACATCTGCTGCCTGATATCTTCAGGTGACTCCTTCATCAGCCGTTCCAGCGCCGAGGCTGCTATGGCGTCGCTCTTCTCCAGGTCAGCGGGGTCGCCCGAGCAGCAGACCCACCGGAACGGCCCGAAGCCGTAGTCAAAGCAGATCGGCCCCATGATATCCTCGACGTATGAGGGGTAACGGAATCCTCCCTTCCCATCGCCCACATCGGCGCCGGCACGCAGCGACTCGAGCAGGAATGCGTTGCCGTAGTCGAAGAAGTAAGTGCCATGGGCGGTATGACGGTTGATCGCCTCTGCCTGGCGGCGCAGCGACGCCTGCACCAGGGTACGGAACCGCTCCGGCTCGTCAGCCATCATCGCATTGGCCTCCTCGAAGCTGATGCCTGCCGGATAGTAGCCTCCTGCCCACGGGTTGTGCAGCGAGGTCTGGTCTGACCCCAGGTCAGCCCACAGCTCCTCATCGGCAAACCTCTCCCACAGGTCAACGATGTTGCCATGGTAGGCCAGAGAGACCACCTCGCCGTCACTGCAGGCACGGCGCACGCGTGAGACCAGCGCCGTGAGATCATTGTGCACCTCATCAACCCACCCCTGCGAGTGACGCGTATCGAGTGCCCTGCGGTTCACCTCGGCAATGACCGATACCACCCCGGCAATATTACCGGCCTTGGGCTGTGCTCCTGACATGCCTCCCAGCCCCGATGAGATGAAGAGCCGGCTGCGGCGCTCACCGGGAGCAACCGGCTGAGCCCTGCGCGAGGCATTGAGCAGGGTGATGGTGGTGCCGTGAACGATCCCCTGCGGACCGATATACATGTATGACCCGGCGGTCATCTGACCATACTGTGAGACACCCAGTGCATTGAACCGCTCCCAGTTCTCCTGCGACGAGTAGTTGGGGATGACCAGCCCGTTGGTGACCACCGCCCTGGGGGCCTCACGATGCGAAGGAAAGAGCCCCAGCGGATGACCTGAATAGATCACGAGGGTCTGCTCATCGGTCATCTCGGAGAGATACTTCATGGTGAGCCGGTACTGTGCCCAGTTCTGGAAGACCGCACCGTTGCCGCCGTAGGTGATCAGCTCATGCGGGTGCTGTGCCACCGCCGGATCGAGGTTGTTGGTGATCATAAGCATGATGGCGGCCGCCTGTACCGAACGGTGAGGATACTCACTGATGGGGCGCGCCTTCATCTCATAGTGCGGACGGTAACGATACATGTAGATGCGGCCGTAGTCACGCAGCTCAGCCGCGAACTCGGGCGCCAGAACCGGGTGAAGCGAGGCGGGGAAGTACCGCAGGGCATTGCGGAGAGCCAGCCTCTTCTCATCGGCGGTAAGTATATCACGGCGACGGGGCGCATGGTTGACCAGCGGGTCGCGGGGCCGGGGCTCAGGGAGCCATGAGGGGATACCCTCCCTGATCTGTGACTTGAAATCATTCATTCTGCTAACCTGTTATAGTAGGTCAGCAAATATAACAAAACAGAGGGAGAGGCCGTAAAAAAAACCTCTCCCTCATAACTATCTTATCGTGCGCTCTTGTCAGGTGGTCTCGCTGACGATCTCATCATCAACCAGGATACGGCCGCAATACTCACACACGATGATCTTCTTGCGTGACCTGATGTCAAGCTGCCGCTGCGGGGGTATCTGGTTGAAGCAGCCGCCGCAGGCATCCCTCTTCACCGGCACCACCGCCAGCCCGTTGCGGGCATTGGAACGGATGCGCTTATATGCGCTCAGCAGCCTCTCCTCAATACGTGACTCCAGCTCGGCAGACCTCTCCAGCAACTGCTCCTCCTCCTTCTGGGTGTCACGGGTGATCTCCTCCAGCTCGGTACGCTTGCTCTCGAGATCCTTCTGACGCTCATCGAGCGCAGCCTCGGCCTCATTCACCGCCTCACGCTTAAGGGTTGCCTGGGTGGTGAACTCACTGATCTTCTTGTTGCAAAGCTCTATCTCGAGGTTCTGGAACTCGATCTCCTTCGACAGAGAGTCATATTCACGGTTATTGCGGACGTTATTCTGCTGCTCCTCATACTTCTTTATCAGTGCCTGCGAAGCGACAATCTCATTGTTTTTACCGACAACCGCCTTCTCCAGCTCGTTTATCTCCTGCTTCAGGTTGCCTATCCTGGTCTCCAGACCGGCCACCTCATCTTCAAGGTCCTGTACCTCAAGGGGCAGCTCACCGCGCAGCGTGCGAATCTTATCTATCTCTGAATCTACAAGTTGCAATGCATAGAATGCTCTCAGCTTCTCCTCTACCGTAAGATCGGTCTCAACTGGCTTATTCTCTTTTGTCATACCCGTAATGTTTTATGGGATTTGTTTTTGTTTCGGAAAACCGGAGTGCAAAGTTAGGAAATTTTTTCCGTATCATTTCATGCAGAATCTCAAGTGAGAATTTTTCACTCTCATAGTGACCGATGTCCGCCAGCAGCATCTCTCCGGGTGCCTCCAGGAAGGTATGATATTTTATATCTCCCGTGATGAATGCGTCGGCGCCGGCGCGTGCGGCGCTGCCGGTCAGCCCTGCTCCCGCTCCGCCGCACACTGCCACCCTGCTCACCATCCGCTCCGGGTCGCCGCTGTAGCGTATAGAGGTCTGTCCGGTCAGCCTGCCCAGCTCACTGAGCAGCGCCGCCCCCGGCACCGGTGCCGGGAGGGTGCCGATGGCGCCTGCGCCGGCGGCCGGGTACTCGTTCTCCAGCGCTATCAGATCCCATGCTACCTCTTCGTAGGGATGGGCTGCCAGCAGAGCCCTGATGCATGCCCCCTTCAGGTGTGACGGCACCACCACCTCCACCCGCACCTCAGGCTCGGTATGACACTCACCCACACTGCCAAGGAACGGGTCTGTGCCCTCGCCTGCGCGATAGGTGCCCTCACCCTGCATATTGAAGCTGCACCGGTCATAGTTGCCTATATGGCCGGCACCGGCCCCGAACAGGGCCTCCCTCACACTGCCGGCATGTGATGAGGGCACATAGGTAATCAGCTTCAGCAGCCTCCCCTGCAGGGGCTCCAGCACCCTGATATCACGCAGGCCAAGCTTCTCAGCCAGTATGTGACTGACACCCCTGCCCAGGTTATCGAGGCTGGTGTGTGCCGAATAGACAGCGATACGGTTCATCACCGCCATGGCCGCACAGGTCTCGCTGTTACTGCCCCAGGCCAGCCGCCTGAGCGGGCGGAAGATGAGAGGGTGATGAGAGAGCACCAGGTCACAGCCCGAAGAGGCAGCCTCAGCCATCACCTCAGGTGTGACATCAACGGTGAGCAGAACAGAACTGACCTCCTGTGACGGGTCACCGACCTGGAGGCCGCTGTTATCATAATCTTCCTGGAATGAGAGGGGTACCTGCTCCTCAAGCCAGGCAGTGAACTGTGCAAGGGTCACTGCCATAAATCAGTTGATATCATCCCTTATCTCCACCAGCAGCGCCCTGATAGTGCGCAGACGGTCAGCTATCTCGATCCGGTAGTCAGCCTCGGCCAGGTTATGCCTGAGATATCTGCGGGCACCGTCAATGGTCATACCCCTCTCCCTGAGCAGATGGCGGATAAGCCGCAGGTTACGGATATCCTCCTCCATGAAGAGGCGGTTCCCCTTGTTGTTCTTCCTGGGTTTAAGGATATCAAACTCCTTCTCCCAGAAACGGATGGTGGTGACAGGCTCCGAAAACATCTCGGCAACCTCTCCTATCTGGTAGAAGAGCTTGTCAACTTTCTTTTCCCTGTAAGGCATAAGCAGATGAATAATGAGGTATCAGTCGAATGTCTGTCCGCTCTTGCTTGAGATCTCCAGCATCCTTTCATACTCCTCAGGTGAGAGGTCGTTGAAATAGTAGAGCGACGGGTCTACGTGACGGCCATTGACGAGCACCTCGTAGTGAAGATGGGGTGCCGTGGAGAGGCCGGTGCTGCCGACGGACCCGATCACATCACCACGTTTTACCTTCTGGCCTGTCCTGACATTGAACCTGTCAAGATGGGCATAGACCGTCTGATGCCCGTAGCCATGGTCAATCACTATATGGTTACCCAGCTCGCGGCGGGCCGACTTGACCTCCTTCACCACCCCGTTGCCGGTGGCATAGACATCGGTGCCGGTAGGAGCGGTAAAGTCCATTCCCGAATGGAACTTCGAGATCTTGTAGATTGGATGGATACGGTAGCCGAACCCTGAGGCGGTACGCTTGAGATCCTTGTTCGAGATGGGCATTATTGCCGGGATGCAGCCGAGCATCTCCTCCTTCTCCCGGGCATAGGCAATCAGTTCGTCAAACGACTGTGACTGTACATATATCTTTTTTCTTATCCGGTCGAGCCGTTTTGCGGTCTCAATCACCAGTGCAGAGTTTGAGAAGCCCTCCAGCACCTCATACCGGTTCACCCCGCCTATCCCGCCGTTGCGGTATGATGAGGGCAGCGGCTCTGACTCAAAAATCGTACGGTAGAGATTGTCATCGGTCTCCTGGAGATGCACCAGCACCTTATCCACATTCTCCATCTCCCTGTTCATCAGCTCATACTGCAGCTTGAGCTGGGCTATCTCGCGCTTCAGCGCCTTCTCCTTGGGAGAGTCGAAAACAAATGCAAAGATGAAGCCGTAGACGCCGGCCAGCAGCAGGGAAGCAACGAAATATCCGAAAAGCCTCAGGAATACCTGTCTGAGACCCACCCTGATCCTGTCGAAACTGAGGGTCTCATGATTGAACTTGTATTTTGTCTTCTGCATCTCGCTCGATGACATACCGAATACCCTGCAAACATAAGAATTTATAGATAAACTACAAAAAAATCCGGTTCCCGGCGATCAAAAAAGGAAGGCAGTCCTCAGGGTCTGGAGAGGTAGTCGAGCATCCTGAAATATTCCTCTTCAGTCAGATTGTCATTGAAATACCACAGCGGATTCATATGTGACCCGAAGAGGTCTATCTGGTAATGAAGGTGTGGCCCCGACGAGATCCCGGTATTACCCGAGAGCCCTACCAGGTCACCCCTCTTCACCTTCTGGCCGCGGCGTACGGAGTACTCACTGAGGTGACCGTATATCGTACGGTATCCGTACCCATGATCGATGACCACCTTGATACCGAAGCCATCCCTCTGGTCGCCGGCATATGCGACGATGCCTGCTCCTGTGGCGAACACCTCGGTGCCCATCGGGCAGCGGAAATCCTGGCCGTGATGCCACCGCGGAGAGCCCAGCACCGGATGCTTCTCACGGAACTTCATGCCGTCACCCAGCCTCATGGTGACATTGACAGGCCTGATGTAGGGAATATGCTCCCACATCTCCTTCCATTCAGAGGCGCGGCCGGTCAGCTCAGTCAGTGAACCATACTGTATATTGGTCTGGGTACGCAGGTCATCAAACTTTGACCGCACCCTCATCATCATACCGGAGTTCATGAACCCCGTCAGATCAGCCATCCTGTTGGTACCACCGGCACCCCCCTCGCTGATGTCGGCCGCAATGGGAGTCATATCAAGCACGGCACGGTATGAGAGATTGTCATTGGCACGCAGGTCTGCAACGATTCTTGCAGAGTGGTCTATCTGCCTCTCAAGAAGCGAATAGTTAAGCCTGAGCTCCTCAACCTGCTGACGCAGATGCTCCTCCTTGGGCGATCCGAAAAGACGATGGAAGATCAGACTGTAAACAAAAAAGGCAGCCAGCGAAAGAGTGACCCAGAGAGCAAGCCTTACAAGCTTCTCCCGGCGGTTGTGCCGGTGACGCCTGAACTGCAGGTCTGACGGGTCAAATACATATCTTTTTCTTCTTAACAATCCCATATCAATGAATTACCCCCCAATTTCGACGACATATTTCCTAACGTCCGCTTTTTGATTTAATTTTACGCACTTTGTTAAAAATAGTTTCAAAACGGCATAATATCAGATCATGACAGCTAGCGAGATACGGCAGCAATTCCTCGATTTTTTCCGCGCCAGGGGGCACAGGATTGTGCCGTCGGCCCCGATGGTCATAAAGAATGACCCCACGCTGATGTTTACCAATGCCGGCATGAATCAGTTCAAGGATATCTTCCTCGGGAACCAGCCGGCTGCCTACAGCAGGGTTGCCAATTCACAGAAGTGCCTGCGTGTCTCGGGCAAGCACAATGATCTGGAGGAAGTGGGGCTTGACACCTATCACCACACCATGTTTGAGATGCTGGGCAACTGGTCATTCGGAGACTATTTCAAGGAGGAGGCGATCGGATGGGCGTGGGAGTTCCTTACCCGGCAGCTCGGCATATCAGGTGACAGGCTCTATGCCACCATTTTTGAGGGCGACCCCGCTGAGAATGTTCCCCGTGATGATGAGTCTGAGAGGTGCTGGAAGAGATATCTCTCTGCTTATGATCACCATATCCTCGAGGGGTCGAAGAAGGACAACTTCTGGGAGATGGGTGACACCGGTCCGTGCGGCCCCTGTTCAGAGATACACATAGATATCCGTTCAGATGAGGAGCGTGCCGCCACCCCCGGCCATCTGCTGGTCAACCGTGATCATCCGCATGTGATCGAGATATGGAACCTGGTCTTCATCCAGTACAACCGCCGCAGCGGTGGCAATCTTGAGCAGCTGCCAGACAGGCATGTCGACACCGGAATGGGGTTCGAGCGGCTATGCATGGTGATACAGAACAAGAGGTCAAACTACGACACAGACCTCTTCCGGCCGTTGCTGAGGGCCTCGGCAGAGGTGACCGGGAAGCCTTACGGCGAGCGGGAGGAGTGGGATATAGCCCACCGTGTCATTGCAGATCACCTGCGCACTGCCGCCTTCTCGGTGGCTGACGGGCAGCTTCCGTCAAACAACAGGGCAGGCTATGTCATACGCAGGATACTCCGCCGCGCAGTGAGATACGGCTACACCTCGCTGGGCATGAACGAGCCATTCATCTACCGGCTCCTGCCGGCACTGGTGGCGACCATGGGCGGCCACTACCCCGAGCTGCCGGCACAGCAGGAGACGATAGCCAGGGTTATCCGCGAGGAGGAGAACTCATTCCTCAGGACCCTGGGCAAGGGCATGCGGATGATAGAACGCAGGATAGCACAGCTGAAGAAAGAGGGAAAGAGCCTGTTCCCCGGCAGTGACGCCTTCGTGCTGTTCGATACCTATGGCTTCCCCGCCGACCTGACACAACTGATACTCAGGGAGCACCACCTCACCCTCGATGAGGAGGGGTTTGACAGGGAGCTGACGGCACAGAAGGAGAGATCAAGGGACGATGCTGCCTTCTCTGCAGGCGATTGGGTGGTGATACGCGACACTGACGGCACCATCTTCACCGGGTATGACCATACCGAGGATGACATTCTGATAGCACGCTACCGCAAGGTGACCTCGCATGGCCGTGAAACCATACAGCTGGTCTTTGACAGAACGCCCTTTTATGCTGAGTCGGGCGGTCAGACAGGCGACAGGGGATACATACAGAACGGCGGTGAAAAGATCATGATCACCGACACCATCAAGGAGAACAACCTTATTATACATATCGCCGCCTCACTGCCCGATGACCCCTCCGCACCCTTCAGGGCGGTGATCGATGCCGCTGCCAGGCAGGATACCGCCAATAACCACACAGCTACCCACCTGATGCATCATGCACTGAGAGAGGTGCTGGGCAGCCATGTTGAACAGAAAGGATCACTGGTGACTCCGGAAAGGCTGAGGTTTGACTTTGCTCACTACGGCCAGGTGACCGGAAGCGAGCTGGCCGCAATAGAAGAGAGAGTCAATGAGATGATTATGCAGAATATCAGCTCTGAGGTGCATGATGACACGCCCATGGAGGAGGCCAAGGCAATGGGTGCGATAGCTCTCTTCGGCGAAAAGTACGGAGAGAGGGTCAGGGTAGTCGCATTCGGCGACTCGGTGGAGCTGTGCGGCGGCACACACGTTGACAATACCTCACGGATCGGGCTCTTCAAGATCGTATCAGAGGGAGCTATCGCCGCCGGCATACGCAGGATAGAGGCGGTGACCGGAAGGAATGCCATCAGGTGGATCAATGAGAAGCTCAGCATGCTGCACGAGATCACGGCAATGTTACGCTCCACCGGCGACCCGGTGGCAGGCGTGACCAGGCTGATCGACGAGAACAGCACCCTGCGGGCCACCCTGGAGAAGGTGGTGCAGACCGCCGCGGCAGCAGCACGCAACGAGCTGACAGCCAGGGCCGAGGAGAAAGGCGGATGCCGCATCTATGCGGGAATCGTCGAGAAGACTCAGGCCGACACCCTTAAAAATATCACCCACCAGATAAGGCAGACCGACCCGGCAAGTATAATTGTCATCGGTTCGGAGTATGAAGGAAAGGCGGCACTGGTGGTCGGACTGGGAGAGGAGGCTGCATCGTCAACACCACTCAATGCCGCAGTGATAATCAAGGCCGTGGCAGGCGAGATAAGCGGCGGAGGAGGCGGACAGCCATTCCTGGCAACAGCAGGCGGCAAAAGGCCTGAAGGACTCAGGAGTGCCGTGGATCAGGCAGTGAAGATGGTGAAAGAGACACTGAAAGCCTGAACGCGGCAAAAGAGATGAAGGCTTGGAATTACTGGCCGAAATTCATAACCTTGTAACTCCATTCAAAATCCAAAATCCAACCTGATGAAAGTTACCAGAACCTTTGACCTGGTCGAACTAAGCTGCAGGGAGATGCCCCGTGAGGTGATGTTCGGAGGCAGGCATGGCAGTGGCTGGGTGACCTATTCATCTGAGGCAGTCAGGGAGCTGACTGATCTCTTCTCTTGCGGAATGCTCTCACTGGGCTTCAGCAAGGGAGATCACATCGCAACCATCACCCCGAACAAGGCTGAGTGGAACATAGTTGACCATGGCCTGGCACAGGCGGGAATGATACATGTGCCCATCTACCCGACCCTGAGCCAGGAGGAGTACGCTTACATCCTGAGTCACTCGGAAGTAAAGGCTCTCTTTTCAGGCAGCCGGCAGATCTCTAACAAGATCACTCCCGTCATTGCCGGAATACCGGCGGTCAGGGCACACTACTCCTTCGGTGAGATCAATGGTCTCATGACGGTGGATGATATCATTGAGGAGGGCAGAAAGAACCAGGAGAGACTGATGACTGAGCTGTCAGCCATACGTGACTCCATCAGCCCCTCTGATATGGTGACGATCATCTACACCTCGGGCACCACCGGCAACCCCAAGGGGGTGATGCTCTCACACAGCAACCTGATGTCGAACGCCATAGCGACCAGCCATGCACATGAACTGGGGCTGGGGTACAGGGCGCTGAGCTTCCTGCCCCTCTGCCACGTCTATGAGCGGATGATGAACTACCATTTTCAATATAAGGGAACCAGCATCTGGTACCTTGACAATATGGGCATCATCGCCGAGACGCTGCGCGAGATCAGACCACATATAGCCAACACCGTTCCCCGCCTTATTGAAAAGATTTACGGCAATATCATCAATAAGGGGAAAAACCTGCCCTGGCTCAGGAAACAGGTCTTTTTCTGGGCAGTAAACCTCGGCTTCAAATTCAGGGTTACCGGCAACAGCCGCTTCTACAGGTTCAGGCTGGGCATTGCCCGCAGGCTGGTCTTCAACCAGTGGAAGGATGCTCTTGGCGGCAAGCTGCATGTACTGGTGTCAGGCGGCGCCTCGCTGCAGGCAAGGCTGGAACACATCTTCTGGGCCGCCGGTATCCCGGTGCTTCAGGGATACGGCCTGACCGAGACCTCCCCGGTGATAGCCGTAAACCCGCTGCGCACCGAAGATATTATGCTCGAGACGGTCGGTCCGGTACTCGACGGGGTGGAAGTGAAGATTGCCGATGACGGAGAGATACTCTGCCGGGGACCAAACGTCATGATGGGGTACTACCGGGAGCCCGAACTGACGGCAGAGGTGATCGATGCCGACGGGTGGTTCCATACCGGCGACATAGGAAGATTTGAGCAGGGAAGATTCCTGAAGATAACCGACCGTAAAAAGGAGATATTCAAACTCTCCGCCGGGAAATATGTCTCACCGCAGCTGATCGAGAACCGCCTGAAGGAGTCAATCTTCATTGAACAGGCCATGGTCATCGGCGAGAACCAGAAGTTTGCCAGCGTACTTATCTCTCCCAACTTCAGCTTCCTGCACGACTGGTGCTCCATACACAAGATACAGTACCGCGACAATGCCGACCTGGTGGGAATCCCTGAGGTGATCGAACGTTATGCACGCGAGGTGAGGGAGATCAACAAGAGGCTGAGTGAACATGAGCAGCTGAAGCGGTTCAGGCTGGTAACCGAAGAGTGGACCCCGCAGACCGGCGAGCTCTCACCCACCCTCAAGCTGAAGCGCAATGTGCTGACAGAGAGATACAGGCATGTGATCAATGAAATCTACTCGATCAGGGAGAAGGAGACCGTGGTCGACAAGGTGGTTGATGTGATACGCAACGGGGTGAACAACATACTGCGGAACCTCCCGAAGATCTGAGAGGGAGGATCAGGGAGGAGCGGCTTCAGCCGGTTGAATCAGCCTGACAGGAGGTACCCGTTTCCGTGGGGGATCACTCACCTGCCCTGACTCAATTTTAATACCTTTGTAATTCATATGAAGAGGATATCTGTCATACTCCTGCTTGTTGCGGCCGTCGTTACGGGCCGGCTGCTGCCGTCATGCACCGTGCAGCCCTGCTATGAGGAGACCGATCCGCTGATGCATACCAGCCTGCTGCTCTCCGGAAAGGGGGAGCCGGCAAAGGCAGACTCGCTCAGGGTCTATGCCGTCAGGGGTGGTGACATCCTGAAATTTGTCAACGCCAGGAATGTTGCTTCATTCTCTGTTCCGCTTGACCCGGCCGCCGATGAGAGCCGGTTTATCATCACCCTGAACGGTATTACCGATACCGCTCTGATCAGGTATGAACGGCATCCGCACCTCGTATCCCCAGCCTGCGGATACACCTTCGTATGCGAAATAAGTGCCGTGATCAGCACACACAATAAGATTGACACTCTACTGATTGAGAACAAAAGCGTTAACCTTGATGGCCGGCCGAACCTGCATCTGTTTTATTAGCCTGCTGATGATGACCGGGAGGGCGATCCTCGCCCAGGATACGGTCACAGTGCCGCTGCATGTCAGGGCAGGATTCGACCTTACAGGCCCGCTCGTCAAACTGGTAAACAATGAGCTGATCAGCTACAGGATTGCTGCCTCGGCTGACCTCACCCCTGCTGTGGCTGTTACGGCTGCAGCAGGCTATACATCATTCCACACCTCGAAACCGATATATGACTTCCGCAGCAGGGGTATCGGCATTACCGCCGGAGCAGACTATAATTTCCTCAGGGCCAATATAACTCAGGGGAAGCACTATGCAGGCATAGGCATCAGGTATGGCCTGAGTTTTTACAGTGAGGAGGCCTCAATGATCAGATATACCAATGAATGGGGCGGCGGTGAGACCTCGCTGCCGAAAGAGAGCCATACGGGCCATTTCGTGGAGCTGACCCCGGGCGTACGCACCCAGCTGCTGCCGGGAGTCACCATCGGATGGAATATCTGCCTCAGGCTGCTGATCAGTGCCGGCGCCGGAAGAGACCTGAAGCCGGTATGGATGCCGGGCTACGGTGCGGGGACCTCTTCTTCGGCGGCATGGGCCGAATACTTTGTCTCCATCTCGCTGCCCTACAAAAAGGTAACGACAGTGGTGATGCCAAAGATCAGTGATCAGGGAGAGGATGAGGAGAACAGCCGGCAGGGAGGCTCCACCGGAGGAACAGGCATACGCGGCTTCACCGGCAGGGATTGAGATCCGCCCCGGATGTCGCGCTCCGGCCGCAGGCAGACCTGGAGAGCCCCGCCCGGTCACTGCAGGGTAAGAGAACAGCCCTGTCAGGCTGGCCTTCAGCCCCGGGCAGCAACAGGGAGCCCCGCTCCGTCAGGCAGCCGGAGTCTCAGGCTGCGGCCCCCTGCTGCTGAATGCCAGCAGACCCATGAATGTAAGGAAACCGTTGACCAGCAGCATCTCAAACCCAAACTTGTATCCGTTGAAAAGAGCCTCGGAATTGTGCCCGATGAAGTAACAGATGACCGGTGACAGGATGGCGACCCACGGTGTGTAACGGTCTTTGACAACGCGTTTGGTGAAGAGCCCGAACGTATATAGCCCGAGCAGCGGACCGTAGGTGTACCCGGCAATGGTGAAGAGCTTGTCAATGATGGCCCTGTCATTCATCTGCCGGAAGATCAGAATACTTATCAGGAAGATCACGGCAAAGGAGAAATGTACCGTATACCTGATGCGTGTCTTCTTCCCCGTATCCATGTCATGCTTCTTCTCCAGCCCAAGGAAGTCGATGGTGAAAGAGGTGGTCAGCGACGTAAGCGCACCGTCGGCGCTGGGAAACGCCGCTGAGATAAGACCAATCATGAAGATGATACCGGCAGCAGGCCCCATGTAATGCAACGCTATGGTGGGGAAAAGGTCATCGCTCATGGCAACGGTGATATCCCTGGCAGTTGCGAAGAAGACAAGAAAAGCGCCCAGCACCAGGAACATGAATACCACCACCAGGTTGATTGAGCTGAAGGTGAACATATTCTTCTGTGCATCTTTCAGATGTCTTATACTGAGGTTCTTCTGCATCATCTCCTGGTCAAGGCCGGTCATGGTGATAGTGATGAACATACCGCTGAAGAACTGCTTCAGAAAATGGCGTGGATGATTCCATTCGGTGATCACCATCCGTGACATGTCACTGCTGAAAAGCTTGCCCATCAGGGAGTGAACCGGGGAGCCCAGCTCACGGCTTATGAAATGGACCGAAAGTATCACTGCCAGAAGCATGAAGGTGGTCTGAAGAGTGTCAGTCCATATGATGGTGCGAATACCTCCCTTAAGGGTATAGGCGATAACGAGTGAGATGAAGATGACAACATTGACCCAGAAGGGCACATTCCACTCATCGAATACAAATATCTGCAGCACATTGATCACCAGAAACATGCGCAGTGAGGCCCCCAGCACCCTTGACAATATAAAGAATCCGGCACCGGTCTTGTATGACCAGAAGCCGAACCGCTGTTCCAGGTAGCCATATATTGAGGTCAGCTTAAGACGGTAGTAGAGAGGCAGCAGTACCAGGGCAATCACCATATAGCCGAAGAAATAGCCGAAGGCCACCATCATGTATGAGAACTGGGTCTCGCCCACCCACCCCGGCACCGACATGAAGGTCACCCCGGAGAGTGATGCGCCTATCATGCCATAGGCAACCACAAACCAGGGAGAGGCCTTGTTGCCGATATAGAAGGACTGGCTGTTTGCCCTGCGTGCCGTAACATAGGTTATTGCAAAAAGCAGGAGCGTATAGGCAATGAATACCGAGAGAATGAGAAACGGAGTCATATCTGAATCTAAGAGAGTACAAGGATAGTGAAAAAGATGAGAGATTAAACCTGCCTTCAGTTATGAATGCGGTAAATAATGATTTATTTTGCCGCAAACCTTTGCCATGTCATCACAATTTCCGTCAAGGTTGCTGGAAGAGGCTGTTGAGGAGTTTGCCTCCCTGCCGGGTATCGGCCGCAAGACCGCCTTCAGGCTGGTGATGCACCTGCTCAGGCGCGGCACTGCCGAGGTCAGGCGTTTTGGTGAGGCCATTATCAGGCTGCGTGAAGAGATCTGTTTCTGCAGCATATGCCACAGTATAAGTGATACGCCCGTATGTCCCGTCTGCAGTGACCAGACACGTGACAGATCGGTTATCTGCGTGGTCGAGAACCTTCAGAACGTCATGGCAATCGAAAACACCAGGCAGTTCAGGGGGCTCTACCATGTACTTGGCGGCATTATCTCGCCGGTTGATGGCATAGGACCCTCCGACCTTGCCATAGAGAGCCTCGAGGAGAGGGTACGTACCGGCGAAGTGAAGGAGGTGATACTCGCCCTGAGCACCACCATGGAAGGAGATACCACCAATTATTATCTCTACAGGAGACTGTCGGGTTACGATATTGCCATTACGACACTCGCCCGCGGCGTAGCTATCGGAGACATCCTGGAGTATACCGACGAGATCACCCTCGGGCAGTCAATCCTGAACCGGCGCACCTTCTCGCTCCCCTCACAGGAGTAGTTGTGCTTCCGGGCCAGGGCATCCCGTCGGGAAGGTGTGCTGAAAACGCTGAACCGCCATGATCATGACTGATAAAAACAGGATTAACCTGCTGCCGGCAGCCGGAGAGAGCGATTCCCCCTCCCCTGCCGGCGGGGTATGCGACTCCCCCTCCCCAGCCGGCGGGGTGTGCGATTCCCCTTTCTCTGCCAGCGGGGTGTGCGACTCCCCCTCCCCAGCCGGCGGGGTGTGCGGAGCGGTCACCCTCTCGGTCATCGTTGTCTCCCGCAATGTCTGCACCTACCTCCGCGGGGCGCTCAGCTCGCTGCTCGCCGCCATGCCCGGCATCACCCGTGAGATTATCGTCGTCGACAACAACTCCAGTGACGGCTCGCAAGCCATGGTGAGGGATGAGTTCCCCGAAACAAGGCTGATCACATCATCACGCAACGAAGGCTTCGGGGCAGCCTGCAACAGGGGCATCAGGGCCTCATCAGGCCGATATATCCTGATCCTCAACCCTGACACGTTGACTGCCCCTGATGCCATCATCACCGCACTCAGCTTCATGGATACCACTCCTGATGCCGGGGCCGCCGGTGCACACATGACCGACGCTGACGGGAGGTTCCTGCCTGAGTCGAAAAGGGGATTCCCTTCACCGATGGCATCCCTCTTCAGGTTCACAGGGATCTGGAGGCTCTTCCCGCGGTCACCGCTCATAAACGCCTATTATGCCGGCGGGCTGCCGGAGAATGAGAGCGGCCCGGCAGACATACTGACAGGCGCCTTCATGCTTATACGCCGTGAAGCATTGGAAAAGAGCGGACTGTTTGATACCTCCTTTTTCCTTTATGGCGAAGATATAGACCTGAGCTGGCGCATCAGGCAGGCGGGATACAGGAATTACTACCTGCACAATGTGAATATCACCCATTTCAAGGGTAAAAGCGCTGAGCAGGAGAGCCTGGAAGCAGCAGGTCACTTCTATGATGCCATGATCATCTTCGCGAAAAAGCATCTCAGCCGCCGCTGGCACCTGCCCGTGAAAGCAGGAGTGACACTGCTCAGGTATGTGGCATTGCTGAGACTGCGGACCGGGCGACCGGTCAAAAAGCAGGAGTTGTAATAAAAAAGCAACCTGTCAGTTATACTCTTAACCTCTTTTTTGAGTTATATTAGGTAAAGATTTGAGTCTGATGGGAAGAGTTAAGTACATTTTAGGCATGATCTGCATGGTTCATGCCCTCTCCCTTGGAGGTCAGTCAAAAGCCACACTCCGCGAGATGTATCTCTCTGCTGAAGGTGACATGCTCTTTGAAGACTATGCCGAGGCGCTTCCCAAATATCTGAGCCTGCTGCAGATCTATCCCGAAAACTTCAACCTCTACTTCCGCGTGGGACAGTGCTATCTCAATACCCCCGGGGAGAAGGAGAAGGCCATCCCTTTCCTGGAGACGGCAGCCGAACATATCGGCAGTAAATATCGCAACAGGTTCCGCGAGAGCACTGCCCCCCAGGAGGTACTCTATTATCTTGCCAATGCCTATCGCATCCATGCTGATTTTGACAAGGCGCTGGAGACCTATCAGCTCTTCATGAAGGATACAGATACCGAGAAGTATGATACCGCACTGGTAAGGTTCCAGATGGAGACATGCCACAATGCCCGCCGGATGATGCGGACACCTGTCTCAGTGATCACACGGAACCTGGGAGATGGTGTCAACAGCCGTTTTGCGGAGTTCAATCCGGTGATATCGGCTGATGAAAAGTCATTGCTCTTCACCCGCAGCCTGCAATTCTATGATGCCATCTTCTGGACGAGGAAGGTCAACGGACGCTGGACCGAGCCGGTCAACCTGACACCACAGCTGGGCGTTGACCAGGATCTCTATACCTCCTCGCTCTCTGCTGACGGACGTACCCTGCTGATGTACAAGATTGACACCTATGACGGCAATATCTATATGAGCCGGCTGCAGGGAGAGACATGGACCAGGGCAGAGAAGCTGAACGGAAATATCAATACCAAATACTGGGAGTCACACGCCACGATGAGCAGTGACGGTAAAAAGCTCTTTTTCACCAGCAACCGCAAAGAGAGTATCGGCGGACTCGACATATTCGTCTCTGAGCGTGACAGCACAGGGAACTGGGGGCCGGCAAAAAACCTGGGACCACCCATCAATACCATCTACAATGAGGAGACCCCGTTCCTCACAAACAATGACAGCACCCTCTTCTTCAGCTCACGCGGCCACCATAACATGGGAGGCTATGATATTTTCAGGTCAGACCTCGGCAAGGACGGGAACTGGAGCACACCGGTCAATCTGGGCTATCCGGTCAACACAACCGATGATGATCTCTTCTTCATGCCCCTCAAAAACGGCAGCCGCGGCTACTACTACAGGTACAGTGATGAGGGGCATGGATCAATGGATCTCTTCATCTGTGACATATACAGTGACCTTAATCCGCGTAAGTTCATTGTCACCGGGCGGGCATCGGTCAGGAATCTCTCTGCCGAATTCCCGCAGCCTGTCAGGGTCACTGCCGTCAGCCGCAGTAACAGTGATGATGTGGCCACTGCCATGACCAATCCGGTCACCGGCCTCTACCTCTTCAGGCTGCCATGGGGTGCCTACACCATCGGTTACGAATCTGAGGATGCCCTTACAGAGATACGGGAGATCAGCCTTGCTCGCGACAGGAACGACGATACCCTGAGGATGCAGCAGGTCATCCTCAGAGAGACCGACTTCGCAGCCTGGTTCAGGCTGCTGACAGACACCCTCGTGGTGATCTCCGGTGATCAACCGGTCTTTATTGAACTGATGGCCGAGACAAGATCAATGCTCGATATCGTGGTCACAGCCCCTGACGAAACCGTCACAACGGAACAGTTCATACTGACAGACAGCATCTTCAGCCATCAGATGCATCCTGAGAAAGGTGAGAGCCTGGTGAGCCTGAAGCTTACCGACCGGTTTGGGAATGACACAACGGCAGTGATAAGGATACGCCGCACCGACAGACCCGCACCGGCAGCAGAGCAGTATGCCCTTGCTGGCAATGAGAGGGGCGGGAAAGGGGAGAGTGTACCGCAGCAGACTGAAACGGAGGAGAGGGATAAGGAAAAAACCGGCACAATGAGTGAGAGCACCGGCAGTGAGCCGGATCAGATCATGGCACAGGGTACAGACAGGGATGACGATCCTGCAACGGGCAGCAGCCCATCAACCCGGGGGAGAGAAAAAGAGAAGAGCAACGGCAGGCATGGATGCTGGTGGTGGATAATTGCAGGATTGCTGGCGCTCATCCTTATAATCTTCGGAAGAAACAGGAGAAAAAAGAATACGGAAGAACCATAACAGAGTGACAATGAACAGACTGATTCTTGTAATGGCCTTTCTGGCAGCCGCGACTCTCTGCAGGGCTCAGGATAACCTGAGGATGCAGGAAGCCTTCTACGATGCGGAATATTTCCTGATGCGCGGTAACTATGCCGATGCCCTGCCCTATTATGAGGGACTCTATGCAGCATTGCCTGACAATGCCGGACTGGCATACCGCATCGGGCTCTGCTACCTCAACATGGAGGGCAGCAAACACCTGGCCATTGAATACCTGGAGAGGGCTGTCCAGGATCTTACAGGCAAATACCGCGAGGGATCGCTGAGAGAGACCAAGGCTCCCTATGAGGCACTCTTTTACCTGGGTGACGCTTACCGCATCAATTATATGTTCGAGAGGGCACGTGAGGCATATACACAGTATCGCCAGACACTGCTGCCAGGCGATGTACGCAACATCATGTTCGTGGACCAGCAGATCGCCGTATGCAACAACGCTCCCGCACTGATGGCCACCCCGGTGAAATTCACCATTGACAAGACCGATCCCGTCATCAATGATGCCAATGACAACTTCTTTCCGGTGGTCTCGGCAGACGGCAGGGCGATTGCCTACATGACCTCAATGAAGTTTTACAATGCCATCATGTTCTCAAGGCTGCAGAAGAATGAGTGGACCCCGCCGGTGAATATCACCCAGCAGCTGCAGTCTGACGGCGACCATTACATCTCCTGTGTTACCAACAACAACAACACCATATTGCTTTCAAAGCATGACAACCTCAACAGCGACATCTGGATGAGCAACTTCGACGGTACCAGCTGGGAGCCGGCGCGCAAGCTGAAGAAGGGTATCAATACCAGATACTGGGAGTCTCACGGTTTCATCACCGAAGACGGCAAGACACTGATCTTCTCGAGTGACCGGCCCGGCGGCTTCGGGGGGCTCGACCTCTACATGTCAGCCATGGGTGACGACGGCGAATGGGGCACACCGGTCAATCTCGGGCCGGAGATAAACACACCATTCAATGAAGACAGGGCCTTCCTGATCAACGGCGGAAAAACGCTCTTCTTTGCATCTCAGGGGCACAACAACATGGGTGGATATGACATTTTCCGCAGTGACCTGCAGGAGAACGGCCTCTGGAGCACACCCAGGAATATAGGCTACCCGCTGAACACCCCCGATGACAACATCTTCTTCTGCCCGGCAGATAACGGCAAGGCAGGATATATCTCACTGACAAGGCAGGGTGGTGCCGGAGGAGCCGATATCTACCGTATCAGGTTCAGGTAGGCAGAAGTAATGATGAAGAGTCTGCTGCAGAGTTAACTTATACCTGGAAAGAGAAATGGGAAAAAGAGGGAAGACATTAATAATAATGCTGCTGGTCATTCTGCCCCTGGCAGGACAGAAAAAAAGCGCTCTCAGGGAGTTATGGGCTGAAGCGGAGTCGTATTACCTGTACGGCGAATACGAGCTTGCCAACCCTCTCTACCTGATGCTCAACGAGCTGAAGCCGGGTAACTTCAATATCAAGTACAAGATCGGTAACTGCTATCTCAATATCTTTGATGAGAAGCCCAAGGCAATACCTTTCCTGGAGGAGGCGGTACGCAGTACCAGTTACAGCTCGCGCACCGGCAGCATCAACGAGTTCTATGCACCGCTTGATGCATACTTCTCACTGGCCAACGCATACCGCATAACCAACAAGCTCGACAGCGCACTCAACACCTACCGCTTCTTCAGGAAGCTGATCACTGAATCGTCAGCAATGCAGAATGCTGATTTCGTCGATCAGCAGATTCAGGCATGCAATATTGCGGCGGAGCTGATGAGCCACCCACTCAACGTCAGCATCAAACCGCTGAAGGAGTATATCAACCAGGGTTCGGTCAATGATCACCCGGTGGTAAGCTATGACGGCACCACCATGGCCTATACCGAAAAGAGGGGTCTCGAGAATGTGGTTTACGTCACCCGTCGTGAAGGCGACTCATGGGGTACCCCCACCGACATCACCCGTGAGGCAGCTATGGGAACCGACTGCCATACCACCTCACTCAGCAGTGATGGCACCGAACTGTACCTCTACAAGAATGACAAGTTTGACGGGAACATCTACATAACCAGGTATACGGGCGGACGCTGGTCACCCATCGAAAAACTCAACAAAAACATCAATACCCGTTATTACGAGTCGCATGCCGCCATCTCGGCTGATGGGAAAAAACTCTATTTCACATCAAACCGTGAAGGAGGGTACGGTGAACTCGATATCTGGGTCTCTGAAAAGGATGAAACCGGAGATTGGGGGCCTGCAGTCAACCTGGGCAGCACCATAAACACCCCCTATAATGAGGAGACGCCATTCATCTCGGCTGATGGCACCCTGATGACGTTCAGCTCCGAAGGGCACGGCTCAATGGGCGGATATGACATCTTTACCTCACAGATGACTGATGGGAAGTGGGACACCCCGGTAAATATCGGCTACCCGCTGAGTACCACCGATGACAATCTTGCATACCATCCTGCCGGTGACGGCACCATAGGGTACTACTCACTCATGACAGGCTACAAGAAGAAGGAGATAGCGCTGGTAACCTTCAACCCGCCTGCACCGGAAAAGAGAGATACCGTCACCATCAGCTTCAATCCGGCTGACCTGCCCTACCTGAGCAGGGTTGACTCAGCGAAGCTGATAACCAATGCAGTGCTGAAAGATGTCAGGGATACCGACCCCGACTCTGAGCCCGGAGTGCTCTTTTATACGGTACAGGTAATGGCACTCTATCACCCGGTTGATCCGGATTACTTCCAGTTTGCCGAGATAGAGGTCTTCTACAATGTCGAAGACCGCTTCTACCGCTACACAACGGGCCGGTTCGACAACAGGGCAAGCGCATACGCAGAAATGGAACGGCTGCTGAAACTTGGATATCCTGATGATATCTTTGTGAAGAAGGTTTACAGGGATGAATCAGATGAGTGATGAGATAAGACTGCGTGCCGTTGAGCCTGAAGATCTCGGGCTGCTATACCTGTGGGAGAACGATATGGCCAACTGGAGGCATACCAACACCCTTGTGCCATGGTCAAGATATGCGCTGAAGCAATACATAGCCGAAGCGGGGAAGAGTATCTTTGAGACCGGTCAGCTCAGGCTGATGATCGACCTCACCTCCTCCGGGGAGACCATAGGCACCATCGACCTCTATGAATTCGATCATTTCCACTCCCGGGCCGGGGTGGGCATTCTGATAGCCGATGGCAGGGAGAGGCGTAAAGGGTATGCCACGGCAGCTCTCAGGGCCCTTGTCAGGTATGCATTTGAGACCATCGGGCTGCACCAGCTGTGGTGCAACATCCTCGATGGCAACGAGGAGAGCATGCAGCTTTTCATGCGACAGGGATTCATCCTCTGCGGAAGCAGGAAGGAGTGGATCAAAACCGCCGGCGGCTACGAGACCGAACACACACTGCAGCTGATCAACCCCGCCGCTGTCAAATGACACCCTCCCTGTTGGTCAACCCAGCCGCTGTCACCGGAAACCCTCCCTGTTGGTCAACCAAGCCTGTCACCTGAGACTCTCTCTGTTGGTCCACTAAGCCGCTCTCACATAAAGCTCTCTCCGTTGCTCCCCGTCTTTGCCGCCAGCATACCGCATGCTGCTGCAATATCTTCTCCCCTTGATCTCCTCACCGAGGCGCTTATCCCTGCCATGACCAGTTCATGCCTGAAGCTCATCATCTCCGGCAGCGGTGTACCCGTCACCTCACTGCCGGTGACCGGATGGTAGGGGAGCAGGTTGACCCGTATGGCGGTTCCTGCCAGCAGCCTTATCAATTCTTCGAGATGTCGGGGTGTATCGTTCACCCCCTTCATCATCACATAGGCCACCGTGAAGCGTCTCTTCCGCCGGTTGTCATACCCGCTGAGTAGCCTGAGGGTCTCGGCGAACGGCCACCTCCTCTCAGCCGGAATCACCCCGGCACGCTCATCGGGGAACGGTGAGTGGAGACTCAGGGTGATATTGCACTCCGTCTCACCGAGCAGCCTCTCCGTGGCTGACGGCACCCCAACGGTTGATACCGTCACCCTGCGGCGGCCCGCCGCAAGACCCCATTCGGCAGTGATGATGCGGCAAGCCCTGGTCACCTCATCAATATTGTCGCCCGGCTCACCCATGCCCATCATAACGATATGTGTCACCTCATAAGGTATGCTGATCACCTGGTTTACTATCTCGGCAGCGGTCAGGTTCCCTCTCCAGCCATAGTGCCCGGTGGCACAGAAACGACATCCCATGCGGCAACCAGACTGTACCGATATGCATACCGTCTGCCTCTTGCCATCGGGCAGGAAAACTGTCTCATGCAACGCTCCGCCGCTGCTCCTGAAGAGGTATTTCACCGAGCCGTCTGCCGACCGCTCTGAGGCGACAGGAGGGGTCAGCCCGGGAAGAGCCCTCAACGAGAGAAGATCGAGGATCTTGCGGGGGATGTCATCTATCTCATGAAAGGAGGCTATCCTCCTCACATAGACCCAGTAAAGAATCCTGCGGGCATAGCGCCGGTCTGCCCCCAGAGACTCCAGGAAAGCTTCAAGCCCGGCAGGATCAGAGCCTGCAACTATATACCGGTCAGATGAGTTGCCCACGCCTGCAAAGATATTAAATAAGCATTTTACAGTTTTTTTTCACATCTTTATCGGCAGATATTATCTCCTTCAATGCACGAATACTGTTTATATGGGGGTGACTGAGTCAAACAGGCGGTTTGGTACTGCACCGGTCTATTTCACTGCTGTCTCGACCATCCTGGGAGCCATTCTCTTCCTGCGTTTCGGCTTTGCGGTGGGTACCCTGGGATTCTGGGGCACACTGCTGATCATTCTGATGGGGCATGCGGTGACGATTCCCACAGCCCTTGCCATTTCAGAGCTGGCAACCAACAAGAAGGTGGAGGGAGGGGGTGAATATTTCATCATCTCCCGCTCATTCGGACTCAATATCGGTGCCACCATCGGCATAGCGCTCTTTCTCTCGCAGGCTATCAGTGTCGCCTTTTACATAATCGCCTTCACCGAGGCCTTCGAGTTCCTTTTCAACTTTTTCAAGGAGCGTCTCTCCCTGGAGCTGCCGAGACAGGTGATCAGCCTCCCGGTGACGGTCGGTCTCGGCATTGTCATTCTGCGCAAGGGTGCAGGCACCGGGATGAGGATGCTCTATATAGTGGTGGCCATACTCTTCATCTCCCTCCTCATGTTCTTCCTCGGGAAGCCAACTGCAGGCGGTCCTGCGGGCAGCGGGCTGCCGATACGCGACATGCGCAACATGAGCGACTTCTTTGTGGTCTTTGCCATCGTCTTCCCCGCTTTTACAGGAATGACTGCAGGAGTGGGGCTGTCGGGCGACCTGCGGAACCCGGCAAAGGCTATACCTGTAGGAACCATTCTGGCAACAATCACCGGAATGATAATATATATTTTCGTGATCTATAAGCTGGTTATATCAGCCTCCGCCACCGAGATGCTTGAAGACCAGCTCATCATGGGTAAAATAGCTATCGGCGGAGCTTTCATCATACCCCTGGGGCTGGCAGCCTCAACCCTCTCTTCAGCCCTCGGCTCGGTACTGGTGGCACCGCGCACACTGCAGGCGCTGGCAATTGATACATCATTTCCCTCAAAACGGCTTAACAGGTGGCTGGCGGCCAGCCGGCGCAGTGACGGCGAACCGGTCAATGCCACCCTCATCACGATGATTATCGCCATTCTCTTCGTGACCGTTGGAAATGTAAACGCGGTGGCCGAGATAATCTCAATGTTTTTCCTGGTGACCTACGGATCACTATGCCTCATCTCATTCCTTAACCACTTCGGCTCATCCCCGTCATACCGCCCCTCATTCAGGTCAAGATGGTACCTCTCACTGACCGGGTTCGTCTTTGCCGTAATCATAATGTTCCGTATTAACACCCTCTATGCCCTCACCGCATCACTGCTCATAATACTGATATACACCTATGTGAATCACTACCACAAGAGCCGCACCGGGCTGGAGTCGCTCTTTGCCAACGTGCTGTTCCAGGTCAACCGCAACCTGCAGGTCTACCTCCAGAAGTCAGAGAGCAAGCGCAAGGAGAAGGAGTGGCGGCCGGGGGTTATATGCATCTCCAAGGACTCGTTCCGCAGGGAGAGGGCATTCAGGCTGCTCAACTGGCTCTCTTACAGCTATGGATTCAGCACCTACCTGCACCGTATTGACGGATACTACTCACGGGCCACCAGCCAGCAGGCTGCCGAGGAGCTGGAGAGGCTGATTGAGATATACGACACCTCAAACAACCATGTATATGTTGATACAATCATCTCGCCATCATACACCTCGGCCATTGTTCAGGCAATCCAGGTTCCCGGTATCTCAGGCATGGAAAACAACATGGTTGTGTTTGAGTATGACAAAGAGAACCCTGAAGGCCTGCCGGAGATCATAGACAACATCCGGCTCATCAAGGCGGGCAACTTCGATATCTGCCTGCTTGCCTCAGCCTCGAAGGAGATGGTCTGCAACAAGGGGATACATGTCTGGATCGATTTCAATGAACCCGAGAATGCCAGCCTGCAGATACTGCTGAGCTTCATCATCCTGGGGCACCCCGACTGGAAAAAGTCATTCATCAAGGTCTTCAGCACCTGCAAGCCTGACCAGTATGAAGAGACCCGCCGCTCTATGAGCGAACTGATCATATCCGGGCGGCTGCCCATCTCCGAAAAGAATGTCGAGATCATTGAGATATCACATGGCGGCTCGGTGAAGAGCCTCATCAACGAACGGTCTGCCGGTGCGGCCCTTGTGATGACCGGATTCAGGCCCGAAGGGCTCAAACCCGGTGAGGAGGCCGTGCTTGGCGGGTATGATGATGTGGGAACGATACTCTTCGTCAACTCACAGTATCACCGTGAGATTGTATAGTACCTCGCACTGCCTGGCCGGCAAAAAAGCAGAGTGGCTCTCCGCCTTATCGGTGAAGAGCCACTCCCGGGGAGGTATCAGTTCAGTCCCCTGTTCCGCAGCAACGGGGTAATATCCGGCTCACGGCCGCGGAAGTTGAGGTACATCTGTTCGGCATCCATGATGCCCATCTGTTCCAGGATATTTTTCCGGAATGAGGTGGCAGTGGCCTGATCAAAGATACCCTTCTCGCGAAAGGCCTCGAACGCGTCATTGTCGAGTACTGCGGCCCATGTATAAACATAGTATCCGGCATCGTATCCATCTATCATGTGGCCGAAGTAAGTTGTACGATACCTGGGTTCTATCTCGGGTATCAGCCCTATCTTCTTCATGGTCTCCTTCTCAAACCTCTGGGGGTCAACATTCACCGGTGCCTCAAGCGAGTAGTAGGCCATATCGAGCAGAGAGGCAGCCATGATCTCAACATTGTCAAACCCGGTATTGAAATAGCTGCTGTTGCGTATCTTCCCGATCAGCTCAGCCGGTATCGGCTCACCGGTATCATAGTGCCTGGCATAGTTTGCCAGTACCGATGGCTCGGTAGCCCAGTGCTCCATGATCTGCGACGGCAGCTCCACAATATCCCATGCCACCGTGGTTGTTGAGTAGGTGTTCCTGGAGAAGAGTGACTGCAGTCCGTGTCCGAACTCATGGAACAGGGTTGTCACATCATCCATGCTCAGCAGTGCAGGCTTGTCACCGGCAGGCCTGGTGAAGTTGCCCACAATGGTTACTATGGGTGATATCTCCTTCCCGTCGACAACCTGGTGTTCGCGGTATCCTCCGCACCATGCACCCTGGCGTTTGCTCTCACGCGGGAAGAAATCCATATAGAGCACTCCTACATGGCTGCCGTCGGCCTCCTTTACCTCAAATGCCTGGGCATCGGGATGCGGAAGGGGTATTTCAGGTATACGGGTGAAGGTGATGCCGTAGAGCTTATTGGCCACATCAAACGCTCCGTCACGGACATTGTCGAGGCTGAAGTAGGGTCTCAGCTCATTCTCGTCAAGGTCATACTTCTCCTTGCGCAGCTTCTCGGCATAGTACCACCAGTCATGAGGCTCGAGCCTGAATGTGCCTCCTTCGGCAGTGATGATCTTCTGCATCTCGTCACGCTCACGCTTGGCCACCACCAGCGAACGCCTGAGCAGGTCATTGAGCAGGTTGAGCACATTGCCGGGGGTCTTGGCCATGCGGGTCTCCAGCACGAAGTCGGCATGAGTCCTGTAACCCAGCAGCTTCGCCTTCTCGGCACGCAGCCTCACGATGTCCGCAACGATCTTGTTGTTGTCATACTCATTGCCGTTGTTGCCGCGGTTGAGGTAGGCATCATAGAGCTGCCTGCGCAGGTCACGGTTCTCTGCATACTGCAGGAAGGGTATCATGCTCGGCTTCTGGGTGGTGAAGATCCATTTGCCCTCCATACCCCCCGCGCCTGCCATCTCGGCAGCAGTGGCGATTACCGTCTCCGGCAGACCCGCCAGGTCAGCCTCATCATCGATAACCAGCTTGTAGCCATTGGTCTCGGCAAGCACGTTCTGGCTGAACTTCACTGTCAGCACCGAGAGCTCACTGTTGAGCTTCTTAAGCTGCTCCTGCTCCTCAGGGTTGAGCAGGGCACCGTTCCTGACAAAGCTCTTGTAGAGATTGTCAAGCAGGAAGAACTCCTCGGCATTGAGCTGCTCATTCTCCCTGTTTTCCCATACACTCTTGATCCTGCTGAAGAGCTCACTGTTGAGCAACACCTCATCTCCAAAGGCGGAGAGCTTCGGCGCAATCTCAATCTGCAGGTTCTCCAGCACATCATTGGTGTTGGCGCTGGTCTGCGAAAAGAAGACGGCGGCGACCTTGTTGAGAAGCTCACCCGAACGGTCATACGCTGCAACGGTATTGGCAAAGTCAGGTGCTTCCGCATTGGAGGTGATGGCGGCTATCTGAGCCCTGGCCAGGACGATGGCTGAGTCAATGGCCGGCAGGTAATGGTCTTCAGCAATCTGATCAAAGGGCGGGACGCCAAACGGAGTATCCCATTCGGCAAAGAAGGGATTGACCCTCTTCTTTGTGGTGGTAGTGCATGAGGCAGCCAGAAAGAGAACTGCCAGCATGAGTAATGTAATTTTCTTCACTCGATTAAGGTTTAAATGAAACATAATATCTCAAAGTTAAGTTTTTTATCCAATACCCTTATTGACAATTGAGAGCAAACCGGGAGAGATGACAGGGCCTGCCCGGTTTATTGTATCAGTCCGATATTTTTTGTTGATAACTTGTCAAAGTTTGAAACATTATTGCCTTTCGTGCAGTATAAAGTGCAGTTGCATCACATAAATTTGATGCAGGCAGATTAAGAAAACCTCGCAGAACCTGACAGACGCCTATGAAAAAAGATTTACCCGGACTTATTCTGTTTTCAATCATCTTCTGCCTTATGGCCATCACGCTTGGCAGTGTCTCCGGACAGACCGGCAGCGGTAAGACCGGATACCACAAGGGCGCCCAGGCCGACTCATCAGCGCAGAGCCTCTCCGAGAAGATCAAGATCTATCCCAACCCGGCGAAAAGCGAGCTGATTGCTGATAACATCCATGGCATTACGATGATTGAAATCTTCGATGTTACGGGTAACAAATGTCTGAATGAGGTGTGCGGTGAGCATGAACAGGCAATCATAGAAGTATCGCAGCTGAAGAAGGGTGTCTATTTCATCAGGTTCATCTCTGCGGGTGCAACCGTGATGAAGCGTTTCATAAAAGAGTAACAGGAAAACCGGCACGTTCTTTTTTTATACTCTGACCGCCCGGGATTCTTTTTCCGGGCGGTCTTCTTTTCGTCCGCCTCTGGCCGGCGGGCACCCTTCCCCGGCACTTCAGGAAAGAAGCCGCTGTTGAAACAGATTGCAAGAAGAAGAAGGGTGCCCCCTTTGTATTATGAGGCACCCTCAAAATGTTAACCTGAAACCAACCAATGGAGATCTGTTAAATTATCTCACTATATAGACGGATAAAAGAGGCAATTGTTTACAGTTTTGCCGGAAAAAACCTCCATGGCGGAATAATCATTCGTAACACGGTATTTAAGGGATAAGCCACAATAAAGAATTTGGATTATATTTGCAGCCGCACTGCTCTATGCATACCCAACGGAGAGATGCCAGAGTGGTCGATTGGGGCGGTCTCGAAAACCGTTGTCTGCTTACGCGGACCGGGGGTTCGAATCCCTCTCTCTCCGCAGAAGCTATGAATGCCAGCCGCGCCATAGGCGTGGCTGGTTCTGTTTTTATGGAATGTACCGAGAAAGCTTGCTTTCGAGGGGCATGACGGAAAAACAGAAAACCCACCAAATGGTGGGGGCATTCATAGCTTCTGCCGGACTCTCCCAACCGGGATCATGAGCAAAGGAATAACCCCTCTCACCGGCATAGATTCATTCCCTTTGCAGGTCTCCTTATAAGAACGCAGAAAAATTGCAGATTTTCTATCCTTAACCGTACCCCCTGACAGAAAAAAGGGAAGCTGATAATAAACGCGATGTTCACCGGAAAATCTGTCTTGATTTAAATTCTTCCACGAGCTCTGCAAAATCCAGTTTTATCAGCTCCCACACTTTATTCTTCAGACAAATGGGATCAATATCTTCGTCTGCCAATGTAAAGTCCGAAAATTTGTCAATAATAATATGCCGCTCATGGGTATACCTGTGTCGCTTTTGATGCAGATCAAGCATTTCTGATATTGTGTATGTACTTAGCAGCTCATGTAAATCCCAAAAGTCCTTCTTTCGTCCACCCCGCGAAATAACATCCACTTTCATGGCAGTAACATCATCCAGGCTCGCGATCCGAATGCCATCAATAACATCACACGGATCTGTCATCTCATCATTGTAATACAGATCCACTTTAATACTATCATCTTCTGAGTTCCCGATATAATATGATCTGCCCATACCAACAATACCGATGGTACCCGTACAATCATAGTAAGAATAAGTCTCCCTGAAAAATTTTTCAAAATCCGAAAAGTCCAGGCTATCATAACGGGCATTGGTAAATAGATCTATATCAGCCGATTTTCGATGCCCCAAACGCAGACCCAGAGAAGTACCGCCAACCAGATAAAACGGATCAAAAATGGAAGTCTCCATTATATCCCGAAGTATCTTTTTCAGCAGAAGAGTGATTGTTTCATAATGTAATTGATCAAACATAGTATTAATCTTTTACTTTCTGAGTTACACTATTGCCATGTATCTTCCCAGTCCTGTACAACTTCATTTCATTAGCTGACAGATGATAAAAGCGCCTGATTTCATCTATTTCGGCCCTGTTGCCCCTTTCCAATACCCTGCGGATAACCGCTTTTTTGTGTCTGCCCCAATTGATGCTATCGAAATCTACATCCCAGAAAAGCGATCTGGGGATATCCGGTCCTTCATCAAAATCCTTTTTGAATTCTCTGTCTTTATATCGTTTCATCTCGTAATACACCTGAAGCATTGCAAGAAAGCCCTCTTCATATTGCAGTAAAGCCTCTATCTTCAGGGCTTGTCCTATGGTCAGGGTACGTCGACCCATAATAACAGCATTGATTGTTTGATATGGAATCCCTGTTTTCTCAGCCAGAAACCGTTGAGTGAGATGCTTCTTTTTCAAATCCCGTCCAATCAGTTTTCCGGGATGAATCCCTTTTATTATGTTTATTCGACTCTCCATAATCTCAATCTTCTTTTGTCAAAGACAATACAAAAGTAAACAAATTTGTTTATTTATTGATTTTGTTATCTTTGAACATTCTCTTTTCAGTAATTATTTTTTGTGTGCGATAAGCAGATACCAGGCCTGTTGGCTTATATCGTTTCGGAAATATTGATTCACATGAAAAGCTGACTGAATTTACCCCAATAAACCGGACGGAAAGTTCACCTACAAAAAAAGTGGTAATTTGCCATGATGATTAATGAGAGACAAGAGCATGAGCAGGATTTCAAGCAGAAAGCGGTTGCCTCTCGTTTGCTCGGGGCAATCCCAGGGAGTTTGCCGAAGAGATGGGGATCCGTCCCGGATTATTATATCGATGACAGAAAGAGTACCATGGGTATGAAAAGAATAGTTTTCCACGTAAAGGAAAGCCAAAAATGACTGACCTGGAAAGAGAGGTTGCCCGACGTGCAAGTGAGCTTCGGTTTATGACAGAGATCAGTGACATTTTTAACGGAAGTGATAAAACCTATCTATCATGAAGGAAATAATTGAAACCCTGCTCCAGGCACAAGAAATTAATTACGAGCTGTTGGGCGAGGATTCTGTACTGATGATGTATAAGCTTGGCTTTCTCCTGCAAGGTGAAAGGTTTGAGTCTTATATTGTTGTCAAGTACGATGATAAACGGGTACTGATCTATACGATGTATCCAAAAGCGATCCATCCTGAGCGCAGGGTGAAAATAGCTGAATACATAACAAGGGTCAATTATGGCGTCCCTCTGGGGGGTTTTGAAATGGATTTTGAATATGGCGAGGTAAGATACAAGTCGGCATTCGTTTTTGACGATGCATTACCGCACTCTGCCGAGGTGTTCAGAAGGAACCTGTTTGTCTCTATTGAGATGATGAATAAGTATTTTCCCGGGATAAGGGTGGTCAACACTACAGATACTTCTCCACAAACAGCTATAGACCAGATAGAAGGCTATATTGAACCGGAATTAAATTAAATCATTATAAAGCCGGGTCCGGTGCCAGGTTGAGAGCCGCGGCTGTGATCTGCCGGGGATAGGCTGCCTGCCGGAAGGAATCTATATGCCGGGAAGAGACTATCTGCCGGGTGGAAGCTGCCTGCAGGAAGAGACTATCTGCCGGGTGGAAGCTGTCTGTCGGGAGTAAGCTGCCTGCAGGAAGAGACTATCTGCCGGGTGGAAGCTGTCTGTCGGGAATAAGCTGCCTGCAGGAAGAGACTATTTGCCGGGGAGCATATTGCCGAACTGCATCTTCATTGATATGCCTCCGTATCTTATCTTCAGGTTCAGGTCGGTCAGGTTGCTTACCGGCAGCTGCAGGAAAGGTTCGATGAGCAGGCTGCCTCCCCTCCCCCATGGCAGTGAATAGCCGGCAGAGAGATTGGCCAGTCCAAGTATATCGGCACGGCTGAAGTGACCATACTCGTTGGTCACCTCAACGGTTGAGAATCTGGTCTCCTCGGTGAAGCTGCCGGCAGACATGTCGTAGACCGGTTTTGTAAAGGCAGTGACCACGTCAGCCGTGTAGTTCTGGTTAATATAGATCATGGTTGAGGCACCTGCCGAGAGGAAAAATCCCGATCGTTCACTGCCCGACACCCTGAAGACCAGATTGAGCGGCACCTCCATGGCCAGCATGTTCAGCCTGGCGTTGTATGAGTGCGGCACGCCGGTGGTACCATCATTAAGTGGCAGCGAGTACTGTGGTCCCGCGAAGAAGTCTCCGTTCTCAAGACCGACCGCATTCATTGCGAGGGTGAGGCCGGGACGGAACGATAACCGTCTTGTGAGCTTCTGGTTAAGGTAGAGTCCGGCTGCCAGGCCTGATCCCGATGAAGTGCTTCCGCTGCCCTGTACAAAGAGCCCCGATACTCCGGCCATCAGTGTGGTTGTCCCGTGGCGTCTCTCACGCGGTATGCTGCTCCCTGCCGTTATCCGCCCTGCATTATCCGATACCTCCCCTGTCCGGGCCGCATCATGAAGGGAAAGGGTCGTGGGGGCGATGCCTGCAACTCTGCCGGCGGCGGCGATGGTGCCGGCCGGCAGTGCGTTCTCATGGCCTCCCGCGGTGAGTGCAGCCCGCCGGATACCGTATGAATCCGGATGGTCAGCAGGGGTGGTTGCCTCTCTCTCTTTACCGGCGGGTCGGACTACTGATGTTTTATCAGTTTTGCCTGCTTCACCGGCAATCATTGTTGCCCCCGCAGCCACCGTCCCGGTATCCTGGCCGGTAGTGTCAGCCGCTCCCTCCATATCCATGGCCACCCGTCCGGACATAGCGCCACCTGCGCTGCTATCCTTGCCGGAGTCTGTCATGGCATGCGCAACCGTGGCAGCCCGGCCGGCATCGTCAGCCGATCCCCCGCTGCCTGATGGCGGCACGATGAGCCTGTAGGCTATGAGCCCCCCGGCAGCGATCAGCAGCGCCACCGACGCTGCACGCATCCAGAACGGTATCAGCGCTGCCCGTCTGCGGAGCCCGCCGCCCCTCCCGGCAAACGCATTCCACCCCTCATCAGCCAGGTGATCGGCATTGTAAGCGCCGAAAGCCTTTTTCACGTTCTCCCTGAACTGTTCGTCAAACCGCTTCATCTCTCTTCCTGCCGGGGTTGAAATTCTTTCTGTAGAGCTCACGCAACATCTTCTTTGCGCGTGCCAGGTTCGACCTGGAGGTGGAGGTACTTATGGAAAGCATCTCTCCTATCTCCTCGTGCGAGTAACCCTCTATCTCGTAAAGGTTGAAGGTGATCCGGTAATGGTCTGGCAGCTGACTGAAGAGGGAGAGGATCTCGTTGGCCGACAGCTCGGCATCAATCTCCGGCTCCTGCTCAACGGTCAGATGGATCTCGGTCACCTGGAGCAGGGAGGTGTGACGGGCATTCCTGCGGTAATGGTCAATGGCGGTATTGACCAGTATCCGGCCATACCATGCCGTGAAAGGCTTTGAGCCGTCATACCCTTCTATATTACCCAGTACCTTCATGAAACTGTCATTAACAACCTCCATCGCCTCCGTCTGCTCCCGTGTATACCTGACACATATGGCCATGGCGAATGAGAAGTGCCGCCTGTAGAGGAGCTCCTGTGCAACGGGATCCCCTTCAGAGCAACGTCTGGCAAGCTCCAGGTCTGACACAGTCCGTTCATCTCTCTTACCCCTTCTCATTACTGCCATCCGGATTAAACCTTATCAAAATAACATCATTTGGATGGCTTTTTGTATGACTCATTGACATTTAATTATCTGAATGTGAAACCGAGCTGTACTTCAGCCCGGTTAAAGAAGCTGTCCAGTTCGCGGGCTGACTGATCTCCCAACCTGCCTTCGGTGAGGAAGGTGATTTTCTGATACCGGTATCCTATACCGATATTTACCGCGTTTCTCCTCCATGAAGCAAGCTCGATGCCTGCACCGGCATTGAGCATGGGGCCTCCCCTTGATCTGGTATAACCGGGGAAGTAGAAATATGAGCACTCACTGTTGTCAATAAATGTCAGTGCCCAGCCGCCCTTGACCCACACGTATGGTGAGATGCGGCTCTTCAGCGGGTGATATCTCAGATCGGCATAGAGCGGCATGACCGGCACGTCTAGCTCCTCGAGCCCGGTGCCCAGCCCCAGGCTCAGGCCGTTCCTGAAAAGGTACCCGTTGGAGAGGTGGAGGCTCATGTTTTTCACATTCCCATCGGCAGTACGGCCTGCCAGCGCCGAGGCAGAAAGCCATACCGAGTAGCCGTGGCGGTCAAAGATGTCACCGGCGGCGACAACCTGACCGCCATCAGCCCTTGCTCCCGGCCGGTCACCCTTCCGGGCAGAAAGAGTGACGGTCATCAGCAGCAGGAAAATAGTTGCAGCAAATCGCATATTGCAGATCCTCTTATTTTCCATCGGGTTTAATCGGGATATGGCTTATCTGAACGATATCCCTGGGATTGGAATAGTCATACTGGTAGAGCCCCTCTTCGGCTATCAGCATCAGAATCCCCTTCATCGGAATGACATCAAACGCGAACAGATCAGGGTAGTGTGCCAGTTTCCTGTTGATTATCTCAAGCGGATCTGACTTGTCATAGACCTTCAGCCCCGCCTTGCCGTCGCAGATAAAGAGCAGGTTGCCGTCGATTCCCAGTCCGTGCGGGTTAAACATCGGGTATGACTTCACCAGGAAGGGATTCTCTATTGAAGAGATATCTATCACCTCCAGCAGGTTCTGACCGTTGGCGCAACGGGTACCGGTACGTAGGGTCACGTAGGCATAGTTGCCGTCGGCCACTACCGGATCGCACGCGGTGATATGGTCATAGTGTGAGACCTGCCGGGGCCGGGTGGCATCGGTGACGTCCCATATGAGCATTCCGGTGGTGGTGCCGATGAACATCCGGTTGCCCAGCAGGAAGAGGGTCTCCATGTTGCGGTCTACCCGGATACTGTCGACAATGTTCATCCGGTCTCCCCGCTCCACATCAACCGTCTTCATCATCCATGGGTGCGTAATGAGATGCAGGTAGCTGCCGTTGAGCATGAAACGTGCCATTGAGCCCGCTGTTCCGGCACCTGATGACCAGCTGTCCTTTGCACCGGCAGCATCGACAAAAGTCATATTCTCCCGGTATATCCAGTGGCCCCAATGGCCTCCCGGCTCAACCTCCTCGGTGACCATCTTCACCTCCCATCCCACAATCACCCCCTTTGACTTGTCGACCATGGCATAGGGATGCCACTCATCACCCTCGGGCATCACATCGGGGAAGACATTCTCCAGCCTGCCGATCTCAACCGGATGATCTACATCGGTGATATCAATGGCCAGCAGATCGATGAAGCTGTCAGCGAAAAGGATATTCCCCCGGATGGCCATGTCAACGTTACCCACGATCTCATAGAAGGCTGCCTTCCTGGGATTGGCCGGGTCAGAATTGTCGATGACATGTATCCCCTCTCCCACCTCGTTGACGAAAATATAGTCATCCTTGAAATAAATCTTCCCGGGGGCGGTGATCTCAGCCGGTGCGCTCTTGTGGAAGCTGGACCGGAACTCCTTGAACGACATGTAGACCGGCACATTGGCCTCATAGGTAATGCGCTCCACCTTCCTGTCCATACAGCCCGGCAAAGCGACTGCCAGGAGCAACAGGGCAAGTGATGATCTGATCAGGCTCTTCATACTCTTGCGGTTTTATCTGATTTAAGACAGTTGGTTTCTAATTGTCCGGATTGATCACCTGCCCCACAAACAGCAGGGTATTGGTCGTACGCTCACGTATACCAAAGATGAATGACTGGTCTATGACGAAGCGTGACGGATCGGGGCCAACGCTGGTTGTATTGACACCGACGGTGGTCACTGCTGCAGCCTCGGTCCCCCTCTCATCAACCTCCACAAAGGTGTTCTGTTTCACAAAGCTGACAAAGAGATCTGCATCGGCTATTTTTGACAGGTCAGCAAGTGAATGGTCAAAGGCATCGATCATACCCATATCCTGCAAATGGTCATTGAGCAGCTTTTCATATTTAAATTTGAACTTCGGCATGAGTACCTCAATCTTCTTGTAATCACTGACGGCGTCGAGATCTGAGGTAAGCTGTTCCCATATCTGCGGCGTGAATGCGGGATAGAGATCAGCAAGAGTTTTGTCCGGCACAACCACGATCATGGTGAAATTGGTGCGGCCGTAGGGAAGTTCGATAGCCTGGAAGCCGTTGCCGGCAGCTCTCTTCACTCCCGGGTTTCCGCTCATGGTACTGACCATCACCATGCTGCCGCCATCAGGGTAGAAGGGACGCAGCTCCGTCAGGGTCTTGTCGAATTTGTAGCTCCAGTCGCCGTTGAAGTAAAGGGCATTCATAATCAGTACGACAAGGTCGGCATCAAGTTTGTCCAGTACCTTCGGGATCTTCCCGTTGGTATTGTCACTCGCCCACTTGTTGATAGCTGAAAGGGCTGCAGGAGATGCAAAGTCAAGTGCCTTGACCGTAGCATCAAAATCGCTGCTCATCGTACTCAGGAAGGGCGGTTTGACGATAAAGCCACTGCGGTAGAAGATGGCGTTGGCCAGAGAAAGTTTCACCTTCGGGTCTGCCTCCAGTAGCTGGCTGATCAGGCTTTTATAGGCCTTATTGATATCACTTATACTCATCCCGTCAGGATAGGCCAGCGTCTCCTTCAGCTGCCTGTATGTCTCGCCGTCACAGCCATTCAGAAGCATCGTCAGGGCGGTGCTGGCACTCAGCGGAGAGAGCATCAGGTTGCTGTTATCGGTCTCGGCAACCCTGGTGAACAGTTCGATGCCGAACTGGTTGCTGCTGCGTATGGCCTGCGGACCCTCAGCAGGCATTGTGAGACTCTTGGGTATCAGCCCGGCCGGGTCTGGAGGGGTTTCTGAACAGGCAGTCATAAGAACGGCAGCAGCCACCGCTGCAAGTAACAAGGTAATTTTCCGGTTCATGATCTTATCTGTTTACGGATCGTTCGATCCTGTTACAACATTAATACGAATCCCGGCCGGGAAACGCTGCAAAGGCGGTCCATGACCGGCCAGCAGCGATGCTATCGCTCCGGGACAGGAAACCGGATATGAATGTCCGGCATATTAAAATTTGTTTATTTTTGCCGCCGTGTAAATCAATTATTGAAAATGAATATGGAAGACATTGAGATTTGCCACTGCATGGGCGTAATGAAAAGCGAAATCGTGGAAGCGATAAAGAGCAAGGGGCTCAAGACCGTTGAAGAGGTACAGGAAGCAACTGAGGCCGGGACTGTCTGCGGCGGGTGCATCCCCGACATTGAAGATATACTCACCTGGGTTAACGACTGATATCTGAGCCATGAGCAGAAATGAATTTGAGAAGGGAAGCAAGTTCTCGTTCAGAGACAGCATCGCCTATTCTGACAAGGCGGTGGTGAGCAAGCATGTCCTGAAGAAGGAGACCGGCACCATCAGCCTCTTTGCATTTGACAAGGGAGAGGGGCTGAGTGAACACACCGCGCCCTTTGATGCCATGGTACAGGTTGTTGACGGCAGGGCCGAGATAGTCATCAGCGGCGTGTCACATATACTGGAGGCGGGTGAGACCATCATTATGCCGGCGAACCAGCCTCATTCACTGAAGGCTGTCGAGCGGTTCAAGATGGTGCTGACCATGATACGCAGCAACTGACACTGTAGTCTGCCCGACCTTAAACATTTACCGGGGCATTCTGAACTCCCCTGCTATCCGGCCGTCGTGCCAGATGGTCAGGGGTTTGTTTTTATAGCGGCATTCAAAGGTCGTGGTGGTCGCCTCTATAACCGGCTTCCCAAAGCCGTCGGGGAGGTCAGAAGCCTTCAGTCCGAGCTTCCTGAGTGAACCGGCATACCTGCCATGCTTCATATAGTACTCTCTCTGGGCGTAGTAGATCACTCGCAGGGCCCATCGCAGATCAGCATCCTCATCAGCCACAAACTGCTCTGTGCCGCTACCTGCCTCAATGGCCGAGAACTGCAGCCAGCCCCACATCTCGGGCATGTGCATATTGACCCTGCCCTGTGGTGACCATACCCAGTTCTCCTCAGGGAGGGTGCGGCCGGTGGCCGGATCGATATCTTTCACATAGGCTCCGTCAGCAACATGGGTACGCCACTCCACCCTTGAGAAATTGATGCGCCAGCGGTCTCCTGCCCCGGCCGGCTGCCTGCTCATGGTACATTCGCTCATAACCCTCAGCGGAAGAGCTATCTCCACGCTCCAGCCCCTGTCGATATCAGAGGGATTATTTATGGTTCCGTCAACATGAACCCCGCTCTTCAGTGCCGATATATCCCAGTTATTGACTGCAGGCCCTCCATCGCGGTAAGGCCTGACCAGCAACAGATCCCAGACAGTACCAAGAGCATTGATCTCCAGCTCATAATAGCCATGAGTATCATCATCAGGGTCAATAAAGACCTCAAAATCATTGTCATAAAAAATGACGGTATCACGCTGCGTAAGGCTGGCCCGGACATGGGGCTCCTCCAGCCATGCTCCTATATAAAGATAGGTGTCATCCCAGACCATTTTGAGACGGGTCTTGTACCAGGGCTCCGGTTTCGCTGCTCCCTCGATGTCGGTAAAATAATTGCTCCACGGAACCAGCCCCCAGACAGCATCGTCAAGCCTGCCGTCACATATTACCGGCACAGGTGTACGATAGGCTATATAGTGTTCAGGGACGGGGCGGGGCGGGAAGCGGTCTGCGGCAGATCCGGGCACGGAAAGCTCCCCGGCAGACCCGGAGGGATGGCGACCGGGAGCATTCTGCCCTGATTCGTGATCAGCACTGCCGCAGCCCATGGTAAGGGCAACCAATGCACTGAGTAACATGATCCTCATAATCACATGGATTTAATCATTTATACCTCCAAAATTAACCATTTTAAGGGTGCCACAGGTGCCTGGAAAGAAAACAGGGAAGCAGGTAAAAGCTGCAGGCAACTCATTTAAGGATGAACAGCCCGCCCCTTTCGGCAGGCATCCCCAAACTTTACATCTGTGTCATTGTTTTATATTTGCAACATTAACAGAAAATGGCCGAGAAATCATTTGCAATAGAGGGAATGAACTGCGCCTCTTGTGCGGCGCATGTAGAGAAGGCTGCTGCCAGGGTGGCAGGCATCACTTTTGCCAGTGTCAACCTGGCTACCGAGCGTCTCACCATCACCTACGATGAGCGCAGCGCTGCTGCCGGCCAGGTCATTGAGGCTGTCAGCAAGGCCGGATACAAGGCCATTGACGACGAGAAGGAGCGGCGTGCTGCCCGTCCTGAAACAGAGAAGCTGCGCAAGCGGCTGGTCTGGTCACTGATATTCACCGTACCCCTGCTTGCCTTTGCCATGTCTGCCATGGCAGGCGTCAGGGTTCCTGCCTTCCTCTCCCCCGAGAGCGCCCCCCTCACATTTGCACTGGTGCAACTGCTGCTGACCACCCCGGTGATCATCTTCGGCAGGAACTTCTACATCACCGGCAGCAAGACCCTCATCAGGGGCAATCCGGGCATGGATACACTGGTTGCCATGGGTACCGCAGCCGCATTCCTCTACGGGCTCTATGCCACCATCCGCATAGCCGGCGGAGCTCATCATTTCGTACACAACCTCTACTACGAATCAGCCGCAACAATAATCACCCTGATAACCACCGGCCGCTATCTTGAGGCCAGGTCAAAAGCCAGGGCAGGCAGCGCCATAGAGAAGCTGCTCAGCCTCGCCCCTCCCCTGGCCACTGTGCTGCGCAACGGAAACGAGAAGACCGTGCCGGCATCAAAGGTGAAGGTGGGTGAGCTGGTGGTGGTAAGACCCGGTGAGAGATTCCCCACTGATGGCATAGTAACCAGCGGAACCACCTCGGCTGATGAGTCGATGCTCACCGGTGAGAGCATCCCGGTAGAGAAGAATGAAGGGGACGAGGTTACCGGAGGGAGCATCAACCTCAACGGATCGGTCATCTGCCGTACTACAAGGGTGGGCAGTGAAACCACCCTGGCAACAATAGTCAAGCTGATGGAGGAGGCACAGGGATCAAAAGCCCCCATTGCACGACTGGCAGACAGGATCTCCGGCATCTTTGTGCCGGTGGTGATGGCCCTGGCACTGATAGCAGCAACAGCATGGCTGATAGGAACAGGCGACTTCAGGCTCGCCTTTACCGTGATGATCTCGGTACTCATCATCGCATGTCCCTGCGCACTGGGTCTGGCAACACCGGTAGCCGTCATGGTCGGCACAGGCAGAGGGGCACAGCAGGGTATACTGATCAAGGGTGGCGAGGCGCTGGAGACAGCACGCAAGGCTGACGTGGTGGTGCTTGACAAGACCGGTACCATTACCACCGGCATGATGACGGTGACAGGGATAGTGGCAGGAAAGGATGGTGATGAAGAGAGACTACTCCGCTGTGCCGCTGCAGCAGAGAGCCGCTCGGAACACCCGGTAGCAAAGGCCGTGACAGACTATGCCCGCGGAAAGGATATCACATGGCCCGAGCCGGAGCGGTTCAGCGCACTGCCCGGATACGGTGTGGAGGCCTTCGCAGAGGAGACACACATACTGGCAGGGAGCAGAAGACTCATGACCGAGAGGAAGATCGACACCTCGGCAGCCGACCCGGCAGCAGAATCCATGGCAGCAGAGGGTAAGACCATCATGTACGTAACCGCAAATGGCAACTGCCTGGGGGTGATAGCCGTGGCCGACACCATCAGGGAAGGGTCGGCAGAAGCGATAGCTGCCATGAAAAAGATGGGACTGGAGGTGGTGATGATCACCGGCGACACCGGCAAGACAGCAAACCATATCGCCGGCGAAGCAGGCATATCCAACGTGATAGCAGGCGTGCTGCCCGGAGGGAAAGCTGACGAGATCAGGAAAATCATGAATGGGGGCAGGAATGTCATAATGGTGGGCGACGGAATAAACGATGCACCGGCGCTGGCCACCGCCGATGTTGGCATCGCCATAGGCTCAGGTACCGATGTGGCTATAGAGGCGGCAGATATAGTTCTTATCAGGAGCGACCTGATGGATGTGGTGCGGACCCTGAAGCTGAGCCACTACACACTGCGGAATATCAAACAGAACCTTTTCTGGGCATTCTTCTACAACATACTGGGCATACCTGTGGCAATGGGAGTGCTGCACCTCTTCGGCGGGCCACTGCTCAACCCGATGATAGCTGCTGCCGCAATGAGCTTCAGCTCGGTCTCGGTGGTGTGGAACGCACTGCGGCTGAGAAAGGTGAAGCTGTAAGTGCAGCGGGAGAGCCTGACACCATACATGAAACCCCCGGATAAAATCTGCCCCGGTTTTCTGGCTGCATTAAACCTTTCACCCCTCTTTTCATCACATGAGGTGTAAAACGTAATTAAAAACAGTAAAAAAGCATACTCATGAGAAAAAGATTTCTGTTTGCAGCAGTAGCCCTGGTTGCGTCAGGGCTGTTGGCTTCGGCCCAGGAGAGTGTTCAGGAGCAGGCTCCGGTGAGGCCGGGATGGGGCAGGATGGCAGGCAACATGTGGGTTGATGCCAATGACAACGGTATATGCGATCATGTTGAGGATGGTACCAGGCCGGGGCGCAGACCCTATTCTGCCGGCGCCGCCCGGCAGGCTGGCGACCGCGGACCGGGCTGGGGGCAGGGACGATGGGCAGCCGCAGCACCGGGTGCAGGATACGGAATGGGCAGAGGCCAGGCAGCCAGGCAGGGCATGGGACGCGGACCGGCAATGGCTGGCGGCAGGGGAGCCGGCTTCAGGGCATCGATGATCTACGGCACGGTACCGGCACGAGCCGCATGGGCCGGCCCGGGACGCGGGCGGTTCAACGGACGGGGACCGGCATTCATGGATGAAAACAATAACGGTATCTGCGACTACCTCGAAAAAGCAATCGAAGCAGAAAAGAAATAGCCCCGGAAAAGGGTATTGAAATAAAAAGGGCCCGTGGTCAGATCCACTGGCCCTCTTTTTTTACCTGGCCCTGTTGATGCTGGCCAGAATGACATCCTTCTGCTTAACCCCCACAATCCGTTCAACCTCCTTCCCATCCTTGAAAAGAATCATCGTCGGGATACTGCGGATACCATACTTTGCTGCCACCGACTGGTGCTCATCGACGTTGAGCTTGCAGACCCTGGCAGTACCTTCTGCTGCCTCAGCCACATCATTGAGTATGGGTGCCATCATCTTGCATGGCATGCACCAGTCGGCCCAGAAATCGACCAGCACCAGGCCGCCTTTGGTCTTATGTGCAAAATTCTGGGCAGTAAGGTGCTCTATCAGATCACTGTCACTTACGGCAGGCGCATTCTTTATCTTGTTGTATGACCTCACAAAGAGAATCACAATAAGAGCAATGACTACAATTGCAATAATCAATCCTTTCATCTTCATTTCCGGTTTATTTTCCTGATTTCAGGGCAGGCTGCAGGCGTGCGCCTCCCCGCTTGTTCCGACAAAGTGATCCGGTATCGCCCCATTACGCCTCCGGGCTGCCGAACTCACTGTCAAGTATATCCCTCACCTGCGCCATCGACTGGATACTGGCGGTAGCCTTCACCATCTCACCGTTGCGGTAGTAGACCGTGAAAGGCAGTCCCCTCAAGCCCCGGGTCATTGGAGCATCACGTATTATCAGTGCCTCGGGATTGTCAAAATCCATGTCATAGAACTTCACGTGCCTGTATACCGGCTCCAGCGCCTCCATAATCCCGAAAACGGGGATACACATCGGGCCCATACGGCCACAGCATACCATCACATTCTCATTCTGACTGATGATCTTTTCCAGTTGCCCCGCACTCTCAATATGATTCAGATTTGTGTAAAGCATCTTATTGATTCTGATATTATACCAATCTGATTTCGTGGGTCATCTCTATGCCTGCCTTGCGGTAGACGGCCGAAACGCCGCAGTAGCGCTCCATGGAGAGGTTGATCGCCTTCTCAAGCTTTGACATATCAAGCTCCCTGCCCCCGAACTCATAGATAAGGTGCATCTTCTCATAGCTCCTGGGATGCTCCTCACCTGCCTCGCCCTCAACAATGACATTGAAGTGCTCAACCTCCTGTCTCATCTTCTTCAGAAGAGAGATAACATCCATTCCGGTACATCCGGCCAGAGCTGCCAGCATAAGAGGCTTGGGGCGCGGTCCGCTGTCATCACCAAGATCTCCTCCTGCATCAATGGTAAAGTGGTGACCATTGACCTCGGTATCAAACTTCATCCTGCCGTTCCAGGCAGATTCTATTCTTGTCTTCATCTTTCCTGCAAATTTCTGCAAAGGTAGGCTCCCCGGGGAGAGGTACCGTGAGTTGCTGCCTCCGGCACCTCATGGCAGGAATTGAAACGTGACATGAAAAAAGTTGTCGCAGGTCAGCCGTGACAGCCGGGCAAGGCCTTGCTTTAACCACGGCGCTGCTGGAAAAATAGCTCTTAATTCCTAAATTTGCAGCTGACCGGGAGCCATGAAGACCATAATCAATACCGACAAGGATTTCATCTGTGACATTACACTGCCCTGTTTCGCCACCCTTACTCCCGAAGAGGTCAGGCTGGTTCGTGAGAGCCGTGTACAGGTGATATTCAGGCGTGGTGAGAACATCACCAAACAGGGAGCTTTCGCGTCATATGTGGTGTTCATCGTCAACGGGTACTCAAGGCAATACATAGAGGGGAGCAACGGACGCGACTACAGCCTGCGGATCGTCTCTCCCGGTGAGATGGTGGGCCTGTCTGCCGTCTTCAACCGGAACACCTTCAGCTATTCCGTCGTGGCCGTGACCGAGACAACCGGCTTCCTGATAGAGAAGGAGGCAATCACCGGACTGGTAAAGAGAAATGGCCAGTTTGCGTTCAATATCATAAGACGCTACTGCCAGCACAATGAACTACTCTTCGAGTCGCTTGACCATGTACTTAATCAGCAGGCCAACGGCCGGATGGCTACCGTTCTGCTCAGCCTGGCACCTGAAAATTTCGGGGGTGACGATCTCTTCAGGTATCTCTCACGGCGTGAGCTGGCCGATTTTGCAGGCATCTCAACCGAGGGAGCGGTAAAGGTGCTGAAGAGTTTCGAAAAAGACGGGGTGATCAGGCTGGAGGAGAAGAGTATCATCATAGTAAACCGGACAAGGCTGGAGGAGATCAGCCGGACAGGGTGACAGGCAGACAGCACAAAAGGTGGTACCACGCCGGGCCGTACGATAGAATCAGCCCGGCAGCCTGACGATGCATACCCCCAGGATGGAAGGTCTGCCTAGAGCCTGATATGAACCGGCTTAAGGTTGAAACCCTCAAGATGAAGCAACAGCGGGACAGAGCGCTCTTCATTACCCGCCCTTGTCAGGTCGATCTGGATCGTTCTCTTCTCCCCGGGTAACAGCACAATATAGTTGTCATCAAAAAAGACCGGAGTCACCATTTCGCCGTCGGTGGCACGAATCACCTTCATCCTGACAAAGAAGGCGACAACGTTTCCGCTGTTTGCTATGTCAACACTGTACTTCCCGTTATTGCTCTTCATCATCTGTCCGACGACCCGTGTCTCGGGCAGGGCTGTCAGCTTCTCCCTGTCGCCCCCGCCAGGAATCCAGTAGACACTCTCATCGAGCGGCATGCCGGTAGTGACATAGGTGGTACGCAGCTTCAGGAACCTCACCGCCGCCTTTCCGCCTGCCAGGTCCGGTTTCCAGATCTTCTCAATGGTGCGTCCCTCGATGCCGGTCTCATGGTCACTCTTCCATAGTTCATACCCGAACTCATCGGTCAGCCTGGCCTCCAGCCGCAGTCCCTTACGCTCGCGCAGGGTGGTATTGACAAGCGAAATGGAGCTGTCTGACGGGTTGAACATAAGGTGTACCGGTGCCGCCCCGTGCATGAAGCCGTAAAAGCCGGCATTCTGGTCAAGATACCAGTCATAGAACTGACCTCTCAGACCGGGCCAGGGGTTCTGGCTTTTCCAGACCAGGAAGCCGGTATACCACTCCCACATGCGGGAGGTGTAGCCTTCAGAGAGTGAACGGTACTGCTCATAGTTGAGCAGCTGGGCCTTCCTGACAAAATCGGCAATATCCGCAGGTTTGCCCAGCCGGTCAATGTAATCACCATACCCTATATATTTATGGTACCGCCAGACCTCATTCACTTCGCCGGCTGACGGTACAATGAGATCCTTCCCATCCATCATCCTCCTCAGCCCATCAATGTTCGGCAGCCCCACTGAGCCTATTTCAGGATTGAAAGGATGCCACTTTGTATTGAAAAACCAGAGCGGATCACGTATGCTGTATGGTCCGTCGGCTGTCTCGCTCAGGGTATTGTGCAGCAGGTGGGGCGAAGTGGACTCCTCCAGGTAAATACGTGTGCCATCGATCTCCTCCAGCTTCCGCGGAATAAGGGTATCCAGGCCGGGCGGAGGCGGATACTCATTCCCGCCGCAGATGATATAGAGCGAAGGATGGTTCCTCAACATCTTCACCTGGTCCTCCACCGAGCGCAGGAACAGTTCCTTGTCATCAGGATAGCCCCGTCTTGCTTCGCGGCTCTCAAGCTTAAGGGTATCCCGCCAGCGGCCATTGCAGTCGCCGGTGATCCACAGGTCCTGCCATACCAGGATTCCGTTGCGGTCACACTGCTCGTAAAACTCAGGCCTCTCGGTGATCGAGCCGCCCCAGACCCTGATCATGTTCATGTTCATGTCGGCATGCATCTTCACCTCTGCCTCATACCGCGCGGGACTGAGACGAAGCATGCCGTCTGAGGCTATCCAGTTGGCTCCCCTGACAAAGAGCTTCTGGCCGTTGATGGTGAATACACGTGAACCTATCTCCTCGTCAAAATAGCTTCCTGCCTCACGGAATCCGAACATGAACTCCTCACTGTCGAGTGTGTTACCCTGTCTGTCATGAAAGGTGATTGCAACCGGATAGAGGGCAGGTTGTCCCAGGCCGTTGGGCCACCAGATGCGGGGATCGGTCTGCTTCTTTTCCGCGAAGGTGTAGGTGATGACTGAATTTGGCGGTATCTTGACCTTCTTCCTGTCAGTGGTGCTCAGGTAGGCGAGCCGCAGATCGCCCTCCACAAGCCGGTCAGTGGGGTTGGCCAGCTCGACCGAGAAGGTGACGAAAGCGGGAGCCTGCAGCTCACCGGGCAGCCTGGCACCGGGTACCCGTGTACGGGCAAACCCGTTCCGGAGGTCGATATCGCCCGTAACCTCAATGGTGACATCATCCCAGATACCGGTATTCCTGTCCCTGACAGGCTGAATCCAGTCCCATCCGGCAGTAAACTGCATCGTCATGTCGCGGCCAATGGTGCCGTCACCCCCCTGCCCGCCATTGGGCCTGCCCGGGTGAAGGGGAGGCTCAACCCTGACAGCCAGACGGTTGTGGCCTTCGCAGTTAAGCAGGCGGGTGATATTGTATTTCTGACGGAGAAACATTCCCTCATGGATGCCGTCACTGATCATCGTACCGTTGAGCCATATCTCTGCACGGTAGTTTATCCCCCTGAAGTTTATCCATACCTGGCGGGTCGAGTCTATGCTCTCTGACGAGAAACGGGTGAAGAACCAGTATGTGTAGTAGTCCCGACCGGCATCCCATACGTCAGGAATCTCCTCATTGTTCAGGCCGTACCAGGGGTCAGGCATGAGGCCGTTGTTCACCAGGGTGGTGAGCACCGTACCGGGGACGTTGGCATTGAGCCAGCCGGTCAGATCAGGCTCCTCAGCGGTGAGGGCGGCACCATCAGCAGAGACCTCAGATGCTCTCCTGGCTTTCCAGCCGGCCGTCAGACGGGTCTCCTGCGACAAGGCATGCAGGCAGACAGATACCAGCAAACATAATATCAGCAATCTCTTCATTTCTCTCCCCGGTGTCAGTATCAGGCGTGAAAGATATTAAAAAAAATCTGTTCATGAAGTTGTGCTGCCGGGCTGCATTGCCATTTTCGACGGGGGAACGGCTGCTGAGAGTTTTTTTAATATTTTTGAGCCGGACCAGTAAACGATTAAATCACCCGTTCATGAACAGCTACGATAACCATCCGCTCACCGGTGCCGCCGATCTCGACAGCGCCTTCAACAAACTATGGTCATTCTACAAGAAGCACTTCCCGGGTCTCTACCTGATTTCGGTCATCGCTTCGCTCCTCTCCACCCTGGCCATGTCGGGGATTGACCTTTCCTCATTTCAGGGAGTCACCGACCCGGAGGAGATGCTGGGGCTGATGCAGCAGATGGCGCGGCCATACGCCCTGGTCATGCTTATAACCCTCTCTTTCGGGGTCTTCCTGCATGCATGGGTGCTGATCAGACCCGTAGCAGACGGAAGCTATCTCTCTCAGATCATCAGAATCACCCTGATAACCCTTGTGCCCTACCTCATCACCATGATTCTGGTCGGGATAATACTGACAGCACTCTTCTCCATCGGCCTGGTGCTGCTCATCCTGCCCGGACTGTTTGCCCTGTTCTATATGATTACGGTAGGGCTCTTCGTGATGCCGGTGATGCTGACAGAGACCCTAAACCCCTTCACCGCCCTGTCACGTGCATTCAGGCTGACCCATAACCGCATATGGTCCAACCTCGGATGGGTAATTGTCGTGCTGCTGATCATCGTCGTGGTGTCAATGGTGCTTGCGGCCGTCACCACCCTACCATTTACCGGTTCACTGATCCGTTCGTTCACTACTCCCGAAGAGGCCGGTACGGCCCTGGAACTGGCCCGCAATCCGCTCTACATCGGACTATCATCTCTTGCCAGTGCGCTAATTACTCCCGTGATGCCGATACTTGCATTCATCCTCTACTTCAGGAACAGGGGTGAGGAGAGTGCCAGAGCGGTGCCGGTGGTCGAGGAGACACCGTCAGTGAGGGTTGAGGATCTCTATCCCAGAATGCCCGGGGATGAATAGTGCTAAGGCAAGCCAGGCTTCGGTCGACCGGAACAGGAGTTAACAAGGCTACTGCCCCGGGCTGATCAGCAGCTTTTGCCCGCTGCCATGGCAGATACGCACTCCGGCAGGGAGCTACCGGTTCAGCCGGAAGCGCCTGCTCATCTTTTTTGAGATCTTCTCATCCGGATATTGTGCTGAGAATGTCTGCCAGTAGTCATAGATGGCAGCTTTCATCTCCTTCCTCAGAAGGAAGATACCTATCAGGTTGGGCATGGCCATAAGCACAATGGCAACGTATGAGAGTGACCATACTATGGTTGTGTCAGTGAATGACGCCACGAAGAAGGCGGCAACAAAGACCAGCCTGAAGAGCAGCACATACTTCTGTCCGAAGAGGTATGTGGTTGCCCTGTCACCGTAGTATGACCATGATATGGCCGTTGAGAAGGCAAACAGCAGCAGGGAGAAGGTTACTATGTAGGGGCCGAAGCCTTTCAGAATACTGCGGCTGAAGGCAAACGTTGTCAGCGGGGCGCTGTGCAGGAGTGATTCACCCCTTAGTACGATCGACGATGGTGGTGACAGTTTCCCGGCTGCCACAGCCAGTTCACCGCTGTAAGGCTCCTTTCCGGCCAGCACCCTGATATTCTCAGCCAGGGAACGGGCATGGATCACCGAAATACCTGCAGTTACAATCTCTCCGTTCTCAACCGTGATACTGCCGCTGAAGAGTTCCAGTGGCTCCTTACCCCTGAGATGCATTCCCAGGCTCCTGACATCGTCAGGGTTGCCGTCATGATAAACTCCGGCAAGCACCTGTACGTCAGTCAGCTGGAACTGGTTATCGGTCTTGGTGTTCCATGCTCCGGAGGCCAGCAGCACCAGGCCGGTGAGGGTACAGATGCATATTGTATCGATGAATGGCTCAAGCAACGCAACCATACCTTCGGAGACAGGCTCGGGCGCACGGGCTGCCGAGTGGGCAATCGGCGCCGATCCCTGACCCGCCTCATTGGAAAAGAGCCCCCGGTTCACCCCGCGGTTCATGGCAAAGGCGAAAGAGGCACCGAGGAAACCGCCGGCAGCAGCCGTACCGGTAAAGGCATTGGTAAAGATGGAAGCCAGTGAGGGAAGGATGTTGCCGGGGTTGGAGAAGATCACCAGCAGCGATCCCACCAGATACAGCAGAGCCATAAACGGTACCAGCACCGAGGTAACCTTCGCAATCCTCTTGATACCGCCTATGATCACCAACCCAAGGAGAAAGGCGAGGATGGCGCCGGTAATAATATGTTTTATACCGAAGGTGGCGAAGACGGAGTTGGAGATGCTGTTTATCTGCGGCAGGCTGCCGGTGCTGAATGAGCAGAGCATGGTTGCACCTGCAAAGAAGGCGCCCAGAACCACACCTGTCCTGATAACCTTCCCGTTACGGGTGGTGATGTTGAGCCGCTTCTTCATGTAATACATCGGACCACCCGATATTGAGCCATCAGGCAGCACATCGCGGTACTTATGCGAGATGGAGACCTCCACCATCTTGGTGCACATGCCGATGAAGGCGGTGATAAGCATCCAGAAGAGGGCAGCCGGGCCGCCCATGTGTATGGCCAGCGCAACACCTGCAATGTTGCCGGTGCCGACAGTGCCGGAGAGTGCTGTGGCCAGCGCCTGGAAATGAGAGGTGTCACCCACGTCATGAGAGTGATCATACCTGCCCCGGGTGATACGGATGGCATGACGGAAGTATCTGAACTGCGGAAAGCCGAGATAGACAGTGAAGAAGATGCCGACACCGATCAGCAGCACCATGAACCAGGGGTGACCTCCCAGGTACCCGTCAAGCATTACAAGAAAATCGTTAACCTTTTGCATGTTGCGGTTAATAATGGGTTAGAGCTTTATTATTCCCAGACCGTTCAGGAAGACAAGTGCGATTGCTACCGGTGCAATGAACCTGACGGCAAACCGGAAGAGAAGATAGTAACGGGCCTTCAGCGTGCCGCCGTTGGTCAGCTCGTCCTTCACGCTCTGACCGGGGAAGAACCAGCCCAGGAAGGCTACTATGAGCAGGCCTCCCAGCGGCAGCAGGATATTGGCAGTTGTGTAGTTGAAAAGATCAAATATGTTGAGACCAAAAAGGGTAACACCCTTCATCATCCCCCATGAGAGCGATGCCGACGTACCCACGATGAGCATGGCTGCAGTGGCTGTAAGTATAGCCGTACGCCTGCTAAGGTTCAGCTGCTCGGAAAAGTAGGCCACGATCACCTCCAGAACCGATACGGTGGAGGTAATGGCTGCAATAGCCAGCAGGAAAAAGAAGGCGAAGGAGAAGATCATCCCGCCGTGCATCTGCTGAAAGATACCAGGCAGAACCACAAAAGTGAGCGCTTCGCCCGACTCGGGGGAGATGCCAAAGGCAAAGACCGCCGGGAAAATGGCTATACCAGCCAGCACGGCAACCAGAAGGTCTATCATGGATACCTGCACCGACGTGGTTGCCAGGTTATTGTCCTTAGGTATATATGAGCCGTAGGTGATGAGGGTGCCCATGCCGATACTGAGTGAGAAGAAGGCCTGGCCGAGGGCCATCAGTACGGTTGTACCGGTTATCTTCGAGAAATCGGGTTTGAAAAGGAAGCTCATTCCCGCGCCTGAACCGGGCAGCGTAAGCGACTTGATGCACATGATGATCAGCAGCACAAACAGCAGGGGCATCATAATCTTTGTGGATTTCTCTATTCCCTTGCGTACTCCGCCCCACACTATGCCGGATGTGGCAAGCATGAATATGATAAACCAGAGGGCGGGTCTGAGTGAATCGCGCCTGAAGTGCTCGAACATCTGGGCCAGGCCGGCAGAGTCCTGGTTCCGGAAACCGCCTATAACCGTCTGATAGAGATACTCAAGCGTCCACCCCGCAACGGCGGTATAGAATGCCAGGATCATGAATGCTGCCACAATTCCCATCCCTCCTACCAGGTGCCACGGCTTGCCGGGAGCCAGCATACGGAATGCCCCTACCGGGTTGCGCTGCGAACGCCGCCCGATAACCAGTTCTGACATCATCACCGGTACACCTATCGCAAAGACGATGACCAGGTAGATCAGCAGGAAGGCTCCCCCGCCGTTCTCACCCAGGATATAGGGGAAACGCCATATATTGCCCAGCCCCACGGCCGATCCGGCGGCTGCGGCTATCACTCCCAGCCGGCTTCCGAAAGAATCTCTCTTAGAAAAATCAAAACCACTCATTTTGTTTCGGATTGATGACGCCGGATAACCGGCACGCTAAATTGGCGAAAAACTCTGTCTTAACAACTTTTTCTGTTGAAGAACAGAAAAAGAAATTTCGCATGACTCGTAATATTGGCTCTTTTCGCAGGCCGGCACCTAAAAAGCCGCAGAGACTCTGTAGCCAGGTCTCTGCGGCGGATTATGCAATCTCATCCTGCTAGTAAGATTCCCTCACGGTGTAGGATGTATGGAGCAACTCATGCGACTTGTGTCCCAGGGGCTTCTCAAGGAACTCCTCATAGATCGCGATGATCTCGGGGTTCTCATGTGACTTCCTGATATCCATGTGCATGTCTTCGGCATAGATTGCCTCCATACGCTTCTGGCGAACCGCTTCGCTGGTCGGAATCGGCTGGCCTCCTCCTCCGAGGCATCCGCCCGGGCAGGCCATTATCTCGATGAAGTGGTAATTGGCCTTCCCTTCACTCACGGCTCTGGCAACCTTATTGGCATTTACCAGGCCGTGGGCAATGGCGACATTCAGCTCAGCCCCCTCCAGGAATTTCCACTCATCAAGGGTTCCCTCGATCTTGATGGTTGCCTCCTTGACTCCGTCCATGCCGCGTACCGGCGTGATGTTCAGGTTCTTGAAAGGCACAGGCCTGCCGGTCACCACCTCATAGGCGGTACGGAGTGCCGCTTCCATTACGCCACCGGTAGCTCCGAAGATCACCCCTGCACCGGTGGAGCTGCCCATGATTGAGTCATAATGACTTGGTTCAAGGGTACGGAAATCGATGCCTGCCTGCTTGATCATCACCGCCAGCTCACGGGTGGTGAGCACATAGTCAATGTCCTTGTACCCGCTCGAGCGCATCTCAGGCCGGTCAGCCTCATACTTCTTCGCTGTACAGGGCATGATGGACACCGAGACTACCCTGGCGGGGTCAAGGTTGCGCTTCTCGGCATAGAAGGTCTTTGCCAGGGCGCCGAACATCTGCTGCGGCGACTTGCAGGTGGAGAGGTTGGGCAACAGCTTCGGGTACTTGTGCTCAATGAACTTGATCCATCCCGGCGAGCAGGAAGTGAACATGGGCAGCGCCATGCTGTGATCATTCTCAACCAGTACCTTCTTGAGCCTGGTAAGCAGTTCATTGCCCTCTTCGATGATGGTAAGGTCAGCCGTGAAGTCGGTATCGAGTACCGAATCAAATCCCAGTTGCCTCAGGGCAGTGACCATCTTGCCGGTAACCCGTTCGCCCGGGTCATAGCCCAGGTCTTCGCCAAGAGCTACCCTGACGGCCGGGGCGGTCTGCACAACCACATGCTTGTCAGTGTCATAGATGGCATCCCATACATGGTCTATATAGGTCTTCTCGGTCAGCGCGCCGGTCGGACAGCGGTTGACGCACTGCCCGCAGTTAGTACAGACAACATGGCTCATCGGGCGGTCATGGAATGATGAGATCTTCATCTTTGCCCCCTTGTTGGCAACGGCAATGGCCGAGACATGCTGCAGTTCAGCGCAGGTACGAACGCAGCGCTGGCACCGGATACACTTGCTGTCATCCTTCAGGAATGCCGGGGAAGACCTGTCAATGACATAGTTGTGATCTTCAACCAGGTCAAGGAAGAGATGCTCCCCGAAGGAGTACTCATTGGCTAGGGTCTGCAGCTCGCACTTCTGGTTCTTGTAGCACTTGGTACAGTCGGCCCGGTGCTCTGAGAGGAGCAGCTCGACAACATGCTTGCGGGCATTCCGTACCTTGAGCGAGTTGGTCTGAATCTCCATCCCCTCCGAGACGGGCATGGCACATGCCGCCACCAGCGTCTTGGCGCCTTTCTGCTCAACCACACAGACGCGGCAGTTGCCCGCCACACAAAGGTCGGGGTGGTTACAGAGTGTCGGTATGATTATACCCAGCTTTTTGGCAGCATCAAGGATCATGGTGCCTTCTGCTACCTTTACTTCCTGATCATTTATCTTAAGAGTAACCATTTTCTTCTATGCTTGAATTAGTAAATAATCTCTTCCCTGAAATTCTCGACAATAGATTTGAAGGCATTGCCTACCGACTGCCCCAGGCCACACTTTGAAGCCTGCTTCATCGTGTCTGCCAGCTTGATAAGTTCATTCAGGTAGGTCGACTTGGCCTCTCCCTTCTTTACCTTCTCCACCCCCTTGAGCAGCTGCTGGGTTCCCACGCGGCAGGGCGTACACTGACCGCATGACTCCTCGGTGAAAAAGTCGAGATAGTTGTGAAGCACATTGTACATCGAACGCGAGCTGTTGAAGAGCTTCATCGAGCCGCCGGTAGGAACACCCTCAAACCCTATTATGGTGTCTGCAAACCGCTTGCGCGGCACACAGAAGCCAGACGCACCGCCAACCTGTACCGCCTTGGTGTCGCCATCACCAAACTCATCCACAAACTCCTGGACAGTCATCCCCAGCTCCAGCTCAAAAATGCCGGGTATGGGAGTATCGCCTGAGATTGAGAAGACCTTCGAGCCGCGTGAGTCCTTGGTACCCAGCTTCACATACTCCTCAGGCCCCTTGGCAATGATCATCATCGCGGTGACCAGTGTCTCCACGTTGTTGATCGAGGTAGGCTTGCTGAAGAGGCCGGCAACCGTCGGATAGGGAGGCTTGTTGCGCGGTTCGCCGCGATAGCCCTCGATCGACTCGAAAAGGGCGCTCTCCTCACCGCAGATATAGGCGCCGCTGCCCATGCGGAACTCAATGTTGAAGTCATAGCCTATCTCGGCTATCATCTTGTGAAACCTCTCCAGGTCAAGGTAAAGCTGGGGAAGGAGGAACCTGTACTCGCCACGCAGATAGATGTAGCCTTTTTTTGCACCCATGGCATAGCCGGCAATGGTCATTCCGGCATAAACCTTGCAAGCCACACGGTCGAGGATCTCCCGGTCCTTGAAGGTCCCCGGTTCACCCTCATCAGCGTTGCAGACAACATATTTCTCAGGATCCTTCTCTGCAGCCGTAAACCTCCACTTCATCCCGGTGGGAAACCCGGCACCGCCTCTGCCCCTCAGACCTGAATCAAGAACCTGCTGAATGATCTCTTCACCGGTCATCGAGAAGGCTTTGGCAAGCACCTCTCTGACATCTACGGTCTCAAATATTAGATCTACCTTGGTAAGTCCTTTGCTTTTCATTGCAGTGCCTCCTCTCTATTTTTGCATATAACCTTTAATAACATCGATAACCGTCTCAGGGGTCAGATCAATGTAAGGCATGTCATTGATCAGCATTGCCGGAGCCTTGTGGCACCACCCGATGCAGTTGGTCTCAAGCAGGGTGAACATCCTGTCAGGGGTGGTCTGACCAACCCTGATCTTCAGGATATCCTCAATGGTGCTGATAATGTCACTCTTGCCCTTCATTGAGCAGGTGATGGTCTTGCAGACCCTGATCACATACTTTCCCCTCAACTCGGTGTCAAGGAAGGTGTAGAACGATGCCGTTCCGTAAACCTCTGCAGCCGAAATGTCAAGCTCAGTGGCAACCTGAACCATGGCATCGTCTGAGAGGTAATTGTGTTTCTTTACAATGTCCTGAAGGATTGGCATGAGGCTCTCCCTCTTCCGCCCGTATTTGTCTGCCAACTCCTTCACCATGTTACCTGTTTGATACATCTCTATAACGGTTTTAATTGTTAATCCCTACCGGAGAATGATAACCGGAATTCAGTTGTGAAATTAATAACAATAAAACGTGACAAAAGCTTACTTATGTCATGTTTTGAGAAATTAATGCCGCCGAGCATGCTTTGGAAGAAAGGTGAGAGCGGGATCGTGAGAGAGCACTTTTTTCCCTATTTTTACCCTCGACACCAATCAGGACATCATCATCATGACAAAGAATGTAAACGAGCGTGCTGCTGACAACATCAGGATCCTCTCTATGGCAATGGTTGAGAACGCCCGTTCGGGTCATCCCGGCGGCGCCATGGGCGGAGCAGACTTTATCCACCTTCTCTTTTCCGAATTCCTGCAGTTTGATCCGGCTGACCCGGAGTGGATCAACCGTGACAGGTTCTTCCTCGATCCGGGGCACATGTCGCCGATGCTCTATTCGGTGCTGCTGCTTACCGGGCGCTACTCACCGGATGACATACTGCAGTTCCGTCAGTGGGGCAGCGTGACCCCGGGCCATCCCGAGCTTGATGTCAGGAGAGGTGTCGAGAACACTTCCGGACCGCTGGGACAGGGGCATGCCATGGCAGTCGGGGCGGCGATAGCCGAACGGTTCCTCGCAGCAAGGTTCGGAAGGCTGTTTGAACACAAGACCTACGCCTACATATCAGACGGCGGGATACAGGAGGAGATCTCGCAGGGAGCAGGCCGGCTGGCCGGCCACCTGGGGCTCAGTAACCTGATAATGTTCTTTGACTCAAATGAGATACAGCTCTCAACCGATACTGCCGCTGTCACCTCCGAAGATACCGCTGCAAAGTACAAGGCCTGGGGATGGCGGGTGATGGAGATAGACGGGCACAGCCATGACCAGATACGCGGAGCCCTGAGACTGGCCATTGATGAGAACGAGAAACCGGTACTGATAGTCGGCAAAACGGTGATGGGCAGGGGACTGATTGACGAGGAGGGCAACAGCTTCGAAGGCCGTACATCAACACACGGCCAGCCTGTCTCCCAGGCGGGCGCATCGTTCCGGAAAACCGTCAGCAGCCTCGGGGGTGACCCCGACAATCCGTTTGCAATATACAGTGATGTCAGAGAGCTCTATGGTGAAAGGCTGGCAGCCAAGCGAACCGTGGCAGAGGCGTGGAAGAGAAAGAGAGAGGCCTGGGCAGCAGAGAACCCTGCCGCCGCCGCACAGCTTGAACAGTTCTGGTCTGGCAGGGTGCCGTCGCTTGACCTGAGCCGGGTAAGGCAGAAGGAGAATGATGCCACACGCAACGCATCAGCGCTGCTGCTGTCTCACTTCGCTGAGACGATACCCAATATGATAGTCTCATCTGCTGACCTGGCCAACTCAGACAAGACTGACGGCTTCCTGAAGAAGAGCAAGCCGCTGGTCAGGGGCGACTTTTCAGGCGGATTCCTGCATGCCGGCGTCTCCGAGCTTACCATGGCTGCCATCATGAACGGACTGGCTCTGCACGGCGGCGTGATACCTGTCTGCGGCACATTCTTCGTATTCTCTGACTTCATGAAACCGGCAGTGAGACTGGCGGCCCTGATGGGGTTGCCGGTGAAGTATGTCTGGACCCACGACGCATTCCGCGTCGGAGAAGACGGCCCGACACACCAGCCTGTGGAGCAGGAGGCGCAGATACGCCTTATGGAACACCTGAAGAATCACCGTGGCGGGAACAGCATGCTGGTGCTACGCCCGGCAGATGCCATTGAAACCAATGTTGCATGGAAGCTGGCACTGGAGAATACCGCTACTCCCACCGCACTAATACTCTCGCGACAGAATATCACCACGCTGCCCGCCGAAGGATGCAGCAGGGAAGAGGCTGCAGAAGGGGCCGCAAAGGGCGCCTACGTGATCTCGGGAGCCGGCGGAAAGCCTGACATAATACTTGTAGCCAGCGGGTCAGAGGTGGCCACCCTCGTTGAGGCGGCAGCCATCCTGGGTGAGGCAGGGATAGCAGCAAGGATTGTCTCCGTGCCGTCAGAGGGATTGTTCCGCCAGCAGGATGAGAAATACCGCAACAGTGTGCTCACCCCCGGCATACCAAGGTTCTGCCTGACGGCCGGACTGCCTGTTACCATGCTGGGACTGGCAGGCCCGGAAGGGCGTATATGGGGATTGGAGAGCTTCGGGTTCTCCGCACCATACAAGGTGCTCGATGAGAAGCTCGGGTTCACCGCCGTTAATGTGGCGGCCGAAGTGAAGAGATTCCTGGGAAGGGATTAGCAGGCAGTACGCCGCAGGAATTCAACAGACGCAGGCAATACACTCCAAGGATTCAACAGACGCAGGCGGCAGCGCCGGAGCAGCCACTCTCGTCAGGGTATGCTCCTTTTGTTTACCTTTGCAGCCATTATAGAGGGCAGTGACCGCATTGCCGAAACCTTGCACCGTAATGAACAACTATGACATTACCCCCGGGGTGAAGGGGCTGATATTCGATCTTGACGGCACCCTCGCCGACAGTATGCCGTGGCATTACAGGGCGTGGCAGCAGGCGTGCCTCCGCTATGGGCTGGTGATGGATCCGCACCTGCTGCAGGCACTTACCGGGGCACCCGGGTGGAAGATCGCCGAGGAGGTGCTGAGGGTCAACGGCATGAGTGGCAAGATAGAGGCGCTGGAGATCCTGGAAGTGAAGATGGATGAGTTCATCTCACTGCAGCATAACGTCAGGCCGATAGAGCCGGTCACACGGCTGGTATGCCGCTACCATGGCATGCTGCCTATGGCCGTCGGCACCGGCGGGCACCGCAGGGCGGTGGAGAAGACACTCGAGGTGATCGGACTGAGAGAGTGCTTTGATATTATTGTTACTGCCAATGATGTCACCAACCACAAGCCCCATCCTGAGACCTTCCTCACGTGCGCCCGGCAGATGGGGCTCGACCCCTCTGCCTGTGAGGTCTTCGAGGATGGCGACCTGGGTATCGAGGCCGCCAGGCGGGCAGGCATGATCGCCACTGACGTCCGCTCATGGTACACCTCTGACTGGCAGGGCAATGGCAGCAAAGCCGGACAAGAGACCATGCCGGAGATTAAGTGATGAAGAGGGTGCCTGAGATCAGGGTGACCGCCGATGGCTCACATACCCTCTACCTGCCGTGGATGGATGAGCACTACCACTCTCTCCATGGCGCCATCACCGAGTCAAGGCACATCTTTATAGAAGCAGGACTGGAGAGTCTTATCCGGTCAGAGGCTGCCCTGCCCCACACTCCCGGCACTGTCACTCCGCCCCCATCAGACACCTCCGGCCGGCCACTCAGATCAGGCTACAACCTGACAGACACTCCCGGCACATACGCCTTCTCCCCCCTCCCTCACCATAAGATCACGCTCCTGGAGGTGGGCTTCGGCACCGGGCTCAATGCGCTTCTGACTGCCCTACGGGCGGCAGAACGCAAACAAAGAGTATGCTATGTGAGCCTCGAAAAAGAGCCGCTGCCCCCCTCCGTAACCGGCCGGCTCAACTACGGTAACCTTACCGGCCGGGAAGGAGAGCAGATATACCGCGCACTCCATGAAGCCCCGTGGGATACCCCCTTCGTTCTGAATGAGTGGTTCACCATCGAGAAGCGACTGACTGACATAACCACCGAAGCACCGGCAGGCCTATATGACCTCATCTATTTCGATGCCTTTGGTCCGGACAAACAGCCTGAGATGTGGAGCAGCACAGTGCTGCAGGCTGTCGGGGCAGTAACCCGGCAGGGAAGCGTACTGGTAACCTACTCAGCCAAAGGCACCGTGAAAAGGATGCTGCGAAGTATAGGCTTCGTGGTGACACTGCTGCCCGGCCCCCCGGGGAAAAGAGTGATAACCCGTGCAGTCAGGAAATGAATTGTGATATCTTTGTGCCGCTGACAGACGCAGCAACCAGCGCTGCCCGACAGCATTAACCAAATCCAGATGCGATGAAAGCTTTAAAAACAATCCTTGTCTCAGTTGCCTCCATAATGGCAATCACTCCGGCGAAAGCCCAGAAATCGAGGCTTGCCGATACCGGCGACTCACTCTCCTATGCACTGGGCGTAGTGACATATATTTACTACAAGCAGGAAAATATTTCCGTCAACCCCAGACTCTTCTCTGAGGGGATGACCGATGCCTCCAATCAGAAGCCTCTGATGAACGACACCGAAGCCAATACATTTATTGTAAATTATATGCAGAAGATGCAGCAGGAACGCCTGATGACCGAATACCGGCCCCAGATAGACTCAGCCAGGGCATGGCTTGAAGCAAATGCGCGTAATGAAGGGGTGGTGGTAACTGCCAGCGGACTGCAGTTCAAACTTCTCAAGGAGGGTACCGGCGCAAAACCGGGCCCCGAAGATATTGTCAAGGTGCACTACATGGGCAAAACCATTGATGGCAGACAATTTGACTCATCATATGACCGCGGGGAACCGGCACAGTTCAGGCTCAACCAGGTAATCAAGGGATGGACCGAAGGACTGCAGCTCATGAAGGAGGGGTCACAGGCAATTCTTTTCATACCATATGACCTGGGTTACGGAGAGAGAGGGGCCGGAAACGTGATAAAGCCGTTTGAGACACTGATATTTGAAGTCGAACTGTTGGAGGTAATAAAAGCCGAGCGGGAACCGTGACATGCCAATCAAATCACTATATTTGCCACAATCTAAAATTCACAAACATATCATGAAAATCAAAGGATTAGTTGTTCTGACTCTGATTGCAGCACTCATCACATCATGCAACACAAAATCTTCAGTGACTTCCACAAAGGTAAAGACTGTTGATGATTCACTTGCCTATGCGCTTGGCATTGCAAACTACACTTTTTATACCGAGAACTTTCAACTGGAGATCGATCCGGTTCTGATGGCCAAGGGTATGCTCGATGCCAAAGACAAGAAGAACACCCTGAATGACATGGAGGCAAGGATGTTCCTTGACAACTACATGCACAGGCTGCAGGTTGACCGGATGAAAAAGGAGTACCAGTCAAATATCGATGCAAGCGAGAAGTTTCTTGCCGAAAACAAGAAGCGTGAAGGGGTGATGGAGACCACCAGCGGGCTGCAGTATGAGGTTATTACAATGGGTACCGGTGAGAAGCCCGGGCCGGAAGATCAGGTGAGGGTGCATTATACCGGTACCCTCGTCGACGGGACGGAGTTTGACTCATCGGTCAGCCGTGGCGAGCCTTCGGAATTCTATGTCGGCCAGGTGATCCAGGGCTGGCAGGAGGGCCTGCAACTGATGCCCGTAGGATCGAAATTCAAGTTCTTTATCCCGTATGAGCTTGCCTACGGCGAAGAGGGCAGATCAACCATTCCTCCCTTCTCGACGCTTATCTTTGAAGTTGAACTGCTGGCAATCGTGAAATAATGGCAACTGCCGAAATACATACCTCAAAAGGGGTGATGAAGGCTCATCTCTATGCTGACGATGCCCCCGGCACCGTCAGCAACTTCGTCTCGCTTGCCAGGCAGGGGTTCTATGACGGGCTGGCATTCCACCGTGTCATCCCGGGGTTTGTCATACAGGGAGGGTGCCCCTACTCCAGGGATATGAGCGACTCACGCGTAGGGACAGGTGGCCCGGGATACACAATCAGGTGTGAACTGGACGGAGAGAAACAGTACCATGACCGCGGTGTACTCTCAATGGCACACGCCGGAAAAGATACCGGCGGATCACAGTTCTTCATATGCCACAACAGGGAGAATACCAGGCATCTTGACCGCAGGCACACCTGCTTCGGAAAGGTGGTGGAGGGCCTCGACATAATAGATCAGATCAGGGCGGGAGACCGCATTGAGACAATCATAATCCCGGAGAGCGACTGATGGAATTCCGTATCATCGGCAAAGTGGCAGAGGTATACCCTGTCAACAGGGTCAGTGAACGCTTCAGAAAGCGCGAGTTCGTGATAGAACACAAGCAGACGGCCGGCGGACAGGCTTTGGTTGACTTCATCAAATTCCAGCTGGTTCAGGACAGATGTGATATCATCGATGAGTCATGGCTGAGGGAGGAGGTTACCGTAACCTTCAATATCAGGGGTAACCGCTGGGAGAGGGATGGCAGGGTGAACTACATCACCAACCTCAATGCCCTCACGGTCACACGGGGCGGTGCAGCCAACGGGAATGCCCGGGTGCCGGGAGACCTGCCGCCGCTGGAAGATGCCCCCTCTCCTGACCCCGAGCTGGATGACCTGCCCTTCTGAAAAAGAACAGCGGTACAAGTATGACGGAGCATCCCGGCAGTACAGGTATGACGGAGCATCCCGGCGGCATAAACCCTCTTCTCAGTGACTGGGAGACTCCGTTTGGCGTCGCCCCCTTCGGTCTGCTTAACCCGGGGCATTTCATTCCGGCAATAGAGGAGGCTGTTGCCGCTGCCAGGAGAGAGGTGGAAGAGATTGCCGCATCAGATGAGGAGCCCGGCTTTGCCAATACGATCGAGGCTCTTGAACGGGCCGGCTCATTGCTGAACCGCATCACCCCCATACTGTTCAACCTCAACAGCTGCGACACGACGCCGGAGCTGCAACAGGCAGCCCGGGAGGCCTCTCCCCTGCTCACCGGCTTCGCCAACGATATAAACCTTAATTCTGACCTCTTCCGCAGGGTAAGCCATGTCTGGGAGCACAGAGAGTCTGTCACCGGTCCTGAGCAGCGTATACTGCTTGAGCGCAGGTACAGGGGATTCCTGCGCGGAGGAGCCGGTCTCGGTCAGAGAGCCAAGGAGAGACTGAGGGCAATCACCACCGAGATGGCAACCCTCTCGCTGCAGTTCGAGGAGAATGTTCTGGAAGAGACCAATGCCTTCACCCTGCACCTGACCAGGGAGGAGGATATTGCCGGTCTGCCCGACGGTGTGCGCGAGGCCGCCGCCGCACTGGCACACGAAAGGGGCAGCGGCGGATGGGTTTTCACACTCCACGCCCCAAGCTACCTGCCATTCATGCAGTATTCAGAGCGCCGCGACCTGAGGAAGAAGCTCTTTACCGCATATGCCCGCCGGGCATTCCGGGAGAATGAGCATGACAACCGGCAACTGGTGAAAAGGATAACAGAGCTGCGCCTCGAGCTGGCACAGCTGCTCGGATACGAAACCTATGCACACTACGTGCTTGAAGAGCGCATGGCGGCGTCGCCGGACAAGGTGAACAGCTTCCTGGAGGAACTGCTCAGGGCTGCCACACCGGCAGGCAAGAGAGATCTCAGGGATATTGAGGAGTATGCTCTCAGTAATAGGCACCCCGGAAGGCTTGAACGGTGGGACTGGCCCTACTGGTCAGAGAGACTGAGGAAAGAGAGATACAGCATCGACGATGAGGCACTCAGACCGTACATGCCGCTCGAAAAGGTGAAGGAGGCGGTGCTGGGGCTGGCAACCAGGCTCTACGGGCTGACATTCCGGGAGAACGGCTCCATACCCGTATACAACAGTGAGGTTACTGCCTTTGAGGTACTTGACAGGGACAGCACTCTCCTGGCAGTGCTGATGCTCGACTTCCATCCCAGGAAGGGAAAGAGCGGAGGAGCATGGATGACCGCTTTCCGTGAGCAGTGGCGTGAGAATGGCGTAAGGGTCATACCGGTGATCTCGCTGGTGATGAACTTCACACGGCCCACCCCGTCAAGACCATCGCTGCTCTCACATGGTGAGATGAACACCTTCCTGCACGAGTTCGGACATGCCCTGCACGGTATCCTGTCAGACTGCACCTATGAGAGCCTCTCCGGCACCAATGTCAGACGTGACTTCGTGGAGCTGCCATCACAGATCATGGAGAACTGGGCATGGGAGAAGGAGTGGCTTGACACCTGGGCAGCACACTACCAGACCGGCGAGAAGATACCTGACGAGATGCTGCACAGACTCAAGGAGTCACACACCTACAATGAAGGCTATGCCTGCATGCGACAGCTCGGGTTCGGACTGCTGGATATGGCATGGCATACCATCACCCGGCCGTTTGAAGGAGAGATAACCGAGTTTGAGCGCAGCGCCATGGCGCCGGCCGAACTGCTGCCTCCCGCCCCGGGTGCATGCATGAGCGTATCATTCGGACACCTCTTCTCCGGCGGATACGCTGCCGGATACTACGGATACAAGTGGGCAGAGGTGCTTGATGCCGATGCCTTCAGCCTGTTCAGGGAGAAGGGACTCTTCGACGGTGAGACCGCAGCCTCATTCCGGCGGAATATCCTCGAAAAGGGAGGAAGCAGGGAGCCTGATGAACTCTACAGGACATTCCGCGGAAGAGAACCCTCAATGGAGCCGCTGATAGAGAGAAGCGGATTCAGGCGGGTCTGACAGATCCTAAACCGGCAAAATACCCGTTGCGGTAATGAAACAGGGGTGCCATGGTGACACCCCTGCAGCGGGAGGCCCTTGCCCACCTCCCATAAAACTGTCTCATCCGACCTCTGGCCGGCTACAGTGCGAAGAACTGCCTGACGGCGCATACCGGCGCAGCGGTACGCACCCCGCAGAAGATGTGATGCACCCTCCTGCCGATGGTACCGGTCCACCAGTCAGAGTAGTTGATCATGGCCCCGCCGGTACCGGCTATCTGCAGATCACCGACAATGGCGCCGTTATTATCGACAACCTTGATACGGTAGTCAACCTGGCGCTGCCCGGCAGTCACCAGTTCGTTGGGCAGCTTAAGTACCAGCACCTGCTCCCAGCCGGTAGCCTCACCAAAGGCAACCGGCTTGCCAACATTGACCAGGTTCCCCGTGCGGTGGCTGATATACTGGTACTGAAGCTTCAGGTCTGATGTGACACCGGCAGATTCATAGAGGAAGTTGTAGAACTTTACCCATGTGGTTGAGTCTGTCTCAACCGTCTCCCTGCGTATATAGGGGAAGCCGTTGTCTATAACCACCGGTGGCTTGGTCATGTCATGAACGAAGAGGTTCTGCTTGCCCTTGGTTACTGTGACGTTCTGATCATAGACAAGGGAGTCGGCAGTGACCTTGCCGGCCTTGTAGAGCTTGATATTGAGCGATCCCGGGGCAACGGCAAAGAATTTGCCGACAGCCCCGCTGGGAACGGCATTGTATGTGGCCAGCGGCGCAACCCGGTTGGTGACCATCTGGTTATTGAGGTCGACCCTGATGATATTGTTGGCCGCTACGGCAGTGACCGGTACGATATAGTGGAGCTGTATCTCAGCCATATCTCCGATAGGTGTGGCATCATACTCTATTTCATGCTTTTCGCATGAGACCATCAGTGTCACTGCCAGAATCAGACTAAAATATTTTATCAGTTTCATTTTCATTGATTTTTCTGGTTCTTTGATTAATTCGATGGCATATTACCCGGATAGGCAAACCAGGGGATAGAGCACTGATAGTTAGTCGCCATTCCGGAGATGGGCTTGAGTGCTTCAAGAGAAGGCTTGTTCCACATATACTCGGAGTTGTAGCGCGGGCGGATCCTGTAACAGGGTGAGCCCTGGTTGAATGCGTTGTACTGCGCCTTGCGTCCCTGTACCTGTGCAGGAGAGAGATAGAGGCCCTTGTATACCTTGGCGGGATCAGTGTCCCACTTGTGGGTAAGTGTGGCAAGCTCCCATCCGTTGCCGCTTGACGGGTAATCACCGGTATAGGCGATGTCATAATGGTACTTCCTCATATCGACCCATGCCTCCAGTGCACCCCACGGATAGAGGGCCACCCACTTCTGCATCATGATGTGTGACAATGAGAAATCTGCCAGTGTCAGTCCGTCAACATATGGTCCGGCAGCATACTCGCTGGCCATAGTGGTATATACGCCCCTGGTCAGCTTATCGCCGCCGGTCACACCCAGTGTTGTCTGTACCCCGTCAACCACCTTGCCGGGTTTGCCGGTCACGATGTACTGGCCTGTAAACTCGAGGTCAGCCCTGACACCCTCACGGAAGGCCTGCAGTGCCTCATCCTTGCGGTCGAGCTTCCAGAGTGCCTCGGCAAGGCAGAACCGGATCTGTGCATGGGTCATCAGGATGTAGGGGGCATCATCACGGTAGAGCCAGCGCCCGCTGCCGTCATGGGCGGCATCAGCGGTACTGGTTGCGGCCGAGCTGGCATTGCGCCCGTAAAATGAAGGAGCGTTACCGATCGGGCCGCCGAAGGCAGTAAAGGTGCCGCCATAATACTTGCGCTTCTTGATCATATAAGCATTGTCAAGGTTGGTGTAGGCAGCGTCATCGGTTGTGGCAAGCTTGACAGCCACACGCGGGTCATAATGACCGGGAACGGTAATGATGGTGTCACAAATGATCTGCTTGTCAGCAAGCTGATAGGGATAATAGGCGTTGCCCGTGACAGGTATCTTGTTGCCCGTGGCCTGATCATACACCGGGACGGTGCCGGTGAAGACCTGAACAGCATACTCATGCTGCCAGTAGACACGTGACAGGTTGCCCCTGTTGGTGCCCCAGAAGTTGTTGTAGGCACCCTGGGCAGCGGCGGCACCGCCGCCGGCAACCTTCAGCGTGGCATTGTCAGCATTGGAGGCAAATGATTTTGAAGCAGCCTCTATGAGCTCATTGGCATAGGCTGTCTTGAAATCACTCTTGTTGGTAAGTGAGGCCAGGTTGCTTACAATAACCCCATAGGCAAACTTGATCCACTTCTCCTTGTCACCGCCGTAGATATAGTCATTGGCGCTGATCTTGGTGCCATAACCGGTGGCATCGGGCATCTTGAGGTACTCAATTGCCTTGTAGGCCCAGTTGCGCACCGCAGTGTATATCGTATCCTGGTAGTCATACCTGTGTGACAGCAGTCCGGGAACGAATGCATCCTTGAGAATCAGCTCACCGTGATACTTGGTCATCTGATCCCATGAATAGGCCTTGACGGCATAGCCGATACCCGCCAGGGTCCAGTTCTCAGCCTCAACAGACTGGTTGATCATGTTTTCGAGGTTCATTCCCTGAAGCCAGTAGACGACTCTCCATATCTCACCGCCAGCATCTGAGCCGGCACTGTAGTAGTTGGTGGCAAAGGTGGTATATGAACTGGTACCCATCATCTGGGTGAGAGGGCCGGTGGCACGGATGTCCCAGTACATTCCCTGGTATTGCTGGAGGATCCCCGCAAGATAAAGGTATCCCTCAACATGGTCAGGAGCATCCACGTTTTTGTTGACATCAAGCCATTCCTCACAACTGGTGGTTACGAACATGAATGATGCCAGCAAAAGAACCGAAATTGATAGCTTCTTTATCATTGTTTCGTTTTTTTAATATTCATTATTTGAATGTCACATTGATGCCAACCGACAAACCTCTCGGGTTCGGCAGTGACCAGATATCCATACCCTCGCCGCCGGTACCGCCGGCAGCGGCTGATACTGTGTTTCCGACAGCATCAATTCCCGAGTAATTGGTCCATACAGCAAGGTCATTCCCTGTAATGAAGACACTTGCCTGTGACAGTATTGAGGTCCTGTTCAGCAGGCTTGCCGGGAGCACATAGGCCAGGCGGATCTCCTGCAGGCGCAGGTAGTGCACGCCGGTCTCGATCCAGTTCTCATCGCCGCCTGCGTATATTGAAGGATAGAGGTTGAAGTCAACTGCAATAGTGTTCCTGGTCGGATTGGCGGTATTTTCGTTGCCATCCTGCAGTACGCCGTTGAATATTACCGGGCCGCTTTCGCGAAGCTTGACAGACTCAAGGCTGAGCCCCTCACTCATCATCACACGCTTGGTGCCGTTGACCACTGTAGCCTTGTAGCGGCCTGAGAACATCGCCGAGAGGCGCAGACCCTTGTAGCTGACATTGGAAGTCAGCCCGAACCGCATCTTCGGCTCACGGTCACCCAGCACACTCCAGGCTGCGCTGACCAGGGGCTGACCGGTCGACGGGCTGATGAGCACATCACCGGCATCATTACGCAGGAAGCCCAGCCCGGTGATGGTAGTAACCGGATGGCCAAGCATGATACCGTTGCGGATATTGCCCGAGTTCCAGGTGTAGGCGTTGTAATACTCAGTCACGTTTGCAGGCAGGTAGACAACCTCTGAGCTGGTGTGCGATGCGGTTACGCCGATGTTCCAGCGCAGGCCGTTGCCCATTCTCAGCACGTCACCGTTGATCATGGCCTCCCAGCCCCAGGTGTCAAACGTACCTACGTTCATGTTGTTGAGCACGAACCCGGTACCGTAGCTGAGACGGAAGCTCTTGACAATCTGATCGGCACAATGAGTCCAGAAGTAGGTGAAGTCGGCATTGATACGGTCATCCAGGAAACGACCCTCAAAACCGATCTCCTTTGAGGTGGTCATCTCAGGCCGCAGGCTCCTGTTGGGGCCGGTGAAGCCGTACTTGTACCCACCGCCGGTAAGCCCCGTGGGCTCGAGCTGAGGATCGATCTCCAGCGGACCGGCATCCTTACCTACCTGGGCTATCGTACCGCGGAGCTTGAGGTAATTCAGCATGCGGTTGCCCTTGATAAAAGGAAGCTCGGTAACGATGAACGAGCCCTCAATGGCAGGGTAGAAATAGCGGTTGTTCTCAACCGGCAGGGTCGATGACCAGTCGTTGCGGGCTCGCAGCGTGACATATGCCATCTGGTTGTACCCAAGCTCAATCTGACCCGAGAGAGCCTGTATCCTCCTCCTGGTATTTGTCTGGGATGCACTGATAGAAAGCGGATCGCAGTTATTGATGCTCTGGAAGTCGACCACGGCAAACTTGGTGCCGTAGGTGCCCAGGCGGGTTATGCCGTTCTCAAGCTGGTGATAGCCGAACTGTGCCGAGAGGGAGAGCCTGTCATCAAGGAAGTTGTTGGAATAGCCGGCCAGGACGTTGATGGTCGGGTCAGAGAAGTTGCTCTTGGTAATGTTGTAGATACCGGTTCCCGACTGATAAGCCTGGTAATAGGGATGCCTGGTGGCGATAAAGGTCTGCATGCCGACGTCCCATCCTATCTGTGTGCGGAGGAAAGTGTTTGCCACCGGGACAAACGTTGCCGAGATGTTCGAGATGAACCTGTCAGAATCATCATAGAGCTTGTTCTTGTAAAGTCCGAACAGCGGATTGATCAGGTCTCCGTCAAGGTAATAGTCGGGGGTGCTCATGTGAGAGCCGTCTTCTGCAAGCCATACCGACATGTCATCAACCATGGGCCAGCGCATTGCCCTGTAGAGCGGGCCGTCTGTTCCTATAGGGACCTTGTTGTTTTCGGTGGCAACATACTGCATTGATGACTCCACGGTCATCCACTTCGTCACCTCGGCCCTGCCTGAGAGGGAGACGTTGAACCTCGAGAACTCAGAGGTCTTTATAATCCCCTGCTGGTTGAGCGTCGATGCCGAGCCGCGCAGGGTAATCTTGTCAGAACCGCCCTCAACCGAGATATTGTGACGCATGGTGAACCCGGTCTGCAGAACGGCCGACACGTTGTCATAAAGGGTCATGCCCTCAATGTAGCGGCCGCCGTAACGGGTAAGATAATAGTAGTTGGTGGTGCCATAGTAACCGCTGGTATACTTGTCCTGAAGCTCGGGAAGGCCATAGGCATTGTCCCACCTGAAGGAGTTGTTGTATGAAACCTTACCCTTGCCTGCACTCCCCTTCTTGGTGGTGATGATGATGGCACCGTTGGAGGCGTCAGAACCGTAAAGGGCAGCCGCGGCAGCACCCTTGAGAACGGTCATCGACTCTATATCCTCAGGGTTGAAGTCATTACCCCTGGATGAGAAGTCGAGGTTGCGGACAGCAAAGGTCTCAACCGGCTGGGTCATCTTCAGCGGGTCGAAGGTTGAGTTGTTCATCGGCACACCGTCAACAATGTATAACGGCTGGTTATTCCCGGAAATGGAGGTGATACTCCTGAGTATAACCGAGGTGGATGCGCCCGGTGCACCACTGGTGGTGCCAACGGTCATGCCGGCAACACGGCCCTGGAGGGCGGTGATGAAGTTGTCACGCCCTGACTCTGCAATATCAGAGGCCTTGACATTCTGTACCGATGACCCCACAGCACGGGCAACACGCTTCATCCCGAACTCGGAGGTGATCACAACATCCTCAATCATCTGAATATCCGGGGTAAGAGCCACATTGATCGTGGTACCGGTTCCGACGGTGACTTCACGTGTGGCATACCCCAGAGAACTGAATACAAGTACCTGACCCTGGGCAACATTGATTGAGTAGTTGCCGAAGACATCAGTACTCGTACCTGTGGTAGTGTTCTTGATTATCACGTTGACCCCCGGCAAGGTTTCATTTGTCGTGGCGTCTGTGACAGTCCCTCTCACGGTCCTGGGTTGTGCAGATATAATCTGTGACAACAGCAACCCAAAAACCGCGAATAACATTAACAGCCTGGTTCTCATACGGTTTGTTTTAAGGTTAGTTTACTAAACAGGGTTACATATAAGTTTTTACGGATTCGGAAGCATGTAGCAATATACAATAATTTTCTGATAAGATGTATTACATCTTTCAAACAATTTTTCATGCAGTGCTGAATCTCCCTTATATAAGGAGGTTGCTGGTTTTGTTCTCATGTTAGTGTTATTAAGAGTTTGGAAAAATAATTCTGTTGTTGCCACATGGCAGCTGAATCCGGCAGGGACAATATAACAAAATCTCTCTTATGCCTGCACGTATTGCCCCCGCTTCTATTTTCAGATTCTGACAATCCCTATACCTGGCCGGTCGGGCAGTACTATCTGTCCGTCAACCACGGTCATTCCTTCATAGATATCATTGCTGATCAGCAGATTGCCATCAAGATCAGCCCAGTCGACAAGGGGTGATAGCTGTGCTGCCGCCGAGATGGCACATGATGTCTCCGTCATACAGCCTATCAGTATCTTCATTCCCATCTCCCGGGCAATGGTAATCATCTTGTAGCCGTTATGCATTCCTCCGCACTTCATCAGCTTGATGTTGATGCCGTTGTAGACCCCTTTCAGGCCCAGCAGCTGATCAGGTGTCTGCAGCGCCTCATCGGCAACTATAGGGATGGGGCTCCTCTCGGTCAGCCAGGCGGTGTCGTCAATCCGCTCCTTCGGCATGGGCTGTTCAACAAAGAGGGCACCGTTCTCATAGAGATAGTGCACCATCTCAAGGGCATAGTTGCGGTCGGTCCACCCCTGGTTGACATCCACAAAGATCGGGACATCGGTGACTGAGCGAACGGTGTCAATCATCTCGCGGTCATTATCCTTGCCCAGCTTGATCTTGAGCAGGCTGAACCCGGCTGCCTCAAGCGTCTTCTCCCTGACCACCTCTGCAGTGTCTATACCTATAGTATAACATGTCACGGGCGCCTTCCGCGGATCAAGGCCCCAGAGCCTGAACCAGGGCTGCCCGAGCAGCTTGCCGATGAGGTCATGGAGAGCAATGTCAATCGAGGCCTTGGCCGCATTGTTGCCGGGCATGATGCCATTGACATAGGCCAGGATATCCTCTTTCATGAAAGGGTCACTGAACTGTTCGAGATCCACCCTGGAGAGGAAGTTCAGTACCGACTCATGGCTCTCGCCCAGGTAAGGAGGCATCGACGCCTCTCCGTAACCCCTGACACCGTCATAGTCGATGGTGGTCAGGACTACCGGCGTGGTGGTACGTGAGAAGGTGGCAACGGTAAAGACATGCCTGAGCTGGAGCTCATACGGCTCATAACTGAGCCTCAGCCTGCCGCCCCTCCTGATGAGGGCCGGACCCTTGCCGGCGGCACCTGAATCACCGGAAGAGGATCTGCAACCGGCCAGCATGGCTCCTGCCGCCAGGCCGCCGATCTTGATAAAATCTCTTTTTTTCATGTAAGGTTAATTATGGGTTTCCAAAGGTCTCTGCATAATGTACCCTTGAAGCCCGGCCCTGAAGGTGCCCGGCTGCCGGAGTACGGGTAATCAGAAATACCAGCTGTTCTCAGACAGGCGCTGAAGGCCCTTGCCTTCGGTAAAGCCCGTCACCCGCCTTACTCCCTGAAGTATCTCACGGAGATAGGCGTTGTAGTTTGCCTTGCCGGGGTCAAAGCTGTTTATCCGTACCAGTGCCGATGAGTGAATATACTCACCCTCACCGATATAGAGGCCCGTATGGGTGATGCTCACCCTGCCATTCCTCTCACGGCCCCAGAAGAGCAGATCGCCCGGCTGCAGACTCTCTAGAGGGTTGTCGATACTTACCACATCACCGTATCGCATCTGCCCCGAGGCATCACGTGTAAGTATAACCCCGCCATAATAATAAACGGTTTTGGTGAGCCCGCTGCAGTCAAGCATCTTGGTTGAGGTGCCTCCCCATAGATAGGGCGTACCCAGGAACTGCCTGGCAAAACGGATCAGCCTGGCCGGCTCAATGGTGGCATTCACTGCCCACTTCCTGAAATCTTCCGTTTCCCCCTTCTTCACCTCACCGGTTCTGCCATCAGGCAGAGCCACCGTCCAGTAATCGCCCCTGGAGCCGGTCCTGGCAAGAACGATCCCGAAAACGGCATCAGAGACGGTTCCGCCGCCGGCATCGGTTATAACACCGGTATAACCGGTATAAATCAGCCTCTCTCCGGCCTTCCATGCATCATGCTCCACGTCACTCAGCTCAGCAACCGGATCATCCGTCCAGCCGGTATAGAAATCAGGAGTACGGATCAGCAGCCATCCCCCCTGCTTGTCGAGGATCTGAACCGGGGTGCCCATCAGCGCCTGAGTCACCAGCTCAGAGGTATGAGACCGCCTCGACCGCATGTTGCAGACACTCACACTGACCAGACCCCATGGCTTGTCAACAACCGCCGGATCAGGCAAAAGGGTGATGCTGTCAGCATATTTCAGACCCCGCTTCTCAAGCAGGCCAATGATCCTCTCCTTCGCCTCAGGCATGTCGGTAACACCCCGGGCAATGAGAAGGGCTCCATCTGACATCTTGAAAGTAACATCACAGAGCGACTCTCCGCCCTGCGGAACAGCCTCTTTAACAATGATATCCAACTGCTCCTGAAGATCAGCCGGCACCTCCCGTGAATGACAGCCGGAAACAAGAATTGCCAGAATTAACAGAATCAGGTAGTTTAAGGTTTTCATGAAAAGTTGTATTACATCTTACATAACCAAAAGTAATTATTTATAAAATGCAAGTCAATAGACAATTGAATTTTATTTAACTTGTCAGACAACAAACCGGCATAATGACAAATATCATCTGTTATCCTTTTGACAAACAATCTCAAGCAGTTGATGTTTGGTCGTGCGCCCTAAAACAGGTCAATTATACAAATAACAGGTGATATGCAAAAGATGATCAGTAAGATTGTTTTCATAGCAATCCTTTGCTCCTCCTCCTCATGTGTTGCCATCAATGATGAGGGACCGCATATTGAGACCGGGCTGGAGGTTCTGGTGAAAAGTAATTTTGAGATTCTTCGGGGCAGGCGTGTGGGGCTTGTAACCAATCCGACCGGGGTTGACCGCCATCTGAGATCGGCCGTTGACCTGCTGAACAATGCTCCCGGGGTCACCCTGGCTGCCCTTTATGGGCCCGAGCATGGCGTCAGGGGTGAGTTTACAGCGGGTGAATATGTGGAGTCGGAGACCGATCCGGCCACCGGCCTGCCAGTCTACAGTCTTTACGGCAAGACCCGCAAGCCCACTCCCGAGATGCTTCGCGGCATTGATATACTTGTCTATGACATTCAGGATATCGGTTCGCGCTCATATACCTTCATCAGTACCCTCGGGCTGCTGATGGAGGCGGCCGCCGAGAACAACATACCGGTGGTGGTGCTTGACCGTCCTAATCCGCTTGGCGGCATCAGGATGGAGGGTGTGGTCACCCGTCCGGGCTTCTTCTCATTCGTCAGTCAGTTCGCCATCCCCTATGTGCACGGACTCACCGTGGGTGAGCTGGCCATGCTGCTGAACGGGGAGGGCATGCTGGCCGGCAGCGTGAAGTGTGACCTTCATGTAATCAGGATGAAGGGATGGAAAAGAAACATGTGGTTCGGAGACACAGGCCTGCCATGGGTCCCCTCATCACCGCACATACCTCATGGCGATTCACCACTGTACTACCCGGCAACAGGCATAGCAGGTGAACTCTATGCCGTCAGCATAGGGGTGGGTTATACCACACCCTTTCAGACTTTCGCCGCCGAATGGATCAATGCCGATTCACTCACCGCGGCACTCAACAGCCTGAAGCTGCCGGGAATAATATTCAGACCGGTGCACTACAAACCCTATTACAGCACACTGCAGGGCACCATGGTACATGGGGTTCAGATACACATAACCGACCCGGCTGCAGCACCGCTCTCACTGATACAGTTCTACATAATGCAGGAGGCTCACCGTCTGTGGCCCGACCGGAACCTGTTCGAAATGTGTGACCCGTCACGCCTCTCCATGTTCGACAAGGTGTGCGGAACCGACCAGGTACGGAAGGAGTTCGTAAAATCATTCAGAGTGAGCGATATCGCCGGAATGTGGAGTGACGATATCCCAACCTTCAGGGCAAAGGCTTCCAGGTACTTCCTCTATGACTGAACAGGCAGATGCGGCTGAAGATGTGCAGCAACGGATGCCCCCATGCTGCACATCAACGGCGTGACGGGCTGCCGGAAGCGATGCTTTCACGAACCGGCTGCCAACCCTCCCTTACCGGGCTGACCGGTCAGTGGATAGGTACCCCCTCAACGCTCTTCTCTAGCACGCGGGCATGCTGCAGGAACTCGTCCACGGTCATCTCGCGATAGTAGACCATGCCGTGGGTGCCCCTTATCTTCGGACTCTCATTCTCATAGAAGAAGTTCTTGCCCAGTATGAGCTGCACCTGCTTGAACTGCTCAACCCATACCTGCTGTGAGAGGTCACTGAACGGACCGTCATACTGCGGGCTGGGGAAGGATGCGTTCACCTGGCTGACATAGCAGTCGCGGAATGACTGATTCAGCACTGCCATGGAGTTGAGAGAGACCGGTACGAAGACGTTGGCCTCTGACGGCCGGAACCTGAACCACACATTACGGTAACCGATAATGCGCAGTCCGGAGAGGTCTCTCTCGGCACCCCACTGCCTGAGGGCCTCGGCGATGGCCTGCAGCACCTTGTAGTGGGTGTCTGGGCCCGAGCCCTCAGGATCAAAGGCGAGGCTGATCACATCAGGCGAGATACGCCTGAGACACTCCAGGATCGGTTTGACATCACGGTGCTTGTCAGGCTGCTGGGTGAAGATGTCTCCGGTATAGAACCCCAGCCGAAGATGCTCGATGTTGCGTACCTGGACACCATAGTGGGCCCATACCAGCTCCTCCTCATACTCTCTCAGCATACCCTTGAGCAACTGTATGTCGGGCGGGTTCTTCTCCCCGCTGTAGCTGCTTTTCAGCAGTTCGATGTTACGGTTGATCTGATCAACCAGCTCCTCACGGTTCTTAAGCTTGTAAATATCAACCATGGCACGCACTATCCGGTGACACAAGCCCCTGAGCTTACCCTGCTCATCCTTGTCGGCCACCTTGTCAAGATAGTGGCTCACATCCTTGTCCCACTTGAAACGGTAGCCCGATTCAAAGAAGTCAGGATACTGCAGCATCTGTATCAGCCCCTGCCCGATAAGCCGGCGTGTCGCCTCCAGCAGGCTTAGTATCATGTCATTGGTTACCGCAGTGAAGCCTGAGGTCAGTACCGAGAAGTGAAACCTGTTGGTTATCTCCCGCAGCTGCGGGATGATTGCAGGCAGGATACCCAACATTATATCATCATGATGGGGGCCGGTATGGAAGAAGGTGGTGTTGTGCTCTTTCAGAAGCCCCTTTTCCATCTTGCGCTTGGTTGACTCAATCACCTCCTCAACCCTTTGGAGGCTCAGGTCGGGTATCATCGAACAATACCTGTCATTCCGGAGGTCGTCAATGACCAGGTTGTGGGCATACTTCTGGATACGCTGGCAGAGGTCGAAGATCGCCCTCTCGGTCTTATCAAAGGTCCACTCCCCCTCACGGTAATAGCGCTCAATGGAGTCATGCAACTGCACCGATGCTCCCTCGGTGAGGTAGAACCTGGCGTTCCGCAGGCTCTGGAGTACGGTTGCCGGATAGAGGTTGTCGGGCTCATTCTCGAGCGCATCCCTCACCACCAGCGCCTTGGCATCGCCGGCCGCAAAGATGATGGCTACCGCATCGGGGTTGAAGGTGATGGTTCCCAGCCCGATGGTTATAACCAGCCTGGTACGTGACACCTCTATCCCGCCCAGATCACCCGCCGAGGCGGCCTGTGTCTCGAAGTTGGTGGCCGTCAGCCTGGTGGCCGAGTTGTGATCGCTCCCGCGGGTGTTGAAGGCAATATGGCCGTCAGGGCCGATACCGCCGAGAAAGAAACCGATTCCTCCCAGGGCACGTATCTTTTTCTCATAGGCAGTACACCAGTTGTCTATCCTGAAAAGCGACTCCTGCTGCAGCTCCTCCAGGGCACTGTTGGTGGCCCGGTTACGCAGCGAGAGATCAATCGTGTTATCGGGAAATACTTCGGAAAAATGCTTGCCGCCGGCCAGTACAATCTCCTCGGAATTGATAAGCAGCGCACGCGACGGATCGAGCCCGAAATCACGGATATAGAACCTGGAGACGTAGTCATAAAAGCTGTTGTGCTGACGCGGATCGATGGGATAGAACTCATCTATCTGCACAAAATGGAGCTTCTTCAGCGACGGCTTCTCCGTGAGGAAGAGGCCGTTATCCTCCCTTATCCTCCGTGATTCGGGACTGTCCCAGTTGTCCAGCAGGTATTTCGTCCACTTGATGAAGTACTCGGGGGTCTTCCCGGTGGGGAGGCTTATCACCCCCTCGGGGTTCTCAGCGACCCACTCCAGGAACCTGAGTGAGGTCATCAGCCCCAGCCCCGGCAGATTGTCAACCACTATGTATGGCAGCCGCGTAGATATGCTGTTCCTGCCCGACCGTTTGAAAAAGGTCTGCTCAACCTTACTGAAATGCGGAGTATTCATGGTTTGTCTGTTTGATTACCTCGGTTATCGTAGTTTTGCATTTACAACTCTTCACAGCAGCACCCGCCCCTTCTCTCCCGTTCAGAGTCCGGTCAGGCAATAACTCCTGCTTCCGCTTGTCACCGGCAGGCCGGCTCCTGCATGCTTTTGCGGCGCCGGCATCTCTTCACCGTGCTGCCGTCTTACCCTTCCCTTATCAATGCATCGTGCAGCACCTCAACGGGGTGCACCGCCTTCCGTCCGGTGCCGTCAGCTATATGGTGCCTGCATGACGTTCCCGGGGCGGTTATGACCGTCTCGGGCGATGCAGCGCGTACCGTCGGGAAGAGTATCATCTCCCCGATCTTCATGCTCATATCATAGTGCTCCTTCTCATACCCGAAGGCGCCCGCCATGCCGCAGCAGCCGTCATCTATCTCCTCCACGGTGTAGTTGGCGGGCAGTGACAGCATCTTCATGGTTGGTGCCGTTGAGGCTACCGCCTTCTGCTGGCAGTGGCCGTGCAGCAGTATCCTTGCCGGCCTGTCGGTGAAGCTCTCAGGGGTGATGTTGCCCTTCTCCGCCTCACGGCTTATGAACTCCTCAATCAGCAGCGCGTTGCCTGCCAGGCGCCGGGCGTCGTCGGCGAGCGCCCCGCGTGTCATCTCGGGATACTCATCGCGGAAGGCCAGCAGCGCCGAGGGCTCAATGCCCAGCAGCGGCCGCTCCTCAGTGACAACATCGCGCAGCATCATAATGTTCTGTATAGCCACCTTGCGCGCTGACCTGATCAGTCCCTTTGAGAGGAATGTGCGGCCGCTCTCGCGGTGACGCGGGATAATCACCCTGTAACCCAGCCTCTCGAGCAGCAGCACCGCCTTGACACCTATATCACTCTCATTGTAGTTGGTGAATTCGTCGGCAAAGAGGTATACCGTCCCCTTCGACCCGTTCGATGTGTGGGCTGCTGCCCCTTCCTCGGCGGTACCGCTCCCCTGTTTACGGCTGTGACGCCTCCCCCACCCGCGCAGGGTGACCGGCGAGAGCTTGGGTATGGGCCGCCTGACGGTGAACCCTATCATGCGCCTGAAGAGCGCGGTGCCGGTAATGAGGTTGGTGAGAGGCCTGAGGGCCATACCGGGTATGTAGAGCCGGGGGAGCCAGGCTATCAGCCATGCCCTGAACGGCACATGGTGTATGTCATAGTAGTGCTGAAGAAACTCGGCCTTCAGCTTGGCCATGTCAACATTGGAGGGACACTCAGCCTTGCACGCCTTGCACGAGATGCAGAGATCCATCACACGGTAGATCTCATCATGATCAAACCGGTTCTTCTTCTCTGACCGGGTCAGGTACTCCCTCAGTATGTTGGCGCGGGCACGGGTCGACTTGTCCTCATCACGGGTAGCCATAAAGGTCGGACACATGGTGCCGCCTATGAGTGCACTCTTGCGGCAGTCGGCCGAGCCGCTGCACTTCTCGGCGGCATAGAGCAGCCCTTCCTGCTCCGGGAAGTCGAAGACCAGCCCGGGGTAGCTCCTGCGTTCACCGGGCGGGTAGCGCAGGTTCCCGGTTATGGGCGGCGTATCGGTTATCTTGCCGGGGTTGAAGAGACCGTATGGATCCCAGGTGCCCTTCAGCTCCCTGAGCAGGCAATAGATATGCGGCCCCAGCATCAGCGGGATAAACTCGCCCCGCAGCCGGCCATCGCCGTGCTCGCCGCTGAGCGAGCCGCGATACCTCTTCACCAGGTTCGCCATATCCTCTGCCAGCCCGCGGAACCTACGGATGTCATCAGGATCCTTCAGGTCGAGCAGCGGGCTGAGATGCAGCTCGCCGGTGGCTATATGTGCATAGTAGGCACAGCTGAGGCCATACTTCGCAAGCACCCCACCCGCCTCAGCGATATAATCGGGAAAGTACTCAGGCAGCACCGCAGTGTCTTCGATCACCTGCACGCTTTTGCGCGGCCCGGGTATGTTGAGCAGTACCCCCAGCCCGGCCTTGCGCAGTTCCCACACCCTTGCCATCTCATCGGCACCGGTGAGGAGCGGGAAGTGATAGCCATAGTCGGCAGCTCTCATGTCACGCTCCATGGCAGCCGCCACGGCAGCGATCTCATCCACCGTCGGACGGGTGATCTCAATCAGCAGGATAGCCTTCGGGTCACCCTTGACAAAGAAGCGGTTGCGGTTCTGCTCAATATTATCTTTGGTACAGTTGAGAATATAATCGTCAATCAGCTCAATGGCGGCCGGCCGGTGCCTGAGGGCAATGATATTGGCCCTGACCGCATCCTGCAGCGAACCGAAATGGGCACACAGCAGGCCGGTCTTATCATCAGTGAGAGGCACCAGGTTGAGCTTCATCGAGATGGTGAAGGCAAGGGTCCCCTCAGAGCCGGCAAGCAGCTTGCAGACATTGATCTTTTTACCATTGCCGGTGAAGGGGTCTGTCTCGAGCAGAGCATCCAGGGCATAGCCGTTGTTGCGGCGCTGAAGCTCAGGATGAGGGTATTCACGCCTGATCTCTGCGGCATTCTCCTCATCTGAGAGCATCGTACGCAGGTTACGGTAGATGGCCGTCTCAAGCAGGGCAGGGTCACCGTCACACTTCGCATTGAACTCTTCGGTGGTGAGTGCCCGGAAGTGAGCCTCCGTGCCGTCAGAAAGGATGACATCGATCTCGAGGATGTGGTCACGCACGCTGCCATGTATGAGCGAATGGGCCCCGCAGGAGTTGTTGCCGAGCATGCCTCCCATGCAGCAGCGGTCAGCCGTGGAGGTCTCCGGACCGAACTGCAGGCGGTGGGGGAGCAATGCACGGTTGAGCTCGGCTAGCACAACCCCCGGCTCAACCCGCACCCAGCGCTCCGCCACATTGATTTCAATGATACGGTTGAGATACCTGGAGATATCAATGACAATGCCTGGTCCCACCACCTGGCCGGCCAGCGAGGTGCCCGCACCGCGCGGTATCACCGAGAGGCCGTTGCCCCGGGCAAAGGCAAGTATCTTCCTGATATCATCAACGGTGGCCGGACGAGTAACTGCAGCCGGTATCTCACGATAGGCCGAAGCATCAGTGGCATAGAGAATACGCTGGGTATCGTCAGTGTAGAGATCACCCGCCAGCTCCTTCCCGAGGTTCTCAAATCTTACATCCGGTTTCATATACCCCGCAATTTACAATTCTATTCAGTCAATCCGGTGATATTGCAATCATGGCAGCAATTTCATACACTCCGCTGCATAATTCTACTCTGTCAGTCCGGCGTTATTGCACTCATCGCTGTAATCTTTAACGCCCCGTAATTTACAATACTATTCCGTCACTTTCTTCCCGAATGAGGGATCTATCCTGATGAGCGACACGGCAACTATCGGTACAATACTGCAGATCATCACCCAGATGAAGAAGTGGTTGTAGCCCAGCTGCTCCTGCAGCCATCCTGCGAACATTCCCGGCAGCATCATCCCCAGGGCCATGAAGCCGGTGCAGATGGCGTAGTGTGCCGTCTTGTACTTCCCCTCCGAGAAGTAGATCAGGTAGAGCATATATGCGGTGAACCCGAAGCCGTAGCCAAACTGCTCGATAAATACACATATATTGATCACCAGCATGTTGTCTGTCTGCGTATAGCTGAGATAGAGGAATGTCGCCGCGGTCAGCAGCATGCTCAGGGTCATTGGCCAGAGCCACTTCTTCAGTCCGCCCCATGCTGCCGCAAAGCCGCCAAGTATCCCTCCCAGGGTCAATCCGATTATCCCCACCGTACCGTATACAAACCCCACCTCACCGGTGGTCAGTCCCAGTCCGCCCCTGTCAATCGGGTCGAGCAGGAACGGGTTGATCAGCTTCAGCAGCTGCGCCTCGGCAAACCGGAAGGTCAGCATGAAGAAGAGGGCTATCCCCACCTGTGGCTTCCTGAAGAAGGAGGCGAATGTACGTCCGAACTCACGCAGTACATCGGCCGCCCTGAGGTCCTCATGAGGCTTGTCGGTATCTGGCCGCGGAAGGACGATCTTATGGTAGAAGCTTGCCACAAAGAAGAGCCCCGCCAGGACAAAGAAGGTTACCGACCATGACATGGGGATATTGCCCGAGAGCCCCTCATAGCTGGCCGTGGTGTGTGTGGTCAGCTTGGGGTCAGCCTGGAAGGCCATGAAAGCCGGCCTGTTCCAGTTCGACTCATCAAATACCAGGTGCTCACCCTCAATCAGTGCCAGGCTGCGGTCGCCTTTCTTCAGGGCGGTATTGAGCACTACCCGCTTTCCGGGCTCAGGCCTGCCCGAGAGCCAGACGGGTACCACCGCAACATTGCCGGTCAGCTCTTCGGCCACCTCCCTTTCCTCGCCGAAGTTCCTCCTTATCCAGGCGCCGAACGGGTCTGACACATGGGCAGACCACCATCCCTTGCTCCTGGTGCTCCGCTCCTCAGCCTGTACGAAGCCATTGGTGATATTGGATCTCCTGACCGAGTCGAGCAAGGCGGCCAGGCTCTGCCTGTCAACATTCTGTACAGCAATCTGCACCGTATCGGCGCCGGTGAGGAAACAGAGATCACCCGGACGCCCGGGGCTCTCTCCTGCCTGTGGCATGGCCGGCACGCTCTGTACCCAGGCAGGCGAGGCCTCAATGAAGAGGGTGACCGGCTCCCGCCCCGAGGAGCTCTCAAGAAACCCTGCCAGGATGACCAGGAGCCCCTGACCGGTGATGGTGGCTATACGGTAGAAGGTGCTTCGGATACCCACATACCTGGCCTGCTGGTTGGTGTTCAGTCCCAGCATATAGAAGCCGTCAGCCGCTATGTCATGAGTGGCCGAGCCAAAGGCCAGCAGCCAGAAGAAGGCAAGGGTGATCTTGAAAAAGAGCGAGGCGGGAATCGTAAGGGCTATGCTGGCAAACCCGATAGCCATGATAAACTGTGTGATGACTATCCACCACCGCTTGGTCTTCAGCATGTCAACCAGCGGGCTCCAGATGGGCTTGATCACCCAGGGCAGGTAGAGCATACTGGTATAGAGTGCAATATCGGCATTGGAGATGCCCATGCGCTTGTACATGATTACTGAAACGATATTCACCGCCACATAAGGAAGCCCCTCGGCAAGGTAGAGCGAGGGGATCCATGTCCATGGCGAGACGGGTCTGCTGTGTTGAGCCATATCGGGTCAGAGCCTTTTAAATTGATATCCTTTTTCCTGGTAGCGCGTTATTATCTCATCGAGTCTCATCCACAGCTTGTCGGTACGCTCCGGGTCGGTTCCCGGGTGAATGAGTATGAATGCCCCGTTCAGCCCCCCGGGTGAGGCTGCCTCAAATGCCTCCAGCTGGTTTATCAGCTGGTCAGATGAGCGGTAGCCCGGCTGGCCGGGTACCGTATAGTCGGCATTGGTGGCTGTCCCGGGGGTCAGGTTGATCAGGGTCATACCCATGGCATCGCTCCAGCGGGTTATGGCCCGGTTGTACCACTCATAGGGCGGCAGGAACCAGCGGGGCTCCTCACCCTTCAGTCCGGCCCTGCGCAGCTCACTCATGTTACGCCTCAGATCATCATTGAACTGCTCCCTGGTGACCAGCAGGGTATCACGGTTATCCCACGGAACATAGAGCAGATGGCCGTCAGAGTGTGGCCCCACATAGTGTCCTTCAGAGATTATCCGCCTGACGGTGGCCCGGTAACCCTTGTTGCGCAGGAAGTTACCGGTGAGAAAGAATGAGCCGCCGGCCCCCCTGCGGGCCAGCACATCGAGGATGTGTCCGAACCCCTCCCCGTGTTCATCGGCAGAGAAGAGGAGATAGATATTCTTGCTGCTGCTGCCCCGTCTGATCATGGCACCCTGTGAATCATAGAGATCATCGGGCCGGCTCTCCGAAATCTCTCTCCCCTCCTTCTCGAGAGTCGAGAGATAATAACTGAGGCTGGCGGTGCCGTCGAGGGTGGGCTCATTGGTGCTGTAGTCACCGATGTCATCGTGGTACACCAGCCGGCCGCCCTGGAAGGCTGCGTAGGGATCGGGACGGAGCAGGGTGAGCCCCAGCAGGCTCTCATGTATAGCCTTGTAAATCGGACCGTCAACCAGCCCGCCGGTGGTGGTCTCACCGAGGAATACGGTCACCGCCGAGTGCGGCAGCCCGGGAGAGTCACCCCCCTCAGGCAGACCGCAGATCATTGAGGTGCCCCACGGATTGCACCCGAAGAGCCAGTCACGCATGGCAGCCTCCATATAGTCATAGCGGGTGTCGCCGCTCACCTCACGGTAAAGCCTGCACTGCGTCAGCGCTGCTGCCACATAGTTGTTTGAACACCATACAAAAGGTATCTTCACCTGGAAGACATCATATGTGCGGCGTGCATCAATGAGTGAGAGCCCCTTGCGCAGGAACTCAGTGTATTTGGCTGAGTACCTGCTCTCTGACTCAGCCAGCCCGGCGTGGCCCAGGTTGACAAACGGGTAGAACTGGTAATGGCGGGCAGTGTCCTTCTCTATCCACGGCGTATGCGGCTCAAGGGTGCCCCAGTAGTCAGCCTGCTCCAGGTAACGGCTCTCGCCGGTGAGCAGGTAGAGCTCCCATGCTGCCAGCTCGAGATCATCGACATAGTTGTCCTCCTCATAGAAGTAGGGTGAGACGTTGCAGGCGGTCTGTGTGGCTCCGGGATCGGTGAGGGCGAACCCGTACGCCTGCCTGGCACGGGTGGCCATCGTGGCGGCCAGCGCAGGGTCACTGTCGGCAAAGAGCCTCGCTCCCATGGCAAAGACCGATGCGAACTTGCCGGCGGTAGAGGCAACCCCTTCGGTGCGGTTCTTGAAGGCAGCTAGCCCCTGGGGCTTGCCGGTAACGAAATAGACCGGGCGGTAGCGACCCAGGCCATAACCGCCGGCAGTGTCGTGATTGGGAAGACGGAATCCCTGATGATCACGGTCATCAGCCACCTGGTTGAACATGACACCGCTGTCAGGATTCATTTTGAGCAACCATTCGAGGCCCCACCTGGCCTCATCAAGGATATCGGGGATGCCATTGGCGCCGGGCAGGCCGGCAGCATCATAGCGGTCATCGTAGATTCCAGGCGACCGCAGCCAGGCAAACATCATCTGGTAGACCGAGTTGGCAGTGGTCGCTGTGTAGCGGAGATGATCACTGGCATCATGGTAGCCGCCGCGGACATCAATGACGCTGCCCGAAAGGGTCGGGTGATCAACGATCACCCCGTCATAGCGGTGGCATGAGTCGGCCAGGAACGGGTTGAAACCGCACCGCTGCTGCCTGATATAATTGAGGATGAAATCTGCAGTACCCTTGTAGACATCAGCCCCGATGCGGAAGGTCTCTGAGACGGCATCACCATACCGGAGATAATAACCGCCCGGGGTGGTCACGGCAGAGAAGTCAAGCCTCGCGGCGGCAGCCATACCCCATACCGCTCCGTCATAGAGCTGCGGTGAGCCGCGGTAGACCACCCTCCCTGTCGTGGCATCGCAGAGGGTGAATGACTTAGGTGCGGCCGGCTGTTCAGACAGGTAGACCGCCACCTTCACCGAGCCGGGCAGGTAGCCCAACTGGTTGATCCTTATCCAGGACCCTCCATGGAGGCCGGCGGCCAGGGTCATGAAGAGCGTCAGCAGAAGTGCGGTACGTCTCATCTCAGTACATTTTTCTCAACTCCGAGCCGCTGAAGTAGTGTGACAGTATCTGACGGTAGTCATGGCCGGTGGCACCCATCACCGCGGCGCCTATCTGGCACAGACCCACGCCGTGTCCCCATCCGGCACCGCGCAGCACAAAGGTAACCCCCTCATGTGACTCATGCTTCTCAACGATAAATGCAGAGCTGTAGAGATGTGATGCAGAGAGCGCCTTGCGGATTTCCAGCTCCTTTCCGATAACCATGCTCTTCCTGTCACCGGTGATCCTCAGCCTGGTGATACGGCCTGAGGCGCCCCTGTCAAGAGGTTCCAGATCGGTAATGGTGCCGAAGTCGATACCGGTACGCTCCCTGACCAGGCTGCTCAGCTCATCCTGGCGGTAGCTGACACTCCACCTGAAGAAGTCGGCTGTCTCCTGGTCATAGTAGTTGAGCACCTGCGAGAGGATGTCCTTATCGGTGGTGTTGCAGAAGGCCTCCGGCGAGCCGGTTATCCATCCGGCGGCATTCTCCGCGATGGTAAGGTCAGGGTAGTGCCCCTCACTGCCGGCAGGGGCATCCACCACCCTGGTCAGGTAGGGGTGATGCACCGGCTCCCATACATTCTCGAACAGCTCGGTAATGCCGCCGCAGCACTTTGAATAGCGGGCATCGCAGATGAACTCACCCGACATGAGCACTTCGCCGCCCGTCTCGCGCACCGCCTCCTCAACGATCGGGGAGGTGGCCCTGGTGATGCCCTGGTAACGCTGGCAGTGATCATCGGCGCATACATCAAAATCCTTATGGTCTTCACGGTCATACCACCGCGTTATCTCACCCGGGGTGATGAAGCTGGTGCGGTACTTCTCGCCTGTCTCACTCAGCCGCAGTGTCTTGTCTATCTGTGCCAGCAGCCAGCTGCGTGAGATGACGGCATGAGCCTTCAGCAGCTCAGCCGATGAGGTGGCACTCATCTCCGAGGAGATAACGCTGACCAGGTATTTCTCTACCGGCAGGATATTCACCGCGGTCACCCGGCCTCCCCGGAGGATGAGCTTCAGGTCGCCCAGGAAGGTCTGATCCTCGTCTCTCTGCCAGTGGAAGTCAACCCCGATGGTTACCGCATGCAGGGTGAAGCTGCACCTCTCCGGGTCAGCAGGTATCAGGGTCATCTCCTCACCGGCCCTGACGGTCACATCCTCGCCGGTAAGAAGCATGCCGTCACTGCCGGCGATAACGGTATAGAGCCCGGTAAGCTCCCTCGTTCCGTCACAACCCCGGAAGAGACCGTTAAGGGTGAATGAGAGACCGCTTCCCGTTACTATCCCCACACTTATCTCAGGTTCACGTTTGCTGATCATGGCATATCATTTATAAGTGAAATCAGATCCTCCTCAGCCAGGCACACCTCACCGAGGATTCTCCGGATATCCTCTGATGCAATCTTGTTGAAATCTTCCTCGCGGGGAGTGATAAAGACACCCCCCAGGTCTACCGATGCAGGGCTCAGCAGGATCTTTTCATCTCCCTCGGCGAAGTAGCATGCGGGGCGATGGGCTCTCCGGGGAATGAGATGGACCGTCCATCCGGCCTCATCATAAGAGGCTAGGATATTGAGCATCGGCTCGGGCCGCTCAGGCTGCAGGAGCGCAAAACGCCCGGTAAAACGTTCTGAGAGAGCAACAATCTCCGCTGCATCACTCCCCCTCAGGGTCAGTATGGCCCGGTTGTATCCCCTCCAGAGCGAGAGCTCTGTTGAGCCGGATTGTCTGACAGGAGAACAGAGTGAGCTCTCTGAGATATCTCTTTCAATTGGCAGGAAACCCTTGCTGCCCGCCTGGAAGTGGAGATGATCCGGTGCCGAGGCACCGCACTGCGGGCCATTGTAGAATATTACAAAACCGGGAAGGGCGCGTGCCATCGCTAGCATATCATCCATATTACCCGCGATACGCTGGGGCACATGGCTGTTGAATACAATGGTCAGATGACGCGGGAAGATGGGAAAGGGGTTGACAAGTATAACCCATTCATTGCCAAAAGGTATGCCCCTCTGTTCGGGCGGACGGTTGGCACTGCAGAGGAAGCAGGGCCGTGCGGCAACCGACCGGGCATCCACCTTTGCCGAAGATGAGGTTATGCGGCCGGGATTGAACTGCACCGAGATCTCATAGCCGCTGAAAGGGATGGTTCGAACCCTCACCCCGGCAAGCTGGTCATAGTTCCTGCGGGCCAGCTCCCACTCAGTGAACTGTGCCTCAAAAAGCTCCTCCACAAGCTGAGAAAGGTCGCTCATAGCACTCTCTGCCTAAGGTTTGCCCTCCTTTACCAGTCTGATCCTCGCCAACAGTTCAATGGTTCTTATCCTGTCCTTGTAGAGGTTGTTGGCATTGACCTTTCCTGCATCCAGCAGGGCATCGGTGTTCTCGTCCCAGCGGCGGCAGAGATAGAGCGGGTCATAGATGCGCCCGATACGATAGTGGCGGCTGACGGCCAGCCCTGCGGCATAATCCTCACCGTAGCTCACATTGGGTATGCGGATGGTACGCAAGAGCGGGGTGAAGAAGGCTCTCGGCGCTCCCAGGCCGTTGATCCTGAGCGCATTGTTCCGGCCATTGTCAGGCGTCCACTCCCTGTGGTCAATCAGGCCGGGAGGGATCACATTGAGATCGAAGTTCACCATGCGGTATGATCCTACAACCATGGCGCACTGCTGCTTATGAAAGGCATTGACGATCCGCTCCACAACCGTATCATCAATATATAGGTCATCACTGTCGAGCTGTATGGCAAAGCGGCCGCACTTCTCACTGAAGAGGGCCTCATTCCAGCATCCCCCGATACCGAGATCCTTGCGCTCCGGAATGATGTGCACCAGCCGGCTGTCAGAGGCAAATGACCTGATGATATCGGTGGTACCGTCAGTGGAGTGGTTGTCAACGATGATCAGGTTGAACCTGTAACGGCTCTTCTGGCTGAGTACCGAGCCGATGGCATCGGCGATGGTGCGTACCCTGTTCCTTACCGGTATGATCACCGAGGCATCATACTCAAAGCTCCCCTCATCAAGGTGCACCTCACTGAACACAGGAGGCAGCCAACCGTCAATGCATTTCAGGTGATCGGTGCAGGCGTCCTCCATCTCTATCTGCACCGCACGGTTACGGGGGTCAACATAGTCAAACTGCTTCTCGCCGCTGCGGCGGGTATCAGTCTCAACCTCGGTATAGAGCAGCTCCGGCAGTCGCACCACCGGATAATTCTGTGACACCTTCAGCCTCAGATCATAGAGACCGGCCCAGGCATAGTCGCGATCCATCCGGCCGCAGGCCTCCCTGAAGGCTGTACCATTCCAGAGGATTACCGACCCGAAATTGAAGTCGTCACGCAGGCTGCCGGCCTGGTAATCAATGACCGGATGGGGTGCCAGCCGTCCCTCCTTCATCTCATAGTAGTCTGAGTAAAGCATCCCGGCACCTGTGTCACTGCATGCCTGTACCATCCTGGCAAGAGAGTGTTTTCCCATATCGAGCGGAAAGCCCTTGCCGTAGGTCAGCACCCAGGGGGTATCCGCCTCTGCAGCCATCTTACGCAGGGCATCGGTGGAGGCAAACGCCTCTGCCGTTATTACCGAAGCACCGGGAATGGCTGCCGTCTCCGCGCTGGCAGCGGGAGCCACGATGAAAATCCTGCCGGCAAGGCCGGAGGCCCTGAGCGATGCCATTGTAATTGCCAGCGAGCCGCTGTCAGAAAAAGGCAGGAAACATGTCACTGATCTGTCCATTCTACTCTCTGTTTTTTTGCAGGAAATCAAGTATCTGTCTCATCATCACGTCACGCTCATCGCGCGAAGGGATCGTCTCAAACGGAAATCCCATGGCAAAGCTGCGGGTCTCCCCCCGGTGCATGACAGCTGCCGAGGTATTGTTTTCAAGGTAGCGGAATGCGGTAAGCGACTCCTTGCCGGCCGGTTCGATGGCGTCGGGAGCCTCCGCGGCATAGAGCTCATCACTGCCGCCGGTATTGAAGGTAAACATGCCTCTGAAGTGTGGCAAGGCATTGTCGGTGGCAGCCAGCCTGCCCTGCCGTACGGCGTGACCCGTACGTGGGGTGAAGTGAAGCACCCGTTTCACCACGCCGGCAGCGGCAGTGTCGGCGGTCAGGGCCAGGTCTGTACCGATATAGGCTCCTGAGATAAAGAGAGGTACCGAAGCGGCGGCAGCCCTCTCAAGAGTCCGCAGAAACTCCGGGGTATAGATAACAAACTCATGCCTGCCAGGATCAAAGAGTGACGGGGTACGCTTCTCTTCACCAAACAGGAGGTCTATCACCGACCATGGTGAGAGATCGAAATCATCTCCGGTAAAAACCTCATCACTTACCGAGAAGAACGATCTGCCGGCAGCCAGTATGGAGTGCCCGTGGACACGCGTAAAATCAAAACTGTTTCCGGGTATGACCCTGCCCTCATCATCCGAGTAGCAGGCTCCCCATCCCGCATCATCATCATCGCGCCACGGTTCACTGCGTTCAAACTCGTACTGATCCCCGGTACTGATGAAGTTGCAGTGGTCTGCCACGCCCCGGTCATCCCACCAGGCAACTCCCGCCATACCATCACGGTCAAACCATGCCGGTCCGGAAATGCGGTCGAACCCGTTCACTACCAGCACTGCATCGTCACTGCCGGGCACAATGCCCACAGCCAGCTCTTCTGACGGGAAGCTTTCGCCGCCATCATTGACGGCAGTGACCCGGAAGCTGTATACGGTATTATACTCAGGCAGCCCGGTAATGAATGAAGTGCCTGATACCGGGGTGCCGTTGTCATACCCTCCCTCACCGGTACGCATATAGACCCGGTACGAGGTTGCACCGGCGGTCGGCTCGAGAGGGTCGGCCACCGGCTGCCAGCTGAGCCGCACCTGCCTGCCGCCGGCAGGCATGATGGCAAAATGGGATACCGGTAGCGGCTGAACGACATACCTGCCGCCGGCGCTCTCGGAGAGATACCTGAGCATACCCTTGTAAACGGCACGGCTGACATGGAACCTGAAACGGGGGTCGAAGCCGTGACGCTGATCAGCCATGTTCTGATGAGAGAGCAGCTCCAGGAGCATGGCCGGCACATCGGGGCGGCGCGCCTCATAGTATGATCTGTCCCACATGGCGCGGCGCGTCCAGGCGGGGTTGAAGAGCACCCTGATGTCTTCGGTGATCTGGGTCTGGATAATATCGGTAAGGTCCCTGCTGGCTATCCTGCTCTGACCGTCAGGGAAGAGCCCTCCCCCCGAGAGGGTGGAATAGATACCCAGGGTTCCTATTATTGAGTCATCGGGCGTTACCCCGGCATCGGTATGGAATGCCAGTGAGAGATCTATCGGGATAGCCGGGCCGGCAGACTGAACGGCGGCTGCCCCGCTCCCGCCTGCCGGGTTGCCCTCAGCACCTCCTCCGCTCATCAGGTAATTGACCCACTCGGCACGTGACATATAGTCATCATTATAGTCATTCTTCCCCTTGTTGGGGGTGTAGACAAGCGTATCGGGCATACCGGCATACTGCAGCCAGTACCTGGCTCCCTCGAGGTAACGCGGCTTGCCGCTCAGCTTCCAGCTATGGCCGCCGGCAGCCTCCTGCTCATCAGCCTTCTCCCCCGCCCCGGCATCGAGTGACCGCTGGTTGGCCAGTACCCGCTCTGCCGGACGGCGGGCCACATTGCCCAGCCCTCCTCCGAAGCGTACAGCATCGATAAGGGCGGCACCGTCAAGCGGGGTGATGGTGACCGAACCACTGGCCGGGTCGGTACCGGCATCGAAGAGAAACGAACCCAGCCATAGCCACGTGCCGCCACCGAACGACTGGTCAACCACGAACTCCGTCAGGCCGCCGGCATGCGTCACGGCAACACTCACCCGCCCGCGGTGACCGCTGAGCTGAGGATATGCGAGGGTGACACCATACATACCCCTCTCAGGTATATCGGGAATGAACTGCGCACCGCCACCGGTCACCTTCAGCGAGGTGCCCATGGCAAACGGGTTGTCACCGGTGAAGAGGGTGTCCCGCAGCAAGAACCCGCGGCCGGCAGGCTCAGGGACACTGCCGCCGAGAATCAGGAATCGTGAGTCACCCGTTGAGCGGTCATTGTCCACCACAACCTCGTTCCGCTGGATATCCCTCTCACGGGGCAGGAAAACCGTGGCACCCGCATTCTCAAGCATCGGTGCAAGGTAAGGTACCACATAGGCCATCACCGAGAGATCCTCCACACTACCGAATAGCTTGGCCCTCTGCCACTCCCAGCGGTCGAGAGGGATGTCATAGTAATAGCCGTGACTGTGCCAGAGGGCGATATAGCGTCCGGCAAGCCCGGCGGAGGGAGGCGCCGACCCGACACGTGAGATCAGCGCAGGCCTGCCGCTGCCCGGAGGCCTGACCCGCGTAGAGTCAGCCGGAAACGATGACCTGAAATAATTGGGTATAAGTGATTCGAGCCTGAAACCATTCGACCAGAAAACAATATCATAGCCGGCAAATTTTCTGCCCAGCGCCGACCGGACTGACCCGGCAAGGGCAGCATAGCCCTCCTCACGAACCGGATTGTATGAGGCTGAGACCGGGAGATAGATCTCAATCACCCTGCCTCTCTCATCAACCCTGAGAGAATCAATGACCAGCTCCCCGGGGAAGAGCCACCCCGCGGCCGGAGCCTCCCACCTGCCAAGCCGCGAGGCTGCGGCCTTTGCCGACTTGCCGGGCTTCTGGGCAGTTAGCGGCACTGGTGCCAGCAACAGCAGAATGAGCAGGGAGAGTGAGGCAAGGGAACAGTACTGACGCATTTCCTTGACGGTTTTTTCGGGAAATTACTATTTTGATTCAAAAGTAGAAAGTTTTTTAAGACATGTCATACATCTGACAAAATCTCTCTAATTCGATTTAATTATTTACATTTGTTATACCTTAGCGTTCAGTGGGAGGGCGGGTATGGCCCTTCTCACTTTAAACTGCATGACAACAGACAACTACGTTATTGCTACCATCAAATGATTCTGATTGCTGACAGTGGCTCTACAACGACCGAATGGCGTGAGATCAGGGACAATGTTGCCGGCAGGTCATATATCTCGTCAGGCATCAATCCCTTTTTTGTCACCTCTGAAGAGATCATACGCCTGCTTGGTTCAGAGTTGCCCGGCCTCAGGAGCGCAGGTATCCGGAAAATCTACTTTTACGGCACGGGTGTAAGCAATGCTGCCAAGGCAGATATTGTCCGGAAAGCGCTTTCTGACTATTTCGGTACCGATGACCTCTTCATCGGCAGTGACCTGCTGGGTGCGGCCAGGGCCCTCTGCCAGGCCGGGCCGGGAATAGCATGTATTATCGGCACCGGTTCAAACTCATGCTATTATGACGGGAATGCCATTGTTGCGAATGTATCACCCCTCGGATACATACTGGGTGATGAGGGCGGCGGAGCCGTGCTGGGACGAAAACTGGTGGCAGGTATACTGAAAAAGCAGCTGCCGGGCATAGTGATAGAGAATTTTTTCAGGACCTATCCCTACTCTCCGGCAGAGATACTTGACCATGTCTATAACATGCCATTCCCAAACAGGTTCCTGGGGCAATTCACAAAATTCCTGTCTGACAACATCCATGTGCCCGAGCTGCAGGCAATGATAACCTCCAGCTTCGATGAGTTTATCGTGCGCAATGTGCTCTCATACCCCGAAGCCCGCAAATACCCGATAAACTTCACCGGCAGCATCGCTTTCCACTTCAGGCCGTTTCTGGAGGAACAGCTGATGAAGCACAGGCTTCAGCCGGGTCTCTTCACCCTGACGCCAATGGCAGAGCTGGTAAGGTACCACATTGAGAACCCTCATATATGACATCATAGCGAAACAGGTGAAAATGAAACAGGTTAAAACGAATCAGGCGGAGATAAAGAAGGAGGAGAGCAGGCTGGCGGAGTCGAGACAGGACCTGAGTATCACCGAGCTGCCTTCAAATTTTGAGAACCTTGACAAGATGACGGTCAATGAGTTGCTGACCAATATCAACCATGAGGATGCCAAAGTTCACCTTGCCGTCAGGGAGGCGCTGCCACAGATCGAGAGGCTGATCAACCAGATACTTGTCAGGATGCAGAAGGGAGGGCGGTTGTTTTACCTGGGAGCCGGCACCAGCGGACGGCTGGGTGTGCTGGATGCATCGGAGATACCCCCTACATTCGGGGTGCCCGACACGGTGGTGATCGGCCTGATAGCCGGCGGCGAGACGGCGCTGAGAAAGGCGGTGGAGTCAGCCGAGGATGATCCTGCCAAAGCATGGAGCGAGCTCGAGATATTCAATATCAACACCAAGGACTCAGTGATAGGGATAGCAGCCTCAGGCACCACGCCATATGTGATAGGCGGATTGCAGCAGGCCAGGGAGAACGGCATACTGACCGGATGCATTACCTGCAATCCCAGGGGGCCTATCATTGAGGCAGCCGAGTATCCCGTAGTGGTGGTGGTTGGCCCCGAGTTCGTGACGGGAAGCACCAGGCTGAAGGCCGGAACAGCACAGAAGATGGTACTCAACATGATCACCACCACCCTGATGATCAAGCTCGGACGGGTGAAGGGCAACAAGATGGTCAACATGCAGCTGACCAATAAGAAGCTTATTGAGCGGGGTACCCGGATGATAGTCGAGGAGCTGAGCATACAGAGAGAGGCGGCCCGTATACTGCTGATGGAGCAGGGCTCGGTGAAAAAGGCCCTGGAGTTCTACCGGGAGAACTATGACAATCCCGGGCGGAGTGAATAGAACCCCCGGCCGCTGCCGGGAAAAAACCATACCATGACCAATGATCTCTTCAGCAAAATCGGTTCAGGCCTGACCCTCAGCCAGAAGATCGAGAGGCGGATCGAGGAAGCGATTAGGCAGAAAAAGCTCCTCCCGGGCTCCAAGCTGCCAACAGAGAAAGAGCTCTGCGAACAGTTTGCAGTCAGCCGCACCGCCCTGAGAGAGGCCCTCAGGCGCCTCAGCGCCAGAGGACTGATAGATATACGCAAGGGAAGCGGAATGTATATAACCGAGCTCAAGATAGAAGATGCAATCAATTCACTGCATCTCTTCTATGACCTCAGGTTCAACTCAGACCTTATCCTTCAGATAATAGAGGTTCGCAGGCTCTTTGAGCCCGAAGTGGCCAGACTGGCCGCCAAAAACCGTACCGAGGAAGATATACGACTGCTCCAGAAAAACCTCAGCGAGCTCGAAAAATGCAACCCTGACAACACACAGCTGGAGGTGGATCTTATTAACCGGTTCCATATGAATATGTCAAAGGCGACCGGTAACCCGATAGTAATTATCAGCCTTGAACCGGTCTATTCACTGCTGCCCAGGATGAGAAACCTGATTTACGGTAACATCGAGGGTGAGAAGGAGTATACTCTCAAATACCAGTATGAGTTGCTGACTGCACTCAGGGAGAGGGACAGCCAGCGGGCCTACGAAGCGTCAGTGGCTCTGCTTGAGCGTAACATGGAGATCTACAAGAAGTACTTCAAGGCCTCCTGAAACGGTATGCCAGGCTTTAAGAACCGGCTGCGGAAACTGATACCACGGTGATGACCGGGAGGAGGCGCCTGCCCGCCGGAAGCAGACAAGCACCGGCAGTAACCCGGATAAGGAGCCAAACATATTCAGAAGAGATATGAAAACACTGGCTGTCACCCTGACAATGATTGTCTCATTATCCGCACTGAACGCCCAGATGCAGCAGGCAGTGGAGCAGATTGCACATGACTACGGGCTCAGCGGCCTCTCGGTGGTAGCCGTGTGTGATGCCAAGATCGCCGGAGAATGGTATACCGGGCTGAGAGATATCGATCGTAGCCTGCCGGTAAACGCAGATACCCGCTACCGCATCGCATCGATATCGAAGCTGGTGCTGACAACGGCAATGCTGACCCTTCATGACAGCGGCCGGCTCGACCTCGATGCTGATGTAAGTGACTACCTGGGCTTCACCCTGCGCAACCCCTCCTACCCAGACCGTCCGGTCACCCCCAGGATGCTGCTGCTGCATACCGGATCAATCCATGAAGGAAACGGCTATGACTCCTTCCTCATGGCTACCTACAACAACGTGGGCAACCCGCCGTCATTCAGTGAACTGCTGGTGCCCGGAGGAGAGTACTACACCGCAGACATGTGGCTCAACAAGCCGCCGGGTGAATATTACAGCTACTGCAATGCCAACTACGGACTGGCAGGCACCATAATCGAACGGATCACCGGTGAGCGGTTCGAGGAGTTCATGCAGAAGACCCTCTTTGCACCACTGGGCATCACCGCATCATACATAGTCGAGGGGCTCCCCGAGGTTGAAAACCTTGCCGTGATCTACCAGCAGAGAGATGGCCGGTGGATACCCCAGACCGATGATTTCAAGGGGGTCTTGTCTGCACCGCGTGACTTCACGGGATACGTCACCGGTTTCAACGGGGCGGTCTTCTCTCCCCAGGGCGGACTCCGCATCTCGGCTGCCGGACTGGCACGGGTGATGATCCTGCACATGAACCGGGGGAAATATAACGGTAAACGGATCTTATCAAAAAAGGCGGTCAGGCTGATGCATGAACCGGGATGGAGATGGAACGGCAGCAACGCCGACGTGGAGGATGTCAGGCAGGGAGACCGCGGACTGGGAACACAGATACTGCCTGACCCGGCACCGGGCAGCCTGCTGCCCCCGGGGTCACGGATGATCGGCCACTCCGGATCGGCATACGGGCTGATATCTGATTTCTATTTCGACCCGGACGGGAAATATGGATTCATATTCATTACCAACGGTATCGCCGGCGGCCCGAAAAAGGGTGAGTCGGGCCTCTTCTACAGCTTCGAGGAGGCACTGATAAGGGCACTGCGTGATAATAACCTGCTGCCCTGCAGGGAAAGGAAGAGGTAAATCATTGAAACAGCCGCATAAACAAATGATCAAAATGAACAAACCCGGCTTCACCATGGCCATGGCTGCCCTTTTTCTGACGGCCATGTTAACCTCATCATGTCACACGGGCGGGGGCTCAGTCACTCCCCGGCAGCCTGTCGACACCATCGGCTTTGCCCGGTACGCGTGGCAGCTCGACAGTATCATGCAACGCATTGAACGTAACCAGGGCGGGGAACTCAGGCAGGCATCGCAGCAGCTCGAAGGCAGCGGCCCGCTGCGGGTGGCCGTCTCACCGCATGATGACTATGGTTATGTCGGATACCTCTATCCTGCCCTCCTGCAGCATGTCAGATCAGAAGTGGTATTACTGTTCGGTGTGGGACACAAAGCGAGGCAGCTCGGACTGGAAAACAGGCTGGTATTCGGATCATACCGCTGCTGGAAGAGCCCCGCAGGAGTGGTGAAGGTATCTCCTCTTCAGGAGGAGTTGATGAAAAACCTGCCGGCTGACACCTATACCGTAAATGACTCTCTGCAGACTATCGAACACTCACTGGAGGCACTCATACCCTTCCTTGAATATTACAATCCCGATGTGGAGATAATACCGGTGATCGTTCCCGCAATGCCCTTTGAACGTATGGAGTATATCTCTGCAAGGCTCGCGGCAGCCCTCGCCGGTGTTATGGCAGAAGCGGGGCTGGCGTGGGGCAGCGGATGGTCGGCAGTGATCTCGACTGACGCGGTCCACTATGGGAATGAAGAGTGGGGAGGGAAGAACTATGACCGGTACGGCGTTGATCAGGAAGGCTATGAGGAGGCGGTCAGGTTCGAGCAGGAGATTGTGGAGACAATGCTTGCGGGAGAGCTCACCCCGGCAAAGATCAGGGCATTCAGCTCAGCAACCGTACTTGAAGAGGACTACCATGAGTACAGGTGGACATGGTGCGGCAGGTATGCGGTACCGGTCGGACTGCTGACAGCATACTATCTTGCTGAAGAGGAGGGTATAAACCTGAATGGCATCGCCGCCGGCTACTCCACCAGCATAGCGGGGGCTCCCCTGCCGGTGACCGACCTGGGAATGGGCTTCACCGCTCCGGCCAGGCTTGCCCACTGGGTGGGATATGCAGCAATAGGATACAGATAAGTCACGGCCGGCCGCCACCCGGCCCGCCAACCCGGTTCAAAAATGAGTACAAATAATTGGTAGCGCCGTCTGCCAATTTATTTATCTTTGAGCCCCGGGCAGCATGCTCATCATTTAAAAATCCGTTCATCTTTATGAATTCCCGCAAACTATTGTTCTTCAGAACCTCCTCAGGCAATATCATTGCCGTTGAGACCACCCGTCCGCTCTCAGCCGGGGAACAGGAAAAGCTTGTTTGGCTCATGGGCAATGCTGCAGCGCTGGAGGAGGAGAGCCTCGATGGTCTCTTCGTCGGTCCCCGCCGTGAGATGATCACTCCCTGGAGCACCAGTGCAGTTGAAGCAGCGCTGAATATCGGCATCAGCGGTATTGCCCGCATCGAGGAGTTTTTCCCCGCCGTTGATGATAACCCTGCTCATGATCACATGCTCCAGCGTCTCTATCACGGCCTTGGCCAGCATATATTCACCACCGGCCTCACCCGTAACCCGGTTAAGGAGATTGATGACATCGAGGCCTATAACAGGGCTGAAGGGCTGGCGCTTAATGCTGCTGAGACCGATTACCTTGAAAAGCTCTCAGGGAGGCTCGGGAGGAGGCTTACCGACAGCGAGGTCTTCGGTTTCTCACAGGTCAACTCAGAGCATTGCCGCCATAAAATATTCAACGGCATCTTCATTATTGACGGTGCAGAGCGCCCGTCATCTCTCTTCAGACTGATCAGGCTGACCACCGAGACCAATCCCAACAGGGTGGTCTCGGCTTATAAGGACAACTGCGCGCTGCTGGCCGGGCCGGAAGCGGAGCAGTTTGCGCCCAATGCACATGAGAGTGCATCTCTCTACGGAACAAGCAGCTACAGCTCGGTACTCACCCTCAAGGCTGAGACTCACAACTTCCCGACCACGGTTGAGCCTTATAACGGCGGTGCCACCGGTTCAGGCGGTGAGATACGCGACCGTATTGCAGGTGGCCGGGGCGCCCTGCCGCTGGCAGGAACAGCGGTGCTGATGACATCATACCCCAGGAGTGACGGTGCACGGGAGTGGGAGCGCTTCACCGGGCCACGGCAGTGGCTGTACCAGTCGCCGGCAGAGATACTGATAAAGGCATCTGACGGTGCCGGAGACTATGGCAGCAAATTCGGACAGCCGCTGATATGCGGATCACTGCTCACCTTTGAATACGACAGCGGTGAGCGGATGTACGGGTTTGACAAGGTGATCATGCTGGCCGGAGGCATCGGTATGGGCAGGGAATCCAACAGCCTCAAGGGAACACCTCGCAAAGGAGATCTTATTGTGATGCTGGGTGGCGACAACTACCGGATAGGGATGGGTGGCGGCGCAGTCTCATCGGTCGACACCGGAGCATACGGGAGCGCCATTGAGATGAATGCGATACAGCGCTCCAACCCCGAGATGCAGAAAAGGGTATACAATGTATTGAGAGCCATGACTGAAGGCGCCGATAACCCTATCATCTCCCTGCATGACCATGGAGCCGGAGGACACCTCAACTGCCTCTCTGAGCTGGTAGAGCAATCAGGGGGTGTAATAGACACCGGTAAGCTGCCGGTAGGCGACCCCTCCCTGTCGGCACTGGAGCTGATCGGCAACGAATCGCAGGAGCGGATGGGGCTGGTGGTCCCTCCGGAGGCCATGGACCGCCTCATGGCTGTGGCACAGCGTGAACAGGCACCCGTCTATGTCATCGGAGAGGTTACCGGCGACCGGCACCTGTTGTTCCATGACCCGGAAAGGGGAGAACGCCCTATAGACCTGAAGCTGGATGACTTCTTCGGCAAGCTGCCCCGTACAGTCATGAGAGACAACACCGCGGCGAGGCTGACGGGTAAGCTGAGCTATGATGCCGGCGATCCGGCAAAGTACCTGGATGCGCTCCTGCAACTGGAGGAGGTGGCATGCAAAGACTGGCTTACCAACAAGGCTGACAGATCGGCCACCGGCCTGGTGGCCATGCAGCAGTGTGCCGGCGAGCTGCAACTGCCACTCAATGACCTGGGAGCCGTGGCGCTCGATTTCCGGGGCAAGAGCGGTATGGCTGTGGCCCTGGGACACGCCCCGGCAGCAGCACTGCTTGATGCGGCAGCAGGATCGGTGCTGGCCATGGCCGAGGCACTCACGAATATTGTATGGGCACCGCTGGCTGACGGATTGCAGAGCGTATCACTGTCGGCAAACTGGATGTGGCCATGCAAAAATACCGGTGAAGATGCAAGACTCTATGAGGCAGTAGAGGCAGCCAGCAATTTTGCAATAAAACTGGGAATAAATATACCCACAGGCAAGGACAGTCTCTCAATGACCCAGAAGTACCCCGATGGCATGGTCTACAGCCCCGGTACAGTCATTATCACAGCCGTGGGCGAGGTGGCAGATGTCCGCCGCATAGCCGGACCGGTACTTAAAAGGGATCCGGCAAGCTCGCTGATATGGATAGATATGAGCGGCATGCGCCATCAGCTCGGCGGATCGGCATTCTGTCAGACACTCGGCTCAATCGGCGACATTCTGCCGGGAGTGGCTGACCCCGGCTATTTCAGAGATACCTTCGAAGCAATACAGCAACTGGTCAGGGAGGAGAAGGTGATGGCCGGACACGACATCTCTGCAGGCGGAATGATTGTCACACTGCTCGAGATGTGCTTCGCAAACAGTGAAGGGGGAATAGGCGCAGATCTGACCCCGGTAGGTGAAGATGACAACGTCAGGCTCCTCTACAGCCAGAATCCGGGCGTGATAATACAGGTGGCCGACGCAGCCGGAACCGGCAGATTCCTTGCTGAACGCGGAGTACGGCATGCACTTATCGGCCGGCCTGTTGCTGAAAGAAAACTTATCATTGTCAACGGCAGCAGCCATTTTGAGTTTGATATTGACAGGTGCCGCAACCTCTGGTTCCGCAGCTCATACCTCCTTGACCGGCTGCAGTGCAGGGCCGGCAAGGCCGACGAACGCATGGCGAACCTGGGCAGGAGCCCCGTTCACTATGAGCTGAAAGATTTCAGGGGAACTTTCGCTGACCAGGGTATCACCACGGGCAGCCGGGAGATCAAAACTCCGTACTCTTCCGTAAAAAGCAACCCTGAGACTACTGCCGGCAAAGCTGCCCGGAACGGCACAGCCGGCAGGCCGGGCAGGCGGGTGAGGGCGGCAGTGATCAGGGAGAAGGGAACCAGCGGTGAACGTGAACTTGCTTATGCACTGTGGCTTGCAGGATTTGAGGTGAAGGATCTGCACATGACAGACCTCACATCCGGGAAAGAGACTCTTGAAGATGTTAACATGATCGCTTTTGCCGGCGGCTCATCACATTCCGACGTCATGGGGTCAGCCCGCGGATGGGCGGCAACATTCCGGTTCAACGCGAAAGCAGCCTCAGCCCTGGAGAGGTTCCTTAAGCGTGACGACACCCTCTCACTGGGCATATGCAACGGCTGCCAGCTAATGATTGCACTGGGGGTGACGGGGAGTGGCGGAGAGATGAGACCAATGCTTGAAAAGAACGACTCAGGGAAGTTCGAGGCCGCATTCACCGGAGTGAAGATATTGAAGAACAACTCGGTCATGCTCAGTAACCTCAGCGAGATGGAGCTTGGCGTCTGGATAGCCCATGGCGAAGGGAAATTTATCCTGCCCGGGCCGCAGGAGAACTACAATATTGTTATGAAATACAGCGGAAGTCACTACCCGGCCAACCCCAACGGTTCAATATATGATACTGCCGCCATCTGTTCGGCTGACGGCAGGCATCTTGCAATGATGCCCCATATCGAGCGGGCCGTCATGCCCTGGCAGTGTGCCTGCTATCCGCATGAGCGGCGCGGTGAGGAGGTGACGCCATGGCTTAAGGCATTCGTCAATGCACGTGAGTGGATCGAAAGGAAAAGGGCGGAATAACCCCCGGTAAATAACCGGAAACTCAGGAAGAGAGGGATGGCCCGGGCCGGAAAAAAACGGCACAGGAGGGTATCAGTTGCGGATCGGCTTGATGATTAGTGAAGTGATGAGTGTCTGTCTGTCGGCAGCCGGGTTACTGAGATTGTCAGAACGCGACTCCAGCTTGTCACTTATCACCTGTACAGGGTACTCCCCGGGTTTTGAGAAGAAGACTGACCCCATGTGCGAATCGGCCCTGTACCATGGCCCTGTCACACTCTTGTCTCCGGTAACTATAAGATCACCCAAAGGCATCTTGGTGAGCCTGGTCTCGCCGGCAGTCACTATAACATCATCACTGTAGTTGAGCTGCAGGGTATCGAGAGTAAGGCTGGAGAGCCAGATGTCATACCGCCCCGGCTTGTCTACCGTCACCAGCCATTCGGCAGTGTTGTACTCAGGCCGGTCTTCAAGCTGCAACAGGTCGGCCTTCTCCACGAGAAGCACCACTCCTCCGTCCTGCGCTGATGCGTCACCAAGCCTCCCCTGGATCTCGGATGTGCTGCCGCTCTGATGACCACATGACCAGAGAAGGGCAAGGGATGCAAAAGAGAAAATTCCGATGGTCCTTATTAATTTATTCATTCTCTCTAGTATTTATGCCTGTCAATGCCACAAAAACTATTCCATACTGATCACTGGAATACCGGGCGCAAAGTAAATAGAAATAATCGGAAAGAGAATCAACAATCAGTCAAATAATTGCACCTTCGCGGGAAAGTTTTCAACCATCTGCCGGTCTCTGCAGGCAGGCGTTTCTCAGCAGATGCCTGCCGCAGCCGGCCCTGCCGCCTCGGGCTGTATCCTGGTTTTGCGCCGGCCGGGAAAGCTGCTTCCGTAAACAACAGAACTGTCCGGTGGTTTCGGCAGAGCAGCGGCAACCAGCTCGGCCAGATCGGTCACCTTTGTCTCCGACACCTGTACAAAACTCTTCTTGCAGAGGGGGCAGGCGGTGATCAGCTCATCGGGCTGATCAACGGTCAGCCTGCGTGCAGCATCGGCAGCTATCAGGGTCCGGCTGCCCGGTGCCAGGGTAAGGTTACCCAGGCTGCCTCCGCAGCAGAGCGAGTAGTTCCTCTCCTGCTCTGTCTCCAGCAGCTCGGCCACATAGCTGATGACAGCCCTCGGCTCCTCATAGATGCCCGATCCCCTTCCCAGCTCGCACGGGTCATGGTAGACCACCCGCCGGTGCAGGTAGCCGAGCCGCAGTGAGCCCTCCTCAATCAGCAGGTTGATCAGCTCAGAGTGGTGCATCACCCTGGCATCCAGATAGTAACTCTCCCTGAAGACCTTTAGGCAGATGGGGCATGAGGTTACCACTATCCTGGCTCCTGACTTCCAGATGATATCGGAGTTGTGATTGATCAGCTCACGCGCCTCCCTGTCACGGCCGGCAAGCATCAGCGGCCTGCCGCAGCAGACACCACCCTCCTCATCCATGAAGCGGTAGCTGACGCCGGCACTCTCCATGATCTTCTTCATGGCAGCGATCACCGTTGGGGTCAGGTGGGTCATGCATCCTGCGAAGAAGAGTACATCAGCCTTTACCGGCTCCTCCCTGACCAGGTAGCTGTAAGACTGTGTCGGGATCCGCTCGATGCTGCGGCGCTGATGCGAGAGCGAATACTTCTCCCGGAAGCTCATCTGCCTGTCCTGCCGCTCACCCTGCCGTCGCTCGATAAGACGCATCGGCCCCAGTTCAATGCCTACCGGGCAGGCTTCATCACACCTGCCGCACATCAGGCAGTTGGCCGTTATGGCCGCAATATCCCGGTCGTTCCTGAGCCCCTTGACGAAATAGGCGCCCTGCATATCATTGATACCGGCAGCGAAGCTCATCTGGCAGACGGTGATACAGACACCGCACGATGAGCAGGCATGCGTCTGCACCTCGGTGAATGATGAGGAGCTGTCGCCGGTGGTGATGCCCGAGTTGCGCATGAAGATAAGGAAGAGCTCCACAGGTATGTGGAAGTATCTCGATATGGGGAGCAGGAAGAAGAATGTACCCAGCGAGAGGGAGTAGAGCCACCAGAAGAGCGGCGCTATCTCCGCGGCAGGAAGGAATGACGCCAGTGCCGAGCCGAGTGTGCCGGTCAGGAAGCTGCCGCTGCCATGCGCACCGCAGGTGAGGCTCTCTGCCAGCAGCCTGGAGGGAAAGATCAGCCAGAGGCTGGTCAGGGCAATGCGGTCAGTGAGAGTGTGGCGGGTGGTCTTTTTCATCCCCATCACACGAGGCGTGAATCGCTTGATTATAGCCAGCAGCAGGCCGGAGAGGATGAATGCCAGCAACAGGTCCATCCAGAAGCTGAAGAGCGCCGCCAGTCCGGTGTCACCATGATCAGGATTGAACCACCGGAAGAAGATGGCGCGCGACGGCGGGTTCAGGTGACGGTCACCGAACAGGTCAGCCTCGATGGTGCCGAAGACAATCAGCAAAAACCATCCGAAGGCGAGGCTCATATGCATATACCCGAGGACGGGATTCCTGCGGAAGATCTTACGGTGCAGGAGACTCTCCATAAAGATCTCCCGCAGACTCTCCATGAAGGGCTTTCCGAAGAAACCTCTCTGCAGCCGCAGCTTGTCCGTGCGCGAGAGCCTCCTGAACCAGCTGGTGATACGTACCACACTGTATATAAGTATGAAGTAGAGCCCCAGGTTGAATGGTATGACAAACAGGTCAGAGCTCATTGCGGTCGAGTTTTGCTATTGCTTCGGCAGCGGCAGCCACCACATTGCGGGTGTTCACTCCTCTAGGACATACCAGCAGGCACTTGCCGCACAGCATGCAGCGGGTCACCTCCTCACGTATGGTATCTATCTCACCTCGCCTGATACAGGTGTTGATCCTCCGAAGGTTCATGGTGACATGCTGCCCGGCAGTGCAGGTGGCGCTGCATCCGCCGCAGGCGAAGCAGAGCCTGAAGGTGGGCTCCATGCGGGTAACATACTCCCTCACCTTCCTGTCAGAGGAGTCATAGTCTATCTGCCGGCTGCGGTGGATGGTGAAACCGAACCTGTTTGCCTTCACCCCGCTCATCTGCCGTTGAGGTATCTCACCGTCTCGGCCACGGCTGCACGCGCATGGGAGATGGTGTCGGTGATATTCATGGGGGCGGTGCAGGTGCCGGCATAGAAAACACCGCTCACCGGACTGAGGTTACTGCCGTAGTGGTGGTCAGTCGCCTCAAGGAACCTGTTGATGCCGCGCTCAAACCCGGATGCCTCTGCCAGGCGGGCTCCATGACGGGATATCTCCATGCCCACCATCAGTACCATTATATCCAGCTCCATCCTGAGGGGGCGGCCCGCAAGGGTATCCTCAACCTTGATCACCAGCCTGTTGTTGATGTTGACCGAAGCCTCGGAGACCTTGCCCCTGATGAAATTGACATTATGCTGCTCCTGCGACTCGCGGTAGAGCTCCTCGTAGAAAGGACCGAACATACGCATGTCCATGTAGAAACAGAAGACCTCGCAAGACGGAAGCATCTTCCTTATCTCTATCGCCTGCTTGACTGCCGTCACGCAGCACACTTTCGAGCAGTGGTTGTTGCTGACCTTCTCATCACGCGACCCCACGCAGTGGATCAGCCCGATCCGCGACGGCTGCCTGCCATCGCTCCTGAGAAGCACTCCCCGGGTGAACATCTGCTCCAGCTCGGCCGAGGTGATCACATTGTCATATATCCCGTATCCATACTCCTCCTTGCGGTGTGCATCAAACAGATCAAACCCTGTTGCCACGATCACGGCATCGGCCTGTTCCTCCCTCCCGCCGGAGAGTGAGACAACCAGCCGGTCACCTTTCCGGGTGATCCGGTCAACCGTGGTTCCTGCAATTACCCTGATATTGGGATGTTCAAGCCGTTCTGAGAGGTACTGTCTCACCTCACCGGCAGGGCGCCGGTCAGGAAAGAGGGCATGCCACTGCAGCAGGTGACCGCCGGTCTCCCGGTTCTTCTCAACCAGGGTTACCCGATAGCCCATTCCTGCCAGCGATCCGGCAGCCTCAATACCGGCGGTACCGCCGCCGGCGACGATCACATGTGCCTCAGGACGCGTCATCCGTTGATCAGGTTGGCCGGCTCAGGCAGCCTGGAGCCATCCCTGGCAAGGAACCGTTCTGCAGGCTCAACCCTGATACCCATCTTACGCAACAGGGAAAGCGACTGTACATTATGATACTGCAACCCGAGCTTCCACGGGTCATAACCGAGTATCAGTCCCGCCACCTCCTCATAGGTCAGCACCGGGATACCTTCGCCATCAGGGCCGTAGGTGATGCCATCAATCTCATTGATGGTGTACTGCCAGCGATCCATGAACATGGTGCAGCCGGGACAGTTGGCGATTATCATATCGGGGCGGTAGGGCTCCATCGACTCGAACTTCTTGCGCGACGCGAAGAGCGAGTAGCCGCGGTTAGCCTGTACCAGGTACTGCCTGAAGCCGAACCCGCAGCAGTGACGTCGTTCGGGATAATCGATGATATCACCTCCCCACGCCTCTACCATACCCACCAGCACATGCGGGAACTCTGCACCGCCCACCCCGTACTTAGGGAACATCTTCGAGTAGTGGCAGCCGATATGCTCAACCACCTTCAGCGGTTGTCCTGTGGCAACATTGACCAGGTTGTACTTCGCCCTGCGTGCAATCTCATGCCTGAACTTGTAGATTATGTCACTGGTGTGCGAGATGGTCTCGGGTACCTCGAAGGTGCGGCCGGTGGCCTTGTAAAGATCTTCGCGGGTACGCTCCAGCGTCTCGGGGAAATGCTTCCAGGTCTCAAGTATCTCAGAGTAGATTCCGAATGAGGTGACACATGAGATGGCGATATGCCTGTAGCCGGCCTCGGTGGCCAGCGCGAAGTGACGCGCCACAACGGCCTGAATGGTTTCAAACGGCACCACGTCTCCATGGTAGCCTATGCCGGTACAGGTGGTATGCCTCGGGTCTTCATAGATATCCTTGCCAAGATCGTCACGCAGTATCCTCAGGAAAAACTGCTCTGAGCCAGCGAAAAATGTCTGCCTGATGCATGACCTGACATAGAAGAAGTGGTCATCGGGAATCTCTTTCTGGTACTCTGCCCAGATACGTTTCTTACCTTCGGGTTTCATAGACCTCCCTCCTCACATCTTCCGGTTCACACTGGTGAATGCCGCTGTCGGCCGATACCACATGCCTGTAGTATTCAAAGTCCCTCCCCTCCTTTTTAAACTCCATACCCATCTCCGCAGCCTTCTTCTCAGAGGCCTCCTCGATGGCATCATAGAGATCCTGCCCGCCGGTAACCCTGAAGATACTCCTCAGCTCATCAAGCACCTCTTCCGGTATCAGGCGTGTGGGCCCCTCCCGGCCGTTTAGCTCACCCCCCAGGCGTGCCAGTGAGTCACCGAGATGGTTATAGTAATGCTCCCATGCAGGCCCCTGCTCAGGATGTGCTTCAGGATCAACATCATAAGAGACAATACAGTAGCCATGCTTAAGCACGTTGTCGCCAACGGTACGCTTGATGGCAAACTGCTGCCTCCCCTTCTCCGAGTCGGTGAAGTAGCCGAGCTCCTGCGAGAGCTTGCGCAGCGCCATAATCACCATGCCCGGGGTGTTGCCCCTGGGGCAGCGGGTCTTGCAGCTCATGCACTGGCCACAATACCAGATCGTCTCGCTTCTGAGCAACTCCCTGATTATATCATTGTTGCGGGTCTGCACCAGGTCAACCACCCGCCGCGGATCATAGTGGTAATATTCGGCCGCCGGACAGATTGCAGTGCAGATACCGCAGTTCATGCAGGCCTTCAGTCCCTCCTCGAAACGCACATCCTGCATGAGCAGTGAATAGAGATCTTCCATAGGTCAGGCAATGGTACTTCTTGTGGAATTTCAAAATTAAATATTGACCATAACGGAGGTAACGGGCTTAAAGCCTATTTTCCGGAGGTATTTATACCCATGAATGCTTATCTTTCGGTATGAATCTGCTGCATTGCTGATACGCTGCAGCAGGAAATACCTGTTCATTTTCACAAACGGCCGGACTATGAAGAACAAAGGCTCCGTTATCGACCTGGCAGTGCGGGCTGGTTTGCCATTATCCGCCGGTTAGCAAAGGTTCTTTCTCCACGATTCATCAGCATTACAAAAATAGCTGATTCAGTTTCGCCTCATCCTGCGGGGGGGATAACGCATCCAGATGCCGGTTACCGTAAACAGGAAAAGCGAAAGCCCTGTAAATGTAGTGTATACAAGCTTGAAAGTCTCACCCTTCAAACCGAGTTTCCTGTCAACAAAAGACATGTCGTGAAGATTCTCAACCAGATCAGACCTGCGTTTCTCAAGATGCAGTACTTGTCCGTTTGCGCAGTCAAGCTGAATTCCGTTATAATGCCGGCCAAAAACGAACTTTACCATTCCCTTATCAGGCCTGATATCAATCCTGTCAAGACTCTCGTCTATATCCTCTCCCCATGTTGCATGTAACGTCCTGATCGCTATGGCATGGAGAGTGTCGACAGGGAGCCACTGGCTCATGTCAGATGTAGTTCCTGCATGAGACACAGGCTGCAGGTAGCCGCCGCTGTTTTTCTTCCAGCCGAGCAAAATGCCAGTCACAGCTACCAACAACAAGGCAACGGAAAGGAATGAGGCCGTGAATCTATGTATCCTCCTGACAAGTTTTATCGCACCCTGCTTCCCTTTTTTAACGGTTACCTGACCAGTTCTACTATTTGTCATTGTCTGAATTTATGAACCTGATTTCTTTTTATTAAAGTTGCTTCATTCCAGCAACCCGCAACAATTGTTTCTATTTCTTCCCCTGTTTCTCTCCGATGGGAGTTTCAAGGAATAAAATGAGGCCGCCAATGGCAATCTAATTGGCGGCCTCGGAAGGTTTAGCGTATTACTATGGAGTTATCCTCCAACTGAATGGTTTGGTATCCCATGCCGTCCCTTTTTTAAAATAGTCTGGTTGACCCAGGGCAGCAATTGATGGATTCTTCTCTAGTTCATCGGGCGGGTATGGATTTCGCCGGGGGAATGTATTGGTATTTAGTACCTGGTTAATTACCGTGAAATCAAGCTTAGGATAACCGGTTCGGATGAAATCAAAGTAAGACTCCGTGGTTTCAAAAGCATTGGCAATATATTTCTGGGTCATCACCAGCTCTTGCGCCGCTTCTACATCAGTCGGCATGGTCAATTGCGGCTGAGCCAGGTAGGCTACAATATCAGCCTCATTCACTCCATGATATTCCATATCGGCTCTGACACCCGCTTTCATAGCCGCCTCAGCGAGGTTGTATTCTCTTTTCAGTGCATGTGCTTCGGCCTTTAAAAACTGAGTCTCCGAAAACATCATTATCATGTCAGGATAGGTTTGGGTACAATAACTCATTGACCACCTGGAGGGTCTGTTACCAGCAACCGATGATGTTCCGCTTATGTGTCCTTTATAACCACCGGTTTCGGCTTCGGTCCAGAAAATGCCTCTTCTCGGGTCATTAAGAGCGTTCAACAGATCTACAATATATTTTGTCGGAGTCATTCCTGCAGCTGAATAGTCGTAAAGCGACTCCTCGTAAATATAGCTATCAAACTGAAGATTAGCCAAATGTTTCCAGGCGCACATATCATTGTTGCTACCCATCCCATTTTGGAGATATTGCAGCACGAGATCTGCCTGACCTGCAGGGCTTTTGCCAGGCAAATAGGTGAGCCGCATTGCATAACGAGCTTTTAATGAATAGCATAAACGGGTCCACTTTGCAAAATCAGCACCATAGATATAATCTTGTGCAGCTGTAGGAATGCGAGATCCGCCATTTGGGTCTCCGAAGCAGGAAATAGCCTCGTCGAGAAGTCCATTGGCATGAGCGTAGATTTCTTCAAGAGAATTGACCCGTGGATGGGGGTAGGCAGCACCCTGAAGGGCTTCATCAAGCGGAGCCTGATCATAATAATCTGCCATGTTGAACCAATGCCACGCAGATATAACTGCCGCAATCCCCTGAAAACGCTTGTTCCCGTTTTCCTTGGCCATTTTATAAAGTGCCGTTGAATGCATTAGAGCGCCTGCATAGGCTCCCCAGATTTCGCCACCGTAATCGGTTGCAATCTCGAACCTGGTCTCGTACCCTTGCGTACCATCCGGGGCATACCAGAGCAGCCAGTCTTTCATACCGTTCCACCACACAAAAAACGTAACAGCCTGTTGTGCCCATTCAGACTCCACTCCAATAAGATATACACCCTCATTTATAGCAGGTGATTGAGTTATGGCATTTGGGTTATCATCAATATCCAGCCATTTCTGACATGAAGCTATCAAAAACGCGGCCAGGATTATCATGCTTATTTTAACAAGATATCTTTTCATCGGTCATCGTTTTTAAAAGGTTACACTTAAAGTAACAGTATATGTTCTCATCGCCGGGAAACTGTAATTGAACCAGGCATTGCCGCTGTCAACGCCCTGGGTATTGGTTTCAACATCAGGTCCGGAGAACTCTTTTTTAAACTTTCGCCATAAATTCCTCCCGGATAGCGAAAGATCGAGACCTTTCAAATGTATTGCCTCCGTGAGCTTTGTTGGCATCCGATAAGCCAGACTTACTTCTCTCAACTTGATAAAGTCTCGGGGCTGAATATTATCTTCTTCAACAGACTGACAGACTGTTTGATAATAAGCATGATAATAAGTCCACTCTGTATTTTTGGGATTGGTCACAACAACTTTTTGAGTGTTGTAATCAAAGTGTCCCATAACCCCCTCAAATACAATCCGGTTATCCTCAGGCCTGTTTTCCTGGAGAACTGACATGCCATAATAAGAGAGATAATGCTCGTCAAAATTGTCCATCATCCCTCCCTTTTGAATATCAACCTGAGCCATCAGTGTAAAGTTTTTGTATGAAATAGAATTTCGAAGTGTGCTTGTCCAGTCTGGTTCAATTTTACCAAGAATCTTCCTGCCTCTCGGATCAACCATGGGCCTTCCGTAAATAGTCCTGTTAATGCTTTGATCTCCCTGATCATTAAGCACCAGGTTACCTTGATCATCACGCAGGAAGGCATCGGCATACAATACCGGATAGGGTTGACCGACAATAGCCCACCCTGCCGAGCCTACACTGATAGGCTCATCGTTTTCTCCCAACCTGTCAACGCGTGATTTATCCTTTGCCCAGGTTATTGAAAAATCCCATGTAAAATTGCTGGTTTGGACTGGTGTAGAGACAACTGCAAGCTCGATTCCCCTGTGGCTTATCCCGCCAATATTGATCCAGCCTCCACTGTAACCGGTTGAATTAAGTAAGCCTTGCCATAATATCTGGTTATCACTCCAGTTATTGTAAACAGCAAGATCAAGACTAAGCCTGTTCTTGAAAAACTTAAGCTCCAGACCTCCCTCTACTTCACTTTTGAATTCATTTGTCAATTCAGGATTGGGATAAGTAGAACTCGGGAGATAACTATTCTGACCATTGAAAGGCCAGTTATGCCCAAGCCAGGATGCTGTACGAGCCTGTGTAAGAATCACATTTGTTGTATAAGCTGCAGCTGGTGCTCCAACCTTAGCATAACTTAGCCTGAATTTCCCAAAATCAAGGAACTGAGCACCTTTCAGGAGTTCGCTAAACACAAAACCGAGGCTATGGCTCGGATAGAAAAAGTCATTGGCTATACTTGATGTCCAGTCATTGCGGGCGGTAACGGTGTAATACAGCATGCTCTTATATCCGACACGTGCCTCACCCAAAAGCGACCATGACCGAAACATGCCGTAAGAAGCCTGAGACTTGTAGGTTGAGACATTTGAGCTATTGTAAATACCTGGAACTACAAGTCCAACTCCTTCAAACTGAATTCCATCCCAATAGTTCTGGACAATATTGTGACCTGCCAGGATGTTAATGGCGAAATCACCGAAAGTATTGTCATAGGTTAGTGTCTCAGTTGATTCTATGTCCTTGTTACTTCTGTTATACCTGTTGTATACCCCTTGTGTTTCTACAAGTCCACCTGCATTTTTGTAATTCTGAGTTAGCACTGCATTAGTGCTTATTCCTGTAACTGATCTGAACTTCAAGTGATCAGTAATAGCAACCTCTACCGTCGCTGATCCCATGAATCTATCTCGCTTGATATTGTTGCCAGTACTCTCAAGCGTATAAAGATAGGGGTCACGTCCGCCGCCTCTGTATAATCTCAACGTTCCGTCTTCCCTGTAAATCGGATAGGGATTCCAGGTTGGAGGTGATGCAACAAGGGTATTCATGAAGGTATAGTTGGCATTACCCTCTTCCATTCTGTCTACATTCTGATTCGAATACATAACATTTGTCGAAACAGTTAACTTAGGAGTGAACTTGAAGGTAGTGTTGGCATTGACTGAATTCCTTCTATACCCTAAAGGCCCTACGACACCATCATTGTACGTGTTGGAATAGGAGACAAAATAGGTCGCACGGTTATCCCCTCCTGTTACACTGAGGGTGTTATCCATCGTATATCCGGTACGAAAAATTTGCCAGCGGTCATAATAGTTAACTCCGGGTAAATCTGAAATACGTGGACCCCATGAATTAGGAGAGAACTGTGTTTCTCCATTTTTATAAACCCAGTCTTGAGTGGCTATGCTGAAGTCGCCCTGCGCCCAGGTTTTTTGAAGCGGAATCTCAAATATTTTGTCAAATGATGATGCATGCTTGAAGTTGACTACCGGTTTAGAGTCAAGCGCACCCGACTTTAAAGTTATGAGTATCACACCATTGGCCGCCCTGCTCCCGTACAATGCTGAGGCAGCAGAGCCCTTCAACACGCTGAGTGACTCTATAGCATTAGGGTCAATATCAGCAAGACCTGATGAGGTACCTCTGTTATCAGCAGTAAAAGGAACACCATTAACGACAAAGAGAGGTTCATTAGAGCCGGTGATGGAGGATCCACCTCTTAAGACAATCCGGGTACCGCCTCCAGCCTGACTGGTAGTTGTCGAAATGTTCAGTCCTGCAACTTTTCCGCCAAGAGCTGTAGCAAAGCTGTTGGTTTTTGTAGCAGTAAGCGCATCTGACTTAACCTCGCTGGTTGAGTATCCCAAAGCTTTTCTTTCGGTACGGATCCCCAATGCCGTAACAACAATTTCATCCATTAGCCTGGTATCAGACTCCAACGAAACATTAACGACATTTTTGCCTGTAATGTCAACCTCAACTGTCTTCATTCCGACATGGCTAAATATCAAAATATTTGAGCCAGCAGGAACATCCAGGGAGTATTTACCGTCTGCATCTGTCATTCCACCCACCGTAGTGCCTTTGACCTGGATCATGACCCCGGGGATTCCGGTTCCATCTTCAACACTGGTCACGGTTCCGTTTACCTTCCGGGCCTGGGGATAGGCCCACGGCAGGGAGACCAGAAGTACGACAAACAAAAGGATTAGTTTTCTCATACCTGAAATGGTTTTGGTTATTAATTAGGGTTAAAAAACAACTACTTAAAAAACCTGAAAACCACCCGCAATAATCTGCCCCACTCTCAGACAATAATGATAAAATGTTTTATCTTTCTACTCTTCTGTAGGAAGCCAACGCGGCATCCTTATCTTGTCTTTTTCATTTATCGGATTCGCATCAAGAACAAAAACGCCCCTGCCATGCGTGGCAATAATGATCATATTGTCACGAGGGTGAACCTGAAGGTCATGAACATAAGCAAAGGGCAGATCACCAAGAACATCCCAATGATTCCCCCCATCTTTACTGATGTAAACCGATGCGTCTGTACCTAAATAGAGAATATCTTTTTTCACAGGATCTTCTCTTATTACATTGACCGGTCCTACTGGAATATTAGCTGATATGTCAGTCCATGTATCTCCGAAGTTTGTTGACTTCCATACATAAACCTGAAAATCATCGTCTCGCCTACCTGTCTGTGTCATGTATACAGTGCCCAGGTCATATTTTGATGCAACTATACGAGAGACCCAACGCACCGGCACATTTTTCTGCTTGAGTTCTGTCCAGGTCTTCCCGCCATCTTTCGTCCGCCAGATACGGCCATCATCAGTCCCCGCGTAGATGAGTCCGGCTCTGAGCGGAGACTCGTCCAGCGTCTGAATAGTCTGATAATTGATATCGCCGCTCTTTTTAGGATCATTGAACGTAAGATCAGGGCTTATGATCTCCCAGGTATTCCCCTTGTCGCGTGACATCATCACATATTGCATCCCATGGTACACAATATCAGGATTATGCGGTGACAATATTGTAGGGGCTACCCACTGACCTCTGAGCCTTGGCTCATCACTGTATCTGGTTGGAAGCAGACCTTTTTGGCTGGCCGGATAATTATCAATTTCAGCTCTGGCCAGGGCGCCATAAAAAGTGCTTGAATAGATAGTGTTATTATCCCGCGGATCAATAACATGCGTGCTGCCTTCCGCCCCGAGGGTGTTGACAAACCCTGCTGGCCTCACCCTGTCACGGCCAGCCGAAAGATCAACCGTACCAATGTAGCTATGATGATCTTGAATGGAGCCAACGACCCTGAAAGGAGTGCTGAAGTCATAAGCAATATTATAAAACTGGGCCAGTGGTAGTTCTGCTATCGGATATTTCCAGGTTACACCTTTATCGTAGGATATTGTTACACCTCCGTCCTGAACATTGAGCAGGTAACTGGAGTTCGCCGGATCAATCCAAAGGCCATGATGATCAACATGGGGGCCACGCAAAGGCTTGAATGTAGCACCTCCATCAATCGACTGATTAAGTTGAATACCCATTGAATAGATTGTGTTTTCATCGTTCGGGTCGACGCGGATTTGTCCGAAAACCCAGCCATAAGTTCCTGAATGACGTTCCATATAGGCCTTGGTCTCTGGCGTAAGACCACTGACCTGTTTCCAGGAGGCGCCTCCATTATCAGAGCGATATACGACTGATCCTTTTATTATATCCTGTTTCGGTCTCCCGTATGCATCAGTCTCGCCAGGATTGGCTTTTGAGGCGATCTCATAGTTGTCTAACAACAGGTAAAGGACATCAGGATTGGAAAGCGAAATATCTATACCGATACGTCCGCGGTGTTGAGGTAAAGGCAGACCTTCATTAATCTCTTTCCAGGTTTTGCCTCCATCAGTCGATTTCCATACACCACAGTGACGCGTCTCCGGATAAGTGCGCGGATCATTCCACTTCAACCTCATCCGTTCCCAGGTTGTTGCATAGATAACTTCCGGATCACGTGGGTCAAGAACGATATCAGCAACACCAGTATTTTGATTTATCGAAAGTACTTTTTTCCAACTTTTTCCCCCATCGACTGTCTTGTAAAGACCTCTCTCCTCATTGGGCGTCCATTCATGACCAGGGGCTGCAACATAAACTATATCAGTATTATCAGGATGTATCCGGATGCGGGCTATTGTATGGGTGTTTTCAAGCCCCATCAAAGCCCAAGTCCTGCCCCCGTCACTGGTCCTGAACACACCGCAGCCAGCATTTGAACTACGGAAAATATTGGCTTCACCTGTACCGACCCAAACTACATCGGGATTTTTCGGATCAATGGCAATATCGCCAATTGATGCTGTAGGCATATCATCAAAAACCGGCTCAAAAGTAGTGCCTTCGTTAACAGATTTCCAGACTCCGCCGGTGGCTGAACCTACCCAGATTACATACTGACCGCCCCTTGGAGAAATTGCCTCAATGTCAGTACAACGTCCACTGATATTTGTAGGTCCGATATACTGCCAGTGCAAATCCTTGTAGGGAGACGATGCTCTTAATTCAGCCTGCTTGCTGAACATTCTCACACGATCGGTTCCATTAAGAACCGGCTGCTTTACCTGGGAAAGCACTGGGGCGGTAATAACTGCCAAAACCAGCAGACACATAGTTGCCCTTTGAATAGTTCTGACTTCTTTAATCATGATTGGTATTTTTAGGGTTATGGATTGCTTAACGTGTAAAATTGACACTACTTTCTTATAGCAAGATAATCTTTTTTTGAAATAATACAATAGCTCTATAACATATTTCAGACAGACCGTTGAGGCAAATCTCAAGTAAATGCACTGAACTGCTTTATACAGTGCAAAAGCCTATTTGAGGCACCCATTTTACTGTTACGATAGCCTTTATCCACTGGGAATTAAGGTATCTTAACGTATCATCTGCTTGTTTAAACCAGGATAACGACTTTGGAAAGACTATATCTGTATGACTGGTGAGAAATCCTAATTACGTATTATCTCAATGACAGAGGCATATCTCCAGGCCTTCAGGAAGAGTCGCAGTATGAAGAGCGCCTGGCCGGCCAGGAAGAAGAGAAAGACGGTGATCCCCTTCACCGGCATTGCCACTGCAGCAAACCACACTATCAGCATGACAATTAAAGTATTGATTATCAGCATAAATAGTATTACGCCACAGGCATGCCAGAACCTCCCCTTCAGTGACCTGAAGCCATGTCCCACTGCACTGAACACCTTACGCCTGCCGGTACCTGCTATCCACCTGCGTGATGAGTCGGCAACAAACAGCAGCACGGGCAGCCCCAGGGCCCAGATCACATAGAAGAGATACCCTCCTTTGCTGGGCTCAGGCTGTCCCCCACTGGCAGCCAGCACAATAATTGCAGGAATGCCTATTGTCACAAAACTCCATGCGGCAATGACCGCCATCATCAGCAGCGACACCTTCAGGAACGGGAAAAAGTTTTCAGCGGAGGCTTTCAGGAAGTCCGACACCCTGTACGCCTCCCTGGCCCTGGTGAAGAAGCTGAAAAGCCCTCCTGCAAAGAAGGTCATAACAAGAAATCCGGCTGTCCCGATAATAAAGGTGGCCGACATGAAGGCTGGCAGCACCACACGGGCCAGGGTGCTGATATCAGCCATGAGTCCGAAGTCAAGCCCTTCATTGAAACGTTCAAGAGCCAGGCTGGAGGGATAGATGGAGCCCATGGCGCTCTTCAGGGGATAGGCTGCCACAAGGGCCAGACCCAGCAGGGTGACCCAGATAAACACTATAAGCCTGTAAGCCGATGCAGCCGATGCAGCACCTTTCTTTAGTATATTGAAAAACCTCATCCTGTGGAATTTATAGGGTAAATATTGATATCATAATCTGCATCATCAGCAGGAACTTGTTAATGATCCGACGTACTACCGGATTCTCCGGCTCCAGGGTGTATGAGTTGTTGAACCGGTTGACATCCATGGCGATCTTGTCATACGGATCGACCCTGGCCCATACCGCCTTGCGGGTACCGGTATACTCAAAATCGATGTATTTGGCCCTGCCATCCCAGCTCTCCAGTACCTCTTCACCATCATCAAACCCGATCAGCACCTCCACCGGCAGCATCACATCTCCCAGCCGTTCAATGCTCACCCTTGACAGGAACAGGGTATCACTCTTGCGGTCACTGCGAACGTATGATATGGTGTCACCCTCCTCCACGCCCGAATAGCCTCTTATCCTCCTTCGTGTGATCTCGGCCACCCGGTAGTCACACACCCCGCTCCCGTAGAGTACCTGGTCAAAGAACCAGTCCATGTTCCCGCCGAACCTGTCGCCATGCTCATCCCTCACCACATCATTGACCACCTCGATAAAATCGCGCCCTGACGGATGTCTGAAGGCCCAGCGGCGGTAGTATTCACGGAAGACATTGTCCATGGTTCGGGTGCCGATGATCCCCTCAAGGGTATGCAGCCATGTCGCCGCCTTGTTGTATGACATCATCCCGTAGGTGTCGTGCGAATACATCCAGGAGGGAAGGTCATTGGTCGTCAGGGAACGTTTCAGCGAGGTAGTATAGCCCATGCGCCCCTGGTCCCTGTCTGACAGCCTGAGGAATGGCAGGTTGACCAGGCCGTAGCCGTTGCCGTAATAGGTATCAACTATGCGCTGTTCCCAGTATGAATTAACCCCCTCATCGAGCCATGGCTCCTCAAACTCATTGCTTGCCAGGATTCCCATGAAGTATGCATGCCCAAACTCATGGATGGTAACCATCTCGGCCATCTTCAGGAAGGAGGGTATCGCTCCCCCGCCGGCGGAGGTGAAGATGGTTGTGTACTCCATCCCCCCTGCTCCCTGTCCTGCAACGGGCGGATCAACGAAGGTGAGATGCGGCCACGGGTATGGTCCCACCCGCTGACCGAGGTACTCGAGTGCATGGATAACCGCATCAAACTGGTTGTCTGCCTTGGAGAGCCCTGCCCTGGTGGTGAGCAGGGTGATCTCAATATCATTCCATGTACGCGTCACAACCTTGTAGCCGGGCCAGGCAGTCCACGCAAAATCGACGATATCCTCCGCGCGCCACTCCAGCCTCTTCAGACCATCACCCAGCTCTCTCTCCTCAATAAGCACCCCGCCTGATCCGGCAATGAACTCGGCGGGCATGGTCACCGCAACAGTGTACACAGAATGGTTCGAGTAGAACTCTGAGTTGGGATGAAACTGATGGCAGTTCCAGCCGTCATCCGGGCGCTGCCGCATCCCGGCAGTCTCGTAAACCCCGAATTTGGGGAACCATTGTCCGGCAAAAATAAAATCGCCGGCATAGCCTGTCCGCTGGATCGGGCTGGGCAGCCTGGAGGTAAAGGCTATTTCAAGGAAAAGGGTGTCTCCCGGGGCCACCGGCTCAGGCAGCGGCACCTGCATGACTGTCTTGTCATACTCATTGCCGTCATCAGGTGCAACAAACCGGCATGACCCGGCAAGCTCATTACCCTTGCGGTCCCGCATGGAGCGGATCTTCACCCAGCCCCATCCGTTATCCGATACCGGAGACCAGCTTCCGCCACGGGCAAAGGTGCTCCTGTTGCTGCTGAAGGCATTGAGATACATGTGCATCATCGCTTCATGCACCGGCCGCGACGAGTGATTGACCCACCAGGCGGTCATAACTCCGCTGATGGTATGCTCTGCCGGATCGAGGGTAACCTCAATATCATACCCGGTCAGCCTCTCACTCAGCGGCTTGTCAACGATTATCTGCCCTGTGAGCATAAACGGCAACAGGAACAGTAGTGTAAAAAAGACCTGTCTGTATCGGTTCATTAGTAGCTGATTTTTTTAATCGATCTTTAAAGGTAAGCTATAATTCGCTTCCTTTCTTAACTTCGCACAAAATTCGCGTGATGTGCAATGGCGAGGAAGGGTACATATGAGATGATCATTGACGTTGCTGCGGCCCTTTTTGCCACCGAGGGGCTCCGTGGAACAACCATGGAGACTATTGCAACGGCTGCCGGGCGAGGAAGGCGCACGGTATACATGCATTTCCGGAACAAGGCGGAGGTTTATGAGGCGGTGGTCACCAGGGAGATAGGGCAGATCATCACCCCGCTGCGCAGCCTGGCACAGTCAGGTGCACCTCTTGAGGAGGTGCTGCCGGCATACGGCCGTGAGCGCGCATGGCTGCTCGACAGCCTGGCAAGACGGAACCCGCTGCTGATAAGAGACTTTGCGCTGGGGCACAGCCGTATCGAACGGCTGAGAAGCAGGCTCCACAAGTGCGAGCTGCAGGTACTGACTCCACTCTTCAGGAGGCATCCCGCCCGCGTAAGCGACCTCCCCCGACCGGAAGATTTCGCTGTGCTCTTCCTGAACATGCTGACGGGCAATGATATGCTGCTGACAAAAAAGGATGGCCTCAGTGAGGCCATCCATCTCGCTTCGCTCTCTGCAGAGATTATCCTGAAGGCTCTGCCGTCAGCCGGGCTCCGGAACCAGATCTGATGTCCGGCCGTCATCAAAGCAGTACCTGTCTGAGTATCAGTGTAATGAACGGTATTTTTTCATTATACCCGAGGCATTCATCATGAAATTGAGATACTGTGCCCGGGTAAAGGGGAGCTTGTCATCAAGCCTGCTCTTCGAGAGCTTCCCGCGGAAGCTGTCAAGGGTTGGATAGGAGTGCCCGTCCATCCACTTCCCGAGCTCCTCATTCATTGACCTGATAACACCCAGTCCGTTGTGATAGAGGGTGCTGACAACCTGAACGGCATCAGCCCCGGCAAGTATCATCTTGATAACATCATTGGCTGAGAAAATGCCCCGTGAGGCACAGACAGAGGTGTTGACATTGCCGTAGAGCAGGCCGGTGAATCTGAGCGGGAGCCTGTTCTCCTCACTGCTGCTGAGGTTGTATGGCATGGTATACTTTTCGGTGAAGACATCAATGTCAGGGTGCAGCATCCTGTTGAAGATAACCACCCCGTCTGCTCCCGCCTTGTCAAGCTCGGTGATGAACTGGTAGGCATTGGTGTAGTACGGTGTCAGCTTCACTGCCACCGGAATCCTGACGGCAGCCTTCACCTTGCGGAGGGTCTCGAGCTGCTGCCGCTCAATCGTCTCCTTGTCATCGCCAACCTCTATGGGGAGTGAATAGAAGTTCAGCTCAATACCGTCGACACCTGTGGCTGCCACCTTGATGGCGTAGTCAACCCACACCTCGTTGATGACTGCATTGAGACTGGCGAACAGCGGGATCGAGAGGGTCTCCCGCGCCTTCCTCAGGTTGAGCAGGTATTCAACCGGCGAATCGGGAACATGATCTGAGCCGGGAAAGAGAGTGACCTGCTCAGCATGCCTGTCCTCATACTCGGTCTTGCGCTCATACAGGTCAAGGTTCTCAAGTTCGACCTGCTCCTCGAAGAGAGATTTGTAAACAACAGCTCCTGCACCATACTCTTCCAGCTTGCGCAGGTTGTGTAGATCAGTGACCAGGTCGCTGGCACCGGCAATAATAGGGCTCTTCAGCTCAATGCCCATGTAACTTGTTTTCAGATCTGCCATGATGTTGAATTTTTTATGTATAACAATAGGTTAAACAAAATGTTTATGGTCACACCTAATAGAACCTTTCAAATGCAATGTAGTGAAAAATAAAAGGCCGTCAATGACAGCCTTGCAAATGTAACATTATGATTCGTTATTTTGCCGGCTCCGGGGTTGTTTTGGCATCGGGGTCAGCCTGCTGCCCGGTTTTCTGCCAGCCGGCTGACGGTGGTGGCCGGCCGCTGACGGTGGTGGCCGGCTTCCGCTGGAGGCCGTCACCCGCGGCCCCTGTTCTGGCTGCTCCCTCTATTTCCCCTGCACAAACTTGTTTTTGGTGACCCAGTTCACCACCTCATCGGAGAGTGGTTTGACGGCAGGTTTCAGGTAACCGACCAGGTTACCGTTCTCATCGATCAGGTATTTCTGGAAGTTCCATGCCACATCTGAATCAAGCACGCCATTGAGCTCCTTGCTGGTCAGCCACCTGTAGAGCGGATGCATGTCACTGCCCTTGACCGATATCTTGGCCATCATAGGGAATGTCACCCCATATTTCTTGTCGCAGAACTCCTGTATCTCGGCATTGGTTCCCGGCTCCTGGTTGTTGAAGTTGTTGGCAGGGAAGCCTATGATCACCAGTTTCTGACGATAGGCCTTGTTGAGCAGTTCCAGGTCCTTGTACTGCGGGGTATGACCGCATTTTGATGCGGTATTGACTATCATAACCTTCTTCCCATGAAGATCAGCCATGCTGAACTGCCGGCCGTCGATGGTCTCAACGGTGAAGTCGTAGAACGATTTCTGTGACAGCAGAGGCAGTGTCACCAGGGCCATTAAGGCCGCGAAAAGAGTAAGTCTCCGTTTCATTGTTTGCAGATGTTTCTCGTGAGTAATAACAAACCTGGTGCCAATTGGTTTCCTGTTCCCGGCAGGCAGTTTCAGAAGATGAATATAGGAAATTCTTTTTATTTTTGCATCGCCAGAACGGAAAGCAGAGGCCTGACCTGACCGGGAGTGCCGGTTAACATGATCAGCCATCGGCCGTAATCAGCATACGGGGTATAGCGCAGTCCGGCTAGCGCATTTGGTTTGGGACCAAAGGGTCGCAGGTTCGAATCCTGCTACCCCGACAGAAGAAAAAGCCTGCCGCATACATTGCGGCGGGCTTTGTTTTGATGGAGCGGTCAAAGCCCGGTTTGAAGCGCGACAGAAAAAAAAGCCCGACAATGAGCGGAGCGAATGCCAGGGTTTTTCTTCTGATCACCTCCCCTGACAGGTTCATGTGGCCGCCGCCAGGCGGACGAGTAATAGAATAATAATCATGTCACCACTCCGGAGCCGGGAATTTGGTTTAGATTTGCCTTGGTAGTAACAAACAATCAGGCGTGATGGAAACAGCAGCAATATTCGAACGGTTCTGGAAGCGGTTCTCAACTGAGAATCCTCATGCCATGCGGATCTATGATCTCTTTGGAGCCAGGGGCGAGAGGGTCGTTCATGACCACATTGCCCTGCGGACATTTGATGACCCCAGGATAAATATCGGTGTCATTTCCCGGATCTTCCTCGAAAGTGGCTATGAGGTGCGTGGAAACTATGAGTTCAAGGCCAAAAAGCTAAGGGGCATTCACCTGGAGCACAAGGCCGACCCGCTGGCACCCAAGGTCTTTATGAGTGAGCTGCTCACCGGGCAGTTCAGTGACTACCTGCAGACCACCGTCAGGGAGTGCCTGAACCGGCCGCCAGCAGCGATCTATTCTGACCCGGAGCTGGTATTCAGCGGCAGTATCTGGGGAAAGATATCCTATGAGACCTATAACAGGCTGCGGCAGGAGTCGGAGTATGCTGCATGGCTGCTGGTTTATGGTTACCGTGCCAACCACTTCGCCGTAAAGGTGAATGAGCTGAAAGGGTTCTCCTCACTTCAGGAGGTCAACACCTTTATCCGGGAGAATGGCTACCGTATGACCACCGTCGGCGGAGAGATCATATACGGTACACCCGAGGAACTGCTGGAGCAGTCAGCAACAATGGCAGAAATTCAGGCCATTGAGTTCACTGACGGTGTTTACGGGATCCCCTCCTGTTTTTACGAGTTCACCCTGCGCTATAACCGCCCCGACGGAACAGAGTACCCGGGCTTCATAGCTGCCAACGCCGACAAGATCTTCCAGAGTACCGACTTTTATGACAAGAATGCCGGCGGCATGTAATCGGCCGGCCACATTCGGTAACCGGTAGTCGGGGTTGCCCCGTCACGGCAGAAGAGATCCTCCCGTTCACAGGCTGGGGTATTTCATCACGGTCAGGTCAGGTACAATGACAGGCTGAGCAAAATCGTAAACGGGCGGATGATCCGGTCATGAGTCAGCCGCCGAATTTTTCGGTATATTTGCCGCAGCAGCAAGAAAAACGGCTACGATCCGTTAATCATTTGAGAATAACCTGATGACAATGCATTACGAAGACTTTCTCGTCGCAAGCCTCGGCCGCAGCAACGTGGCCTCCCCGTTGAAGACCGGTCAGGCCAATGAGCCTCAGGTCTACAGGTTCGTGGGTGATGATGAGCGGGTGATCTATGACGTCTCATCCGAAAACTATGAGCATTGCCGGACAACCGGCGAAAAGCCGGTCTCATTCGAGAAGGCCGGGCCCCGGGAGGTGATCTTCTTCGAGCCCGCCAAGACCAAGGTAGGGATTGTCACCTGCGGTGGGCTCTGCCCGGGTCTCAACAACGTGATCCGCAGCCTCGTCAATCAGCTCTTCTACCGTTACGGCATCAGGCGTATTCTCGGTATCAGGTATGGCTATGAAGGACTTGTCTCAGAATACAACCATGAGGTGATTGAGCTGACCGCACCGATGGTAAGTGAGATACACCTCTCGGGAGGTACCTTCCTGGGCTCGTCACGCGGACTGCAGGATGTGGGCAAGATGGTTGACACCATCGAGATACTCAATCTCAATGTGCTCTTCTGCATAGGTGGTGACGGCACCCTGCGCGGCGCCCATGCCATCTACGAGGAGATAACCAGGAGGAGCCTCAAGATTGCGGTGGCTGGCATACCGAAGACCATCGACAATGACATCAGCCTGATACAGAAATCATTCGGTTTTGAGACGGCCTTCTCGATTGCCCATGAGATCATCATGAACGCGCATAATGAGGCACATGGAGCCTATAACGGTATTGCACTGATCAAGCTGATGGGGCGCGACTCGGGATTCATTGCTGCAAATGCCGTACTGGCCACCCAGGAGGTCAATTTCGTACTTATACCGGAGGTCTCATTTGACCTCTACGGAGAGAAAGGATTCCTGACTGCCCTGAAGAGAAGGCTTGAGGAGAGACACCATGCAGTGATAGTGGTGGCCGAGGGTGCCGGACAGGATCTCTTTGATGCAAAGACACGTGAATATGATGCCTCGGGTAACCTCAAGTACCAGGATATAGGTATGTTCCTGCGTGACAAGATCAGGGCCGAGTTTAAGGCACTGGGATTTCCCCACAGCCTGAAGTATATAGACCCGAGCTATATTATCCGCAGCGCACCGGCAAACGCCAATGACAGCAAATTCTGCAACCTGCTGGCACAGAATGCAGTGCATGCCGCGCTGGCCGGGCGCACCGACTTCGTTGTGGGATACTGGAACAACCAGTTCACCCTGATGCCGATACCCATGGTGGTGGCTGAGCGCAAGAAGATCGATCCGGATGATGAGCTCTGGTGGAACGTGCTGGAGGCCACCGGGCAGCCGATAAGCATGAAAAACGACTGAGCACCGTAAGCCTTACCGTACCAGTATCTCCGGCCCTGAGCCGGAAGGAGCCCGCCTGCCCTGCTCAATGATCTGTTCATCATCAACCCATGCGCGGTGGTGGGTGACCCTCTCCCCTATCTGCTGCAGGGTTGAGTCCGGCCCGGGATGGACTCTCTCAGGCCTGATTGCTAAATAGCAGCCGAGAAGGTGTCACCCTTCGACGGATCACCCGTCTCCCACCCCTTCCTGAGCCACCCTGACCGCTGTGCTGCGGTGCCGTGAGTGAAGGAGTCGGGGGTCACCCTGCCCTGATACTTCTTCTGAAGCACATCATCACCGATTGATGATGCGGCATTGAATGCCTCCTCTATATCTCCCTCCTCAAGTGAGTTGAACATCCTGGCGGCGTGATGCGCCCACACCCCGGCAAAGAAGTCAGCCTGAAGCTCAAGCCTGACGGTGAGCTGATTGGCCTTAACCTGACTCAGCCCCTGACGCTCAGCCTCTACCCTGTCAAGTATACCCAGCAGCTTCTGTACATGGTGACCTACCTCGTGCGCTATAACATAGGCAACGGCAAAATCACCCTGGGCACCATACTTGTTCTGCAGGTCATCACAGAAGCTCAGATCAATATAGACCTTCTCATCACCCGGACAATAGAACGGGCCGCTTGCGGCAGTGGCAAAGCCACAGGCAGACTGCACCTGGTCACGGAAAAGAACCAGCCTGGGATTGTGGTAGACCATGCCCGACTGCCTGAAGATCCGGTCCCATACCTCCTCGGTGTCAGCCAGCACCACAGAGACGAACTGCGCCATCTGGTTCTCCTCCTCGGAGGCCACCACCTGACCTGTGGAGATGCCGGAATCACCCTGCTGTATGATGCCCGAGGGGTCACCCCCAAGCAGATAGACCAGCAGCACAATAACCAGTGTCCCGATACCGCCGCCGACAACCTTGGTGCCGGTACTCATTCCGCGTCGATCCTCAACATTCTGGCTCCCACGCCGTCCTTCCCATTTCATATCTGAAGAATTTATGGTTTATCAGTGGCCTGCAAAATTAGTCAATCAGTTTGAAAATCTGATTTTTTGTCTCGTGAACAATCCCGTTTATGTTTTGTTTAACGGATAAAAAATGCGAAATGAAGACAAAAACACTGCTGATTTTCACCACTATTCTCGGATTATTAACCATAAACAATAACAACACAATGGCACAGAATTATACATTTCCTGAGCTGCCCTATGCATACAATGCACTGGAGCCCTATATCGATGCACAGACCATGGAGATCCATTACACCAAGCATCACAGGGCCTATTTTGACAATTTCGTCAAGGCAGCAGGCGAAGCCAAAATTGACAATCTCTCACTCGAAGAGATCTTCTCGAAGGTGAGTCTCTATTCGGCAGCAATCCGTAACAACGGTGGCGGCTACTACAACCACATGCTCTTCTGGCAGGTGATGGGCCCCAATGCCGGCGGGCAGCCCCAGGGTGAACTCCTGAAAGCTATCAATGCAGCTTTCGGATCGTTCGACAACTTCAAGGCGGAGTTCGAGAATGCAGCCAAGACCCAGTTCGGCAGCGGATGGGCATGGCTGGCAGTGGACGCCAATGGCAGACTCTTCGTCTCACAGACCCCCAACCAGGATAACCCGCTGATGGATGTGGCCGCCAGGAAAGGGCAGCCGATACTGGGTCTCGACGTGTGGGAACATGCATATTACCTGAAGTACCAGAACCGCAGACCTGAATATGTAGGCAACTTCTGGAACGTTGTCAACTGGAAGAAGGTTGAGGAGTTCTACAAGGCAGCAAAGAAGTAATTGTTGATCAGATAACCACGCGAAGAGGAGGCCTCATTTCCGAGACCTCCTCTTCTCATTTCCGGGCGGTGAATGACGTCATACCGCTGTTGGTGGTTACGCATGAATAGCCGCGCGGTGCCGGCACCACTCTCCCTGTTGCCTGGTCGGTCTGCAGGGACTCGAACCCTGGACCCGTTGATTAAGAGTCAACTGCTCTACCAGCTGAGCTACAGACCGTGATTGTGGGCTGCAAAGTTAACCCATTTAAGGAAAAAATGTTCGCTGTGAGGAACAATTTACAGGGTCAGGGCTATCATTCCCTCGCGCGGTATCGCCCTGTAGATGATCTTCGCCTCCGCCCTTGGGATCCATATCCTTATACAGGGCTCATAGGGAGGTATCCTCAGCCTGGCCACTGCTCCCGCAAACGGGGGTATGCCACGGAGCCTCTCGCCGAGGCTGAAAAAGAATCCGGCCCGGCGGTCGGCCCCGGCTGACGACTCCTGTTGTGCGAAACAGAGACGGACGTTGCGGTTGGTGGTGATTGTGAAAAAGACCGGTTCAACGGTGGCGGTATCGGGTCTGATGTCGGTTACCGCCTCTGAGGTATCCCTCGGCGCAATCCTGATGCTTACCGGATCCTTTCTGAAGGTGGCACGTGTCCCGGTAATGAGCAGCGGTGAGGAGAGCATACCGTAAACAGCCTCAGGGCTGGCACGGCTGAACAGTGGTGACAGCTCATAGCGGCCAATGGCTACTGAGCGCACAGGTACTCCCCTGATCAACAGCTGGATAAGGCTGTCGCGTACATTGACAAGCAGGCCTATTGAGTCGGTCTCGGTCATCTTCAGACAGGCCCCCAGTAATGCTTTCTGCCTGAGCAGCTCCATAAAGCCGGGGATGGCGCACAGCTCAATGGTATCTCCCTCTGCAGGCGCGGCTGAGGCGAAGTGGTCAGCATCAAACTGCTGTACCGCACGGGTAACTGACATAACCGAGATCGCCAGGTAGGCGATGATCAGCAGCATGAGCAGTGCTGCAACTGCAATGACCCGTTTGACTCTCTTCCGTTCCATAGTGCAAGTTCCTCTCAGTAGATATAGACCCTCGATCCTATACTCAGAGCATTGAACACCGCCTCCAGATCAGCATCATTCATACGGATGCAACCATGGGTGACCGGCATGCCGAGGAGCCTCTCATAAAGGGTGCCGTGGATCAGGTAGCCGTCACCGAGGCTCATGGCGTAACGGCCCAGGACGCCATACTCGTAACGTGACGGATCAGTAGGCCCGGGTACAGGCAGTCCCTCCTCCACAAAGGCCCAGTCAGGCTTCCTCCAGACGGGATTGGTGATCTTCCCCTGTATCGAGAACCTGCCCCTGGGGGTCATGAAGATCCATTCCCGCTCACCATCCTCAGTCCTGAGCAGCGTATAGCTGCCGGTAGAGCAGAAACCCTCCCGCACAATGGCAGTGCCCCGGTAAAGAGCAAACCTGTTGTCAACAGTATTTATGACGAGGTAATTTTGGGTCGGAATAAATGAGGCCAGCCGCCGCTGCAGCCGGCTTATCTCACTGCCTGTGGCAGCAATCATCCTTCTCACCTGCCTGTTCTCCAGCAACGCCGAGTCGGCGGGACAGGCAGCCGCCCTGCCTCCCAGGCTGGCCTGTAGCGCAGGTGCAACATAGAGCGGGACAGAGAGCAGCACTATCATCAGCAGGATGAGTGAGACCGGTACCAGTAGCAGGCGTACCGTCCTGCTGGTGCGTATCAGGCTGATGATGCCGCGTAGCTTCACGACAGCATATTCTGCCAGGCTCTTCAGGTAAGCGAACAGAGCCGGCCTGCCCTCTCCTTTACTATGCTCCCCATGGCCATCCATAAACCTGTTTACCTGAGAGAGAGGTACTCCTCAAGGGTGAGCTTCGACCCGATTATCGTTACAGGAGTCCCCTTTGAGACATATTTGAACAGCATATCCATGTCAGAATCCTTCAGGGCCACACACCCCTGGGTCCAGTTGCCTCCTTTGCCGCCATGACCATGTATCTCAATCATATCGCCAATACTGGCATCGGCAGGCAGCTGCCCGTTTCTGATCCGTTCATTGAACTCCCTGACGTCATTCTGATTGGGGTAATTGATCAGAAGGGCTTTATGGTACTTCGTTGATCCTCCCGAAAGCTTCCTGGTAACCAGATAGAGCCCTTCAGGAGTGGCCATATCGCCGCGGCTCATCTTGTCACCCAGCCAGTTGCTTCCGAACTCCGCCTCGAATGAGTATTTCTTCTTTCCGGCGTAATAGAGGTGGCATACCGGGGGGATCTTCTCCACAACTATGGCGTACGATTTGCTTGTGCGGCTCTCGGCGATCGTCCTGGCCTCCCACTCCTGCCAGTCCGGGAAATTGCTGAAATAGTTTCTAAGCACCTGTCTGGCATAGGTATATGCTTCGGTGATATACTCATTCGCCTCGGTCACCGAGAGACTTCCCTCAACGAGATTCCCCTTTTCAAAGGCGATCTCCGCCTCCCGGAGACGCAGCTTCCCCCGGGCATGCATCTTTTTCACATCCTGCGGGAGTGGTATCGCCAGGAAGGTCTTTTCGAAGGATGAGACCTCCCGGCCCAGCCGGTCAATCTCGCTTACCAGGCTGCTCCGCATGCTCCTTGAACGTGCCACGGTGTTGCGTAAGGCCTCATCAGCCTTCCTGGCAGCTGCTTCAGAATAGGCTATTACCCGGTAATAATCACGTAACAGTATGAATCTCCCGTTCTCGCTTCGCCAGGCAGCCATGGCCGAGTCATAGTCTGCCCGGGCCTCGCGCAGTGTCTGGGGAGAGTAAATCTCGGCCTGCAGATCCCTGGCCCGTGCAATGGCAGCACGGGCCTCTTCAACCTCTGCCTGAGGAGGTTCGGGTATCAGTGACCGGAAAAGCAGAGTGCCCGGTACTAAAAGTACTGAGAGTACAAAAAGATAGATTATCAGCCTGACCCAGCTCCTGCTTTTCATGAGGGTGAAGTTAAAGAAAAATCCCCGGGTTTCGCTACCCGGGGATTTATGCCTTATGGCAGCAGCAGATCAGATCTTTATGCCGGCCTTCTGCATGGCATTCTTCAGTTCTCCGATCACTTTCCTTGCATTTTCGTCAGCTGCTTTTACCTTGTCTACCACCTGCTGATAGTTGGCACCCTCTTCAAAGAGAGCCTTTGCATCATTCAGGGAGTTCTCCAGAACGCCCAGCTCCTCCTTCATCTCGTCAATGGCTGCCTTGCCCTCCTTGCCTTTGGGAGCCTTTGTAATAAGAGTCCTGGCCTCATCCAGGAGAGAGTGCGCCTCGGTAAGCATCTTCTCCGCCTCAGCCTTCACCTCTGCCTTGCGCTCCTCGACATTGGCCGAGAGATCGGCTGCTTTCCGGGCAATAGTCTCGGCAGCTGCCTTGATCTCCTTGAAGTCACCGGCTGACTTTGACTTTTTGGTCTCGATATTCTGATGCAGCACGGCAAGCTGATCATTCAGATCTGCATACTCAGCAGGGAAATAGATATCTGTCTGGGCTGCCCTGGCAGATTCAAGAGAAGACTTGGCAGCATCAAGAGCCTCCTGGGGAACTTTGGCACAACTGCTCATAACTACAGCCGCAATAACGGTAGCAATCGCTAAAAAAAACCTGTTTTTCATTTCTGTTTAAGTTTTGTTTTGATATTATGTGAAAAGAATTGTTTCTCTCATGAAAAACGGGACAAATTTACAAAATAATCCCGGTTATTGGTGACTTTTGCTTGATTTTTTTTACACTTTCCGGTGCCATATCACAGGGTCTGCAGGTGAACGGGAAACCTGTCACAGTCAAACAGGCCTGCCGTCCTGAATATCGCAACCATACCCCGGGCGCCAGAGGCACTGTCATTGCCATACTGACATATCATACACATAATCAACATATTGCAACATTTTCTTTTTCACGGAATGAAAATATGAAGCAACCGGAAAATATAGGCGGTTTACACCTGTTTATATAATAGAGTGTCAGCTGATTTCCCCATCCCGGGGAACCGGCTGTCACCTGTGAAGGAGAGAGGCGCCATCTCCTGGCTGAACCCGGACAAATCCGGCGCTTCAGATCCTTCCGGCCCTGATTCCGCTGTGAAGTTTGCCGCAGCTGAATATCGGGGTACTGAAAGAGAGAAGATGAAATGAGGATCGCCAGAACAACATTCATGTTTTTTGCGCTGCTACTGGCAGCAGCCGGCAGCAACGGATGCAGGAAAGACCCTGACCATCCTGATACGGGATCTCCCGGTATCGCCATTGATCCCGCAATGCTGACCTTCGGAAATGTGGAGGTGGGAAAGGAGGCATCCAGGGAGATTGTGGTGAAGAACACCGGCAACAGTACACTGACTATTTTATCGGTGACAAGTTCTGACCATGCCTTTGCAGGTTCTTTTAATGCTTCAACCATTGAGCCGGGCCGGGAAGGGAGGGTGACTGTAAGGTTTTCCCCTGAGATGGAAAAGGGATACAGCGGAGTACTCTCCATCACGAGCGACGCCGGTGCCGATCAGATCAAAACAGTTGCACTGACAGGCAAGGGGAGGGAACAGGCGGCGGCGCCTCTGTTCAGTTGTTCGCTGGAGACCGCCAGCGCAGATGACCCCGGCCGCCCGCAGGGCTGGTGGCCGGACAGCTGGGGGATCAATGAAGCCAACATCACCTTCACCTATCTGAATGAAGGCCATACCGGCAGCCGGAGCGTGAAGGTGGAAGTGACAGGCGAACCGCTCCATCCACATTCCGGGCGCTTCCCGGCGGGCGATGCCAAATGGCTTTTCGAGCCGGCAGAGATCAATCCGGGTGACTATGTTTATACCAACTGGTACCGCTCAGATGTCAATACATACATTACCGCGGCCATCACCAAAAGTGAAGGGGGAACAATCTTCTATGATCTTCCCGAAGCACCTGCAAGCACAGAATGGACCAGGTACGAAGCTGTTTTCGATATACCGGAAAACGGCGTGTCGGTCACTGTCCTGCATCTGCTCAAGAGCAATGGCTATCTGATTACCGACGATCACCAGATTGCACCATATTACTATAAGGGGTTCAGGAAAGGCCTGCTCACCATTACCTTCGACGATGGCTGGAACGTAAACACCCAAACAGCACTCCCGGTGATGAACCGGTATGGATTCAGATCGGTTCAGTTTTACAGGACAGACGCGATTGAGGATTATACAAGGTTCCAGTATCCTGATCCGAAGAGCCTGATAGAGATGTTTAAGGAGGGAGGGCATGAATTCGGATCACACTCGGTCAATCACAGCAATCTTACCCTTGAGCCGGATGAGGTACTGACCGGCGAGCTTGCCGACTCAAAAATATTCCTGGAGGGCTATCTGGGGATACCCATAAAGCACTTTGCGACACCGTTCGGACTATATGATGCGCGTGTAACGAGGGAAGCAATGAAACATTACAGTTCGCAACGTACGGTTGACCGCGGATATAACTCAAAAGACAGACTGGATCTGACCCGCCTGAAAACATGGTGTATTCTTATCAACACCACTGATACCGAGTTTGAGGCGTGGGTGAAAAAAGCCACTGAAGAGAACCTCTGGCTCATTCTGTTGTACCACGAGATAGAAGGTGCCAATGGAAAGGATGATGCCACCCTGGCAATGTTCTCAAAACATATGGAGATAATCGATAATTATGGTATAGAGGTGGTTACGATGTCAGAGGCAATTGAGCGGGTGACTGCCGGCAACAGCCGGTGAGCCCTTATAGGGGGTCCGGCAGAAGCCATGAATGCCCCACCATTTGGAGGGATTCCTGTTTTTATGTCATGCCCCTCGAAAGCAAGCTTTCTCCGTACACTCCATAAAACAGAACCAGCCACACCTTTGGCGCGGCTGGCATTCATGGCTTCTGCGGAGAGAGGGGGATTCGAACCCCCGGTACGGTTACCCGTACGACAGTTTAGCAAACTGTTGGTTTAAGCCTCTCACCCATCGCTCCGTAATTCTGCATTCACAGTTAAGGCGGGCAAATCAGCCTTTCCTGTGAGGCAAAAATATAAAATCACTATTTACTTTGCAAACTTTGTGCCGTATAAAAGGCTCTTCCCGGGCAGACGGCAAGCCAGCATATCTGCTGCCGGGATGCCGGGGTGCCGCTGGTACAGGAGGTACAGGGGGTACAGGGGGTACAGGGGGTGCCGAGAGCGCCGAGGATGCCAGAGGTACCGGGGGTACCGGGTCATCTGGTGATGATCACTCACCTTCGCTTCAGCAAAGCCACATTCTCAACGTGAAAGGTATGTGGGAACATATCGACCGGGGCTGTACGCAACAGTTCATATTTTTCTGAAAGGAGTGCCATGTCACGTGCCTGGGTAGCCGGATTGCAGCTCACATATACTACCCGGTCTGCACCTGAGGCGTTAATGGCACTGACAACGTCGGGGTGCATGCCCGCCCGCGGCGGATCGGTCACGATCACGTCAGGCCGCCCCCGCAGGGCGAAAAGATCATCATTCAGTACCCTTCTGATGTCACCCGCCAGGAAATGGGCGTTCCCGATATGGTTATCGGCGACATTAATCCTTGCGTCAGCCACTGCCTCATCAATATATTCCAGGCCGGTAACCTGTCCGGCTCCGGAAGCCAGGCAACAGGCAATGGTTCCGGTACCGCAATAGAGATCATAGAGATTCTCCCTGCCGGTCAGCTGCGCGAACTCTTTTACAATGGCATACAGTCTTGCTGCCTGCCCGCTGTTGGTCTGAAAGAATGACTTCGGTCCGATCCGGAACCTGAGCCCCTCAATAACCTCGGTAATGTAAGGGTTTCCGGCAATGTGTACCGGCTGCAGGTCGGCTATGTTGTCATTGCGCTTGGTATTGATGATACTGTAGAGTGAGCTGACTTCAGGAAACCGCCCGCCGATAAAGCTGAGCAGCCGGTCACGATCATCAGGGCGGGCATCGGTTGTTACCAGTATCACCATCACCTCTCCGGTGGAGGAGATCCTGATGACCAGGTTCCTCAGGAACCCCTTCTGCTCCCTGAAGTCATAGAACGGCAGCCTGTGGGTGAGAGCATATTGACGCACCTCATTGCGGATGGTGTCTGAAGGCTCCTCCATCAGCAGGCACTCCCGTATATCGAGCACCTTGTCAAACACTCCGGGTATATGAAATCCCAGGGCCGGCGTATGACGGGGTCTCTCTTCCGCCACATCATGGCTTTCACCGGGAAAAGGCTTACCAACACTTCCCTCCTCCCCGTTCATCGGCAGGGGGGCCTCCCCCTCCGTCAGCCATCGCCTCTCCGAAAAGGTGAACTCGAGTTTGTTGCGGTACCCGTATATCTTTGATGACCCTGATATCGGGTCACTCATGGGAATGGTCAAGTGTCCGATGCGTTCGAGATTGTCTCTCACCTGCCGGGCTTTGTAATAGAGTTGCCTGTCGTATGGCAGGTGCTGCCAGCGGCATCCTCCGCAGACGCCAAAATGCCGGCAGGGAGGGGTGATACGGTCAGGCGAGGGGGTGATCACCGCCACCGCCACACCCTCCATATGCCTCTTCCTCTTCCTGGTCACCCTGACGTCAACAACATCACCGGGTATCATTCCGGGAACAAAAAGCACCACATCATCGACCCTGGCAATGGCGTTACCCTCCGAACCTATATCGGTTATCGTGACTCCCCTCAGTACCGGCAGCGGCCTTTTCCTTCCCACGGCTACTTCCTCAGGGACTTGAAAAATTCATATGCCGCATAGAGTGACAGTCCGCCCCCGTCGCCGTGATTGGCTCCCGGGAGCGCTATATAGTGACAGGTGAGCGGGTTGCTGCCCTTGTCAACCATACCCTGACGGGTATCCACTGAGATGGTCACCGGGACAATCTCATCTGCAGTGCCATGGATAAAGAGGAGCGGCACCCTGGTCTTCCAGGGCTTAATACTGTTTTCAGCCAGCGCATTGTACACGGCAGCAAATTTCGGATCAGTGGAAAAGCCGCTAATATATCCGGGAGTGAAGAAATCCGCAACGGTGGTGGTCAACTGACCGGCAATCTGCTCATACGAGTGCTTGCCGTCATAGAGTGTAGGTATGCGGCCGTCATACGGATTCCTGAAAATCTCATTGAGCCTGTTGGGAAAGAGTGAATAGGTGCTGTAGGCATACGCGAGATAACCGAGGAAAACCGTTCCAGGATAGGTTGTCAGACCCAGCACATGCTCATTGAAGGCTACCATGTCATAGGGTCCTGCACCACAGCACACCCCTTTTACGGGGAACTCCGACGAGTGTCTCTGCTCAAGCTCCTCCAGCAGTGCCAGGGTAGACCATCCTCCCTGTGAATAACCCATGAGATAACACTCATTGGTGACCGCAATGTCCTTGGCAATATCCTTGTCAAACTCGGGTACGGCACGAAGCAGGTCTACCAGCGACCTTACCGTGGACTCCTTGTGCAGATAGGGATGAGCCATCGACTTGGAAGCCCCAAACCCCAGGTAATCAGCTATTACAACCACATAGCCGGTAGAGGCAAGGTAACCTGCCAGCTGAACGTACATATTCTCCGGATCAGCAGTGGGAGCTGCAGAATGAAGGGTGTTGGTGCCATTCTGTATTGCAAGGATCGGATAGGTGCCGGGCACCGTAGGGATGCAGATCAGTGCAGATGCGATCACCTCCTTGTCACGGAACACAGTTCTGTAGGTGATGCTGTAGAAGTTGACTCCGCTGGCAACATCCTGTTTGATATTCTCTATTGGCGGGAAGACCGGGCTCAGCAGGGAGAGCACGGCCTTGATATTGTCGGCGGTACGCATGAGCTTCAGTTCACCCGATACCAGATATCTGTTTTCATCAGCCGGCCCCGGCTCCTCCTTGCTGCATGAGTGCAGTATAATTACTGATATCAGCAGCAACGGAATAGTCATGTATTTCAACAGGTTTTTCATCGCTTTCTGATTTATATGCAATAATAACGGTAAAAAGTGAAACCGAGTATCAGTCAGGCGTTCTCAATGGCACTTGCCGTGCCTGCCAGCCACCTGCTGATGATTTTCCTTATCTTTGCCCCCTGGCAGATTGTAACAAATGGTTTCCGTCAACAATGTCTCACTCCTTTTTGGCAGCTTCGTGCTGCTGGATGAGGTCTCGTTCCTTATCAACCGGCAGGAGCGTATCGGTCTTACGGGCCGCAACGGAGCAGGCAAGTCGACCCTGATGAAAATAATTGCCGGCCTGCAGGAGCCCACCTACGGGTCGGTGGAGACCCCGCGCGGACTGACGGTCGGCTATCTTGAGCAGCAGATGAAGGTCTCTGACACCACCACCGTCATCGAAGAGGTCTATACCTCATTCACCGAGATCAGGGACCTGGAGCAGGAGATCGCCTCGATCACCCGTGAGATAGAGGAGCGTACCGACTATGAGAGTGAGGGCTACCACCAGCTGTGCGACCGGCTCCATACGGCCGGCGAGAGGCACAGCCTGCTTGGCGGCGGCGACTACGAGGCGCAGGCCGGACAGGCACTTGCCGGACTGGGCTTCACCACCGCCGACTTCCATCGCCCCACCAGCGAGCTCAGCGGAGGGTGGCGCATGCGCATCGAGCTGGCAAAGATATTGCTCAGGAGACCTGATCTGCTGCTGCTTGATGAGCCGACAAACCATCTTGATATCGAGTCAATAATCTGGCTTGAGGGGTTTCTTGAGAACTACCCCGGTGCGGTGGTACTGGTATCACATGACCGCACATTCCTTGACAACGTCACCCACCGCACCATAGAGATAAGCCTCGGGAAGATATACGACTACCGGGTGCCATACTCAAAATATACCGTGCTGCGCCGCGAGCGGCGTGAGCAGCAGGAGGCTGCCTGGCGGAACCAGCAGAAGATGATTGAAGATACCGAGAAGTTCATTGAGCGCTTCCGCTACAAGGCTACCAAGGCAATACAGGTGCAGAGCAAGATCAAGCAACTGAAGAAGCTCGACCGCATTGAGATAGAGGAGGAGGATACCTCGGCCATAAATATACGCTTCTCCCCTGCCCCGCGATCAGGCACGGTGGTGGTAAATGTTGATGAGGCCACCAAACGGTACGGCGATCACCTGGTGCTTGACAATATATCTCTGAAGATCGAAAGAGGTGAAAAGGTGGCCTTCGTGGGACGTAACGGCGAAGGCAAGACAACACTGGCGCGCATGATACTGGGTCAGGTTGATTATGATGGCGTGGTCAGGCGCGGACACAATGTCTCCACCGGATACTTCGCACAGAACCAGGATGAACTGCTCAATGATGAGCTGACCGTATTCGGGACCGTCGACCGTATAGCCGTCGGCGACATTCGCACCCGCCTGCGTGATATCCTCGGAGCATTCCTCTTCCGGGGTGATGATATCGACAAGAAGGTCAAGGTACTTTCGGGAGGTGAACGCTCGCGGCTGGCTATCGTGCAGCTGCTGCTGGAACCCTATAACCTGCTGCTGCTTGACGAGCCCACCAACCATCTTGACATGCGATCGAAGGAGATCCTCAAGCAGGCACTGATCAGGTACGATGGCACATTAATTGTTGTCTCGCACGACAGAGATTTCCTTGACGGACTGGTGACAAAGGTCTATGAGTTCCGTAACCGGAAAATCAGGACCCACCTGGGCGGGATATCCGAATTCCTGCGGGCACGGCGGATAGAGTCGCTGAGAGAGCTTGAGAAGAGAACGCCTGAGGGCGCAGAGACCGGAGCAAGGCGTGAGCCTGCCGTTGCAGGGGGGCCTGCGGGAGGAGGCGAGAGAGCTCCGGCAGTTCAGAGAGCAGCAGGCAAACATGGCGCAGGCGGAACAGGACAGACAAAAACCGGCAAGAGAGAGGCTGCAACAGGAAAGGCCGGATTCCTTGAACGCAAAGAGACCGAACGGGTGCTGCGGAGACTGCAGAGAAGGGTCACCGAGAGTGAAGAGCAGATAACGGCGGCAGAGACAGAGCTGGCAGCAATGGAGAAGAAGCTGGCAGAAGCCGGAGAAGAGATTGTGAATAATCCCGGATTCTACGGTGAATACAATGAAAGGAAGGAGAAGCTGGAAAGCCTACTGACCGAGTGGGAGAAGGCTCATGATGAGCTGGAGAGCTTCAGGTCAGAATATTTGCAGAACAGCAGTGACGGCTATGATGATGTATGAAAGAAAATACCAGGTCAATATCTTCAATACCGACCTTAACGAACGTCTCAGTCCGGGTATGCTCTTCGGTTTCTTCGAGGATCTTGCGGGGCGGCATGCAGCCACTCTGGGCTGGGGACGCGACGATCTGATGTCAAACGGTTACTTCTGGGCACTGTCGCGGATGCTGGTCAGGATAGAGAGGTTTCCCGGGTCGTGGGAGGAGGTCACCCTGCGCACCTGGCCGAGGGGCACCGAGACCATCTTTGCACTGCGTGACCTGGAAATGTATGACAGCGCCGGCCATAAAATTGCCGGAGCCTCCTCTTCATGGGTTGTTGTTGACTACAACACCCGTAAGGCACAACGTCCGGACAAGGCACTCTCAAACCTGTCGCTGCCCTTCCCCGATGTGAGGGCACTCGACACCAATGCCCGCAGGATACCGGCACTGCCGGCCGGCAACCACCGGCTGACACAACTGCAGGTGAGGCTGGAAGAGATAGATGTCAACCTGCATGTCAACAATGCCAGGTATATCAACTGGGCGGTGGGATGCCATGAGAGCGCATTCGTGAGCAGCCACTTCCCGCATCTCATTGAGGTTAATTATATCTTGGAGGCGCGCCGTGACGAGATGATCAATATCTTTACAGCTGAGTGTGCAGGAGAGCCCGGCACATTCATCCACTCGGTAACCAGGGCCGCTGACGGAGCTGAGCTCTGCCGCCTGCGGATGAACTGGAAGGAGAACGGACAATGATTTCTTCGTACATTTATGCCATGGGAAGCTCAGTGAGAAAGAGATATTACCGCTCCGCCGCCACCGCGGTGATGGTGCTGCTGCTTGCCTCATGCGGCATCACTCAGTACATGACCGACACAAAGGATATGTCATATCTCTACAACCCATCGAGGAATGTCTATACCCCTTATTTCACCATAACCAACTACAATGCTGAGACCTCAATGCTGAAGGTGGGTATCCGGAAAAGTGAGCTCTACTTCAGCGAGGCCAACCCCGAGGGGGTGCCGATGGCATCGCTTCTTGCCTCAGCACGGCTGTACGACAACTCCCTTGACGGCGTACTGGCCGATACGGCAACCTATAAGTTCGATGTGCGACAGGATGAGGTCGGGGGAATGTTCACCTTCTCCATACCGCTGAGAGCCTACGATGGCCACTCATATACTGCCGAACTGAAGATCATCGACCTGATCAGGCAACGCACCCAGCAGCGGTTTATCGACTTCCGGAGGACCGGCCCCTACAGCGGTATGAACTATATCATCCGTGACCATTTTACCGGCGGCGAGCTATTCAGCCATGTGGTCAAGCACGACCAGTTTTTCAATGTACTGGCCCCCTCCCTGCAGCCTGACACCCTGTGGCTCTTTTACTACAAGCCTGTCACCGCCATCCCCCCGTCACCTTCCACCATCCTTCCTGAGGTGACAGTGGCACCTGAGCCTGAAGCTGTTGTTGCCCTGCCGTGGACTGACACCCTTCCGCTGATGCTGCCGGCAGATGGCATCTACATGTTTTCGGTTGACAGCCTGATACGAGAGGGACTCATTCTCTGCAACTTCGGCCCTGATCACCCCACCATGGCCCGGCCTGAGACAATGATTCCCCCCCTGGCCTATATCGCAACACCGCAGGAGATGGAGGAGATGATGACTGCTGCGAAGCCCAAGCTGGCACTTGACAAGTTCTGGCTTGACCGTACGGGAAGTATCGAAAGGTCCAAGGAACTGATAAAGATCTACTATAACCGAACCCTCTTTGCCAACTACTACTTCACCTCATACAAGGCCGGATGGCTTACTGACCGGGGAATGATCTATGTCTTGTATGGTCCTCCGGACAAGGTTTACAAGAATGCCCAGGGAGAGAGCTGGGGTTATGCCAGACCGAAGACCAAAAGCCGGTGGGGAGCGCGACATACTACTGAAGACAGGTATCTGTGGTTCAATTTCCGCAAGCAGGAGAGTCTCTTCTCTGACAACGACTTTGTTCTCAACCGCGCCGGCACCCCGGTCAGCTACTGGGACCTGGCGGTGGCCCGCTGGCGCCAGGGGATAGTCTTCAGGCTTGATAATCCGGGCGATCTGCAATGAGAACTGACGAAAAGGAATTCATCTTCGGACTGCGGCCGGTAACCGAAGCAATCAGGAGCGGCAGGCAGATCGACCGCCTGCTGGTGCGGCAGGGCCTGCACGGCGGTTTGTACCAGGAGCTGATGCAGACGGTTGCCGAATTTGGCCTGCCCTGGCAGGTGGTGCCACGAGAGAAACTTGACCGTATCACCCGCAGGAATCACCAGGGTGTGATCGCATGGCTGTCGGCAACAGAGTTCCAGGATATCACTGCGCTGCTGCCGCAGATATTCGAAAAGGGAGAGGATCCGCTCCTGGTGATGCTCGACGGCATTACTGACGTTCGCAACTTTGGGGCGATCGTCCGTTCAGCAATGTGCCTCGGAGCTCATGCGGTCATCATCGGCGAAAAGAACTCTGCCCGCGTCAGTGGCGATGCGGTAAAGGCCTCGGCCGGTGCACTTAACACCTTTCCTGTATGCAGGGAGAAGAGCCTGAGCCGGACTCTCACTTTCCTGAAGGAGTCAGGGCTTAAAGCGGTGGCAGCAACCGAGAAGGGCAGTCGCCAGCCGGGGTCAGTGGCAATGACCGGACCACTGGTGATTATCCTCGGATCGGAGGAGAAGGGCATAGGCAGGGAACTGCTGAGACTGGCCGATGAACAGGCAGCCATACCGATGACGGGAGCCATCGGCTCACTCAATGTGTCGGTCACTGCAGGGATAATACTCTACGAGATCAGCCGGCAGAAAAAAGGATAATCACCGCAGGCCGGTGATTGACCGGATACGGTCATCAAGCTGCCGCTGATCAACGGTAAATGATGCCAGCCCGGCAAGGGTCAGCAGCGTGTCGGGAGCCAGCTCCCCGGTCATGAGTCTCTCACGCCATGATGAGACCACCGGTATCTTTCCCTCAGCCTCTATCAGCTGCATATCCTCCTCACCAAGAGCCGGGAACATATCTGCCAGCCCGGCCTCACGGGCCCTGCCGGTCAGCTCCTCCCCGGATGAGGGCAGATCCTTGCCCAGACGACGCCCCAGCTCCAGCACCTCCGGTGTCACCTCGTGGAACTTTTCCATACCCAATCCTGCCGCACTCTCATTGAGCGGCACATCATACCTCCTGCTGAGCCTGTTGTCAAAGAGCCCGCTGAGGCTCTTGCGTCCGGCTGCCGCCACCTTGGGAGGGATGGTGTAGACATCGACCCCGGCCAGCTGCTCCAGTTGGCTGTAGCTCCTCATGCTGGCGGCTATCTGCCTGGTAACAGAGCCGGTCTCGGCCGAGAGGCGGGTCACCCATGACTGCGAAGAGAGTACCGCATTCTCACCGGCACCACTGCCGTCACCCAGGCCGTTATCAACTATGAAGGCGCCGATGCGGCCGAGAAAGACATTGAGATAGGCGGGCCTGGAAATAAGGGTCACCAGGACGTTCTGCCGCGCACTGAACTCAAGGGTGAAGTTGACCCTGACCCCCCTCTCATGCAGCAGACGCGCGCCAATCAGCCCTGAAGGAGTATAGGGAACCTTGACAATGAACTGCCCGGGACAGATCTCATGGTAACGGAGACCGTAGGAAACAATGGCATCAATATCATGGGCAATATCGGTGTGCAACTCGACACTGACCATGCCGCCAAACTTACTTGCCAGCCTGAGACCATGCCGCGCATTGAGGATAAATGCGATCTCCCTGACCTGCTCTTCTGCCTTCATGTGGCCAACAAGTTCAAGTGCGCGGGGGATGAAACCGTCATAGATACCCTTCTGTATCTCATTGTTCAGCAATGTGTTGTTGGTAGTAAGAGCAGTCATCTCAGCGGTCCAGTTGGCCTCAGCCTCATCTATTGCACCGGTATCGAGCCACAGCTCGGTGCCGTTTGAGCGTAGTGCCTGCCAGAAAGGATCATACCTGACTTCAACAGGTTTCTCATCTATACCTCTCTTCAGAAAAGCGGTCAGTTTTGCGTTGTAGGTTGGACTCATATGTTCTTTCATTTATTTGTTACAGCAGCAATGTTTTCGAAATCGCTTCCGGCAGGCCTCTGGTACAGCTTCAGTCCGAACCGGCTCACCGTGGCATAGGCATACTCAACCACCTTCGACTGCACTCCTTCATACGGCACCCATGCATTGATCCGGCTGAAGCAGTAGATCTCCACGGGCAGCCCTGACTCACCGGGTGGCATCACCCTGACCATGACCGGCATCATATTATCGATATCCTCATGGTTCTGCAGGTAGCCGGCCATGTAGGCCCTCCATGCCCCGAGATTGGTCAGTGACACCTGCCCGCCACTCTTCAGCACCTCCAGCTCCTCACGATTTATCTCCCTCCACTCCTCCATCCAGGGTATTCCGGCAAGGGCGTCAGCCAGCTCAGGTGTCAGGAAGGCTATTGAGCGCACATCGATCCATATCTCGCGTTTGATACGCCTTACCCCCGAAGCTGTCATCCCCTTCCAGTTCTGGAATGACTCGGAGACCAGAGCATATGTCGGCACGGTCAGTATGGTCTTGTCAAAATTCTCAACCTTGATGGTGTAGAGAGACATGTCTGTCACGGTACCGTCAACATTGCGGGCGGGTATGGTGATCCAGTCACCCAGACTGACCATGTTGCTGGCTGATAGCTGTATGCTGGCCACCAGGCCCAGCAGGGTATCCTTGAATATGAGCAGCAGTACTGCAGTAGCCACCCCCAGACCGGCAAAGACAGCCGAAAGCTCTACCCTGAAGAGGATGGAGATCATTATCAGCACCCCGGCAAGGGCAATCAACAGCTTCACCACCTGCACATATGGCTTGATGGATCTCCCTTCGGCAAACGAGTGGGACTGCCACACCTTGTGCCATCCCTCCACAAATGCGGTCAGTGAGAGACTGATAAAGAGTACGATATAGATAGCCGAACTCTTGTGAATAAAGGTCTGCCAGCCGGGGTTCTCAACCAGCAGCCAGCTGGCAGCGTAGTAGACCACAAGGCCCGGAACGATCAAGGCCAGGCGCCTGAACATCTTGGTCTCAAGGAACTTCCGGTTATGTATGGTCCTGGAACGCATCAGGATATACCTGAAAACCCTGATGATGATAAACCGGATAAGACCATAGGAGAGTACTGCCAGAAGCCCCACAGCCATAACAAGAATAACCGTGCTCAGCCAGGATAAGGCACCGGAATGAAGCCCCAGGGATTCAAGAAATCTCCTGACTGCATCAACAGGATTGTCAACTCCGAACATCTCTTTCTGCTTACCGGCGGTGAAAATACAAATTATCTTTTTTTATGGCAGCCTGTTTGCTACCTTTACCCTGTAAAACTGTCAAATCATGAGAATCTTTTCAATGCTGTCAATCCTGTTTCTTGCCATGTCACTTCAGGCACAGGTGATTTTCGACGACTACTTCACTGACCGGACGATGCGTTTTGATTATATGCTGGCCGGTAACAGCACCACCACAAAGGTCTATCCCGTTGCGATAAGGGAGGAGCCCTTCTGGGGAGGATCACTGGTCAACCTGTCTGATCCGTTCGGCTATGGCAACCTGAAGTATGAGCTGTTTGACGCTGCCAGCGGAACACTGATCTACTCGCGCGGGTTCTGCACTCTTTACCAGGAGTGGCAGACCACGGCTGAGGCAAAGGAGATGGAACGTACCTTCCAGGAGGTTGCCACATTCCCCTTCCCTAAGGCAAAGGTCAGTTTTGTGCTGAGCATCAGGGGGCGTGACGGCAGGTTCTCAAAGCTGTACGAGACCACCATCGATCCGGCCAGCTACTTCATCACACGTGAGAACCCCAATGCCTCACTGGCCACACGCATACACGGTTCGGGGGATCCGCACACCTCGCTTGACATCGTTTTCATTGCCGAGGGATATACACGTGGCGAAATGGACAAGTTCAGGGATGATGTGAAACGTATGGGAGAGATCCTCTTCTCTGCCGCACCCTATGACAAATACCGTAATCGCATCAATATCTGGGCGGTGGAGGCGCCATCACAGGAGTCGGGCACCGATGTTCCGGGCGAGGGCATCTATGTGAATACCGCCCTCAGCTCAAGCTACTACACCTTTGATGTTGACCGTTACCTTACCACCACCGAGATCTTCAGGGTAAATGACTATGCTGCCGCAGCACCCCATGACCAGATCATAGTGCTGATCAACAGCCCGCGATACGGTGGCGGCGGGGTATATAACTACTACAGTGCGGTAACTGCCGACCACAAGCTGACGCCGCAGGTGCTGACCCATGAGTTCGGGCATGGCTTTGCCGGCCTGGCCGATGAGTACTACACCTCTGATGTGGCCTATGAAGAGTTCTATCCGCTGGATGTGGAGCCGTGGGAGCCCAACATCACCACCATGGTTGACTTCGACTCCAAGTGGAAGAGTATGATCCCCAGATCGGTCCCCGTACCGACACCCAACCAGAAACGGTATACAGGGGTGACAGGCCTGTTTGAAGGCGGGGGATACTCGGCAAAAGGGATCTTCAGACCCTCATACGACTGCCGCATGAAGAGCAATGAGGGCCCTTTCTGTGAGGTGTGCCAGGATGCCATTGAGAAGATGATTCTCTTCTACCTGAAGTAAGGAGATCTCACTGAAGCCTGAAGCTGGCAACAACTCAGTTTCCGGCTTGGATATTCTTGCTTCTTGCTGACCGAAGTGCCCGGCCCGGCGAGAGAGATTCGCGGCAGCTCTGTTTTCCTGCTCGTTACTTTTTCTTCTCACCGCCCGAGGTGCCCGGTCCGGTGAGAGAGGCTCATGTCAGCTCTGTCTCCGGCTTCGCTATTTTTTCTTCTCACCGCCCGAGGTGCCCGGTTTGGCGATTGACTCACGCATACCGGTGTCTGCCTCGATATTCTTCATACGGTAGTAGTCCATGATGCCAAGGTTGCCGCTCTTGAAAGCGTGAGCCATGGCAAGCGGTATCTCCACCTCGGCCTCAATCACCTTGGCCCGTGCCTCCTGTGCCTTCGCCTTCATCTCCTGCTCGAGGGCCACAGCCATGGCGCGGCGCTCCTCAGCCTTGGCCTGGGCAATATTCTTGTCAGCATTGGCCTGATCCATCTGAAGCACTGCACCGATGTTCTTGCCAATATCTATATCTGCAATATCAATTGAGAGTATCTCGAACGCGGTGCCGGCGTCCAGCCCTTTCTCCAGTACGGTCTTGCTGATCCTGTCGGGATTCTCAAGCACCTCCTTGTGACTGTGTGATGCGCCGATTGATGAGACGATCCCTTCACCCACGCGTGCCAGCACCGTCTCTTCTCCGGCACCGCCGACCAGTTGCTTGATGTTTGCCCTGACGGTGACCCTGGCCCTGGCAATCAGCTGAATGCCGTCGCGTGCCACCGCCGTCACCGGGGGTGTGTCAATCACCTTCGGGTTGACCGACATCTGCACGGCCTGGAACACGTCCCTCCCTGCAAGGTCAATGGCGGTTGCCATCTTGAATGAGAGGTCAATATTAGCCTTGTTGGCCGAGACCAGTGCATGCACCACCTGTGCCACATGTCCGCCGGCCAGGAAGTGTGCCTCCAGCTCATCGCGGTTCAGTTTCAGGCCCGCCTTGTCAGCCTCGATCATGGCACTGACAATGATTGAAGGGGGGACCTTTCTCCAGCGCATGAAGATAAGCTGCAGGAGGCTGATCCGTACACCTGAAACAAGTGCCTGGAACCAGAGACCGATAGGAATAAAATAGAGGAGTATCCATAAGAGTACGATCGCTCCTACGATGATTATCACATAAATGCCCATTCCACTCATTTCTATCTATTTATTGGTTTTACTATCAGTTTGTTGTCATCTATTCTTATCACCTCGATCTCTTTTTTCGGATCGATCAGTATATCTACTGCCTTGGCCTCGTAATACTCTCCGTTGACAAGCACCTTGCCGCCCGGGGCGAGGCGGGTCACTGTGACACCCCGGTCGCCCGGCTTCACCTTTCCCTCTTCTGACCCGACGGTGTCAACCTTGCTGTCAATGGTTGTCTTGAGCATCATTTTGCTCCATGTGCCCGCCTTAAGCATGAAGACAGTCACCACCACCATAACCAGGGCGGTCAGCCCCAGCACCCACAGCCCGGTGGTGGTGCCATGAGATATAAATGCGAAGGCAATCCCGGTGATCAGGCATGCTGCACCTCCTATACCGGCAATGGTTATTCCGGGTATCAGCATGAACTCGATGACAAAGAGCAGCATCCCTATGAAAATCAGAAATATGATCAAACCCAGAGACATATTGCAATTATTAGATTACTACGGTATCAAGGCTCAACTCCCGCAGCCGGAGGCTGATCTCCTCAAGTGTAACCGGATCACCGATCTTGATCACGCATCCTCCCTTGATATGGGTCAGCACGGCGCATTGCTCTGCCTGGATGGCATCATGCCCGCACACCTCAACAAGCGATTTTATGACGTGGTCAAAGCTGTTGACATCGTCATTGATAAGCATCAGGGACCTCTCATTGTCACGATCCCCTCTGTTTCTTTCCGGTTTTGGTGCCCGCTTAGTCATCCGGCAGTTTATTAATCAGTTCTCTTGCTGCACTGACAGGTATCTCCTGCGTACCGACCCAGGCGGTTACCCTTGCAGAGCTGTAGCCATTGCGAATCAGCAGTGAGACATACTCTTCAGCGCTTTCAAATGTAATAAAATTACCAATAAGAAAAACCGTCTCCCCCTTACTGTTTTTAATCATCTCCAGTCCGCGGCTGCCGGCCAGTGCCTCCATCCGTTCGATCACATCGGGCTTTGGAGTCGCTGTCACCCGCATTGCCTCAGCCCTGAATGAGAGTGTGCCGACGGGCAGAAGCTGATCAGCAGGCTGCCCCGCGGCTGAGCTCCTCTCCCGGCCGGGTATGATCAGGGTGGCAGCTTCATCTCCCAGCGGGGTTGACCTCCACTCCTTCTCAAGGAGGGATGCTCTCTCTGCGGAGACCTGGTTGCCGTCCATCAGTGCAATGACGAACGCATCGGGAAAGCCGGAGTTCTTCGCCTCAGGGAGTGCATTCCTGGCATCTGCTGATCGCCTGAATAGTCCGCTGTAGTAGAAGAGGGCATCACTCCCCTGCCTCCTGCGTGCAAAGACCGGGGTGAGCCCCTTGAAGAGTGACGGTGCAACATCATTGCGGAAGGCGGCTATCTGAATGGTATAGATCAGTCCGCCCGGCAGAGGCGGATCAACCGGTACCGGGTTGGCGGTGCTGTAGGCCGTCCCCTGTATGACGGCAAAGAGGCTGATGATCTCCTCCCCGGGTCCATCGGACTCCGGGTACTCTGCAGGATCATCCACCCGGCCGTTCTTCTCTCCTGCGCCGGTCAGCAGCTGGTCTGCCTCTGCCTCGCGGGCGACGGCACGTGCAGCCTCGTCGGCAGCCCTTTTCTCAAGCTGCCCCCGCATCTCCTGATCCGCCTGACCGGCCCTGCCGGCCAGCCGTTCAGCCAGACGTGCCATTGAGTCCGCCTCATGCTGCTTCACGGCTGCCTCACGCAGCCTGGTGAACTGTTCATCAGGGATACCGGCAACATCACCGTGCACCGCCTCAGCCTGACGGACGGCAGGTGATCTGTCCCGGTCATCCTGCCTGCGATCTGCCCCGGGCAGAGGTACGGGTTGTCTCTCCTGCCCGGCCTGGCGATCAGCCTCAGGCAAGGCGACAGCCGGTCTCCCCCGGTCAGCTTCAGGCAGGGGAGCAGCCGGGTCAGCGGCAACATTCGCCGGGGTTCTTGCAGTAGCCAGCGCTCCCTCACCGGCATTGCACTGCTCAATGTACTCCCTCACTCCGGGCAGCGCCCTGCGGCCAGCCAGCCGGGCATACCTGCCGTAGGCATCGCGCGCCTCGCCATAACTGCCGCTCAGATGCAGGGCACGGCCATAGTAGAACCAGACCTCATCAGGGACGCTCCTGACGGCCGCAGAGCTGTTGATCGCAGTAGCCAGAAGCGTGACCGCACGCTGGATATCACGTTTGAGCACCACCAGACAGGCACCGGTATAGAACTGGTAAAGGGGATCACGCGAGTAGAGCAGCAGCAGAGAGTTGTACTGCCCGTAGGCAAGCTCATAATCACCGTTCTGCCAGGCTGCCTGCGCAGCCACCGACGACGGCCTGGGCTGCCCCTCCTGACCGGAAACAGGGGAGAGAAACAGCAGCATCAGAAGCATCGGCATTGCAACCGCCGGCAACAGACCCCTGTTAATAACTCCGGAGAGCAAATATTTTGTGAAAGATGATAACTTCATACCTTTACCAATCCAAACAAAAATAACAAAAAGTCATGACTCAGCTAACCGCAGGAATGCCTGCGCCGCCGTTCGAAGGCACTGACCAGGATGGCAATACCATAAGCCTCAGCAGCTTCGCAGGCAAAAAGATAGTACTCTATTTCTATCCGAAAGACAATACTCCCGGATGCACGGCAGAGGCCTTCAGCCTGCGTGACGGTCATGACGAGTTTCTCAGGAAGGGTTTCGCGGTGATAGGCGTGAGCCCTGACAGCATAAAGTCGCACAGGTCATTTGCCGACAAGCACAACCTGCCCTTCCCGCTGATCGCTGACACGGAGAAGAAGATCATGAGTGCCTACGGTGCCTGGGGAGAGAAGGTGATGTACGGAAAGAGGGTGACAGGGGTGATCCGCACAACATTCATCATAGATGAGAAGGGGATAATCGAAAAGGTGATAAGAAAGGTTGACACCAAAGGTCATGCGGGCCAGATCTTCAGGCTGTACGAAAATGTCTAACTGCTAAAGAATAAGTAAATGGAGAGAAAAGAGATCAACAAGGAGAAGCTGAAGGCACTGGAGGTTACCCTCGGCAAGATCGAGAAGGACTACGGTCGCGGGTCCATCATGAAGCTGGGCGACCATGCCGTTGACAACGTACAGGTTATCCCCACCGGCTCCATCGGGCTTGATGCCGCACTGGGTATAGGCGGACTGCCGCGGGGCCGCGTTGTGGAGATTTACGGCCCTGAGGCCTCAGGAAAGACCACCCTGGCCATACATGCCATCGCCGAGGCACAGAAGGCAGGCGGCATAGCAGCCATCATTGATGCCGAGCATGCCTTTGACAGATTCTATGCCGAGAAGCTGGGCGTTGATGTGGAGAACCTGCTCATCTCCCAGCCAGACAACGGCGAGCAGGCACTTGAGATAGCTGATCACCTGATCAGGTCGGGCGCCATTGATATCATAGTGATCGACTCGGTGGCAGCACTTACCCCGCGGGCCGAGATAGAAGGAGAGATGGGCGACTCGAAGATGGGACTGCAGGCCAGGCTGATGTCACAGGCACTCAGGAAGCTTACCGCCAACATCAACAAAACCAACACCACCTGTGTATTCATCAACCAGCTGAGGGAGAAGATCGGGGTGGTGTTCGGCAACCCGGAAACCACCACCGGTGGAAACGCACTGAAATTCTATGCCTCCATCAGGATCGACATCAGGCGCAGCATACAGCTCAAGGAGGGCGAAGACCCGATAGGGAACCGTGTCAAGGTGAAGGTGGTGAAGAACAAGCTGGCACCCCCTTTCAAGAAGGCCGAGTTTGACATTATTTTCGGAGAGGGAATATCCCGCAACGGTGAGATCATTGACCTTGGCACCGAGTTCAACATCATCAAGAAGAGCGGTTCATGGTACTCCTATGGCGAGACCAGGCTGGCACAGGGACGTGAAGCCGTCAAGAAGCTGCTCGATGACAATCCTGAACTGACCCAGGAGCTCGTTGACAAGATCACCGAACAGCTGAAGCTGAAAGCTAACTGAGAATAGAACCCTCTTTCCGGGCAGCCTTCGTCTCGGGAAGTATCAGGCAATGGCAGGATCCACGTCACGATCTCAATTTCCGGGCAGCCTTCGTCTCGGGCCAGAGCAGGCTGAAGATCACCGCGGCGGCGAATGAGAGCAGGTAGCTGGCCAGCCTCTCGGATATGCCTGTCGGGTCAGCCAGCCATGTCTTCCAGACGATTGCGGCAATGGTTCCGGTAATGAGGGATGCATAGATTCCGGCCCGGGAGAATCTTTTCCAGAAGAGCAGCAGCACCACGGCAGGGCCGAATGAGGCTCCTATGCCGCTCCAGGCATAGGAGACCAGCCCGTATACGGTATCCTCCATCGTCAGCACCAGTATGAATGCCACCACACCCACCATCAGTGTGAGGAACTTGTTGAGGAATAGCATTCTTTTCTCCGGGATAGCCCTTCTGCTCACGTTTGACCACAGGTCTTCGGTTATCGATGAGGAGACCACTATCAGCTGTGATGAGGCTGTTGACATCATTGCCGAGACGGCCCCCGAGAGCAGTATGCCGGCCAGCAGGGGGTTCACCAGTGTCATCGCCATCACCGGCATGACCTTCTCGGCATCGGCAGCAATTGCTGCTGCGCCTTCGCCCAGCATACCTGCCTGCACCATCCTGAACCCGATTATACCGATCAGGAAAGCACCCATGTAGGCCACCAGCGTCCATGAGATGGCCACCACCCGGGCGCGCTTCGTCTCAACCGGGTTACGCATCGCCATCATACGGTTAAGCAGCTGTGGCTGACCGGTATATCCGAAGGCCCAGCTGAGACCGTTCAGTACCATCAGGAAGCCTGCCCCCCTGGCAAGGGTCACCGTCGGGGCAGCCATAACCGCCTCGGAGTGTACCAGTGCCTCAGCAAATCCGATACCGTTGGCGGCAGCAATAAAAAGGGCAACTATGGGCAATACCACACAGGTGATGATCATCAGCATAGCCTGGAAGGCGTCTACCGCCACCACGGTGATGAAGCCCCCGAGCATCGAATACATCGTTACAACTCCGGCGCCTATCACCATACCCCAGAAGGGAGCAATCTGGAAGGTGTCATTGAAGATTTTGCCGGCACCGCTGAACTGGGCTGCGAGATAGAGCACAAAAAAGATGATGATGATCAGCGATGAGAGGATGCCGATCTTCCTCTCAGAACCGGGGAATGACCTGAAGAAGAGACCTGACACCGTCAGAGCCCCGGTCTTCTCCGTAACCCTTCTCAGGGGCTCGGCCATAAAGATCCAGAGGAAGAGTATCCCGCTGACACAGCCTATGGCCACCCAGATGGCGTTCCACCCTTCGGTATAAGCATGACCGGTCAGTCCGAGCAGCAGCCATGCCGATTCACCGGTTGCCCTCTCCGAGAGGGCAAGCAGCAACCCCGGGATCTTCTTTCCGCCGAGAACAAAATCGGCATTGGTCTTTGACTGTTTCGACGCATAGAGCACTATCGCGGCGATTGCCAGGAGATAGACAACGAATACTGAGATGAGCATGTGCGGCCAGGTCTGGGTGATATTTCAATAAACAGGGCTGGTGATGCAGCCTGAACAGAATTCAAATATAAAAATATGCGTAAAAAAATGAACTGATGTTCTGCAGAAGAATGCTGCACAACATCAGCCAACCGGTTACGGTCTGTAAAGAACAGCCACGTGGAGGCCGGCCGCGGGAAGATGGTGGCATTGCTGATGTTGCCGGCCGGGCAGACCCTACCTGCCAGTCAAGCAGACCCTCCCTGCCTGCCGGGCAGACGCTCCCTGCCGGGCCGGCCCATACCTCTTACCAGCCCGGCACGAAGTTAAGCCCGAAGGTGCCATTGCGGAATCCGCCGTTCTGCAGCGGAAAGGCGTAGTAGGGCTCCAGCACCAGGTAGCCAAGCACATTGATCCGGAAGGAGACGCCGGTGCTTACCAGAGGGTATTTCTCCCTGTCGGTGGCGGTGGCGGCCTGACTCCACGGGATGATGCGGTCGCCCCTGTTCCATGCCAGTCCGGCATCTACGAATATATTGAAGTCAGTAAGGAAGTATTTTGACTTTATCAGTGCCAGCTGCTCGGGTCCGCTGAAAGGCAGCCTCAGCTCGACATTGGCTACAGCCAGCCTGGTACCGCTCAGCCGTGATATGTTGAGTGAATTTATGTTCTCTCCGGCCTCCTGTCCGCGCGATATGTGCTCATATCCCCTGATTAGCCACGGGTAGCCCAGGTAGAGCGGCTGAAGCACCCCTGTCTCCTCATCACTGCCATAAATACCATAGTTATAGGCGCGTAGTGAGAGCCCCACCGGCTTCATCCAGAAATACTTGCGATAGTCGGCCAGGGTGGTGAAGACGTTTGTTCCTCCGAAGTACTTGTCAACCTGGAACCTGGCGCGGTGGCCCTGCATCGGTGAGGTCATGCCTGACATGGAGTTGTCTTCAACCCATGCGAGGGTCACCTGCCTGAAGTTGCTGCCCTTCGGGGCGGGTATCTTCTCACGGGTACCCCCTATATTGGCCCCGTTAAGCAGGTAGTAGTAGTTGAACCGGTCTATGCGGTAGTAGTACCATGCTGCCGTGGCCATCGCCTCCAGGCGGCGCGTCTGCGAGACAGGCCAGGCGGCATAGAGGGTGATGTTGTCCTCGAACATGCGGATGTAGTCAAGCCGCAGCACATCAACCGGGATCATCGCATCCTGGTACCTGACCGAGTCCCTGCCGATTGACATGGTGCCTGCACGGTAGGGTATGTGTGACATGGCCAGACCCCATTTGATCTTTCCCTTCTGGCTCAGGAAAGCAGTCTGACCGCCAAAGTCATAGATCTCACCGTTGAGGGCAAGCACGGAATAAAGCTGGTTATTGCCCACCATGTCAGAGAAGATCATGGTAACGCTTCCGCCGAGGTTGTTCTTGTAGATCCCTCCGGAAAGACCAACGTTGGTATTGTTTGATATATAGTCAAGCTTGAATTTGGGCTTGTAGTCAACGTTCCTGACCGAATCGGCCGGCAGTGTCAGATCACGGGTACGGCTGTAAAGGGTCATATCAACCCGGTTATCGCCTGAAGGCCTGAGCGGCGGAAGGGTACCGGGACCGAAGTCGAGATGATCCGGATCTGTCTCCCTGGCAGTGAAACCGCCAGCATCAGCCACAACCACCTGGTAGGCACTGTTTGAATAATAGTTGTATGCAATAAGGCCGCTGCCCGGCGAGATGCTTAATGCCGGCGACCATGGAGTGATTCCGCTGATACCGGTCAGATAGTCGGTCAGCCTGAAGAGCTTCCCGTCTGCCAGATCATACCTGTAGAGGTTACGGAAGCCGTCAGCATCGGAGAGGAAGTAGATGGAACCGCCGTCAGGTGAATATTGCGGATTGAGGTTGTAGGCACCGTTGAACAAACCGGTGACTGCGGTGCTATTGTCATCCAGATCAAGTACTGCGATATTGAAGGTGTACTTGCGGAGGCTGGTAGTGCTGTTTTTTATCTCCTGCGCATAGACCAGGCGGTGGCCGTCAGGTGACCATGCCGGCTGCAGGTTGGCCTCCTGGTCATGGGTAAGCCTCTCGGTTTGCCCTGTAGCGAGATCATACAGGTAGAGGTCGGTGATGCCGCCGGCCATGCCTGAGAAGGCAATCTTCATACCGTCAGGCGACCAGGCCGGGTTAAATATGGCAGGCACCCCTTCAATCTCAATCTCGCGGGTGATACGGCCTTTCTTAACGTCAAAGACAGCCAGCCTGTTTGCTCCCTTGCTGAAGACCACAAATGCATACTGCCTGCTGTCAGGCGACCAGGTACCGGTTGACTCAATGAAGTTGAAGTCCTCAACGCTGCGGGTGGTAGCACCCGAGAGCTTCCTGATACTCTTACCGGTAGATGCGTCGGCAATGTAGAGATCGAGGCTGAAGACATCCTTCTCGGAGAAGTAGGCAATCAGCCTGCCATCAGGGCTGATTGATGGCGATATGTTCATCCGGCCGCCATTGTCCCTGGTAATAAGCTGCTTCCCGATCACGGTGTCGCGCCGGCCGTTGATATACCGGCCATAATGGATCTCGGTGGCGCTCTTCCACATACCTGAGAGGGTTTTTTCATCATACCCGAGGATGGTGTCTGCCGCCTGGCTGAATCCGAACTCACCGGTCTTCATCAGCAGGGGCACCAGGAGAGAGTCGCCCCACGTCTTACCCACAAGGGCCAGAAAAGCCTGTCCATAACGGTAAGGGAAGTACTTCCCGTCGGTAGAGAGCTGCTTGATGGATGGAAAGTCATTATTGATCAGCGCATCACGCATCCACATTGCAGTGTTGGGGTCAACACTTCCCAGTGAGAAATATTCGGCCATGCCCTCGACCATCCATAGAGGGATGTTTGCCATCGAAGCCTTCGAGGTGGAATCGCGGTGCAGGAACATATTATACTGGAAAGCATGTACAAGTTCATGCCCCAGGGTGTGGTCTGTCTGCGCCAGCGACGGCGCAAGCGGCATGATCACCCTGTTTTTGAGGCTCTCGGTCACCCCACCGGTACCGTTCCCGATAAGTGAGCTGATGGCATTGGTCTGCTGGAAATCACCATGGGTGTTGTAAAATATCACCGGGTTCTTTACCTTGAAGGTGTCCCTGAAGATGGCCTGATGTATGCCGTACCACTCTTCTGACCACTGTGAGATGGTTTTGAGAAGGGTGTCGTCAGGAATGTAGTTGTAGATCTCAAAATGAGGGGTCTGCAGAACATCATACCTGAAGTTGCTGTAACTCGGTTTGTTCCTGCCGAAATACTGGGCACCGGCATCAGCTGACAGCAGCAACCCGGCCAGAACCATCAGCAACCCCGGTAAGCTCCGCCTGCCTGAAATATTTCTGAACCGTCTCATGCTCTTTCCTCCTTTCTGACCTGCCTCTCTGCCCTTCACCCCTTCCTGCCTCCGCCGGTCACCGGGCTTCTTTCGCTTCGCCCTCTGCCCGACTGGTGCCAGACCCATTGTCGGCTGTCGTCGCCACCACTCTCCACCGGTCTTTCCGGGACCCGGGTTACCGGTTTTAGCGGCTATGCCGGCTTCCCGGGAATCTCCGCTTTTTCCGGACTTCCCCGGCTTCCGGATTCCCTGCCTTCGGGGTGGGTAACCCTTTTAAAGCAGATCGTTAAGCTGCAATAATCAAAAAATATGCCATGGCAGTTATGCTCCGGCAGCTATATACTATCGTCTCATTAATTATGCCGCCGGCCTGTCTCAATTTCATTTCCTCACAGCCCGCGGGCCGGATAATTTTCCTATTTTTGAATGCCGGAAATGACCGGCATGAAACCAAAATCTCTTCATCTATGAAAAAACTATCACTCTTCACGATTGCACTTCTCCTGCTCTGTTTCGGGGCGTGTAAGAATGACAAGCCTGTTGTGACTGCGACTGAGGCCATTGATGTATCTCTTACCGCTGCCGAGAAGGCCGGGGGCATCCTCACCCCTGAGATTATGTGGAAATATGGCAGGGTGGGATCGATAGCGCTTTCACCTGACGGCACAACCCTCCTCTACACCTCCACGGTCTATGACCTGCCTACCGAGAGGCGCAGGACAGAGATATACTCCGTACCGGCCACCGGAGGTGAGCCGGTCAGTCTCACCCCTGAGGGGGGCTCCGGCCCGCAGTGGATCGACGGTGGCAAAAAGATTGCATACAGCAGCGGCGGCAAGCTGATGGTCATGAATGCTGACGGCACCGGCAAGAAGGAGATAACCGGTCTGAGTGACTATGAGATCATCTCATTCTCCCCGGCAGGTGACATGGTCTACTTCACACGCAGGGTCAAGCTTGACCGGACCGCCAATGAGAAGTACAACCTCCCGAACGCGAAGGTGCGCATCATCGATGACCTGATGTACCGTCACTGGGATTACTGGCATGACTACTCATACAGCCACCTCTTCACGGCCCGCTTCAACGGATCGGCCATCAGCGGCGAGAAGGATCTCATGGAAGGGCAGCGCTACGAGACACCCGATGCGCCTTTCTTTGATGATGCCGACATCACCTGGAGCCCTGACGGCAAGTATATTGCCTATGCCTGCAAGAGACTGACCGGCAAGGCATACGCCCTCAGCACCAACACCGATATCTACCTGCATAATGTGGCCACCGGTGAGGAGATAAACATTACCGAAGGCAATATGGGATATGACAAGGCTCCCCTCTTCTCTCCTGACGGCACGATGATCGCCTACTCAAGCATGAAGGAGGATGGCTACGAGTCAGACCTGGAGAGGCTTTTCGTCTACAACCTGGAGACCGGTGAGCGGAAATGGGTCTCCGAGGGATGGGACTACAATGTGGGCAGCATGCAGTGGAACGGCAACGGCGAAATTTGGTTCTCGAGCCCTTACCTGGGCCGGCAGCCCGTCTTCAGGATCTCACTGGCCAGCGGCAGCATCACCCGGGTTACCGAAGGTGATTATGACATGGGGCCGCTGCAGCTAAGGAACAATGTGCTGGTTGCAGGCATACAATCCATGGCCCGTCCCACCGAGGTGGCACACATCAATATGGAGACAGGTGAGTTCACCATGGTCACCGATGTGAACGGCCATATCTATGAGAGCATCACCATGGGCCGCAGTGAGGAGAGATATATCAAGACCTCTGACGGCAAGAACCTGCAGATGTGGATCATCTATCCGCCCGACTTCGATCCGGCAAAGAAATACCCCGCGCTGCTCTACTGCAAGGGCGGGCCGCAGGGGCCTCTCGGACAAAGCTGGAGCTACCGCTGGAACTACCAGATGATGGCAGCCAACGGCTATATCGTGGTTGCTGTCAACCGCCGCGGCAACTCGGGTTTCGGCAGCTACTGGCGCGAGCAGATCTCGGGTGACTATGGCGGCCGCAATATGCAGGATTACCTCGACGGCATCGATGCCATGGCACGTGAGCCATTCGTTGACAAGGAGCGGCTCGGCGCCGTGGGAGCAAGCTACGGAGGATATTCAGTCTTCTACCTGGCAGGAATACACAACAAGCGGTTCAAGGCATTCATCTCACACTGCGGCGTTTACAACACCATCGCCGAGTACGGGTCAACCGAAGAGTACTGGTACCCGAACAAGGATTACCAGGGCACCCCGTGGGACAAGCCGCAGCCGCCCGGATACAACCGCTTCTCACCGCACAACATGGTTGACAAGTGGGATACTCCCATACTGATCATCACCGGCGCCAATGACTTCCGGATACCATACAGCCAGAGCCTTGAGGCATTCAACTCGGCACAGCTGCGCGGCGTACCCAGCAGACTGCTCTACTTCGAGAATGAGAGCCACTGGGTTACCAAGCCGCAGAATTCGGTGATATGGCAGAAGGAGTTCTTTGAGTTCCTCGATACCTACCTCAAGTAGGGAGCAGGTAACCATATAACAGGAAGCAGGCAGAGAACCGGCCGTTTGTGACCGGTCTCTGCCTGCTCTCATCATAAATCCTCCACAGGAGCCGCCCGCAGCTGTCGGGTGCATTGACCGGCTGCTGTCGGGTACGTTGACCGGCTGCTGTGGGGTGCATTGACCGGCTGCTGTGAACTGCTACTTCTGGCGAAGCTTCTTGTCAATAATCTCGGCTGCCTTGATGAGCGGGTATGCCGCAGGCGATGCGGTCAGCAGCGGGTGGGTCCCGATTTGCGAGATAAGCAGTGAGTTGACAGTCATCCTGTTCTGGATGATCATCCCGATCACGTTGGTCAGCTCACCGGCGCTGCTGCCGCCGATCACCTCGCCACCGATGATTACCCCCGAGGCGCGGCCGACAATCAGCTTGACCGTCTGCTTATGCACTCCAGGCAGTGTGCCCGGATGGCGGTCGATACCCTCAAACATACCTGTCACCACATCAATGTTTTCGCTCCTGGCTGCAGCCTCGGTACAGCCTGCCGTACCGAACCCCACATCACCAATGGCTGTGGCATAGATGGCTATGGTGCCCGAGAAGGTCTTCACCACACTCAGGTGGAAGAGGTTCATCCCGGCGATACGTGCCTCGGCGCAGGCTGTTGATGCGAGCATTGTGGGCACACGGCGGCGGGTGATGAAGTCACGCTTCTGCGCGCAGTCACCGACAGCAAAGACGTCGGGTTCGTGGGTGCGCATATATTCATCCACGGCAATAAAGCCGCTCTCATCAATTGTTATCCCGGCCTCGCGGGCGAGCTGAGTATTGGGCTTGTAGCCGATGGAGAGTATCACCGCGTCAGTGGCTATCTCCTCACCATTGTCAAGCAGAACCCCCTCAACCTTCTTGTCACCCCTGACCTCAGAAACACCCACGCCGGTGCGTATGTTGACGCCACGATCCTTGAGCATCAGCTCTATGCGGGACGAGAGCTCCTCATCAAATGCCAGCGAGAGGATGTGTGACTGCTTCTCAACCAGCACCACCTCATGGCCCGCCTTGCGCATCTCATCGGAGATCTCCACACCAATGAAGCCGGCACCGATCACCACCACACGCTTGCATCCCGCCAGCTTCTCCTTCATCTCATCCAGGTAGACCTTGTCCTTGGGTACAATGAAGAAGTTGGCCTTGTCGGTCCCCTTGAGCCACTTGGGAATGAAGGGCAGAGAGCCGGTGGCAAACACCAGCTTCTCATAGCCGATGGTCTCGCCGTCAGCCAGCCTGGCGCTCTTCGCCCTGGTATCAATTGCCACCACCTCTCCTACCATGGTATCCACACCCGCCTTCTCCATCATATTGTCTACCGGCATGATGTTGAGCTGCGAGCTGTCAAGGGTTCCATAGATATATGGGATCCCGCAGGGCACCATCACATCCTTCTGCTTCTTGATCATCAGGAAGCTCTTGTCAGGGTAGGATGACTTTCCTGTCAGTGACACAACCATCCCGGCTGCGCTGCCGCCTATTACCAGTACATCTGTCTTTTTCATCTTATTGTGTTCTTTAGTTATTTGTTTTACCCGTTTCAACTGCTTCAATCACCTCTGCCGCCAGCTTCTCAAATGCCTCCACCGCGGTCTTGTTGGTCTGCTGGAAGACGTTGCGCCCCTCCTCGGCTGCCTCACCCACCTCAAGCACTACCGGTATCTGGCACAGCAGCCTGGTGTCATACTCCCTGGCCAGTTTCATGCCGCCGCCTCTGCCAAAGATGTAGTAGTGTTCATCAGGATGCGGAGCAGGAGTGAACCATGCCATGTTCTCCACTATTCCCAGCAGGGGCACCTTCAGGTCAGGATTCATAAACATCGAACAGGCCTTCCGGGCATCATTGAGGGCAATGCCCTGTGGTGTGGTAACAATTATTGCACCTGCAAGGTTCAGCTTCTGGACGGTGGTCAGCTGTATGTCACTGGTACCCGGCGGGAAGTCAATGATCATATAGTCGATCTCGCCCCAGCTGGTGTTCTCAAAAAGCTGTTTCACCGCATTGGCAGCCATCGGACCGCGCCATATCAGTGACTGGTTGCGGTCTATGAAGAATCCGATCGACATTATCTTTATTCCAAACTTCTCAACAGGGTAGATTGTCTCCCGGTTGCCGTTGACCTGCACCTCCGGCTGTGCATCCTCAATACCGAACATGGTAGGGAGTGAAGGGCCGAAGATGTCGGCATCAACCAGGGCAGTCTTCATGCCGTTACGGGCCAGGGCAACCGCCAGGTTTGCGGAGACGGTTGACTTGCCGACTCCCCCCTTGCCTGATGCGACAACAATTATGTTTCTGACACCCTTCATGGGTATCTTGTCAAATAGATCATTCTTTTCCATTTTCGGTCAATTTATTCCAGACTGTTTTTAAGGTTTTGCTTATCTCTGCTTCGGGATAGAGCTCATTTATACTCTTCCCGGCTATCATTGCCTCGGTTATGCGGCGGTCAAAGGGGAGTCTTGCAGTCACAGTGCTGCCCTCTGCCATACACCACTCTTCTATCCCGTCAGCCATCTCAGGGTTAAGATCAGACTTGTTGATGATAACGCTTATCGTGGCACTGAACTGGCTTGCCACCGCGTGTACCCTTTTCAGGTCAGCCAGGCCTGACATGGTCGGCTCGGTCACTATGACGATCTTGTCGACGCCGGTTACTGTTGAGATTACCGGGCATCCTATTCCCGGAGGTCCATCCAGCAGAATGGTCTTCAGCCCTTTCCCTCCGGCCTCCTTCTTCGCCGCTTCCCTCACCATGCTGACCAGCCTGCCCGAGTTCTCCTCTCCCGGAGCCAGCCGGCCATACACCATCTTACCGTTTCTGAAAGAGCCGGTGTACATGCGGCTGCGGTCGTTACGGACCATGGTGATGGCATTCATGGGGCAGATACGCGAACAGAGGAAACAACCGTCGCACGAGGTCTCCGAGATGATGATGCGGCCCTCCTCCTCGGTTATGGCATCAAACCGGCAGTAGCTCGCACAGATGCCACAGAGGGTGCAGAGCGAATGATCAACCACTGCAGTGTGGCCGCTGACATAGACCTGCTCAGACTCAACCTCAGGCCTGAAAAGAAGGTAGAGGTTGGCTGCATCAACATCACAGTCGGCAAGCATCAGCTCCTCGCCAAGAGTGGCAAATGCCGCGGCAACACTTGACTTGCCGGTTCCTCCCTTACCACTTATTATTGCCAGTTCCATCTCCGGGGAATATTTAAAATGTTTTCTGACTCACTTTTTCCTCATCCGCTGCCGCGATCTCACTCCTGCCTTCCGGTCTCAATGGGTGCATCCTGCCCTGCCTTCTCCCTGACCGTCTCAGCCAGCCTCTCAAAGAGTTGCGCCATCTCCCGGTCGGTATCGGTCACCAGTCTGCCCTCAGAATAGGTGCGCGCTATCGACTCACTATACCCTATCTCTGCCAGCAGGTCAAGAGACTCCTCCTCAATATACTCCTTCACGCAGTTGTCTCCTTCATCGGCCCTGTTCAGCACCACCCCGAACTGTTTCTCCAGTACCCTCAGGGTATCGACACTCTGCTTCAGGTCACTCAGCCCGAAGGGGGTCGGCTCTGTTACCAGCAAGACGTAGTCAGCCTTATCAACCGTCTGGATGAAGGGGCATGAGGTGCCGGGCGGGGCGTCGTAAATCACTGTACCCTCATCACCCGCCTTCCTGACAGCCGCCTTTATCACCCTCACCGGAGACATCTCGTTTATCTCCATCCTCGCTTCAATGATGCGGCAACCGTCGCCTGTGGTGAATGAGGTCACCGTTCCCAGGGTCACCGGCTTCTCGGTTATGGCGCCACTGTTGCACGCAAAGGAGCAGGCGCCGCAGCCATGGCAGAGATTCTCAATGACCTCTATCACCTTCGCGGAGGAGAGATAGAAAATGGCATTGTAGTTGCACCAGCGGCTGCACCGTCCGCACCATGTACAGGCCTCCCTGTCAATCACCGGCACCTGGTGGGTGATCTCATCCGTACCACCCTTCCGGGTATCGAAAAAGAGGATATCATTAGGCGCCTCGGCATCACAGTCAGTCAGGGTGACCCTGTCACCCCTGCGGGAGAGGATATTAAAGAGGTTGGTGGCGACAAAGGTTTTTCCGGTGCCGCCCTTACCGCTCGCTATGGCAATCTTCATCGTTTACTTCTTCCTAATCATAAGCCAGCCGGACCTCCTCTGCAGCCAGGGTGGGCTGGATAAACCGCTGCATCTGCGCCCCTTTCCAGGTACCCAGATTCATATGGGTTTTATAATACTTCTGGGGAATGGGATGTGTACCCACAACCACCTCAACACCGAACTTCTCGGGAATGAACCTGCTGACATAGTTGGCTCCCGGTTAATGGTCGCAATAGTTGGCGCCGGCCTGCAGCCTCTCATTGATCAGGTCTGTTGCCAGTTCGCCCGGGCTCTTTACCGGGGCACCCACAAAGACGTTGATGCACCTCTGGTTGAAGAGGCCGATGGCCCTCTGCCCCATCCCCCCGGCAATAACGTCTGTCACTCCGTGCTCTGCCAGCCATCCGGGAAGCAAGCCCGGCTCATGCGGCGGGGGCGTGACAAGAGCCTCACCGGTAATTGTCTTCTCATCGGCATCAATGATTGCGAACTGTTCGCAGTGGCCGAAATGTGAACATAGAATACCTCCCTCGAGGGGAATTGCAATACGCTTTTTCATTGTTCAGTATTGATTATGTGTTGGAAATAATTGTGTAAAAGAATTGTATCAAGATCTTTTCCGGCTGGCACCACCCCTTCCTGCAGCTGATCTGCCACGTCGACCGCTACCAGATTCTTCACCGCTGTCATATCCGCCGTCACTCCTTCCGATAGCCCTGCCGCCGCGCCGGCTGCGGCCGCACCTGCGGCCGGCACCCTGCCCGCTGCCGTCGCCACGGCCTGCTCCGGCACCAGCTCCGGCACCAGGGGCGCTTCCATCGCCGCGACTGCCTCCAGCACCGGCTCCTCTGCCGCCACCGTTACCGGCGCCGGCTCCGACTCCAGCACCTCTGCCGCGGCCGGCACCCATACCGGTCACAGCATCACCGGCAGGATCAATGGCTGCGGCAGCCCCCTCTCTCTCCCCGGTATCGCGCCTGGCTGAGCGGCCTGCTCCGAAATTGGTGCACTTACCGGCTTTCCTGCCGGTCATCGGGCCCTTGCCCTCCGGGCCTTTCCTGTCTAACTGCGGCATAACTCTCGCTGGGTGATTATTTTTTAAGCATATCGATCACCGACTGAACCGTTTTCTCAGGCTCCTTATAAATAACCATCTGTATCTTCAGGCTGTCGAGCAGTGACTTGATCTTTGCACCGAACTCGCCCGAGACAATCTTCTGAACCCCTTTTGATGCTACCAGCTGTACCGATGCCGGACCGGCACCCTCCTCTGCATCCCTGTTGGGATTGGGTACAATCTCCACTCCACCACTTTCGGTGTCGTAGATGACAAACCAGCCACACCGGCCAAAACGCTGGTCAAGCTTGCTGTCAAGACCCTGCCCTGTACTTGTTATCGCTACTTTCATGATGATCCTTTATTTGGTTCTACTCTGACATGAACCCCGCATCTTCAAACTGCTGCCTGTAACCGGGCAGCAACCCTGATGTGAGCTTCCTGTCCTACCGTTTTATAATCCACTTAACAACAAATTGTTCTTCCGCATCAGGCGGTTTCCGCAGACCGGACAGATCTCCTCCCTGCATGGCAACTGCGGCTCATGCTTTTTCTCATACCCGCATGAAGGACAAGCACACAGCCCTTCATACCGGCGTGTGACAACCCGGGAGGTTCTCTCTTCTCCCTCATGATGAATGATGTCACTGCTCCCGCATAACGGGCACTCAGCCGGCTCAAGCCCCTTTTCAGGCTGATTGAAAACCGACCCGCAACTGTTGCACTTGTACCAGTCACTGTCAAAATAGACCTTGCCACCCTCAATGACAAGCTGCTTGCCCTCAACGAGCGACTCCGCAACCTTCGCCCTTGCCTTGGCATAGATACGTGTCAGGGTCGAGCGTGAAACATTCATGACGCGTGCAGCCTCCTGATGATTGAGCCCCTCATAGTCACACAGCCTGATAACTTCATACTCCTCGAGATGAAGGAACAGGGAGTGCAGATGAGCTTCTTCCGAACTGCCGCCATAAGGCCTCATGCCTGAAATCAGAGGCGGATTGCTGATCCTTCTTGGTATTTTCGGTCGTGGTGACAAGTTATGGTCATTTGTTCGCTACAAATATAATGATCTTTTGCTCATAATTACAAATAATCTATTTTTTTCACTTTTTTCCCGGGATTAGGCACTGCCGCCGAAAGCTTGCGGAACCGACTCCCTGGCCATTGACTTTGCCCTCTCCTGCATGACTGCATTTTAATTATGCTGCAGCCGCATTCGCCGGTGATGGATAGTCTGCAGTATTTTTCATCGCGGCACTTATTTTAAATCTTATGTTTGTATCACCCGGACAGCGGCACTATCTGCTTCCCCTGGCAGCCGGAGAATGGCACAGGCGAAAGCCTGATGAGTTGCCGGACTGCCGCATTACACAGATGCCCTGCCCGGCTTGGATGCAGCCTGAGAACAACTTTTTGATTCAATAATGAGATTATGGAGGAGAGAGAGAATAACAGGGGACCGGATTACTACTTGAACCGGCCGTCACCTGTCATGCCAGAGGATGTCACCACCACGATCCTGCGCTCTGCCAGGCCCATGGAGTTTCACCGGTCGCTGCCATTCTATGCCCCCACCCCGCTCGTTGCTCTTCCCGGGCTGGCCCGTAAGTATGGCGTGGGGAGCATTTTCGTCAAGGACGAGTCTTCCCGTTTCGGACTTAACGCCTTCAAGGGGCTGGGTGCAATATTTGCCATCAATGAGTTCCTTGCCCGGGAGCCTTCACTGACCACCTTCTGCACCGCCACTGACGGCAACCATGGCCGTGCCGTGGCCTGGGCGGCCAGGCACTTCAGGCGCAAGGCACATGTATTTGTCCCGGCAGGCACTGCCAGACAGCGGATTTTAGCTATCGGGAATGAGGGAGCCACAGTGAAGGAGGTGGAGGGCGACTATGACGACACCTGCAGATATGCCGCCCGGATGGCAGATGAAAATGGCTGGAGGCTGGTGCAGGACACTGCCTGGGAAGGGTATGAAGAGATCCCTGCATATATCACTGCCGGATACCTCACCCTGTTTGAAGAGATTGATGAGTCGCTCCGGGAGATGGGCGACCCGCAGGTTGATATAGTGTTTCTGCAGGCCGGGGTAGGCAGTTTCGCCGCTGCCGGGATAGCCCACTATATAAAGAGAGGCGACAAGCCTCTCCCCAAGATCGTGATCGTCGAGCCCATTGAGGCCGACGCCTTCGTTGCCTCATTCAGGGAAGGCGTATTAACCACCTCGTCGGGTAATGCCGCCACTATCATGGCGGGTCTCAACTGCGGAACACCCTCTCTCGGAGCATGGAATATTATAAAGAGCGGTGCCACGGCATCACTCAGGATTGCTGACAGCTATGCCAGGCGCGCCATCAGGGAGCTCTATTATCCGGTTGAGGCAGATCAGCGGATCATATCGGGCGAATCGGGCTCAGCCGGCCTGGCCGCCTTCCTGGCTGTTATCCACGAAGAGAGACTGCAGCCGCTGCGGGAAGCGCTGAGGATCGATGCCGGCTCCAACCTGCTGTTTGTAAGCACTGAAGGGGCAACAGACCAGGAAATGTTCAACTCAATCATCTCTGTCTGACAGCAGAGGAACGGATGCAGATTAACAGAGAGCCGCTGGACGGCGACCATACCGGAAATGATCAGATGATGAACCAGATCTCAATACAGTACTATAAAACCCGGATCGGCGAGATGATCCTCGGTTCTTTCAGGGGCACTCTGTGCCTGCTCGATTTCCGATACCGCAAGATGAGAAGGGTGGTCGACAACAGGATCCTTGCAGGGCTCAATGCGGAGTTCATCCTGCAGGATGATGATATCCTCAGACAGTGCCGGAGAGAGCTCGATGAGTACCTCGACGGCACAAGGAGGGAGTTTGATCTTCCCTTAGTGACGGTGGGCAGTGATTTCCAGAAGTCTGTCTGGAGTGCCCTGATGCAGGTGCCCTATGGCACAACGGCTTCATACCTTGACCTGGCAAAAGCCATCGGCAATGAGAAGGCGGTAAGGGCGGTAGCCGCAGCCAACGGGGCCAATGCAATCGCCATAATCATCCCATGTCACCGGATTATAGGGAGCGATGGTGAACTGACCGGTTACGGCGGAGGTCTGGCGGTCAAGAAACGGCTGCTGAAGCTTGAGCAGGGGCACCGGACTCTCTTCGATGATCAGCCATAGGGGATGCCTGCAAACGGACAGGCTACTTCAGGAAACGCACACATGACGGGGCATTCAGGTCAAGGCCTGAGAGTGCCTCCTCAGCGCCGCTCCCGGCCTGCAGAACCGACACCCGATCTGATCTCTGGTTTGCAACCACAATATATCTGCCCGATGGAGAGAGAGCAAAACTGCGCGGCCAGTTACCGCCACAGTCGCGGAAGAGCGGATCGGAGAGGGTACCGTCTGCCGCGACACTGAATGTCGCTATACTGTTGTGCCCCCTGTTTGATACATACAACTTCTTTCCGCTGCGCGAGAGATGAATATCAGCCCCGTAACTGCCTTGCTCTGACCCGGCAGGCAGGGTGGATACACTCTGTTTTGCGGTCACGCTGTCAGACAAGATATTGAAAAGTGTCACCGTGGAGCTATGTTCACTGATCAGGTAGAGGTTGGCCGATGATTTGTCTATCGCCATATGCCTCGGCCCGCTGCCACCCTCACAACTGAACCAGGGTATCTCTGCATCCAGAAGCACGCCAAACAGTGTATCAAGCCTGAACTGATATACCCGGTCGAGGCCGAGGTCTGACACATAATACCCTCTGAGCCGCGGGTTATAGAGTGTCATATGGGGGTGTGACCTCTCGCCGTACAGCAACCGGTCGGTCACCTTCTGCGGCAGCCCCTCCCGGTTAAGCCTGACCACAGATACAGATCCGCTGCCATAATTGGCCGTGATCAGGTGATTGCCGTCATTTGAAAGGGTTATATGGCACGGCCCCCCGCTTCCCAGGCTGAGAGTGCCGATCTTCTCAAGGCTCTTATTCCTTTTGTCATACCGAAGCGTGGTTATCCCTCCTCCCGGTTTCTGGTTAAAGGTATCGACTTCATTCACAAAATAGATGAGCCCGCCACGCCCGAAAGCAAAATATGAAGGATTATCACCGACGGTAATCTCCGAGATCTTCTCTACGGTGCCGTTGCCATGCAGCCGGCATAGCAGCACATCAGCGGCGCCATCGGCTGAGTAGCCTGATACCACGAAGATATTCCCCCCGCTGTTACATGAAGAGAGAGAGGCTGTAATCATCACCATCCACAATAGTATATTGTACTTCATATGACTAACTGAATATCAATGTTCCCATAAATCAGCCACCAGCTCAGCGCTGATTTTGCTTCCCGGGCAGTTGTTTCGCTGGTAACCGTAATACATTTTCATCTCAAAGAAACATCATTTTGTATTGATAACCATACTGCGTGCATTTCTGAATTGACTGTCAACCCGGGTCAGCGTAATGTGATGATCAAAAAGCTTCGGCGAACCTGTATATATCTGTGACGTGATGTTAACAGGAATCGGGGATGTCAACAAAAGGAAAAAGTAAACAAACAAGAAAACTTATACTTGTTATACTGTGGTTTGAAAGAAGGGAGTACTTCCCATAATCCATAGTAAGAAGACTGCCTAGGTGGTACAATATCTATAGCAGTTCTTCAATCAAATTCCTCATCTCAGCATTCCCGGGATAGCCAGTGAACTTGTGCTTCAGCTTGCCATCCCTGCCATAAACAGCGTATGAGGGTATACCATCAAATCCAAAACTATCCATCAAATAAACCCATTGATCTCCATTAAGGTAGTAGTGCTCTCCTCCTATTCCCGGAATACGCTCGTTCCACTGCTCTTTCGGGGAAGAACCGGTAAGATAAACGTAGACAATATTTTTATCCTTAAGCTCGCTCTTCATACTCTTCATGTCGTTCATTGCCAGAAGGCATGGACCACACCAGGTAGCCCAAAAATCCATCAGAACCACTTTTCCCTTATGTTTCGATATGATTACATCCAACAACTGCTCAGCGGGTATTTCGGAAACGTCGTTGATGTTAAGTTCGCCTACACCCGTGGCAAGTTTTTCTATCTCACCACTCCTGCGAATCAGGATATCGGCAAAGGCCGACTTATCCCCCCGAAAGTACTCTTTGATATTCGAAATCTGCTTTTCTGACAAAGGCCTGGTTGACATAGTAAACTGACGGGCGTAGTAGTTGGTAGCCAACAGATCATAGAAGGTCCCTTCACTGAATCCGACCAGGTCGGATAGCGTAGCCTTCACACCTTTAACCCATTCGGCTACGGGAGTCTCTGCTATATCAGGTATCGCCAGTTCATCTAGCTTCAACAAGTCCTGCAGAACTTCGGTATAATAATACCCCAATAACATGTATGTGGGATCATTCAGGTTGAAATTGCGGAGAAATTTATAAAACGACCTGTCGAGTCTCTCTGACGGTAAAAGTTCGGCGGAACCATCTTCCCGATCGGCAATCTTCTGACGCTCTCTACTGGCATAATCAAAAAAGTTTATATGCAAATACAGCATTATTAAGTCATTTTCCAAACCGGTTTTAGCCGTTGGGGAGAGAAGGGAATCATTGCGAAGAACCTGAAATCGTTCATCTATATCGTTTAATGTCCAACGCACGAACTCGTCTTTATTCAAGGTGTCAACATTAACTGGCTCTCTCCCTTGTACCAATACATTCTGCATTGCCTTACTGAAATGATTCATATCTACATCGGTCAGATAACCAAAACCTTGTAAACTTGCCTTGAATGCTCCCTTTTCATTGGATCTGAAATCAACCCGGGTCTCCGTATTGGTGGATAAACTAACCGCCCCAGTGAATAAATAATAATCTTTGTTTTCGATAGAAATGACTCCCAGAAGAATATCCCTGTCTACCGGAATTTCAAAACTGAAACTATTGTCATCCTCCAAACCTGTATTTAAAGCTATAAATTCTCCTGTAATAACACTCGCGTAAGAGAGTACTATTGTCAATTTATTTTTATCATCATTCTGAGGGGTATAATCAATCAGCCGCCCCGAAAGCTTAGCCGTCCCCGTTATTATCTTGGGTTCCGGTACATCCGTATCCTTCTTTCCACAGCTGACCAAAAACAGCGTACATAAGGCGGCTATCACGATACCGCAGCCAGGGGAGAATGTCTTCTTCATGGTTGTCGTGTTTAGGTTTAACATTTATAGTAAATGTACACAATTAAACTGGTCGGCAGGTTAAGCTACAAAACAACAAGTAATTTGCCATGATGATGAAAGGGAGGCAAAAGTATGATCGTAATTTCAAGAAGAAAGCTTCTTCAAAACAATCAAAGTGGAGTGGATATCTTCTAAAGCCCTTACCAATCAGGAGCAGACTAGACTTTCAATCTTTGAGTGGATTGAGAGTTGGTACAATCGAAGAAGAAAATACTCTTCTCTTGGATATCAAACAATAGAGGAATTTGAATTAAATAGTAGTAATTTTAAAATGCAGCCAGGCTTCACTGAGCCTTCGGATTAACGGGGCAGATTCAGGCCGATAATCAGTCAGTAAAATATGCCACTGAATCAGTTTATTGAGGATAAAGCTTGTTAAGGATGGACTAATTATACTTAATACTTCAAAAAATGAGGTCAAAACATATACTAACTTTCATTCTGATTTCTGGGTGTCTATTATTAATCCTTGGCATTTACAGTGTAGTAAATGGCTACGTTAAGGCAAAGAATCAGAATTCATGGTTGCCCGGAGAAGCCCTGTCATTTCTGACTAACCCTACCTTACGCGGTAAGGATGAGATTATTGTCAACGGTCCGTTTTTTACTATCGTTGCTGATCAGAAAGGAGCGGTCCGTATTTACGACCTGAGTGACACAATGATTGTCAGTAATATGCTCTATTACGCCTCACCAGATCTTATTGATGAAAAATACGGACTTGAAAACTGCTCTTTAACGCAAGTGAATGACTCAGCATTGCTTATTACGGGCTCCGGCTTAAATGGGGCGGAGGTATTAATCCGGTTAATTGTCAGTCAACGTAATCCGTGTCTGAAGTTTAAAATAGAAACGACCTACAGGGCCGAGACAGAAGTGGCCAGAGAGGCCCTCCTTGTCAGTTTTGATATTCCGGTTGAAGAAGTATATAAAAGAAACGGGACTATAGACATCCAACAGTTTGCGAATGAATATTGGCTCAACCGCCAGGGAGTGAGATTTGGAAATAAAGAAAGACAGGCGCTGATATATCACACCCCGGGTATTTCATCACTTCAGCTCGACCACTCTGGTAGAATGTTATCAATAAATCTTGAATATGCTTATGATCACCCTTATGTGCATTTCCCGTATCAGGAAGATAATGCTGGACGATGGGTTGACAGATCGTCAGCAATTTTTCCCAAAGATTATGTCAGAGCAGATTCTCTTACAATCTGGTTTGGAGGTTTACCAGCAATTACTCCCCGATTATTAAGGCTTCCTTACGGTTATCTGGCAGGTTATATATTTACGGAACATGCCGATGGAGGCATATTAGAAAGACATCGTGCCGTATATTTCGGAAGTGATACAATTATTACCGCATCAAATGCAACAGGGGGCTTTTACGGCAATAAAATACCAGTAACAAAAAGTCTTTTTTATATTAATATGGAAGAGCCTGGTTTGTATACTGCGATTAAAAACAGCAACAATGATAGCACTTTTCTCTTTTTTTTGCAGCAATTAAATTCAACAGATTGCTATGATCTATGTCTTCACACACCTGAAAACAATAATTCTGACAGAGAGACAATGAGAGAAGCAACTGCCTTCATGAGAGACAACTTCAATTCTGTAACCTGGATTGATCATGGAATGCTGGGAGGCAGAAATAATCGGGAATGCTTTCACTCTGATGGGTTTGACGAAGAATCTATGTATTATGTTGCCGACATCTGGGATGAATTTGGGCTGAAATATTTTTGGAACACCGCCTTCGAACTAAAAGAGCCTTACATATTTGCTACAAGGGATGCGTTAAGACAAGGCCACTTCTCAGATGCCTTCCGTTGTTTCTGGAATAACTTTTACCCTCCTTCTGAACTAATTCAATCCAGTATTTTACAAGCTGCTACAACACTGCGTTATAAACTTAAACAAGATAAACTTTCAAGAGTAATAGAACGCTATAGGGATGAAGCACTTCCACTACCACTATTTTGGTTGCACCCTACCAGAACCGGGCCATTTTATTCATGGGGTACTTATTTTGTAGATATAACTTACGGTCTATGGTTAGATTCTGCTATAGAAGAATTCAATGCAAGAAAGTCGAGGTTAGAGGAATTAATTAAACATCGTATGGTTTTTATCAGTCATGGTTACTATGTTCGCGGCATTCCTGAAATAGATATTACTTCAGAACAAAACGGCAGGGTAGAAATTAACCCCTATTTCGAAGATATACTTCGTTACATGTCAAAAAGGCGTGACGAAGGGGATCTCTTCTTGACAACAATCAAAGACCTTCTTGATTATCAGTTGCTACTTGAAAATATTGAATTTAACTATCAGGATGATAATATCATTATTACAAATCACAATACAAGCTCTGTCCATGGGTTATCGTTAGCTCTCAGAAATGCCGGGGCAACGGTGGAAGGCAAAGCTACCTTTTCCAAATCTTCCGATGAGGATTTCATTATCTGGTTCGACATTTTGGCTGGTGAATCTGTAACTCTTAAAATAACTCCAGATGCAAAACCGAAAGACCACAAATAATCCCTGAGCATAATATCAAATACCATTTGGAGGATTATAATTCAGAATTATACTCCAAACTCAGCAACTGATATCAGACTCTGCGGTAGTGTTCCAATCACTGGTCCGAAAGAAGGGAGTACTTCCCCATAACCCATAGTAAGAAGGCTTCCAGGGTGGTACTATATCTATAGCAGTTCCTCGATCAGCTTCCTTATCTCAGCATTGCCGGGATAGCCTGTGAACTTGTGCTTCAGCTTACCATCCCTGCCATAAACAGTGTATGAGGGTATACCCTCAAATTCAAAACTATCCATCAAATAAACCCACTGATCTTCATTAAGGTAGTAGTGCTCTCCTCCTATTCCCGGAATACGCTCACTCCACTGCTCTTTCGGGGAAGAACCGGTAAGGTAAACGTAAACAATATCTTTATCCTTAAGCTCACTCTTCATTCCCTTCATGTCATTCATTGCCAGAAGGCATGGAGCACACCAGGTGGCCCAGAAATCCATCAGAACCACTTTCCCCTTATGTTTCGATATGATTACATCCAACAACTGTTCCGCGGGTATTCCGGAAACGTCGTTGATGATAAGATCACCCACACCCGTGGCAAGTTTTTCTATCTCACCACTCCTGCGAATCAGGATATCGGCAAAGGCCGACTTATCCCCCCGAAAGTACTCTTTGATATTCGAAATCTGCTTTTCTGACAAAGGCCTGGTTGACATAGTAAACTGACGGGCGTAGTAGTTGGTAGCCAACAGATCATAGAAGGTCCCTTCACTGAATCCGACCAGGTCGGATAGCGTAGCCTTCACACCTTTAACCCATTCGGCTACGGGAGTCTCTGCTATATCAGGTATTGCCAGTTCATCTATCCTTATAAGATCCTGCAGAACTTCGGTATAATACATCCCGAATAGCATGTATGTAGGATCATTCAGGTTGAATTTGCCGAGAAACTTATAAAACGACCTGTCTAATCTCTCTGACGGTAAAAGATCGGCGGAACCACCTTCCCTATCAGCAATCTTCTGACGCTCTCTACTGGCATACCCCAAAAAGCCTCTTTGCAAATAGAGCATTTTCACATCATTTTCCATACCGGTTTTAGCCGTTGGAGAGAGAAGGGAATCATTGCGAAGAACCTGAAGTATTTCATCGAGATCGCTTAATGCCCAGCGCACGTATTCATCCCTGTCCATGGTGTCAATATTAACAGGCTTCCTCCCTTGTACCAATACATTCTGCATTGCCTTATCGCTATGATTCATATCTACATCGGTCAGATAACCAGAACCTTGTAAACTTGCCTTGAATGCTCCCTTTTCATTGGATATGAAATCAACCCGGGTCTCCGTATTGGTGGATAGACTGACTGCCCCACTAAATAAATAATAATCTTTGTTTTCGATAGAAATGACTCCCAGAAGAATATCCCTGTCAACCGGAACTTCAAAACTGTAACTATTGTCATCCTCCAAACCTGTATCAAAAGACATTATTTCTCCTGTAACAACACTCGCGTAATGCAAGACTATTGTCAATTTATTGTTCTCATCATTCTGGGGGGTATAATCAATCAGCCGCCCCGAAAGCTTTGCCGTCCCTGTTATTATCTTGGGTTCCGGTACATCCGTAGCCTTCTTTCCACAGCTGATAAAAAGCAACGTACATAAGGCGGCTGTCACGATACCGCAGCGAGGGGAGAATGTCTTTTTCATGGCTGTCGTGTTTAGGTTTAACATTTATAGTAAATGTACACAATTAAACTGGAAGGCAGGGTGGTGTTCCAATCAGTGTGACCCGAGCAGCAGGTCTTCCGGGATGATCTCATATGACCGGCCAGGCCTGAATCCGGTGATCGGGCAGAAGCCTCGAGGCGAGGCTGCTACAGAATCATTGATATTCACCGACTACAAACCTTTTTCAGACTCGACGTGACAGGACGAATGCTTACCGTCTAACACATCCTCACAAACGATCAGGCTTTACTAATATAAAAATCCATCCGCAAAGTCTTTTTAAACTGATCTTTGCAGCAAAATATCATGACGTATGTTTACATTTCTTAAATTTGATTCAGGCACTACGCAAAACTTCAGAGAATGCGATGCTACCCAGCATCTTGGCGAATCCGGCTATGCAACACCGAGTGACCCAAGTGAGCCATTTTACCATGCTGCTGTACATGAAATAATACATACTTCCAGTTGCAATGAAAATAATTAATCTATTTACAAGTGCTTTTTTTCTCACCATTTTGCTCGGCATATCTTGCTGCCATGCAACTAAAAAGATTCCCCGTGAGAATAGTGAAGCTTATGAAACACAGAAAGACAAATTAATACAAAAGCCTTATATCTCAGAGATTCCTCTCGGGGATACTACATACAAATTATACCACCTTGAGCGTGACACTCTTTTTATTGGGAAAAAATATCCTCCCGAAGGTTTCAGGTTGACTGAAGAAACAATGACCGATGATTTTTACTGGCTTCAAAAAGAAAGCAATGAAATCATAGCAATAGTCCGATCTTGTTTCAGGCCAGATCGTCTTGAGATTTTAATTCAAAATCACTCAGGGCTAACTTTATATCATTACGTGAACCAGGCAGGTATCATACAAGAAGTAGAAATAAGAATTAATGACAAGAATAAAAACTATATTAGTGATGAAGAGATCAAATGTATCTGTAACAAGTTAAAAGGTTTTAAGATATTCAATGCGTCAGAGCATTCTCTTTTTCCATGGATTAAATTGTCTCAGGCAATTTGGTTCAGATAATTTTAAATGAACCAACACGAAAAAAAGGATGAACTAAACGGCTTTTTACAGGTCTGGAGCGTCACGACGCCGGCACAACCGCAATCTTCTTCTGCCAGTGGATGAAGCCGTAGACAGCCATCACCAGGAATATTACATACTCCTGTTTTCCGCAATGCAACACCCTAAAAATTCTTTTGTATAATATCATATAG